>CALNXN010000009.1:0-263501 GCA_942490645.1 uncultured Alphaproteobacteria bacterium | reverse complement strand
AGCTGCGATAACGGCCCCGCAAAGCCCGAGGCCCCGCCTCGGGCCGCGCTTGACCTCCTCCCACGGGGAGGGCGCACTGCGTTTGCCACAGTGCTGCGCCCTTCTGCGGCCTCAAACGTTTCCACTGGACCGATGGCAAGAGGGACCTCCGACCGAGGGTCAGGCGCGACCCTGAACACCTGTTTCACCTTGAAACTGCTATGTCCGGGGCTCCGCCTCAGACCATGCCCAGCATGAGCGTCGCCCGGCAGCACCTCGCCAGAGGTGCGAGAGGGCGTTCAGCCCTGGAACCTTTTCCCGGACCGTTTCCAAGACGGGGTTTACTTCCCCGACACGCCAAAGGCGTGCCGATAAACCACGGCGCACCTTCGGTGCGGCCCCGTCCCGCACACCGCCCACCGAACGCCACGTTCACACTGATCCCAACACCTCTCACCAAACCCTTACCACAAACCGCCCCAAAAACCTCGGTTTTGCACCCGCTTCCCGGTGCACGGGGTGCACAGGGGGTGCATAGGGGATGTCACCCCCGCTTTTTCACAACACAGCAAGGTCCGCAGGCACACGTCCTGTCCCGGGGCCCCACCCCGAGCGACGCCGTTGCGCGACCGGGGTCTTAACCCCTCAGTTCTGCAAGGTCTGCAGGTACGTGACCAGATCGGCCACAGGCTGGCTCATCATCACCGGCTGGCCCGCATCGGTTTTGAGCGCGATGCTTTGCACCCCCTCAAAGAACGGGCCGTAGACCGGCATGGGTGATCCGTGGCTGACCAGCGGGTCCGTTCCGTCAATGCGCGAGACCACGCGCAGCATGGGAAACGCTCCGTCATTGCGCGCACTCAGATCCGTCAGGTTCGGAGGTTGCAACAACAGCGCCGGGGCCATCGGGCCATTCCCGGTGCCCGCCTCGCCATGGCATGTCGCGCAGTGCTTTGCAAAGAGCACAGCACCCACGTCCGTATCCTGCGCCAATCCCGGACCTGCAATCAGTGTCGCGACGGCCAAACTTTTGAAAATATGCATTATTTTACGCCTCCTGAACCAGCCCCATCAGTATCATCGCAGAGCCCTGATACTCGCACACTGATCTGAATCAATCCATGGCTTTGCAAGGGGCGGGCACTGGCCTAGGGTGCTGATATCTATCCAGAGGATGCGCATGACACCTGCCACGGCCCAGACGTTTCTGACTGAGAATTTCGCAGGCTGGATACAGGATTTAAAACCTGAAATCAGCCAGATGGACACAACCGGCTGCACCATGACCATCCCCATCACCGATACATCAACCGCGTCGGTGGCATCTGTATCAGGGCAGGCCCTTGCGGCACTGGCCGACACCGCGATGGTCTTTGCCTGCATCGGGCAAATGGACCAGATCACCCCGGTGGGGACGGTCACGCTCGACACGCAGTTCCTGCGCCCTGCGCGCGGGGATGCCATTCGCGCCGAGGCGGAGATCACACGCGCCGGACGCACCATGTTCTTTGCCCGCTGCACCCTGATCGAAGAGCCATCAGGCAAGCCCGTGGCGATGGCGACCGCAACCTTTGCCAGAGGATGAAACTCGTCTAGCTCAATGATATTACGTGTTTTTCTCATCCTGATACTGCTCGCAGGTTGCGGCCGCCCTTTGACCGAAGGGGAGATCGCATTTGCCCGCGGCATCCATGGTGACACCATCGACACCAGCACTGTGCGCTTTGTCGACGGCGCGCCGACACGTGCGGTGACCTTCCGCCGCCCTGCCCGCCCCCGCACCACCTGCCGCGAGTTGATCCTGCCGCCCTCGGAGACTGAGATCGTGACCGCGAAACCGGCTGCCGTGGCGCTGTTCAATACCATTTTCTTCGACCGCGATTGGTATCTCGACGATTACCTGCCCGATTTCCCAGACCGCATCGGACTGATTGCGGCTATGCTCTTTGCGCATGAAATGACGCATGTCTGGCAATGGCAGAACCGGGCTCAGACGGGATACTCCCCATTGCGGGCGGCCTCGGAACATCAACGCGGAAGCGACCCCTATCTCTTTGATCTCGAGGCCCTTCCACGTTTTGACAGCTTTGGTTACGAACAACAGGGCGCGATTGTCGAGGAGTTCGTGTGCTGTCGCGCGTTGGCGCCTCAGGCCGCGCGCACACAGCGCCTGCACGCTCTGATCGCTCAGGCCATGCCGGTTGAACCGCTGCCACAATCGCGCCCCTATGCCGTGCGGATGCCGTGGGACGGGGTGGAACTGAACGGTATTTGCGACTGATCAGTCGCGCTGCACCGATTGCAAGTAGACAAGCAACGCCGCAAGCGGACGCGGGGTCGGTGTGAGCGTCCCGTCTACATCAACAGGCACCGTATCGCCGGTCAGCGATGCGCCGAATTCCGGCATGATCCGCTCAGGGTGCGTGCCCTTGGCATAGCCGTCGATCTCGGACAGCACCTCCGCCACGGGGAACTCACCCCCGCGTCGCGCCGCAATACGCGTCAGATCAGGCGGTGTTCTTGACAACGCACCCGCCTCTCCACCCATCGCATCCGCCCCGTGACACACAGCGCAGTTTTCGGCGAAGAACACAGCCCCTTCAGGCGCTTCGGGCATGGACGGTGGTGCAACGCAAGCGACGAGCGCCAGTGCTGCGGCGGAAAGAACGACTGTGTAATGCATGATGTGCCCCTGCGATTGGTATAGTTGACATGGTATCATCCTTGCCCTTCCCGAGCGAGCATTCCATGATCCTGATCAGTTGCATAAAAAAGGATAGCTGTGATGGCCCAATACGCGTTGATCATGCTTTTTGCGGGCATCGGGATCCCGTTGCTGGCTGCGCTCAATGCGGCATTAGGGGTGCGGATCGGATCACCGGCGGCCGCCGCCACGGTGCTGTTCCTGATTGCACTCCTCGCTTGCGCTGCGGTGACGATTGTGACCGGCCCACAGGCACTTGGTCGGATCATGGGTGCGCCCAAGCATCTCTTTCTGGCAGGTGTTCTGGTCGCGTTTTATGTGCTGTCGATCACCTATATCGCGCCACACTTCGGGATCGGCAACGCGGTGTTTTTCGTATTGCTCGGCCAGTTGATCAGCGCCGCCGCGATTGATCATTTCGGGCTTTTCGGCGCGCAAGTGACGCAACTGGGTGCGATGCGGGCCGGCGGTATCGCCATCATGGCCTTGGGCGTATGGGTGACGCAGCAGGCCTAAGCCACGCCTTGGCTCAGTTGATCCACCAATGCCCATACCTCCGGTGACACATCCACCGGGTCATTGCCACGGCGGTCCTGACCTGGCATCCGTGTGCCCGGATCGGATTGGGCCATCTCGCCCAGCGCCCGCACTTTGTCGGCAAAATCGCTTGATACGCTGGGATCAATAATCAGATAGTACTGGCCCAGATCATGCGGTGCGCCGTCCGGTGCCTTGAGCGGTTTGACATCGCGCGACAGCACGCTGCCGGTCATGGCCGCCGCCAATATTTCGGCCATCAGTCCGAAACCCCAGCCTTTGTACCCGCCCATAGACACAAGCGAGCCTTTCAGCGCCGCGTTTGGGTCGGTTGTGGGTGCGCCATTTGCATCCAGTGCCCAGCCTTCGGGAATGCTTTGCCCTGCGGCTTGCGCCATCGTGATCTTGCCCAGCGCGACCGTTGTGGTGGATTGATCGAAGTGCATCGCCAGACCTCCGTCACCATCAGGGACCGAAAAGGCAATCGGGTTGGTGCCGATCACGCGTGTACGCCCGCCGGGTGCCGCAACAATGGGCGAGGCATTTGTAAAACCCAACGCGATGCAGCCCGCGCGCGCAACCTGTTCGGTGAAATACCCCAGAGATGTGCAGGTGTGTGCATGCGCAACCGCGAGGCTTGCAGTGCCAAATTGACGTGCGGCGTCCAGCGCAGGAATTAGCCCATAGGAAAAAGCAGGCTGGGCAAAGCCGAATTGTGCATCAACAACAATCGCGCCGGGACGTGGCAAGCTAACCTGAGGGATCACCTGGCCTTTGACGCGGCCTGTCACCAATTGCTGGCAATAGCTTTCGAGATAGTAAAGGCCGCAGATCTTGTTGCCATGCCGTTCTGCTTCGCGGACCGCACGCGCTACCTCGGCGGCGGCAAAGGCGCTGGCCCCATGCGCCAAAAGGGCTGCGCGCGTTTTGGTTTCAATCTCATCCAACGTCCGCAGCATGGCTTTGTCCTTTAGTCGTAATGACGACCAAGTTGCGGTTTGCAGACTGACGCGTCAAGCGCAGAGATCACAAGCCTACCACATGTCCTGCATCCAGCCTGATCTGTCGATCCATGCGCGCGGCGAGATCAAGATTATGTGTGGCAATCAATGCCGACAGCCCACGCCCCCGCACCAGGGCCATCAAGGCCGCAAATACTTGATCGGATGTGCCCGGATCAAGGTTACCCGTCGGTTCATCAGCCAGCAACAATTTGGGTGCATTGGCCAAGGCGCGACAAAATGCGACACGTTGTTGCTCGCCGCCTGACAAGGCCGCGGGGCGGTGTGCGGCACGTGGGGCCACACCGACGCTCTCCAACAGTTGCATCGCATGGGCCTGCGCGTCAGCCTTGGGCACACCATCGGCCAATTGGGGCAAGACCACGTTTTCAAGCGCCGTAAACTCTGGCAGCAAATGGTGGAACTGGTAGACGAACCCCACATCCCGCCGTCGTACGGCTGTGCGTTTGCGCTCGCCCAGACCGGTCATGTCCGCACCATCAATCGCGACATTTCCGGTATCCGGCGTATCCAGCAACCCGGCGATATGCAGCAGCGTGGACTTGCCCGCCCCCGATGGAGCGACAAGGGCCACGACCTCGCCACGGGCCACTTCGAGGTCTACGCCGCGCAGTACGGTCACCGCGTTGGGCTTGCCGGGGTTGTAGGCCTTTTCGATCTGGTTCAGGCGCAGGATGGGGTCACTCATACCGCAGCGCCTCGACCGGGTTCATGCGGGCCGCGCGGCGCGCGGGAAAGAGCGTCACGATAAATGACAAACCCAGTGACAAGGCGACCGCCGACAGCACATCGCCAAGACGTAACTCGGCAGGCAAGGCGTATATGCCGCGTATAGACGGATCCCAGACCCCGCCGCCCATCGCGACGTTCACAAAGGAAAATATCGGGTCAATGTAGATGGCAAAGAGGCACCCCAGCAGTACACCCAACGCCGTGCCAATCAGCCCTGTCGATGCGCCGCAGATAAAGAACACCCGCAAGATCGACCCCTCGCTCAGCCCCATGGTGCGCAAAATGCCGATGTCGCGCCCCTTGTTTTTGACCAGCATGATCAGCCCCGAAACAATGTTCATCGCTGCGATCAGAACGAGGATCGACAGAATGATGAACATCACGTTGTCCTCCACTTCCAACGCACGCAAAAAGCCACCCGCTCGGTCGCGCCATGTCCAAACCTGACCACGATCTCCGGCGGCATCAAGCAGTGCGGGGGCCAGGCGTTCGATCTGCTCGGGTTCGCGCACCATCACCTCCAGCTCATCCGCGACGCCTTCGCGATTGAAAAAGCTTTGCGCCTGTTCAAAGGGCAGATAGGCGCGTGTCCGGTCGATATCATAGCGCCCAGCGGTGAAAATATACGTGACATCATAGGCGTTTACCCTTGGGCTGGTGCCAAAGGCCGTGCGCACACCATCGGGCGAAATGACCTTGACGCGGTCGCCGATACCGACCCCCAGATCCTGTGCCACCCCGGAGCCAAGCGCGATGCCCTCGCCGAAACGGTTGATGTCGCCTTGCGCCGTTTCAGGGTTCGCAATGCGCGGGATGGTCAGCAAATCCTCCGGCGCGATGCCGTAGATTTCCACGCCTGAGGTGCGGCCCTGATGCGCCACCATCACCTGTCCGCGGATCAGTGGGGCGACGCGCGTCACGCCATCAACAGCGGCGATGCGTTCGGCCAAGGCGGCATAGTCTTTCAGCGTGCGGTCTGTGCGGCCCGTTTCGGTCACCGTGCCGAAGGTGTAGATGGTAGCGTGTGCATTGGCACCAAGGATCGTATCGACGAACTCGGCCCGAAATCCGGAGCGTACTGACAGGGTCGCGATCAGCGCAAACACCGCCAAAGTGATGCCCAGAAGGCTGATCCAGGTCATTGTGCTCACGCCGCCTTCGGCCCGGCGGGCGCGCAGATAACGCCATGCGATCATCCACTCAAATGCCGCGAAGGGGGGAGGTGTTTTTTGCATCAAGCCTGCCTTTGGAGAACGTGCGCGCAACCTGCGGGTTTGGTTGGTCGGGGTCAAGCGAACATGTCCGTGTTGCGCGCGTCAGCGCGCCCGGTTGTTCATGATCTTATGCGTCGTCTGCGCGGCAAAAACAGCGCCAATGCGCCAACGCCCGCCCAGCCAGCGACAAACCCGGCCCCGGCAAAAACTGCACCCGCGAAACTGAAAGGAAGCGCCGGTTGGAACGCCTGCATCGCCTTTTGCGCAATGTCACGATCCCCCATCCGCGCGGCGTGATAGGCCCGCATGAAAGGGCCATGCGTCTCAAGCACCGACAAATCGGTGCGCAGCCGGTCATAGCGGGCAAAGGTCTGCTCCATATCGCGGCGACGGCGTTCCACGAAATCCGTGCCCTGCATTTGGGCCAGCGCGTCCGTGCGGTTCAAACCTTCGGCGGCGGCAGAGGCATCAAAATCCGCAACCACTTCGGCCAGCGCATCAACCGCCCCGCCCAGACGCTGTGTGTATTGCTGTGAAAACTCCGGGAATTGCGATGCACCCGCCCCCACAAGCACGCCCGTCGCCAAGGCCGCCGCCCGCAGGATCATTTGGGGTAGACGGCGCGCGACAGCGCCCCATCCAGCGCATAAAGAGTGTCCCAGTCGTGACACCCTTCAAACACCGCGACAGCGCCCCATTGGCCTTCCCACAAGACAGCATAGCCGCCGACATTCAGGCGGTCCGGAAAACACCACAAGCCAAAATGCCAAAAATTATGGCTGCCGCGGAATTCGCGAAATGTCGTGCCTGCGCCGTAATATGCGCCGCGCCCCATATCCACGTGAGGCAGGGCAAAGGGTGCGCGCCCGATCTCTCCGTCCGGGCCAAACCAATGGGCATGGAACCGCGCGTAATCGGCCGCCGTCATCTGCCAGCCGCCCCACGACAGGAAAGCCCCTGTCATCGGCGAGGGTTGACCCATAACGCCCGCAGGGGCCAGCACGCGGGCTGCGCAGGTTTCGGCGACGGATGCCGCAGCGACGTCCTGAATAACCAGCCCAAGCAGCATGTAGTTTTCATTGTTGTAGGTATAATGGCCGCGCGACCCCTTAGGTGCGCCGCGCCGCTTCATCCGATCAAAGAACGTAAGGCCAGCATCATCTTTGGATCCCAAAAAAGGAGCGGACGTGCCTTGGGTCCCGTCGGTTGTGAGCCCGGTGGCTTGCCGCATCAGATCGCCCACGGTGATATTGGCGGGCGCCGTTGGCAGATGGTCGGTCACCGGATCACCCCAGCCCATCATTCCGTCGCGTACCAAGGTGTGCGCACAGACGGCTGTGATTGCTTTGCTCAGGCTGGCCATTTCCACAGGGGTTTCTGCTTGCATGCCAAACCCTTCGGCGGCCACCACGCTGCCTTGGTAGGTGATCGCGATCGCGCCGTTGGCGGCCTTTGCGTCGGTCAGCCAACCGTCCATCGCGGATTTCAGACGGTCTGTGACCGCCTCGTCCTGCGCCAGCGCCGCACCAGACCAGAGCACTGCACTCAGCAGCCCGATGATCCATTGCGACGCTGTCCTCTTCATGGCGTTACACCTTTGCGTAAATCCCTGCGATCCGGTCCACGGCCTCATTGGGTGGCAGCTCTTCGCTGACCCCGGTCCGGCGCGACGTCAGCTCGACCACACCGTTTTTCAACCCGCGCGGCCCGACCGTGATCCGCCAAGGCAGACCGATCAGATCCATCGTCGCAAACTTGCCACCCGCACGCTCGTCGCGGTCATCATAAAGGGGCTCAAGCCCAAGCGCGCTGAGTGCCGCGTAAAGGCTTTCGCAGGCGGCATCGGCCTCGCTGTCTCCCTGTTTGAGGTTCACGATGCCACAGTGGAACGGCGTGACCCCCTCGGGCCAGATGATGCCCTTGTCGTCGTGGCTGGCCTCGATGATCGCGCCGACCAGACGGCTCACACCGATGCCGTGGCTGCCCATATGCACAGGCACGGGCTTGCCGTCCGGGCCTTGCACCTTGGCGCCCATCGCTTCGGAATACTGGGTTCCGAAGTAGAAGATCTGGCCTACCTCAATGCCGCGCGCGGTGCGGCGACGCTCTTCCGGAATAGCATTGAACAGCGCTTCGTCGTGGGTTTCATCTGTACGCGCGTATTTTGACGTGAACTCATCAAGGACGCCCGCGCATTGCTGCACGCTATCATAGTCGATGTCGCGGTCGCCAAAAGTCAGATCGGTTACCGCGCTGTCATAGAAGACCTCGCTCTCACCCGTGTCTGCCAGCACAAGAAATTCATGCGTGTAATCACCGCCGATGGGGCCGCTGTCCGCGCGCATCGGGATCGCCTGAAGCCCCATCCGCTCGTAGGTGCGCAGGTAGCTGACCAAATGGCGGTTATAAGCGTGCAGCGCGTCTTCTTTGGTCAGGTCGAAATTGTAGCCGTCCTTCATGAAGAATTCGCGGCCCCGCATCACGCCGAACCGGGGGCGCATCTCGTCACGGAATTTCCATTGAATATGATAAAGCGTCAGCGGCAGGTCTTTGTAGCTGCCGACATGGGCGCGGAAGATGTCGGTGATCATCTCCTCATTTGTTGGACCATAGAGCATATCGCGGCCCTGACGGTCGGTGATCCGCAGCATCTCTTCGCCGTAGTCGTCATAGCGACCGCTTTCGCGCCATAGGTCCGCAGGTTGCAGCGTGGGCATCAGCATTGGAATGTGGCCCGCGCGAACCTGCTCTTCGTGCACGATGTCTTCGAGTTTGCGCAGCACCTTGAAGCCCAGCGGCAACCACGAATATATCCCGGCCGCGTTTTGTTTGATCATCCCGGCACGCAACATCAAACGGTGCGACACGATTTGCGCCTCAGCCGGATTTTCACGCAGCACGGGTAGGAAATAACGGGTCAGGCGCATCTGTTGTCCTCTTAATTCTGGCGTTCCCTCTGATTAGGCCAAAGCCCCCGATGCCGCAATCGCGAAACAGATCAACCGGTCGCGCGTCGCTCCAAATTTGGCCGTGTGCAAATATTACACAAATCTCACAAGACCGTCAGACCCATGATCCGCCCACCTGAAGCCCGCGTAGACTGCACATGTCCAAGAGGCATAAAACAACTTGATGATAGGGACGAACATGAAAACTCTCCGCACCTTTGCCGCAGCCGCAGCAACCGCTTTGACCTTGGGCACCGCTGCCCAATCCGCCGACATCGTAGAAATCGCGTCAGGCGACGAACGCTTCTCCACGCTGGTCGCCGCTGTTGCCGCCGCCGGTCTGGTCGAAACCCTGCAAGGCCCCGGCCCGTTCACCGTCTATGCACCTGTGAACGACGCATTCGCGGCCCTGCCCGAAGGCACGGTGGAGACACTGTTGCAGCCAGAAAACAAGGCCCAACTCACAAATGTGCTGCTTTACCATGTGGATGATCGCAAACTCACAGCGGAAATGATCCCCAACGGGTCCAACTACTTCAAGCCAGTGCTCGCGTCCGAGCGTCTGTGCATCACCAAAGGCGCCTCCGGTGTCAGCATTGCCGATGGCACAGGCACATCGGCCAACGTCGTGATCGCCAACATTCAGGCCGACAACGGCGTGATCCACGTGATCGACAAGGTGCTGCTGCCGGGCGAGCGTCCCGCCTGCCACTAAACCTGGTTCAAGACCGATCGAAAGGCTCCGCATTGCGCGGGGCCTTTTTTTTGCTTCAAAGGGGCTTTTTTCGACGCTGCCCTTGAATCGCATCGGTGCATGGGCGATGTCAGACAGCAGTGAACGGAGTACGCAATGGCCCTGCCCGCACGAGACCAGATCAGATATTGGGGTGCTGCGACTGCGGCCTTTCTGATTGTGCTCTGGTTTCTGGGTGACGTCCTCTTGCCCTTTATTCTGGGCGGCGCGGTCGCCTATTTCCTGGATCCGGTCGCGGATCGGTTGGAGCGCGTGGGTCTGAGCCGAACCCTGGCGACGGCGATCATCACATTTGCCGGTATTCTTGTGTTTGTTCTGATGGCCCTTTTGGTGATCCCGACCCTCGTCAATCAGGCGGTCAACCTCTTCGAAGTGGCCCCTGAATATGCCCGTGGCGTGGCTGCTGCATTGACCGAACGCTTCCCATCTCTTCTCGATGAAGGCTCCACGCTGCGTCAGTCGATCACTTCTGTCGGCGAAACGATCCAGAGCCGGGGCGCGGAACTGTTGGAAACGGCCCTCACCTCGGCGGCGTCACTGCTGAATGTGGTTGTGCTTTTGGTCATCGTGCCCGTTGTTTCGGTCTATATGCTGCTCGACTGGGACCGGATGGTGTCCAAGATCGACACGCTGCTACCACGCGATCACGCGCCCACCATCCGCCACCTCGCGCGCGAGATTGACGAAACACTCGCGTCCTTTATCCGCGGTATGGGCACCGTCTGCCTGATCCTCGGAACTTATTACGCCATTGCGCTGATGCTCGTTGGACTGCAGTTTGGGCTGGTGGTCGGGTTTATCGCGGGGCTCGTCACCTTTATTCCATATCTGGGCGCATTGATCGGCGGCGCATTGGCCATTGGGCTGGCGCTTTTCCAGTTTTGGGGAGAGTGGGTGTCGCTCGGCCTCGTGGCGGGCATTTTCGTGCTGGGACAGGTGGTGGAGGGCAACATCCTGACGCCCAAACTGGTCGGCAATTCAGTCGGCTTGCATCCGGTTTGGCTGATCCTCGCGCTGTCGGTGTTTGGCGCGCTCTTTGGCTTTGTGGGCATGCTGGTGGCCGTACCTGTTGCCGCAGCTTTGGGCGTGATCGCGCGCTTTGCCACTGAGCAGTACCGCGACAGCAGGCTCTATCGTGGCCTGACGCCGGACGACGAATAACATGGCCGAACAACTGGGTTTTGATCTGCCATGTGTTCCCGCACTTGGGCGCGCCGATTTCATGGTCGCGCCGTCCAACGCTCTTGCCGTGGCGATGATTGAAGATTGGCAAAACTGGAACGGGCGCAAGCTGGCGTTGATTGGGCCACCAGGGTCAGGCAAAACGCACCTCGTTCAGGTCTGGGCCGCAGCAAGCGGTGCCAGTGTGATCTCGGCCAGTGATCTTGCAGACGCGGATATCCCCACGCTTGCCAAGGCAGCCGTCGCTGTCGAAGATGTGCCGCTGATCGCTGGCAATACGGCCGCCGAAACCGCGTTTTTCCACCTGCACAACCTCGTCATCGCTGAGGGGCATGCGCTGCTATTTACCGGATCTGGGTCAGTGTCGAAATGGGGCATCGCCCTGCCGGATTTGGCCAGCAGACTGTCTGCAGCGGCCACCGCAGAGGTCCATTCACCCGATGACACGCTCTTGGGGGCCGTTCTGGCCAAGCTCTTTGCAGATCGTCAAATAACGCCAAAGCCGGCGATCATCGCCTTTTTAATTCGTCGCATGGATCGTTCTTTTCAGGCCGCACGCGACACCGTGGCCCGCATTGATGCCCTGTCTTTGTCGCGAAAAAAGCCGGTGACACGTAAACTGGTGTCAGATGCGCTGGACAAGTTGCCCTGAGGCGCGCGATAACTGTCATCTACCCGATACATTGCGCCCTCAGACAGGCCCCATGACATACACCGACTTTTTGAAGGCGGATTTTCCACCCGCCACTGACATGCCGCAACTCGACCCCGCCGGGCCGGGCCGGTTCTTTAATCGCGAACTCAGCTGGCTTGGGTTCAACTGGCGCGTCGTCGAAGAAGCGGAGAACCCGCGTGTGCCGCTGTTGGAGCGTTTGCGCTTTTTGTCGATTTCAGCCAACAATCTTGACGAATTTTATACCGTGCGCGTTGCAGGCCTGCGCGAATTGGCGATGGCGGGCAACACCGTACCTGCCGCAGACGGGCTGACACCTGCCGAACAACTGGTGGTGATCGATGAAAACGCCCGTCGCCTGATGGAGACCCAGCAACGGGTGCTGACCTCGCTTTTCGCTGAAATGGAAGCCGAAAAGATCACTGTGGTGCGCAGCGATGATTTGTCTGGGGCTGACAAAAAATACCTGCGCGACGTCTTTCTGGATCAGGTGTTTGCCGTTCTATCGCCCCTCGCGATCGACCCCGCACATCCCTTCCCGTTCATTCCCAACACCGGATATGCTCTGGCGTTGCAACTGGAACGCACCCGCGACAAACGCCCCTTGCAGGCCTTGCTGCCCATTCCCGCACAGATCGATCGCTTTATCACCCTGCCCGCCGATGAAGGCGCACACCGGTTCTTGCCGCTAGAAGAATTGCTGGTGCTCAGCATCGATGCGCTTTTTCCGGGCTACAAACTCAAGGCCCATTTCGGGTTTCGTGTATTGCGTGACAGCGATCTGGAGGTCGAGGACGAAGCCGAAGATCTGGTGCGCGAATTCGAGGTCGCACTAAAGCGCCGTCGTCGTGGTGAGGTTGTGCGCCTGACCCATTCCGCCGGTGCGCCGGAACGTCTGCGCGCGGTCATCATGCAAGAGCTTGGAGTAAAACTGGACGAGGTGATCGAGATCGACGGCATGCTCGGAGTGGCGGATCTGAGCGAG
The DNA here is from genome assembly GCA_942490645.1 of uncultured Alphaproteobacteria bacterium. Taxonomy (GTDB): domain Bacteria; phylum Pseudomonadota; class Alphaproteobacteria; order Rhodobacterales; family Rhodobacteraceae; genus CALNXN01. The sequence goes on along the minus strand of CALNXN010000009.1, from coordinate 250,771 downwards.
TTGGTGATTGATGCGCGCACCGATTTGTTATGGCCCCAATTTACACCGCGCGTGCCAGAACGGGTCAGCGATCATGAAGGCGATATGTTCTCGGCCATCGGTCAAAAAGACATGCTGCTGCACCACCCTTACGAGACCTTCGACATGGTCATCCGCTTTTTGCAGCAAGCCGCGCGCGATCCGCAAGTGGTTGCAATCAAACAAACCCTATACCGAACATCACGCGACAGCCCGATCGTTGAGGCGCTGTGTGAAGCCGCCGAAGACGGCAAATCCGTCACAGCCCTTGTTGAATTGAAAGCCCGCTTTGACGAGGCCGCCAATATCCGGCAGTCCCGCCGACTTGAGCGCGCCGGTGCACATGTGGTTTACGGGTTTCTCGATCTCAAAACCCACGCCAAGATTTCCACGGTTGTGCGGCGCGAGGGCAACCAACTGGTGACCTACACCCATTATGGCACCGGCAATTACCATCCGATCACCGCGCGCATCTACACCGATCTGTCCTTGTTCACCTGCGATCAGAAACTGGGGCGGGACGCAACCAAGGTGTTCAACTACCTGTCGGGATACGCGCCGCCCGACAGCCTTGATAACCTTGCGATTTCACCCACAACCCTAAAGCCACGACTGCTGGAACTGATCAAGGCCGAGGCCGAACACGCCCGCGCGGGCAAGGTGGGAGTGATTTGGGCCAAGATGAACTCGCTCATTGATGAGGAAGTCATTGATGCGCTTTATGCGGCCAGTCAGGCAGGCGTGAAGATCAGCCTTGTGATCCGTGGCATTTGCGGGCTGCGACCGGGCGTGGCGGGGCTGAGCGAAAACATTCGCGTCAAATCTATCGTCGGTCGGTTTCTGGAGCATTCGCGCATCGTCTGTTTCGGCAACGGATCAGGTTTGCCGCACAAAAAGGCGCGCGTGTTCATCTCGTCGGCGGATTGGATGGGTCGCAACCTCAACCGCCGGGTAGAGACACTGGTCGAGATCGAAAACGCCACCGTCAAAGCACAGATCGTCAGCCAGATCATGGCCGCCAATTTGGCAGATGTTGCACAAAGCTGGATCATGGGGCCGGACGGCACATTTCTACGCCCCGAGGTGCCGGATGGCACTTTCGCGTTTAATTGCCACCGGTTCTTTATGGAAAATCCATCGCTGTCTGGGCGCGGGTCCGCTGGCGCGTCCGATGTCCCGCAATTGACCCACACCGAGGACTGACCCCCTGTTCCAAGTACGAATAGCCCAAAAGGGCGCGGCAGAAACAATGCGCGCCCATCACGGCGCGACGTCAAGGCATGGCTATGATTGACCCTCGGTCGCAATTGGTTAAACCTGTCGCCGACGACCGAAACCAGGGGGCCTCATGACCCAAATGACAACGAGCGCACCCCTTGTTGGTGACGTCTCCCACCCTGATGTCGGTCTGTTCGGCAGGCCCTTGTTCCAAGATCCCAGCGCACGTGCTTTGGCGCGGGTGGGCGTGGTTGATGTGGGCTCGAACTCTGTCAGATTGGTGGTTTTTGACGGCGCGGCCCGGTCACCGGCCTATTTCTACAATGAAAAAATCATGTGCGCCTTGGGCGCCGGTGTCTCTGAAACGGGCAGACTGAACCCGGATGGGCGCGTGCGCGCCCTCAGCGCCTTGCGCCGGTTTCAGTATCTGGCGCAGGGCATGGGACTGCCCGAACTGACGGTCGTCGCAACCGCTGCTGTGCGCGACGCAGAAGACGGGCCGGAGTTTTGCGACGAGGTGCGCCGCGAAACGGGCCTTCGCATCTGGGTGATCGACGGCGAGGAAGAAGCACGCTTGTCAGCGCAGGGGGTGCTCTTGGGCTGGCCGGGGTCCTATGGTCTGGTCTGCGATATCGGTGGGTCGTCAATGGAATTGGCCGAGATATCGGACGGTCGCGTCGGGCGGCGCGTCACCTCAAACCTTGGGCCGCTGAAATTGAACGGCATCAAGGGCGGGCGCAAAGGCCGACGCGCGCATATCAAAGAGGTGATGGACGACCTGCACGAACGCATGGGCACGCAGCGCGACCGGTTGTTTCTGGTCGGCGGATCGTGGCGGGCAATTGCGCGGATCGACATGCAGCGACGCGGCTACCCCCTGCATGTGCTGCACGAATACAGAATGACCGCCCGCTCGGTGAGTGCGACGGCAAAATACATCGAAACCTCTGATCTCGACGAGCTGCGCGCTTTATGCGGCATTTCATCCACACGTATGGCACTGGTGCCGTTTGCCGCCGACGTTCTGACCCGGCTGGTCAAGACGTTTCGCCCCAAGGACATCGCCGTGTCCAGCTACGGGATCCGCGAGGGCATGCTGTATGAACAGATGCCGCAACGCCTACGCGACCGCGACCCCCTGATCGAGGCATGCCGCTTTGCGGAGGCCAAGGACGCGCGCATGCCAGGCTTCGGCAAATCGCTATATGCGTTCATCCACCCGATTTTCAAATCCGTACCGCATACGCACCGCCGTCTGATCAAGGCCGCATGCCTACTCCATGACGTCAGCTGGCGCGCGCATCCCGACTACCGCGCTGAGGTTTGTTTCGACAATGCGACACGCGCCAATCTGGGCGGCTTAAAGCACTCAGAACGTGTCTTTTTGGGGCTGGCCTTGTTGCACCGTTACTCCAACAAGCGCGAAGGCACCCGATTTGAAGAGCTATACGCCCTGATTGATGAGAAATCGCAACTTGAAGCGGAAGTGCTCGGCAAGGCGATGCGGTTCGGCGCGATGTTGTGGATGACGCAAGACGCCGAACGCGGCTCTCTGCGCTGGTTCCCGAAAAAGCGGCGGCTGGAACTGCGACTAACCAAGGATATGATCCCGCTCTATGGCGAAGTTGCTGAAGCCCGGTTTCAGTCGCTCGCGGCCTCATTGAACGCCGAAGCGGTGGTTCTGAACCGCCGTTAAAGCTCAATCTGGCCTTCGGGCAATGGTTCTGGCGTTGTCTCTTCAGGTTTGCGGCGAATGATGATGTCGCCGTTGGGCAGCACTTCGGGCGCCTCGTAGATGCTCCAATCCTCGATCTCGCGTAGAAGATCACGCATGGCCGGGCCCATCTGCTGCATGAAGCCCTGCATGCCTTCCAATGCTGGCTCCATCTCCTTGAGCAAGCCTTCCAAAAACTGCTGCGCCCCGCGCTCCATCAACGACGGGCCGGAGTCCTCTTGCGCAGCAAGCGTTACGGGGAGGCTTAGAAAAAGAGTGAAAACAAGTATCCGCATAATTCCAATATAGCGCATCCGACCCCGAATTTTAAGATCAGATTGCCACATCCAGCGTCACGGGGAAGTGATCAGACGCCGCCACTAGCGCCTCGCGCAACTCCGGTTGCGCCCAGCACTCCGGATCGTCCAAAGGGTGCCATATCCGCCAATGCGCGTCTTTGGCCTGCAGATCAGGCGTGATCATGATGTAATCGAGCAGCGCCTGAAGATACCGCTTTTCCGGCCTGATCCAAAATCGTGCCGTCGTCGGAACCGGCCCCAAGCGCCGCGACAAGGCCAATCGCGCATGCGGGTCATACAAGGCGCCCGCCCCCGAACCCATAACGATCTCTACGGAGGAACGGCCGAACAAATCCTCATATTCGTCAAGCCCGGGGCCGTCATTCAGATCGCCCAACACGATCAGCGGTGTTGATTGCGCAAGGTGCTGGTCGATGCGCGCACGCAGCCAGATGGCCTGTGCCAACTGTTTGCGCCGATTGGCAATGGCAACGGCCATGACTTGATCTGGCGTTGTGGCGCCATGCGGCGCTTTGGATTTCAGATGCGCGCCGATCATCCTGAACTCAAAGCCACTTGTCGCTTGTACCAGCAACTCCAACGGTGGCTTGGAAAACACCACCTGATCTTCGGTGGCATCGATATCCAGATCAATCGCATAAACCCCGTCAAACCGAGGAATTCCATTCTGACCGGGAATTGGGGCATGTTCCGCGCGCAAGACATCCGGATCAAAGAGCAATGCGATTTCCTGTTGCGTCTCATTGGAAAAACCGCGCACCGCCGCGCGCGCGCGCAAATCGAAATGCGCGGCGAAATTCTCCAATGCGGCAATGGTATTGCGGCGGCGCGTGGTGTCAGGTGCCTCGATCACCATCACCGCATCCGCATCCATTGCCCGAAACACGGTGCCCAACGCCTGCGCTTGTTCGGCGCGCGTGATCTTGTAGCGCGACGACCATTCGCCATTCATCAGCAAGGCATTGTCGTCATCAAAAAGCGCGTTGAACCATTCGATGTTATACGTGGCGATCCGCATCACGCGGCCTTGCCTGAAATCTCTTCCCATGCGCGGTTGATGTCGGCCATGCGCTTTTGTGCAAGCTGCTGCGCTTCTTCGGGCAATCCGCGCGCGATCAGCACATCGGGGTGGTTGGCGCGCACCAATTGCCGCCACGCGGCGCGGATTTCGGCCTGGGGCGTCTCTGGCGTGACCCCAAGCACGGAATACGGATCTTGCGGTGCATCGGGGACAAACCGCATACGAAGCCGGGTGAACTGCTGATCGGGAATGTTGAAAATGGTCGCAACGCGCTCCAGAAACGCGTTTTCATTGGGGTGATAGAACCCATCGGCCATCGCGATGTGGAACAATCCTTCCAACAAATCGGCCAGAATATCGGGCTGGCTTTGGAACATATGCGCGATCCGGGCCGCGTAATCCTCATAGCCGGCCACGTCCTGACGGGCGAGGTTGAACACCTTGGCCGCACCCGCCTCGTCCTGTGCCGTGATGTGGAACACCTCGCGAAAGGCCGTCACTTCGTCACGCGTCACTTGCCCGTCTGCCTTGGCCATTTTGGCCCCCAGCGCGATCACGGCAATCGTAAATGCGATAGAACGTTCAGGTGGGCTGCGGAGCTTATCAAAAACAGCCGACAGCCCCTCGCCAGCGGCGAGCGCAGAAATCGCGTCAGTGATGCGGGTCCAGATCGACATGGCGAAACCTTAAACACAACGCAGGCCAGTGTCAGGCCGTGAACCGACCGATCACAGCATTTTCTGCATCAGCACCAGATCCAGCCATTGTTCCCACTTGCGACCAACCTGCCGCATGCGCGCCACTTCAATGAACCCGATTGCCGCGTGGAACGCGATTGCGCCCGGATTGGTTGCACTGATCCCGGCAATCATGACGTGACGGCCATCGTCCCGGGCGCGGGCCACTGCGCGGGTCATCAGAGCACGACCCACGCCGGTGCCATGTTCGGCTTGTGCCACCAACACTGTGTGCTCGACCGTATGCGCATAACCGGGGCCTGCGCGAAACGGGCCGATACTGACGAAGCCCACAACCTTATCTGCTTTGGTGGCCACAAAAAACGGCTGTTCGGTGATCATCTGCGTGATCAGCGCGGTCGATTTCGTTTGAGTGGTGAATGTGTGCGTCGTTTCCGTGATCATCCGGTTCCAAAGCGCCGCGACCTCAGGTGCGTCGGCGGCCCTGGCATCGCGTATCATGCCGCGATGCTCCGCTTGCCCCACGGGCTGTTGAAATCCGCCTGCAATGCCGCTGGCCCGACCGCGAAAACGATCCGCTGATCCGACAAGTGCCCTGTCAGCGCATCGGCCAAATCCGCGGCCTGCGGGTGCTGCACGACCAGACGCGTCAGACGCAACCCGGTGGGCACCAATCGCTTGGCGGGATGCGGTTCGGTTTGCCACTGGATCAACGCCGGGGCACAGTTGTCGAATGGCAAGACCCCTGTCTGTGGAACCGCCATACGCCAGCGCAGATCACCGCGCTGCAGGTCAACCGGATCGCCCATGCCTTGCGGCATTTTGGCCAATGTTGCATCCAGATCGTCACACCGGCAGATCCAGTTCGTCAGGCGCGGCATGCCTTCGAAACGGTCCAGATCGAACCAGCGCGGCCGATCCGGTTTTGGCGCCATCGGATCTATCGAAATTGCCTCCAGATACAGCCCGTCTTCGAGGCCCAGCAGCGTGTTGTGCGTGGCAAAAACATCGTGCTGGCCGCCCGGTTGCATCTTGATGCCCAACTGGCCTTCGCAGAACTCAGTAGCCTCATTCAGCGATCCGCCCGCGATGGCGATATGGTCCAAGGTGATCATCTGACATGCCTCCTGTTCGACGCATCAATCGCGCCACTGAAATGCCGCGCTCAATGCCTCAAGCGCGGCAAAACCGTGTGTTTTCACCCACGCGCTTCGCGGATCAAACGCAAGATATCCTGCGCCGCCTTTGGGATATTGGTACCCGGGCCAAAGATCGCCTTGACGCCTGCATCATAGAGAAACTGATAATCCTGCTGCGGAATGACGCCGCCGCAGATCACCAGAATATCCTCCGCGCCCGCGTCTTTGAGCGCCTGCACAAGCTGTGGTGCCAATGTCTTGTGTCCAGCGGCCTGACTGCTGATCCCGATCACGTGCACATCGTTATCAACCGCATCCTGTGCCGCCTCTGCAGGGGTTTGGAACAGCGGACCGACATCCACGTCAAAGCCGATGTCGGCAAACGCGGTTGCGATGACCTTGGCGCCGCGATCATGCCCGTCTTGCCCCATTTTGACGACCAGCATCCGCGGGCGGCGGCCTTCGTCTTCAGCAAACGCCTCAACGGATTTCTGGATGGACGCAAACCCTTCGTCGCCTTCATATGCTGCGCCGTATACGCCAGCCAGCGTCTTTACTTCGGCGCGGTGACGTCCAAACGCCTTTTCCATTGCCATACTGATTTCTCCTACTGTGGCGCGGGCGCGGGCCGCCTCGACGGCAGCGTCCAGCAGATTTCCGCCCTCTGATGCGCGGCGGCTGACTTCGTCCAACGCGGCCTGACACCCCGCTTCGTCGCGGGTGTCGCGCACCTGTTTGAGCCGCGCAATTTGCGAAATGCGCACGGCGGCATTGTCGATGTCCAGAATATCTATGGGGTCTTCTGTGTCGCGGCGGTATTTGTTCACACCAACGATCACTTCGGTGCCCCGGTCGATGTTGGCCTGCCGGATCGCGGCCGCCTCTTCGATGCGCAGTTTGGGCATACCAGACGCAACCGCCTTGGTCATGCCGCCCATCTCTTCGACCTCTTCGATCAGCGCCCAGGCTGCATCCGCCAGATCAGCCGTCAGCTTTTCGACGTAATACGAGCCCGCCAGCGGATCGACGACATTCGTGACACCGGTTTCTTCCTGCAAAATCAATTGTGTGTTCCGGGCGATGCGACTGGAAAACTGCGTGGGCAGTGCAATCGCCTCATCCAGTGCATTGGTATGCAACGATTGTGTGCCGCCCAAAACCGCGCTCATCGCCTCATAGGCTGTCCGGATCACGTTGTTGTAGGGGTCTTGTTCCTGCAACGACACGCCCGATGTCTGGCAGTGGGTGCGCAGCATCGAAGATTTGGGGTTTTTCGGTTCAAATTCCGCCATGATCTTCGACCACAGCAGACGGGCCGCGCGCAACTTGGCCGCTTCCATGAAAAAGTTCATGCCGATCGCAAAAAAGAACGACAACCGCCCCGCAAACGCATCCACATCCATGCCCCGTTCGATAGCGGCGCGCACATATTCGCGCCCATCTGCCAGCGTAAAGGCCAACTCCTGCACAAGGTTCGCGCCAGCCTCCTGCATGTGGTAGCCCGAGATCGAGATGGAGTTGAATTTCGGCATCTCAGCGGAGGTGTATTCAATGATATCCGCGATGATCCGCATCGAGGGCTCCGGCGGATAAATGTAGGTGTTGCGGACCATGAATTCTTTCAGAATATCATTCTGAATAGTGCCGGATAGCACCGAACGATCATGCCCTTGTTCTTCGCCCGCTACGATGAAACTGGCCAAGATCGGGATCACGGCACCGTTCATCGTCATCGACACGGACACCTTGTCCAGTGGAATGCCATCGAACAGAATTTTCATGTCCTCGATGCTGTCGATGGCCACGCCGGCCTTGCCTACATCGCCTTCGACCCGCTCGTGATCGCTGTCATATCCGCGGTGCGTCGCCAAATCGAAGGCAACCGATACCCCTTGCTGGCCGTTGGCGAGCGCTTGGCGGTAGAACGCATTAGATTCCTCAGCCGTCGAAAACCCGGCGTATTGGCGAATGGTCCAAGGGCGACCAGCATACATCGTCGCCTTGACCCCGCGGGTAAACGGCGCCGTTCCGGGCAAAGTACCCAAGTGATCCAAACCCACCAGATCCTCTTCGGTATAGATGGGCTGAACATCGATCCCCTCCAACGTCTTCCACGTCAGATCGTCCACCGGCTTGCCGCGCAGTTCCTTTTCCGCAAGGCTACGCCACTGTTCCTTCTTGTCGCTCATGGTATTGTCCTTTTGTCTGTTCACACGGCGGCGGGGTTGTCCCCGCTCTGTCCCCTGTGGGTTCCTCTGTCAGTGTGGCCAAGCCGTCGGCACCCGCGACCAACCACATCATATCATCCGCATAAAGCTCTCTGAGCGCTGCGGTATCCTCTGTTGTAAAGGGGTTCCAGCGCCCCATTCCGAATGGCAGAACCTGCCGCGTTTCACCCCGATCGGCCAAAGCGCGCCGCAAGTCCGGCAGGTTTGGCGTGCGGTTCAACCAGCGCCGTTCGGTATCACGAGGGGCATCGACATCAGCCCCCAACCGCAGCAGCGTTTCGGGGCGACCCATCACGTTTTCGAATGGCACAACCCGCAGATCCACGCCCGGCAGTGCCTGCGCCAAATCAGTGATCACGTCGCGCCAACCTCTTGGGGATTGTGCAATCCTGCGGCAGGTGAACCCATCGGGTACTTTGTGGCCGCGCATCACCCCGTAAGCCATCGACGATGCCCAAAAATGCTCCAGACTGCGCGGGCAGATCACCACGCGCGTGATCCGCCCTTCGAAGGCCCGCGCAAACCGTTCCATCCGGTCACCAATCGCCGGGTATAGCGTTGCTTGGCGCAGGTTACTGCGCACGGACCCGATCATGTTTTCGTCGCTGATCAGCAGCGTTTCGGTACCGCCGTCTGCGGCTCTTGTGAGCTGCGTGGCCAAGCGGGGACTGCGGTTGGATTCAGGTGCCGCACGCCCGGACACAACATCTGACAGCATACCCTGGCGGGTGCGCCGCGGCCCCCAGTAGCCAACCGACTGCGCGGCAAGTTCCGCATTGTAGCGGCGCAGGTAGTCCTGCAACGTCGTGGTGCCCGTGCGATGAGCTCCAAGATGAAGGATGACGTCCATGATTTGACGGGTCCAATTCGCAACGACCGCCCCGAACGGCCTGACACATAGGGTTTGCGAGACTGTCACAGCCAACCCCTTGCATTCCATTTAATGTTAAAATTGCGCGCAATCACCATCGCATATCCGCGCAAGCGGCTTATATTGCTCCCAACAGGAGCTGCCATGAAAACTGTACTAACCCTTGTTATCGCGTGTCTTTTCGCCGCACCCACTCTGGCGCAGGATACCCAGTCACCTATTGAAGAGGCGTTGTTCAAAACGATGGATGAAATCAATTTGAACGAATTCAAGTGGAAAAAACGGCCCGTTGTTGTTTTTGCCGACACCAGCGACGACCCCGCCTTTGCCGAACAGATGGAATTGTTGCGCGCGCGAACTGATGAATTGCTGATGCGTGATGTGGTCGTGATCACTGACACCGACCCTGACGCCCGCTCTGATTTGCGGCTCAAATTGCGGCCCCGCGGGTTCATGCTGGTGTTGATTGGCAAGGATGGAGGGGTCAAATTGCGTAAACCTTTCCCTTGGGACGTACGCGAGATCACCCGCAGCATTGACAAGATGCCCATGCGGCAGCGCGAAATTCGCGAGGAAAAAGAGGCCGCAGCCGACAGGTCCGAGGGTTGAGCGGTGCACTCACCTGCCTTTAACCCTTGGGGTGCGAAACTGTGCGCCAGCTTGCCCAAAGCGCCCTTACACCCTATATTGAGCATGCAGGCACGCGGAATAGCCGCCTGATCAAGAGGAAAGGACATTGATATGTCTGACGAAAATCGCAAAGAAGCCCCTCTTACCCCGCTCAACGGTCGTCGTCCGGGGTATTGATCGTCACATCATCAAGTGACGCCCCCAAAGCGCGCAGCGCGCGCAAACCGTAGTCCAACGCCTTCAGTTTAACCTCCAAGTACTCGCGGTACATCTCGTGCCGACGCATCTTGTCGTCTTCTGTTGTACCAGACCGAAAATAACCTGATCGTATGTCTGAGATAGCCGCCTCTATCTCATTGACTTGACTGTAGTATTTAACGACAGGGTCAATGACATTCTTGGGCAGAACGTGAATGTCCTGCACCACCGCCTTGAACAGCGTCGCATTGTTTTCAGACGGCACCACAGGTACGTGACCCGCGCGAATGCGCGGTGCCATTGCCTCCCAGGCGTCATCCAGCGGAAACTGTTGCAGGGCCTGCACATAGTGTTTGATCTCGGCCACCAAGGCGCGCTGCACATCGTCTCGTCGCTCGGCACGTGCCCTTTGGGCATCCTGCCGGGCCACGGCCGCGTTGAACAGCAGACCAAACAGCGCCGAGCCTGCCACCAACAAACCGGCCGCGAAAGAGGCTGGAAAATCAGGACGCTGCGCAAAAACCAGCGTCAGAGCCGCGCCGATGATCAACACGATCAGCACCAGCACAGGCATTTCCAGACCCGACCGCTGGATATTTGACCGGCCGGTGCTGAGATAGACCAAAAAGACCGCGGCCCCCAGAACAAGCGTTATGCCAAGACTGGCGGCCACTGGATCATTCAAACTCCATAATCACGTCATCCACGGCAAGGCTGTCTCCGGCGCTTGCATTGATTTTGGTCACCACACCCTTGCGCTCCGCGCGCAGGATGTTTTCCATCTTCATTGCTTCGATGGTGCACAGCGCCTGCCCGTCCTGAACTTCGTCGCCAACGGCCACTTCCAGTTTGACGACCAGCCCCGGCATTGGACACAGCAGCATCTTGGAGGTGTCGGGGGGCAGCTTGTCGGGCATTTTGCGCGCCAATTCCGCCTGACGCGGCGTGCGCACATGCACCTTGATGTCTGCGCCACGCGTACGGATACGGAAACCGCCGGACACTTTGCCGACCTTGAGAACCAGCGGCGCGCCGTCCACTTGCATCGTGGCCAACTGGTCGCCGGGCGTCCATGCACCCGCAACACGCATGGCCTTGCCATCTGCAAATGTGACCGTAGAGCCCGAGGGATCCGCCGCAATCACAACGTCATAAGACTGGTCCTGCAGGCGCACGTTCCAATCTGATCCAACCTTGCGCTCGTGATTGTCCATCCGCCCCGACACGCGCGCACGGCGGATTTCAGCAACCCGGTGCATGGCGGCACAGGCCGCGGCAATCCGGCGCAAGTCACCTTCGGCCAATTCAACACCGTCGAATCCGTCAGGATATTCTTCGGCGATGAAGGCTGTGGTCATGTCGCCCGATACAAATTTCGGATGGTCCATCACCGCGGACAGGAACGGCAGGTTGTGACCAATGCCTTCCACCTCGAAGCTGTCGAGCGCGACGCGCATCCGCTCTATCGCCTCGCCACGTGTCGGCGCCCATGTGCAGAGTTTCGCGATCATCGGGTCGTAGTACATGCTGATCTCGCCGCCCTCATAGACGCCGGTATCGTTGCGCACGACATGGGATGCTTCTGTGACCTCCGCTGGCGGGCGGTACCGCGTCAGCCGACCGATGGAGGGCAAAAACCCGCGATATGGGTCTTCGGCGTAAAGGCGGTTTTCAATCGCCCAGCCGTTCAGTTTGACGTCTGACTGCTTCATCGTCAGCGGCTCGCCATTGGCCACGCGGATCATCTGTTCGACCAGATCAACACCCGTGATCAACTCGGTCACGGGATGTTCCACTTGCAGACGCGTGTTCATTTCGAGGAAATAGAAATTCTTGTCGCCGTCGACGATGAATTCCACGGTGCCCGCACTCGTGTAGCCCACGGCCTGCGCAAGAGCGACGGCCTGCTCACCCATCGCCTTGCGGGTGGCCTCGTCCAGAAACGGACTGGGGGCTTCCTCAACGACCTTCTGGTTGCGGCGCTGGATGGAACACTCGCGCTCACCCAGATAGATACCATTGCCATGGGCGTCGCACAGCACTTGAATTTCGATGTGGCGCGGCTGCGTGACGAACTTTTCGATGAATATCCGGTCATCGCCAAACGAACTGGCCGCTTCGTTCTTGGACGACTGGAACCCTTCGCGCGCCTCTTCGTCGGTCCAGGCAATCCGCATGCCTTTGCCCCCACCACCCGCAGAGGCCTTGAGCATGACCGGGTAGCCGATCTCGTTCGAGATCTTGACCGCCTCGTCCGCGTCGCTGATCAGCCCCATATATCCGGGCACGGTGGACACATTGGCCTCCTGCGCAATCTTTTTGGAGGTGATCTTGTCGCCCATTTTCTCAATCGCGCCGACAGGCGGGCCCACAAAAGCAACGCCCGCTGCGGCCAGCGCCTCGGCAAACTTGGAGTTCTCGGACAGAAACCCGTACCCCGGATGCACGGCCTGCGCGCCCGAGGATTTGACGGCCTCCATCACCTTGTCGATCACAATGTAGGACTGGTTGGCCGGTGGCGGGCCGATATGCACCGCCTCATCCGCCATCTGTACGTGCAGCGCCTGCGCGTCAGCATCCGAATAGATGGCCACAGTCTGAATACCCATTTTGCGGGCCGTCTTGATGACGCGGCAGGCGATTTCGCCACGGTTGGCGATCAGGATCTTATTGAACATGAAGTGTCCTTTGTTGCAGTGCAAATTCGGAGAGGGTTACGTATTTCAGACGCGCATGCGCAATGGGCCGCACAGGAAGATCCTGTACGGCGCGCGCCAGATTTGTGGCGTCAAGCTGTGGGGTTAGCTGGTCAGCAGCGGCCCGGGTAGAGCTGGCAATAAGCGATGTTGCCTGCCGCACCAATGACGGCACCTTTGGCGATTGTGCCATTGGTGATAACAGCCGCGCCTGCGCCGATGGCCGTGCCAGCGATAGCCTGATCGGCAATCGTGTCACCACAAGCCGCAAGTACTGTGCAAAGGCCCAAAGCCGCGAAAATGTGTTTGATGTGCATCGATCGTATCCTCGGATGATTGTTGTTTTGATCCAAGAATACAGCCCCGAGAGACGCATTGCCAGAGGTGCTGACGCGGGCTTGGTCGCTCCGGCGGAGCACCGCCGCCTTACACAGCTGTCTGTGAAAAAGAAGAAGGCGGGCAGTGTACGCGAAATAGCGCCAAACTGCCCGCCAGGGGAAGGGGTACGAAAGGTGTACAAAGATCCGGGGCGGGGATAGACGCCCTGATCCTCAAGCATCAATCTACTCGCGTGAGTTGCATTCACCAGTGGAAATTTAGGCACAACCTCAGGATGAGCCGATGATTGCCGGTTGGCGCCATTTGTGAGCGAATTAATGCCGATCATGGGTCAAATGCATCCGGCATGGTCGAACGCGCCAAAGCTTCGTTGATAACCAGTTCGGCCTCATAGCTTTCGGGATCAAATGGATCGGTCGCGGGCAGCACTTCACGGCCGAAAAACCACGACAATCGCCCGGCATCAAGATTGCCACGCTCGAACGGCTCATTGCCGAAATGCTCCCACAGCGCCTTGAAAAACGCCAGATCCGCACGCCGGTCTGCGGGTTTCCGATCAGGAAAACGGATACGTTCCGTCAGCGGCGTGACACCGCGCGGATTGAACCTGCGAAGGGTGAATTGATAGTCTGTTCCGGCCAAGCGGCCCGGGAACCCGCGATGTTTCAGCATATGCACCCCCATCGCTGCAGGGGCCAAAGGGTCAAGGCAGGCGCGAACGCCTGCCTTGGACAGACATTACTTGTATTTGCCTGTGTAGACGGGTTCTTCCGAAATCGGCTCAACCACGACCAGTTCTTCCTGCTCACGCGCGCAGGCAGCCACGACGGCGACAAAGCCGAACATAGCCAAAAGTTTGATGCTCTTTGACATCTGTTTCTCCTGTCACTTTGCTTTACAGACACCCGTGACCTCGGCCACGGCATGCCCACTTTCCAATTCAGGGACGCTTGGGTCATCCCTGCGCGCACCATACGGGAATCAGAGGGTAAAAGATATGTGATCAGATGCGATCGGCGGCTTTGTGTCACCAAAGCCTCAAATGACCCTTTGGATGAGCTTTGATCCGCAACATATTGTGGTTTCATCATAAACCCTCCCAAATACAGGAGCCGTTTTCAGGGCGAAATACGTCGATGAACTGTGTGGCGTCAGGGTCAGAGGCCCCGAAATCCACGGTCCTATCCAGCAGGCTGATCACGATAACATCGCCATCAAGCGTGTAATCCCGCATGTAGGGCAAGGCGACATCGTTGCACAAAAAGGCCAGATCATCCTCCGCTTGGGCAAAGGAGATACCCCCGCCGTCGCGCGCGATCTGGGGCGCTAAAAAGCGGAACCGCAGCCACGTCTCGGCCTCGACCATGTCCACCAGCACCTCCCACAGCTCCACCGGCTGGCCTGACGGCACATCAATCGCCGCTGCAGGCAGTGCGGTCAGGCTCAGGGCCGTGGCGAGGGCGGTGGATTTGATCATGGGGCGGTTTCGTCCTGTGTGTGGAAATCCGCTGGAGAGATGATCTCGATCAGTTCCATATCGTCGGAATGGCGCACCTCGCGGTGCTTGATGCCGGGTGGTTGCAGCACGCAAGACCCCGCGCGCAGCATATGCTCCCCCTCGCCCTCGTATTCAAAGACGACCCAGCCTTTGGTCACGTAGACCATCTGGAACTCCAGTTCATGGCTGTGCCACGCGCCGGGCGATTCTTCACCCGGCACGGCACGGATCACATGCGCGCCGAATTTGCCTTGGGTGGCGTCCTTGATGCCCAACTCGCGGTATTCGAAAAACGCGCGCAGGCCCTGACCCACGAACTTGCCATCGTCGGCGTGGGAGATGGTGAAGGCGTGGTTTTTAAAGGGGTGGGAGCCATTTTCAGCACAAGGGATCGACTGACCTTCCAATCCTTTCAAATCACCCGACTTCCATATCGGCCGCAACCTGTTGCCGATGTTCATTCTGATTTGGCCCGGATTGAGATGCTCGTATTCAGATTGCAGATCCCCCAGGCCGTTTTTCGCGGCGAGTTGGTACAGCCTTTCAAGATCCAAAACTCCTGTCGGCATTATCTCAGACGCCAACGCATCTTTGAATGCATCGTTTTCAGGCTTTTGCTTCCACGCTTCCCTTTGATCTTTGCTGATTTTCATCAACAGCACCTCACAACGGAATATTGTCGTGCTTCTTCCACGGCAAATGCGTCTGCTTGTTGCGCAGGGACGCGAACGCGCGCGCGACCCGTTTGCGGGTGCTGCGGGGCTGGATCACCTCGTCAACGAACCCGCGCTCGGACGCGACGAAGGGATTGGCAAACCGCTCTTCGTATTCAGCCGTGTGTGCTGCGATCTTTTCGGGGTCGCCCAGATCGCCGCGGTGGATGATTTCCGTGGCGCCCTTTGCGCCCATCACGGCCACTTCTGCCGTGGGCCAGGCGTAGTTGAAATCGGCCCGCAGATGTTTGGACGCCATCACCACATAGGCCCCGCCGTAAGCCTTGCGCGTGATCACCGTCACCATCGGCACCGTCGCCTCACCATAGGCATACAACAGTTTCGCGCCGTGTTTGATCACCCCACCGTATTCTTGCGACGTGCCCGGCAAGAAGCCCGGCACATCCACCAGCGTCAGGATCGGAATTTCGAAGGCATCACAAAAGCGCACAAACCGCGCGGCCTTGCGTGAGCTGTCAATATCCAGACATCCGGCCAACACCATAGGCTGGTTGGCCACGACGCCCACGGTGCGCCCTTCGATGCGGATGAACCCGGTGATGATATTCTTGGCAAAGTCTTCCTGTATCTCGTAGAAATCCCCCTCGTCCGCCAGCTTCAGGATCAATTCCTTCATGTCATACGGCGTGTTGGGGTTGGCCGGCACCAGCGTGTCGAGCGAGGATTCAATCCGGTCCGGATCATCGAAAAACGGGCGCACTGGCGGCTTTTCGCGGTTGTTGGCGGGCAGAAAATCGACCAACCGCCGAACTTCAGCAAGCGCCTCAACGTCATTTTCAAACGCCGCATCCGCAACAGAGGATTTCTTGGTGTGCGTTGACGCGCCGCCCAACTCCTCGGCTGTGACATGTTCGTTGGTGACGGTTTTGACCACGTCTGGCCCAGTGACGAACATGTAAGAGCTGTCTTTGACCATGAAAATGAAATCTGTCATGGCTGGTGAATAGACCGCGCCCCCGGCACATGGCCCCATGATCACGCTGATCTGCGGGACGACACCACTGGCGGTAATATTGCGGTGAAACACCTCGCCGTATCCTGCTAGCGAATCCACACCCTCTTGAATGCGCGCGCCACCGGAATCGTTTATGCCGATCACCGGTGCGCCATTCTGCACGGCCATATCCATGATCTTGCAGATCTTCTTGGCGTGGGTTTCAGAAACGGAGCCGCCCAGAACCGTGAAATCCTGACTGAACACATAGACAAGGCGCCCATTGATCGTGCCCCAGCCCGTTACAACACCATCACCCGCAGGCTTTTGTTTTTCCATGCCAAAATCAGTATTTCGGTGTGTCACGAACATATCGAACTCTTCAAAAGAGCCCTCATCCAGCAGCAGGTCCACACGTTCGCGCGCGGTCAGCTTGCCACGGCCATGCTGCGCGTCGATCCGTTTTTGACCACCACCCAAGCGGGCTGTTTCACGGCGGTCTTCTAGCTGCGAGAGTATGTCTTTCATGGCGCACCCGTTTGATTGATTTGGCGCAGTCTATCTAATGCCAAGTGTCATACGAAGGGCTTTCTAGCAAATTTGCAAAGTCTTTTCACTTCGAAATCTGCAAACTGCAAACTCGCAAACTTTCGCTGAGTGCATAGCTGGTATGCGTGGACATCAAGAAAGCGCCGGATTACCTGTTTTGAATGAACACATCGCCGCGGATCAGGTTTCTGGATCGATCGACCCCTCCACATGTCATGACGCTGATTCTGCTCGCAGGCATGTCGGCAATGGTCATGAACATCTTTTTACCGAGCCTCACGAGCATGACCGCGTATTTCGAAACCGAATACCGTGTGATGCAGCGATCGGTTTCGTTTTATCTTGGCGTCAGCGCCATCTTGCAGATCGTGATCGGGCCTATCGCCGACAATATTGGCCGCAGGCCCGTGATCCTTTGGGGCATAGCGATTTTCCTTGTGGCGACGCTGGGCTGTATTTTTGCCCCGAACGCCGAAATCTACCTGTTTTTCAGGATGTGCCAGGCCATGATCGCGGTTGCCATGGTACTTAGCCGCGCCGTGGTGCGCGACATGTTCGAACAGGATCAGGCCGCATCAATGCTCGGCTATGTCACGATGGGCATGGCGGTCGTCCCTATGGTCAGCCCTATGCTGGGCGGTGTGTTGGACGAATTCTTTGGATGGAAAGCGAATTTTTGGGTTCTCTTCATTCTCGGGGCGCTGACCTGGTGGCTGGCTTGGTCCGATCTTGGCGAGACAGCCACAGTCAGCGGCAAATCCCTGCGCGCTCAGTTCGGTGATTACCCCGAATTACTCACCTCCCCGCGCTTTTGGGGCTATGCATTGGCATCGGCCTTCTGCTCTGGATCGTTTTTTGCATATCTGGGTGGAGCGCCGTTTGTGGGATCCGTCGTATTCGGGATGTCCGCTTCCGAATTGGGGCTCTATTTCGGCGCACCGGCTATCGGTTATTTCCTTGGAAACTTCCTGACCGGGCGGTTTGCCGCTCGTGTTGGCATCAATCAGATGATCCTATGGGGCTGTTTTTTCAATGCGGGCGGGACGTTGATCTCACTAATCCTCTTTTACACTGGGTACGGTAGCGCATTCGTATTTTTTGGAATGATGACACTTGTGGGGCTCGGAAATGGGCTGGTGATCCCGAATGCCACGTCCGGCATGCTGAGCGTTCGCCCGCATCTTGCTGGCACCGCCTCAGGCTTGGGCGGCGCGATCATGATTGGCGGCGGCGCGGTGCTGGCCGATCAGGTGGGCGCCTTCCTAACGCCCACTTCGGGCGCTTACCCGCTGCTTTACATGATGCTCGCTACTGCCTTGGCCGCCATTGCGTCCATCATCGTCGTCTACCGTCGCGAAGCCCGTCTGGCGCGAGAAAACCCAGGGCTTTGACCCTGCATTAGGGGGCTGTTAACCATCTTGGCGGCACCTTGTTCAGGGCAGTTTGCAAAGTTACTCTGAGCGAATCTGCAAATTTGCAAAGGGCGCACCTCAATGGCGACACAGAAACTATATGCCGGGGCCAAACTGCGTGAATTGCGCACGCGTCTGGGCCATACGCAAAAAGACTTTGCCGCCAAGCTCGGCGTGTCGCTGCCCTACCTCAACCAAATGGAGAACAACAACAGGCCAGTCAGCACCACGGTGGTTTTGGCGTTGGCACAGGAATTCGGGCTTGATGTCACCGAGCTTTCCACCGGGGATAGCGAGCGCCTTGTCAGCGATATGCGCGAAGCGATGGCCGATCCGGTTTTCGAAGCGGACATGCCTCCGATGGCGGACCTGCGGCTGGCGGCTTCCAATGCACCCAGCTTTGCACATGCTTTTTTGACGTTGCACCGCAGCTACCGCCAGATGCAGGAAAGGCTCGCCTCACTCGACGAGGCACTGGGCCGTGAGGATGCGCGCGCCACGCCAAGTCCTTGGGAAGAGGTGCGCGATTTCTTTCACTATTGCGACAATTACATTGATGCGGTGGACCGCGCAGCGGAACATTTTGCCACCAAGGAAGGCGGGCACCGCAACATTCGCGTCGCCGCGACATCCGCCCTCGGCAACAGCGGAGTGACGGTCGAATTTGCAGACACAGACCGATTGCGCAGCTTTGATCCAGCGACCAAGATCCTGCGCCTGTCCCGCCGCACGGCGCCGGAAACCCAGACCTTTCAACTGCTGTTGCAAGTCGCGCTGATCAAACAGGAGGCGCTGCTCGAAGCCACATTGGACCTTGCCCGGTTTCACAGCCCACAGGCCCGTGGAATCGCGAAAATCGGTTTGGCCAACTACTTCGCCGGAGCCGCGTTGATGCCCTATGCGGCGTTTCAACTTGTCGCAGCAGAATGCCGCCATGATCTGGAGGTTTTGGCCGGTCACTTTGGCGCATCCATTGAACAAGTGGCCCACCGTCTTTCAACGCTGCAACGTCCGGGGGCCAAAGGTATTCCGTTCTTTTTCGTGCGTGTCGACCAGGCCGGCACCATCACCAAAAGGCACTCAGCGACCCGGTTGCAATTCGCGCGATTTGGCGGCGCCTGCCCGCTCTGGAACGTGCACAGGGCCTTTGAATTACCGGGTCAATTCCTGCGTCAGCTGGCCGAAACCCCCGATGGGGTACGCTACATCAGCTTGGCGCGCGATGTGTCAAAACCTGCGGGCCGTTTTGGCGCGCCTGTGCGACGTTTCGCGATTTCGCTGGGCTGCGAGGTGCGCCATGCGGGCGATCTGGTTTATGCGGATGGTCTGGATTTGGGGCGTGCGGATGCGTTCGAGCCTATCGGGATTTCCTGCCGCATCTGCGAGCGCGCCAATTGCCATCAACGCTCCGTTCCGCCGTTGGAGCGGCAGTTGACCGTCGATCCGAACCAGCGCGATGTGTTGCCCTATCAGGTCGGCTAGCGCTTGGCGCGCCGCCAGCCTGCAGCCTGCGCTTCGGCTTCGCTGCAAAACCAGCGCTCGCCCTTGTTCTCGCGGATGCCCGTACGCTCGTAATCGGCTTGACCCGGCATGTGGTAAATACGCGTACCGCCGCTCGAAATATTGCCCTTGATCGCGCAGCTGCGATCCAGCGGGATACGCCCAACGGCCCGGGTTCGGCGGAACTGCGAAGGCGATTGCACCCGCATCCCATGCAACCCTCTGTCAGAAACGGCGGCGGCTTTTTCATCCAGATCATAGGCGAGAGAATATCGCCTGTACGCAAAGGCCAGACCATCGGCGACAATCGCTTGGCCGACATCCACACCATCCACAACGCAGGTGGCGACAATCCGATCATAGCGGTCAATATCCACTTGCGTGCACAGGGCCTGTCGGCCTTCAAAACGCGCCTTTACCTGCGCCGTAACCCAGGCGCCGCAGGCCCATTCCAACCCCTGCTCCGTTCGGCAGGATTGGTTCTGTTCCGGCGCATCGATGCCATGCAACCGCACCCGCACACCGTTTAGGTCGATGGTATCCCCATCGATCACGCGCACCGATCCCGACACCTCCGACGCAAGCGCGCCGCTGGCGGCAAAACATGCCAATATGATCACGAAGAACCGCATCCCACAAAGGATACGGCCCCACACTCAAACGCAACGATTTTTGTTAACCGAAGTTAACAAACCATCACCGCTGAGATGTTTGCCAATCGGGATGCATCCAAGGCACATCGTTTGAGCGCGCCAACATCCCGCGCCCCAGAATGTGATCAGACGCCTTTTCGCCAACCATGATCGACGGCCCATTCAGATTGCCATTGGTGATGCGAGGAAAGACGCTGCTGTCAGCGACGCGCAGACCATCGACCCCGATGACACGGGTTTGCGGATCGACAACCGCCGTCGGATCATCCGCGCGCCCCATGCGACAGGTGCCACAGGGGTGATAGGCGCTTTCGGCATGCTCGCGGATCACGGCATCCAGCTCCGCATCGCTCTGGGCGGCATCTCCGGGCTGTATCTCGTGCTTGACGAAAGGCGCGAATGCCTCCTGTGCGAACACTTCCCGCGTGAGACGAATGCATCGGCGGAAATCCTGCCAGTCCTGATCGGTCGACATGTAGTTGAACACGATCTTTGGCGCCTGCGCAGGGTCTGAAGAGGCGAGGCTGATATGACCGCGCGACGGCGAGCGCATCGGCCCGACATGAGCCTGAAACCCATGCCCTTCAGCTGCGGCCTGACCATCATAGCGCACCGCGATCGGCAAAAAGTGAAACTGGATATCCGGGTAAGGCACACCCGCCTGGGACCGGATGAACCCACAGCTTTCGAACTGGTTCGAGGCCCCCAGCCCCGTCTTGGTGAACAGCCATTGCGCCCCGATCAGCGCTTTCGACACCAAATTCCAGTGTTTATAGAGGGTGATAGGCAGTTTTGAGGCCATCTGCACATATAACTCTAGGTGGTCTTGCAGGTTCTGGCCCACGCCTGGGCGGTCTGCCACCACGTCAATCCCGTGCTCAGCCAGATGTGCGGCCGGTCCGATCCCCGAAAGCATCAGAAGCTTCGGGGAATTGATGGCGGAGGCCGCCAATATGACCTCGCGCCGCGCGCGGATCACCTGACCGCCCGCCAGCGCCACACCCACGGCGCGCCGATCCTCGATCACCACCCGCTCGACCAACCCCCTGACCAGATCGCAGTTCGGTCGCTTGAGCGCTGGACGCAAATAGGCGTTGGCCGCTGACCAGCGCCGCCCATTCCAAACCGTTTGCTCAAATGGTCCAAAGCCTTCCTGCTTTTCACCGTTGTAATCATCCGTCACTTCGTAGCCGGCTTGCCGTCCCGCCTCCACAAAGGCGTGATAAAGCGGGTTCGCGCGCGGACCACGGCTGACGTGCAGGGGTCCATCCGTTCCGCGCCACGCCCGGTCGCCCCCGTGCCCCCCGTCGTGCCAATGCTCCATCCGCTTGAAATACGGCAGAACGTCCGCGTAGGCCCAACCATCGGCACCAGCTTCGGACCAATGATCAAAATCCATTGCATGACCGCGCACATAGACCATGCCGTTGATCGACGATGACCCGCCGATCACCTTGCCGCGCGGACACACCAACCTGCGGCCACCCAAATGCGGCTCCGGTTCGGACTGATAACCCCAATCATACCGCTTCATGTTCATCGGAAAACTCAGCGCCGCCGGCATCTGAATGAACGGGCCCGCATCCGTGCCGCCATGCTCGATCACCAGCACAGACGCCCCGGCCTCGCTCAGCCGGAAGGCCATCGCACATCCGGCGCTGCCTGCACCGACAATTACAAAATCCGCTTCCATCGTTTCACCTTCCGTGATTCTGCGCGGGGTCAAGGAGGCGAAGCGCCGGGCACTGCCCGGTACGTCCTTGAGGCCGTGCGGAATCGCATTCACCCTCGTTAAGGTGTCTTGAGGCGCATATCGCGCCCTCAAGCACCTCTCAGCACATATCCAAACCCATCCAAACGCGCGGGGGAGACCCGTAAAGGCTCACTCCGCCGCCGCCGCGAAGCATCGCTTGCGCGCCAGCGCTCCTTTGGATCATCCTCATCAAAACGGCGCCTCGACATCCCCCATGCGCACGTAAACCGATTTCAACTGGCTGTAGTGCTCTATCGCTGCCTTGGAATTTTCACGCCCGACACCTGACGATTTCGACCCACCAAATGGCGCCTCTACGGGCGCGTCGTTGTAGGTGTTGATGTAGCAGGTCCCCGCCTCGAACGCCGCCGCCACGCGGTGCGCACGGGTCAAATCGCGGGTGAACACGCCAGCCGCCAGACCGAACTCCGTGTCATTGGCGCGCGCCAAGACGTCCGCCTCGTCCTCAAAATCCAGAACCGCCATCACCGGGCCGAAAATCTCTTCGCGCGCGATGGTCATGTCATCTGTCACATCCGCAAACACCGTCGGCTCGAGGTAGAATCCATTGCGGTTCAAACGATGTCCGCCCGCAACCAACCGCGCGCCTTCGGCTTTGCCTTTCTCGATGTAGCCCAACACGATGTCCATCTGGCGCTCCGAAACCATGGGTCCGAAACTCGTCTCAGGATCCAACGGATCGCCGATGACAGCCTTGGACAGACGCGCGCTTAAGCGGTCCAGAAACGCGTCCTTGATCCCCTTGTGCACAAACACGCGCGTGCCGTTGGAACAGACCTGCCCGGAGGAATAGAAATTACCAAGGATCGCCCCGCCCACAGCGTTTTCAATATCGGCGTCGTCGAAAACAATCAGTGGGCTCTTGCCACCAAGCTCCATGGTCACGTGTTTGATCCCATGGGCCGCAGCCGCATAGACCTTGCGTCCCGTTGGCACCGATCCGGTCAGCGACACCTTGTCCACACGCGGATCACTGACCAGTGCTGCACCGACGTCGCCCATACCCTGCACCACATTGTAAAGCCCCGCAGGCAGCCCCGCTTCGTGCAAGATCTCTGCCACTTTCAGGGCACATAAAGGCGTCGTTTCAGAAGGTTTGAAGATCATCGCGTTCCCGCAGGCCAGCGCAGGCGCGCCTTTCCAGCAAGCGATCTGTGTCGGGTAATTCCATGCGCCGATCCCAACACATACACCCAATGGTTCGCGGCGCGTATAGACCCAATCGGGGCCCAGTTGAATGTGCTCGCCGGTCAAAGTGGCCGCCATTCCGCCAAAATACTCCAGTGCATCCGCACCCGATGTTGCATCAACCACCGAAGTTTCCTGATAGGGTTTACCAGTGTCATGGGTTTCCAGAACGCTCAGGTCGTGATTGCGCTCCCGGATCATGTCTGCAGCACGGCGCAGAATGCGACCACGCTGCGTTCCCGTCATCTGCGCCCAAGCCACCTGCGCGACCTTGGCCGAGGCAATCGCCTGCTCGATCACAGCGGGTGTGGCGGCGTGTACTGTTGCGATGATCTCGCCGGTCGCGGGGTAGATCACCGGAATTTCCGCGCCGTCTTTATCTTCTACGTATTTCCCGTTTATGAAATGACTTCTAATGGGTTGCGTGTCGTAGCTCATGTTTCACTTTACCTCTATTCGCCGCGTGGAAAGCGTTTGCTTTCCTCAAGCGTGTTCAAATCCATATGGTTGCGCATGTACTGCTCGGATGCATCGCGCAGCGGCTGGTAGTCCCATGGGTAATAACCGCCCTCACGAAGCGCCTCATAGACCACCCAACGACGTGCCTGGCTCTTTCTGACGTCGGCATCGAATGCGTCCAGATCCCAGCGCGCCTCTGCCTTGGCACGTAGCGTTTGCAACGTGCCCTGATGCTCAGGTACATCGGCCAGGTTGGTCAACTCATGCGGGTCATTGTTCAGATCAAACAATTGGTCGGGGTCCAATGCACAGCGGTTCAGCTTCCACTTGCCATAGCGCAACGACACCATCGGCGCATAAGATGCCTCAGCGGCGTACTCCATCGCGACGGGCGCCGTACGCTCGACACCTTGGCCCATCGGAACCAACGACTGCCCTGTGGTCCATGGCTCCACCTCCGCCATCGACACGCCGGCCAGATCACATAGGGTCGGGCAGACGTCGATGTTGGAAACGGGCGTGACCTGCAAACCGGGCTGCATTTGGGGTGCCGAGATCATCAGGGGAACGCGCGAAGCCCCTTCATAGAACGACATCTTGAACCACAATCCGCGCTCGCCCAGCATGTCCCCGTGATCGGATACAAAAAGGATGATCGCCTCTTGGCGGGTGTCTTCCAGAACCTGCAAAATCTCACCGACCTTGTCATCGAGATAGCTGATGTTGGCAAAATAGGCCTGCCGCGATCTGCGGATGTCATCGTCAGAAATATCAAAGCTGCGCCAGTCGTTGGCGTCGAATATCCGCTTGGAATGCGCGTCTTGATCGTCATAAGGTATTGCCTGAACTTCGGGCTGCAAATGCTGGCAATCATTGTACAAATCCCAATACTTCTTGCGCGCCACATAAGGGTCATGCGGGTGCGTGAAGCTGACCGTCAAACACCACGGCCGGGCATCCGCACCGCGGGACAAATCGTACAGCTTGCGCGTCGCATTGAAAGCGACCTCGTCATCATACTCCATTTGGTTGGACGTCTCTGCCACGCCCGCGCCCGTGACGGACCCCATGTTGTGATACCACCAGTCGATGCGTTCGCCGGGCTTGCGATAATCCGGCGTCCAGCCAAAATCTGCGGGATAGATATCCGTGGTCAGGCGCTCTTCGAACCCGTGCAATTGATCTGGGCCCACAAAATGCATCTTGCCTGACAGGCACGTCTGATAGCCCGCCCGACGTAAATGATGCGCATATGTGGGAATGGAGGAGCAGAATTCAGCCGCGTTGTCATAAACCCCTGTCGCGGACGGCAATTGCCCCGACATAAACGCAGCCCGCCCCGGCGCGCAGAGGGGGCTGGCCGTGTAGGCGTTGCGAAACCGGGTCGAGCGTGCGGCAAGTGCTTTGAGATTGGGCGCATGCAACCACTCTGCCGGTCCATCCGGAAACAGCGTCCCATTGAGTTGGTCGACCATCAATATCAGAATATTCGGTTTGCTCATGATGAAGATTCCAACAATGTATTCAAGGCACTCAGCGCCGAACTTCGTGCAGCTTGCGCGCTTTGAACACGCGCAAGAGCAGACCGCAGATAGAGCCCGTCAATCAACGCGGCCAAGGTTTCTGCATCGGCTTCGGGCCGGTGGCTGAGGGGGCGCAACGCATGGGTCAGATTAGATTGCAGACGGCGTTGATACAGGCGCAAGAGACGCAACATCTGCGCGTTGGTTTGTGCCTGCGCATAAAGCGTCATCCAAGCGCTGACCGTTTCAGGCGAAAAGCACGCATCCGAAAAGCTGGCCTCAATCACTGCGACGGCGCGGGCACGCGGGGTGCGCGCCTCGGACAAACCGCGCCGCACTTCGGCCCCGAAATCGCGCAGGATTTGCTGCATGGCGGCCAGAAAAATCTGGTCTTTCCCGCCGAAATAGTGATGCGCCAAGGCACTGGACATACCGGCTCGCTTGGCAATCTGGCCAACAGTCACGTCCAGAGATCCACGCGCGCCCACCTCGGCGATCGTGGCCTCTACCAACGCCCGACGGCGGATCGGCTCCATTCCCAATTTCGGCATATTGTCCCCTCGCGACTCGTCTGATGGACGCTAGGGCGTTTTTATTGACTCATCAATCAATAATAATCAGACCTTGGTCGCGTTGGACACCGGGGTGGTTCCGGCGCGGTTCAGACGTGCTTCACGCCATGTAATGAATGTCACCGACGCCAAGATCACCGCCCCCCCCAACAGCACCCAGATATCGACCGCTTCGTCAAAGACCAGGTAGCCCAGCAGCACCGCCCAGATGAGTTGGGTGAACGTCACGGGCTGCGTCACGGTCACAGGAGCGGCCGCAAATGCCAGCGTCATCGTGAAATGCCCGGCGGTGGCAAAACAAGCCACGGCAAAGAGCAGGCCCAGATCACCCCATGTGGGCGTGACCCAATCCGCAAGGGCAAATGGCGCCAGCGTAAGAGTGACGAAAATCGACAACATCGCCACGACCACGGAAGGCCGCGTTTCGTCTGAAACCACCTTGGCGATCAGGTAAGAACCGGCGAACACCACCGCCGCAATCAGCATCGCGAGATGCCCGGTCGACACTTCGCGAAAGCCGGGGCGCAAAATAATCGCAGCACCTACAAGTGCCATGATCACCGCTGCAATCCGGCGAAAGGCCAGACGCTCACCCAGAAAAAGCGCCGCCCCCACCGTGACATAGACCGGTGCGAGATAGTTCATCGCCGTGACGTCCGCGATGGGAATGCGCACCATGGCATAAAACCAGAGGATCACGCCCAGCCCGTGGAAAAACCCGCGCGTTCCGAACAGCCGCCATTGCCGGGCGGTCAAATGCGCATTTCGCAACGCACCAAGTGCTGGCAACAAAAAGATCAGCCCCATCGCATAGCGCAGAAACGCCATTTGCGCCGGGGGCATCCGTGGCCCAGTATATTTGACGATAGCCGTCACGGCGATGAAGCAAACGCCTGTGACAAGCATCCAGAAAATGGCCGTCACTGGGCGGTGGGGCATTTTTGTTACCATGTTTACAAATCACAGCAAATTCGTTGCACCTGCAAGGGGTCACAGGAACAATAACTTGCCCGCAATGCCCCACATCGTCAGCGCGATGACCGCATCCAGCACTTGCCAACTGCGCGGTCGGGCGAAAAGCGGCGCCAATACACGTGCGCCGTATCCAAGGGCAAAGAAAAACACCAAGCTGGCGGAGGCCGCCCCTGCGCCAAAGGCGATCCTGTCCTGATACTGCGCCGAAATCGACCCGATCAGCACAACAGTGTCGAGGTAGACATGCGGGTTCAACCAAGTGAGGGCCAGCAAGGTCAAGATCGTGCGTTTGAGCGATGGTGTTTCTGAGCCAGAAACCTTCAACATCTGGCCGCCGCGCCATGCGGACCGGGCGTTTTGCCATCCGTACCACAACAAAAACGTAGCACCGCCTAAGCGCATCGCCGTTTCGAACCATGGGATCGCTTGTGCCAAGGCGCCAAACCCCGCCACCCCCGCCGAGATCAGCAGGGCGTCTGAGACACCGCAGGTCAGGCAGACCCAAAAGACATGCTGGCGCAACAATCCCTGCCGCAACACAAAAGCATTTTGCGCACCAATGGCGAGAATGAGCGTCAGGCTTAGCAGGAAGCCGGGAATAAATGCACTCAACACGGGGGGCCTTTCGATGCGATCCGCGTTGACTACCGGCTGCGCTAAGATTACCCAAGTTAAACTTTTTGCCACTGGATAAGCTGGGCTAATGCACATCGATTTCCACCACCTCGCGGCCTTATCCGCCATTCTCAGACACGGTAGTTTTGAAATTGCGGCGGCGGAGTTGGGTGTGACGCCCTCTGCCATCTCGCAGCGGATCAAGGCCTTCGAGGATCGCATGGGCACGCCGCTGATTTTGCGCGGGCAGCCTTGCACCGCAACGCCTGCCGGTGCGCGCTTGGCACAGCACGCCGACAACGTCGCCCTGATGGAAGCGGATGTGCTGCGTGAGATGCGCCCTGACATGGACATTCCGCGTCCCAAGCTGCGCATTGCCGTTAACGCCGACAGTTTGGCCACGTGGTTTCCGCCTGCCTTGGCTGATGTGCCCGATGTTGTCTTTGATCTGTTGATCGATGATCAGGATCACTCTGATACATGGCTCAAGCGCGGCGAAGTCAGCGCGGCGGTCACGTCAAAAGCGGCACCCGCGTTAGGCTGCAATGTCACGCCTCTTGGTGCGTTGCGCTACATTGCAACGGCAAGCCCCGCGTTTGTCGCGCAGTGGTTTGGCGATGGGCTGGACGCCACAACCGCCGCGCGGGCGCCGATGATGGCCTTCAACACCAAGGACAAATTGCAAAGCCGGTGGCTTGAGCGCGTGCTGGGTCACCCTGTGCTGCCGCCAACGCATATGATGCCGTCCACCCACGCGTTTGTGGACGCAGCGCTGGCGGGAATGGGTTGGGGCATGAACCCTGAGGCGCTGGTGCGCGAACATCTTGCGCGCGGGAACCTCGTTGCCCTAAGGCCCGACGCACCGCTGGATGTGCCGCTTTATTGGCAAGTCAGTCGTATGATGCAAACGCCGCTTGCGGGTTTGACGCGCTCGGTACGCAGGCAGGTGCGTTCACACTTGTTAACTCAACTCACAGAACTGTGATGTATTTCAATCGCTTCACACTAATCTCATTTAAGATGATTGGCGTATACCTCTTTACTCCCCATATGCTGGGGCAGTGAATAAGGATGATTGATATGTTTGATGAGACGCAAAATCTGGACCTTTCGCGCAAGGACCTCGCATTGATCGAGGCCGCGTTGCACACGCAACAGAAAATCCTGTCTGTGCAAAGTCAGGCGGGTGGAAAGCGTGCCAAACAGAACCTGACGGACGTCAAATACCTTATCCGACGCATTGGCCAATACGCGCCCAAGCCGCAGACGCAAGAACCAGCGTCCTGGGCCCAGATGGCGCGCTCGCTGTTTTGCTAAGGCCGCAGTTATCGTTCAAATGACAAAAGCCGCCCGGTAAGGGGCGGCTTTTTTGTTTCTCGAAGTACGACGCAATCAAAGCTGATCCATCACCTCGTCCGAAGCTTCAAAATTGGTTGTGACCCGCTGCACGTCATCGTCGTCTTCCAGCGCATCCACCAGCTTCATCAGCTTTTGCATCCCATCAAGATCCATCTCGGTGGTGGTCGTAGGCTTCCACACCAGCTTGGTGCTGTCGGATTCGCCGAGTTCCGCCTCAAGTGCCGTTGCCACATCGTTCAGATCGGTGTCCGCGCACCAGATGATATGACCCTCCTCGGAACTTTCCACGTCCTCTGCACCCGCTTCGATCGCGGCCATCATGACAGTGTCCGCATCCCCGACGGAGGCCGGATAACTGACCTCGCCCTTGCGCTCGAACATGAAGCCGACGCTGCCCGTCTCGCCCAGGTTGCCGCCGTTCTTGGTGAACGTCGAGCGTACCGTCGAAGCCGTGCGGTTGCGGTTGTCGGTCATCGCTTCGACAATCACTGCAACACCATTGGGGCCGTAACCTTCGTAGCGGATTTCTTCGTAGTCATCGCCATCGCCCGCCTGGCTTTTCTTGATCGCGCGTTCGATGTTGTCCTTGGGCATCGATTGCGCCTTGGCTTCCTTGATCGCAAGCCGCAGACGCGGGTTCTTGTCGGGATCGGGATCACCCATTTTGGCGGCAACCGTGATTTCCTTGCTGAACTTGGAAAACAGCTTTGCCCGCACCGCGTCCTGACGACCCTTGCGGTGTTGAATATTTGCCCATTTGGAATGGCCGGCCATGTGTGATCCTTTGGCTGAAACGAACGGAATTGCCGCTTAATAGTCCGGGCAGGCAAAGGGGCGCAAGACCTGTACGGCGTGATGCGTCTGGTGCAATCGCTGCATGACACAAGCATT
The DNA here is from genome assembly GCA_942490645.1 of uncultured Alphaproteobacteria bacterium. Classification (GTDB taxonomy): domain Bacteria; phylum Pseudomonadota; class Alphaproteobacteria; order Rhodobacterales; family Rhodobacteraceae; genus CALNXN01. The sequence continues at coordinate 221,045 of CALNXN010000009.1, read as the reverse complement.
GGCAATTCCTCAGCGCGCAGCATAACGTGGGCCAAGCTATGCAAGGTGCCATATGACAACCGACCAGATCATTCTCTTTTCCCTTTTTGGCGCAGTGTTCGGAATGCTGCTCTGGGGGCGCTTTCGCTATGATATCGTTGCCTTTTCCGCACTCTTGGTTGGGGTCGTGGTGGGTGTGGTGCCGACCAAGGATGCGTTTTCCGGGTTCGGGCACCCCGCGACGTTGGTCGTTGCTTTGGTGCTGGTCGTCTCGGCGGGGCTGGTCCGTTCGGGGGCCGTTTTTCTGATCACCCGCACGCTGGTGGATGCGACCCGCTCGCTGGGCAGTCACATCGCGTTGATGGGGGCCATCGGGGGCGTGTTGTCGGCCTTTATGAACAACGTCGCGGCCCTTGCGCTGTTGATGCCGGTCGACATCCAGACAGCACGCAAGGCGGGGCGCAGTCCGGGGCTGAGCCTGATGCCGCTGAGCTTTGCGACGATATTGGGCGGGATGGTCACGCTGATCGGAACGCCGCCCAACATCATCATTGCCGCCATACGCGAAGAAAGCCTTGGCGCGCCCTTTGCCATGTTCGATTTTGCGCCGGTCGGGGGCGCTGCGGCCTTGGCGGGGCTCGCGTTTGTGGCGCTCGTGGGGTGGCGTCTGATCCCCGCGCGCGAGGATGCAACGAAGGCCGTTGAAGACCTGTCCGCCTATATCGCTGAGTTGGTTATTCCAAGCAAAAGCAAACATATAGGCAAGCGCGTCGCAGAATTGACAGAAGCCGCAGAAGCGGCCGATGTGGCCATTCTGGGCCTGATCCGCGATGGCGAACGGCGCTATGGGCAGGCCCGCAATTCGGTGTTGCAGGCCGGAGACGCGCTGGTGCTGGAGGCCACGCCGGACGCGCTGGATGAATTTCGCGCAGCCCTTGATCTGGCGGTTGCCGATGACAAGCGCGATGAGGCCTTGCGCGCGGATGGCGACGGGGTTGAGATCATCGAAGTGGTCGTGCCTGACACTGCGCGGATCGCCGGGAAAACGGCGCTGTCGATTGGGTTGGCGTGGCGGCAACGCACTGTTTTACTTGGGATTTCTCGGCAGGGCAAACGCATCACCAAGCACTTGCGCCGCACCGAAATCATGCCCGGCGACATTCTGCTGCTGCTGGTGCCGCGTGATACGGGCGCTGATGTCACTGATTGGCTGGGCTGTTTGCCGCTTGCGGATCGGGGGTTGGCCGTCACCGAAAACTCCAAGGTGTGGCTGGCGATTGGGCTGTTCGCAGGCGCCGTGATCGCGGCGAGTGTCGGGTTGATTTATCTGCCGATTGCGCTGGGTCTGGTGGTGGTTTCCTATGTGCTGACCAAAATCATTCCACTGGCAGAGCTTTATAATCACATCAACTGGCCGGTGGTGGTTCTGCTCGGCTCCATGATCCCGCTGGGGGCAGCACTGGAGACGTCGGGCGGCACGGAGCTTATCTCCAACGCATTGATTTCATTTACCGAAGGGTTGCCGGCCTGGGCGGTTCTGACGGTCCTGATGGTGGTTACGATGACGCTGTCGGATGTGCTGAACAACACCGCGACCACCATTGTTGCGGCGCCGGTTGGCATCCAGATGGCGCAGACGCTGGGGGTGAACCCGGACCCGTTTTTGATGGCTGTCGCGGTTGCCGCCTCCAGCGCGTTTCTGACGCCCATCGGGCACAAGAACAACACGCTGATCCTTGGCCCCGGCGGCTACGGGTTTGGCGATTACTGGCGCATGGGCCTGCCGCTGGAGATCATCGTGGTGGCGGTGTCGATCCCGGCCATTCTGGTGTTCTGGCCGCTGTGACCGGGGCGTAAATACAGCGTGCGCGCAACGGTATGCACCCGCCCCGTCCGACAGGGCGGGTTAACCCAGTAAAACATGACGAAAACGGGGGGTGACACCCGTGCACCCCCTGTGCACCCCCTGTGCACCGCTCCGGCGCCAAACCATGGGTTAACAGGGCGCACGGCGAGGTTCGTGACGAAAGGGTAAACAGCCCGTTTGGCCCCGCAGAACGGGCCGTGATAGGATTGCCCCATGCTGCGCGGCCTCAGACAGTTGATCGAACGACAAATCCAGAAGGCGCGCCTCAAGGGCGATCTGGAGGGGTTGGACGGCGAGGGCAAACCCCTGCCCGACCGGCCCGGCGACGCGTTCGTGCGTGCAGCCGATGCGGCAGGCTACCGGATGATGGCCGAAGCCGGGGTGCTGCCGGAAGAGTTTGAGATCAAGAAAAAGCTGGAGGCGGCCCGCAAGGCGCTGAAAGACGCCCCCGACCCCAAGACCGCGATGGCAGAAATTGCCGATCTGGAATTACGCTACAATATCGCGCGCGAGGCGCGGATGAAGTTTATGAAAGGGTGAAGGCTTCGTGATTGTGCTGTGCTGCGCTGACGTCACTTTGGGCGTTGGACGGTTCGTATGCGCTTTGGGCTTTGTGCCGCCGTGCAGCGAACGGCGGCTTAGAGCGTTGGCACCCACTCCATCGCCCAATCTCCGAGCGGTTCCAAATGGGCGAACAGCTCCCGTCCAGTGCCGGTCAGTTCATAGCCGCCCTTACCGTTTTGTATCAGGCCTACCTCGCGAAGCTCTTTCAGGCGGGTGTTCAATACACTGGGGGATGCTGACCCGCACCGGGCTTGAAGATCACGGAAAGTTCGCGGCTCGTCGGCGAGATTCCACAGAACGCCCATCGCCCAACGGCGGCTCAGAATGTCAAATAAAACCATAATAGGTTGCCCGGTTGTGGACCCGCGAACAGGAACTCCGCCCTTCAAGACTGATTTTGCGTCATTATCTGTCATGTTTCTCTTGCTACTAATTTCATAGCAGTCTATCGCTACTGTTATCGTAGCAATAGTCGTTGGTCAGCTCATGCACAAGCAAAACTCGCTCAATATAACTCTCTGGTTCTTACTCGCAGCGATGTGGAGTTCGTCCTATACAGTGATAAAAATTGGAGTTGCTAACCTAGATCCCTCTGTCCTTGTTCTGGGACGCCTGCTTGTTGGCAGCGTGGTCGTCTACGCCGTGTTGAAGCTACGCAAAATGGCCCTCTCCAGAGACATAAGAGACTGGATTTCATACACTGTTACAGGTCTGCTCGGCTCAGCGCTGCCGTTCTTGTTGATCACCTATGGTGAGCAAACAGTCGACAGCGCTCTCGCCTCGATCCTGATGGGTGTCGCGCCAATGGCCACCTTGTTGCTTGCGGCGACGGTGGTCCCGGAAGAAGCTGTGACTCTGCGCGCAACGCTTGGCGTTCTCGGCGGGTTATGCGGTGTCGTCATTCTCGTTGGGCCCACAGCGCTCGCGGGCATAGGCGGACAACTGATGGGGCAGCTTGCGATTGTCGGAGCGACCCTGTGTTACGCCGCTTCTACCGTATACATCCGCCGATTTGTCAAACGTCCCGCGTTGGAAATGGCCACGGGTTCCATGATTGTCGGGACCCTTTTCATGACTGGTGTGGTCATCCTTTCGGACGCAGACATAGGTGGAATTGAACCGACAACTGGCTCGCTTGGCACTATTCTTTACCTTGGTCTGTTTTCTGACCAGCCTGCGCAAATCTGATCTATTTTTTCCTTGTGCCCCGGCTCGGCGCAACACGCATGTCTCAGGTAAATTTTGCCGTCCCGGTTGGTGGCGCACTACTTGGCGTGTTGCTGCTAAATGAGGCGATGACCTTCCAACGCTTCGCAGCCCTCGCGATCATCATCGCTTCTGTCTACCTCGGCACGACCAATGGTAGAAAGAGAATGACAAAGACTGGATGAACGGACATTGCAACCGTTACTCTCAACGGCCGCTTGTCCCAGCAAAGCGGACATCCCGCGCCTCACCGCTCTAAAGCGGCCAGATGAACGGGATTACCAGGGATGCGATCACCGCCATGGAAACGTTGAGCGGGAGGCCCATGCGCATGAAGTCGGTGAACCGGTAGCCGCCCGGCCCGTAGACCAGCGTGTTGGTCTGGTATCCGATCGGCGTGGCAAAGGCGCAGGAGGCGGCGATCATCACGGCCACCACCAGCGGGCGTGGATCGAGGCCCAGCGCCGCAGCGAGGCCGATGGCGATGGGGGTCATGATCACCGCGACGGCGTTGTTGGAGACGATCTCTGTCAGGGTCGAGGTCATGGCAAAGACCACAAAGACCACCATCCCCGGCGGCAGGGTCATGAGCCAGGGTGCCGCACTATCGACCAGCAGGGCCACGGCCCCTGACGATTGCAGCGCGGCCCCCACGGCGAGCATGGAAAAGATCAACGCCAGCAGACGCCCGTCGACAAAGCTGAAGGCTTCATCGGCGTCGATGCAGCCTGTGACCAGCACAATGGCCACGGCAATCACGGCGAGCATGAGTATGGGTGCCACGTTGAAGGCGGCCAGCGCGACAATGCCAATCAGGCAGGCCACCGCAATGGGCGCGTGCGACCGGCGGTAGGCCCGTGCGGAGGGTTGTGAGACGTCGACCATGTCCATGTCGACGGCAAGGCGCTGAATATCGGCCGGGGCCCCTTCCAAGAGCAGCGTATCGCCGACCTTCACGATCAGGTCGTCAAGCTGACGCCCGATGTTCTGATTGCGGCGGTGCACGGCCAGCGGGTAGACGCCGTAGCGGCGGCGCAGACGCAGCGCGCCCAGCGAACGGCCGACCATCTTGCAGCCCGGCGTGATCAGCACCTCGACGGTGTTGGTTTCCACGGCCGAGACTTGGTCCACGCGTTTGAGTTCCTTGTTGGCTTGCAGGCTCAGGAGTTCGGTCATCTGCGTGCGCAGCACGACACGGTCGCCGACTTGAAGTTCGACCCCTTGCAGATTGCGGCGCAGCGATTGATCGCCACGGATGACGTCGATGAGGCGCACGCCCTCGCGTTTGAAAAGCTGCACGCCCAGAACTTCGCGGCCCACGAGGTTGGATTCGGGCGGAATGACCGCTTCGGTGAAGAATTTCATCTTGGAGCGGTCCGAGAGCATGTTGGCCATGCTGTCACGGTCGGGCAGCAGGCGCCGCCCGAACAGCCCCATAAAGATCAGCCCCCAGACGCAGACGACCAACCCGATCGGCAGGATTTCAAAGATCCCAAAGGGTTCAAGCCCCTGGGCGCGCGCCACACCATCTACCAGCAGGTTGGTCGAGGTCCCGATCAGCGTGAGCGAGCCCCCCATGATCGCGGCATAGCTGAGCGGAATGAGGAATTTGGACGCCTTGGCCCCGAGGCTCTGGCTGAGTTGCACGACGACCGGGATCATGACGACGACGACAGGCGTGTTGTTCATGATCGCAGAGGCCCCCATGACGCTGAGAATGACCCCGGCCACGGCCGTTTTGGGATGCGTTTTGGCGTAGCGTTCGGCAATGTTGGTCAGCACCTCAAGCGCGCCGGTGCGCACCAAAGCGCCCATCACGATGAACATCGCCGCAATCGTCCAAGGGGCGGGATTGGACAGAACCGCAAGGGCGGCATCATAGGGCAGCACGCCCAGACCCAGCATCAGCGCGGCCCCCGCGATGGCCACGACTTCGGTCGGGAAGGCCTCGCGCACGAAGAGCACGAACATGACCACAACCACAATGAGCGTCAAACCGGCGCTGACCATGGGCGAAAGCTCTATCAGAGGCATATCGGGTGTCCTGCCGAAGACGTTGATCTATCGTGTAGTTTCGCCGATTGGCCGGGACGGCGCAAGCGCGCCTTTGGAGCGGGGCTGCACAAGGTACATGCCGAGGCACATCAGCGCCAGCGCCGCCCAAATGGCAGGCGCATAGGCTTCATCAAGGATCAGCTTGGCCCAGAACACACCAAAGAGCGTCACCAGATAGCTGATCTGCACCGCAAAGACCGGCCCTGCGGACCCTACCAGCCAGACATAGCCTGCATAGACCAGCACATGCGCCACGGATGACGCGATCAATGCCTGCCCCGCCGTCGTGGTGGCCGCAGAAATGGGAATGTATTGGCCGGAGATCACGATGACCGGGATCATCACCAGAGTGCCGACGAGCGAGGCCCCAAAGAGCACCTGTACCGGATCAAGCCCGTATGTGCCCCATTTGGCGACCACGTTGCCCTCGACCGCGTAGAATATGCCCGAAAACAGCGCCACCAGCACCCAGATCAGCGGCAGCCCGACACCCATGCTGACCCCCGGACCGACGATCATCAACACTCCGGCCAGCCCTGCGCCCAAGCCCAGAAAGCGGCGCCAGCTGAAGTTGTCGAGCCGCAATGCCAGCGCCATCGGAAAGGCCCACATCGGGATCATCGACAGCAGGATCGACACCACACCCGACGGCAGATGCGCAATGGCCTGATAGGAGGCGGAATTGGGCAGGATCGTTCCGATCAGCGCGAGCAGCAGATAAAACCGCAGATGCACGGCGCGCAGCGGCAGGCGCACGCGGCGGATCACGCAGATCAGGGCCATCGACAGGGTGCCGATGACCAACTGCCAGAACACCAGCCCATAGTGGCCATAGCCGGTGGAGACGGCGATCTTGGTCAGCGGCATGGTCAGCCCCCAGCCTGCGCCCAGCACCACCAGAACGCCGGTGTAAAAGGCGATCTGGCGGGGTGTCATGGGGTGGACCGTTCCAGCAGCCCGCCGTCACGGACCATCGCGATACGCGTGGCCTTGCCCGTGCGGTCATCAGTTTCGATGTAGACGCCCGACAGGGTCGCGGGGCCATTGGCCGGGGTGAAGCGATCTTTGGGCATGCCGGTGATAAAGCGGCGCAGCGGTTCGGTTTTTTCCATCCCGATGACGGAATGATAATCGCCGCACATGCCCGCATCCGTCAAATAGCCGGTGCCGCCGGGCAGCACCATCGCATCCGCTGTCGGCACATGCGTGTGGGTGCCCACGACAAGGCTCGCACGGCCATCGCACCAATGGCCCATGGCCATTTTCTCGGATGTGGCTTCGCAATGCATATCGACGAGGATGGCGTTGGCTTGCCCGCCCAAGGGATGCGCCTTGAGCACCGGTTCCAGGGCAGAGAACGGATCATCAAAGGGGCGCTTCATGAACACCTGCCCCAGTGCCTGCGCGACCAATACTTTGCGCCCGTTTTTGGCGGTAAAGAGGCGCGCACCCATACCCGGCGCGGTCTTGGAAAAATTCAGTGGGCGGATGATGCGCGGTTCATTGGCAATGAATTGCAGCATTTCGCGCTGATCAAAGGCGTGATCGCCAAGCGTCAGGCAATCTGCCCCCGCCTCCAGCATGGATTTGGCATGCGCGCCCGACAGACCCGCCCCCGACGTGGCGTTTTCCGCGTTGACGACGATGAAATCGAGCTTCCAATCAGCCCGCAGACGGGCAAGATTTTCGGTTACGGCCTTGCGTCCCGCGCGGCCCATGACGTCGCCCAAAAAGAGTATCTTCATGTTGTGATGGGTAGGGCGGGATTGGCCCCTCGGCAAGACCAAAGCCGCAATTTGCGACATTGGGTGGTTTTTTCAGACCCTGTGCGCGGGCGCGGACTTTCTTGAGCGAAACGCGATCGTGCGCCCAAATCGCAGCCTGTGAACGGAAAAAGAGGGCCCCTCGCCTGAAACCAGGTTCGGAGCCCTCTTTCCCGGAAGAGACAAAGGGATTTTTAAAAAGTGTTAGATGTTGAAAAAGGGCTCTTTAAATTCTTCGTACCACTGTTCCTCATTACTGTCGGGCATCAGCTGGATCGCCTGGGGAATGCCCTGAATGCATTCAACCTAGGCGAGCGATTCTGTTCTGACTGTGAAGCAGGTCACACAACGCGCATTTTATTCAATTTTTAGTCAGTTTTTCAGCGCGGCGTGATGACACCGCGTTCGGTGATGATCAGATCGAGCGGTTGGTCCGTTGCCTCAAGCGGCAAATCACCGGCACTTTGATCGCCGTAGGCAAAGCCAATGGCCAGCGTCGCGCGTTTCGCGCGCAGCCCTTCGAGGGTTCGGTCATAGTATCCGCCGCCATACCCAAGCCGCCCGCCCTGCGGTGTAAAGGCGACAAGCGGCACGACGAGGATCTCGGGGTCAAAATAATCGTCCGTTTCAGGCACCCGCACACCGAAAGGTCCATCGCGCAGCGGGGCGTCCGGCTCCCAGCGGGAGAACCTCAGTGGCAAGCCCTTGCTCTGGATCACCGGCACGCCGACCGGCCCATAGGCGGCGGCTTCGGCCATGGCGGGCAGAGGGTCGATTTCGGTGCGAATAGGCACGTAGCCCGCCAAGGGCACGCCGCGGTAACCGGCGAGCACTTCTGACAAATAGCCGCTGGTCCGGCCTGTGGCCTGTGCATGCGCGGCCTTGCGTCGGGCAAATGCCGCCGTGCGTGCGGCGGCCTTGCGCTCCGTCAGATCACTCACAGCAAGACCCATGCCGCCAGCCCCAGAAAGGCGAAAAACCCAACCACATCCGTCACCGTGGTCACGAAGGCGCCCGAAGCGAGAGCGGGATCAATGCCAAGACGGTCGAGCACCACGGGAATGACCGTGCCCGCAAACCCGGCGACCACCAGATTGATCACCATGGCAGCGGCGATCACATAGCCCAGTGCGGGCGATCCGAACCAGATAAAGCCGACGATGCCCATCACCACCGCAAAGATCAGCCCGTTGATCAGACCCACCAGCACCTCGCGCCGGATCACGCGCCAGACGTTGGCCCCGGTGAGATCCTTGGTCGCAATCGCGCGCACAGCGACGGTCAGGCTTTGGGTGCCTGCGTTACCGCCCATCGAGGCCACGATCGGCATCAGAACCGCCAGCGCCACGATCTGCGCCAGCGCCACTTCGAACTGCGCAATGACCAGCGAGGCGGCGATGGACGTCAAGAGGTTTACGCCCAGCCACGGCATCCGCTGTTTGGTCGTCTCGATCACCCGGTCCGACAGGGATCCCTCGCCCACACCGGCCAGCCGCAAGATGTCTTCTTCATGCTCTTCGTCCAGCACGGCCATCGCATCGTCGATGGTGATCACGCCAATCAGCCGCCCCTCTTCGTCGACAACGGGCGCCGAGATCAGGTGGTATTGGTTGAACGCATAGGCCACATCCGATTCCATCTGATTGGCGGGGATGGTGCGAAAGGTCTCTTCCTTGATGTCGAGCAATTTCGTGTCGCGCCGCGAGCGCATCAGTTTGCCCAGCGTGACATTGCCCACCGGGTGCAGGCGCGGATCAACGATGGTGATGTGGTAAAACTGATCCGGCAGATCCTCTTCCTTGGTCGCGCGCAGATGATCAATCGCCTCGCCCACGTTCCAGTGTTCGGGCGCCATCACCACCTCGCGCTGCATCAAGCGGCCGGCGGAGTATTCCGGATAGGACAGCGATTGCTGCACCGCGACGCGGTCTGCATCGGGCAGCGCCTCCAGAATGGCCGATTGCTGCGCCCCTTGAAGGTCTTCAACAAGGTCCACGACATCGTCGCTGTCCATGTCGCGCACGGCCTGCGTCAGCACCTGCGGCGTGAGGACCGCGATCACCTCTTCGCGGATGTTCTCATCGAGCTCCGACAGGATTTCACCGTCGAATTCACGGTCATAAAGGCGGATCAGCCGGGTCCGGTCAAAGGCGTTGATCTGCTCCAGCAGGTCGGCGATATCGGCCGCATGCAGCGGCTCCATCAGCTCGGTCAGCTTGGCCTGATCTTCGATATCCACGGCATAGAGAATGGCCGATATCGCCTTGGGACCCAGCACATAGGCGTCGTCGTCCTTGGCGATGTCCGTCTCAACGATCTCGTCCGACATCGGCGCCCTCCTCCCGTGTTGGAGACGACCTTATGCGCCGCCCCAAAGGGATACAATGGGGTGCAGCTTGGCGATTTACGCGGACCCGCCAAAGGCCTAGACAATAAGCATGAGCGAACAAACCCTCCTTCTGGGCCAAACCTTTGTGGCCACCGGCGACCCGATGCAAACCCCGTGGCAAGACGCGGTGCACGTCAATGCGGCGGGTGGCGTCGTTGTGCAGGCAGGCCATATCGTGGCGGTGGGTGACGCGGCCACCCTGCGTGGCCAGTTTCCCCGCGCCCGAGTGCAGGATTACGGCCAGCACCTGATCTGTCCGGGCTTTGTGGATGCGCATGTGCACTATCCGCAGACGGCCATCATCGCCAGTTGGGGCAAGCGATTGATCGACTGGCTCAACACCTACACCTTCCCCGAAGAAACCCGCTTTGAAGACCCCGCCTACGCCGCAGAGATCGCCGCGCGCTATCTGGATCTGACGCTGGGGTATGGCACCACGACGGTGTGCTCCTATTGCACCATTCACACGGCCTCGGTCGACGCGATATTCGAGGCCGCAGCCGCGCGCGGGCAACGCATAGTCGCTGGCAAAACCTGCATGGACCGCAATGCGCCCGACGCCCTGCGCGACACCGCACAATCCGCCTATGATGACAGCAAGGCGCTTTTGTCGCGCTGGCACGGAGAGGGCCGCGCGCAGTACGCCATTACACCGCGGTTTTCACCCACTTCATCGCCCGACCAACTCGCAGCACTTGGCGCGCTCTGGTCTGAACATCCCGATTGCCTGATGCAAACGCACCTGAGCGAACAGATCGATGAAATCGCATGGGTCCGCTCGCTTTACCCGGATGCGCGCGATTATCTCGACACCTACGAGACCCATGGTCTGCTGGGTGCCAAAGGGCTCTATGGCCATGCCATCCATCTTGAGCCGCGCGAAATAGACCGCCTGACAGAAACCGGCGCCGCGCTGGCCCATTGCCCGACATCCAATACCTTCATCGGATCGGGCCTGATGGATCTCAGCGGGCTGGCCGCGCGCGGCATCCCAATGGGTCTGGCCACTGACACCGGGGGCGGGTCTTCCTTTTCGATGCTGCGCACAATGGCCGCCGCCTACGAGGTTGCGCAACTGCGCGGCACGGCATTGCATCCCGCACAACTGATGTGGCTCGCCACAGCAGGCTCAGCGCGCAGCCTGCACCTGCAACATTCTATTGGCACGCTCGCGCCGGGCATGGAAGCCGACATCACCGTCCTTGACCTGGCCTCGACCGAAGCCATTGCCCAGCGTGCCGCAAGCGCCGAAAACATCTGGGAGGCGCTGTTTCCAACCATCATGATGGGCGACGACCGCGCCGTCGCAGATGTCTGGATCGCGGGACACCGTCACACGGGACCCGGCGTCCGATAGCGTCATCTTTGCAGATAAACTCCCCCCGGAGGGTCGCTCTCAACCGGCAAAATCTTTAGCAACCGGGGCGACCCAACACCATGACCCAGATATTGTTGTCGGCCTTCACCAGCGCCACCTCGGCCGCGCGCCTGTCTAACATGTTGCGACGGTGCCCGGCAGATGTGGTCCAGGCCTGCATCACCGCCTTCAGGCTGCGCTGACCCATTGCGATGTTTTCGGCGACAAAGCAAAATCCGTAGCCTGCCGCCCGCACCCTCTGGCCCACGTTGGAGCCGTTGCTGCCGCGGTGCGAAAAGAACCCGCGCCGCGCCATATCCTGCGCGTGACGCTGCGCTGCAATTTCGAGTGGCTTGGAGTATTGTACCGGCGGTGCGCCTTTTTGTGCGCGGAACGCATTGAGCGCCCCCAAAACTGCCGGCTCGGAGTGTGCGGTACCTGCGGTGGCGGTCAGAACAAGCAGGGCGGTTGTCATCAGGATGCGGCGCATGGGTTATCCTTTCAGAGTGCTGGCCATCTCCCTTTGTTTCGCAACCAAACGCGGCAAATCGATGGACGAAATCTGACCATCTGCGACAATTCGGCGGCCTTCTACAAAAAGGTCCCGCACTGTCGTTGGCCCTGCCAGCAACAGCGCTGCAGGGTCCCAACTGCCCGCGCTTTCGATGCCAGAGACATCCCAAACCGCGATATCCGCGCGCTTGCCCACCGCGATGCGCCCGCAATCGGGCCGCCCCAGCACATCCGCCCCGCCGCGTGTGGCAATTTCCAGCGCGCTGCGCGCACTCATGGCATCCGCGCCTTGTGCCACGCGTTGCAACAGCATCGCCTGCCGCGCCTCCGCCACCAGATTGCCCGCGTCGTTGCTGGCCGATCCATCGACGCCCAACCCAACCGGCACACCGGCCTGCCGCATGGCGACCACCGGCGCAATGCCGCTGCCAAGGCGGCAGTTGGAGCACGGACAATGCGCCACGCCAGTGCCCGTCTGAGCAAAAAGCGCAATCTCGGAGGCATCAAGCTTGACGCAATGGGCGTGCCACACGTCGGGCCCGACCCAGCCCAGATCCTGGGCGTATTGACCGGGACGACAGCCGAAATGCGCCAGCGAATAAGCGATGTCTTCGTCGTTTTCCGCCAGATGCGTGTGTAGCATCACGCCCTTGTCCCGCGCCAAAAGGGCGGCGTCCCGCATCAGGTCGCGGCTGACTGAGAACGGCGAACAGGGCGCAATTCCGACCCGGCACATGGACCCTTCAGCGGGGTCGTGAAAGCTGTCGATCACCCGGATGCAGTCTTCAAGTATCGCGGCTTCGCTCTCCACCAGATCGTCGGGCGGCAATCCACCGTCACTGACGCCGATGCTCATGGCCCCGCGCGTCGGCTGAAACCGCAGGCCCAATTCGGCGGCGGCATGAATGGTATCCTCCAGCCGTGCGCCATTGGGGTAGAGGTACAGATGATCCGAACTGAGCGTGCAGCCCGACAAGGCCAGTTCCGCCAGACCCACCTGCGCGGAGGTGAACATATGCTCCGGCGTAAAGCGCGCCCAGATCGGATAGAGCGTCTGAAGCCAGCCAAACAGCAGCGCATCCTGCCCGCCCGGAACCGCCCGGGTGAGCGTCTGGAAAAGATGGTGATGGGTGTTCACCAGTCCGGGGGTCACCACGCAGCCACGGGCATCGATCACCTGCCCGTCGGTCTGTAACCCCTGCCCGATCGCTGCAATAACACCGTTTTCGATCAGAACATCAGCCTGTGCCACTTCGCGCCGCGCGTCGTCCATGGTGACAACCGTGTCGGCACAGCGCAGCAGCGTCTGGCTCATAACGCAGCCTGTTGCAAAATCGCGAGCGCCTGGGCGTGGATGTCTGCATTGGCCGCCGCCAACGCGCGCCCGCCGGGATGCGCCGGGCCGCCCGACCAATCGGTCACGATACCACCTGCTGCCTGAATCACCGCGATGGGGGCATGGATGTCATAGGGTTGCAGGCCCGCTTCGATCACCAGATCAACCTGCCCCGCCGCCAAAAGCGCGTAACCGTAGCAGTCCATGCCATACCGCGTCAGCTTGGCTTGCCCCGCGACCGCGCGGAACGCAGCGCCGTCGGCCTCAGACCCAACTTCAGGAAAAGTCGTCAGCACGGTCGCCTGCGCCAGATCACGCGCCGCACGCGTCACCAAAGCGGTTTGCCCCATCGGGCCGGTAACGTGCGCCGTCGTGCCAAAGCCGACAAACCGCTCGCCGATATAAGGCTGGTCAATCAATCCGTAGACCGGGCCGCTGTGCGTGCTGAGCGCAATCAGGACGCCCCAGGTGGGCGTGCCGGACACAAACCCGCGGGTGCCGTCGATCGGGTCCAGCACCCATGTCAGGCCGCTGGTGCCGGCCTTTTCGCCAAATTCCTCGCCCAAAATCGCGTCATCGGGCCTTTCGTGCGCCAAAACCTCGCGCATCACGCGTTCCGCTGCGCGGTCGGCCTCTGTCACGGGGTCGTAACCTGCGGCATCCTTGTTATCGGACACCAGCAGCGCCGATCTGAAATAGGGAAGAATAACGGATCGCGCCGCATCGGCCATGGCCTGTGCAACGCGGTCAACTTCCAGTTTCGCTTCGTGAGACAGGACGGGATCAGACATGCCCAATCCGTGACAGCAACGCCCGCCTAAGGCAAGAGCCGCAGATCAGGCGACGTCGCTCAGCACACGCGCCAGTTCGAACAAGCGGCGACGCTGGTTCTCTGGGATCGCATAATAGGAGCGCACGAGATCCATCGCCTCTTTGTCGCCCATCATATCATCCGGGATCGCGTCGTTTTTGTGATTGTCACCTGTGTCTGATTTCAAGCCTTCAAAGAAGAAGGCGACATCAACCTCAAGCGCATCCGCGATGTCCCAAAGACGAGAGGCGCTGACACGGTTTGCACCGGTCTCGTATTTCTGGATCTGCTGGAATTTGATACCCACCAATTCCGCCAGTCGCTGCTGAGTCATACCAACGAGCCAACGCCTTTGGCGGATGCGTTTCCCAACATGAACGTCAACAACATGAGCCATCACAAATTCCCTGGTTTTCGCCCGATACCGATCCACCAAATTGGAACCGCAGGCAAACTAACAAAAAGCTACACTATTCAGTGCGGGGTCAGAATACGTAAAATCCGATTTCGATCAATAATTATCCCATCGGTAGCGTTAAAAAATCAACCCAAACGTGTATATACCCGTTAATTTTCTGTGACTCAACTACCTTCACGGGAACATGAATTCGGCCACTCGCGCCAAAAACAGAAGGCTGGGATCGCCTAAAATCTCACAATCATGAGTTGTAGATCAATGGGTTACACTATAACGGCCGCCGGTCAGCCTGCGTATTGATCCAACCTGTGATTACCAAAAGCAGTAAACGCAAAAAATTTTACCCTACGCTCAAATTTTAGACGAGATTGGGCGTAATATTGCTGATACTAGGCACAATTTTCGGAATCGCGGGTTGGATTTTGCAAGCTGGCGCCCCCAAATCACTTTCAAATGAAACCAATTCAGGGCGCCAACCGACGTCCAAATTTCACCACCAGATCATGCTGAACACCCGCTGGACGGGAATGATGCAACGCTAAACAGCCTTGAGACGCGCAGGCTCCACAGCGCCGAAAGCCCGGCGCACAAGGTCCGCAAGCGCATCCTTGACCACGCTTTGATCCGATTGGGCACCATAAAGGTTAATCAACTGTTCCGGGAGTTCCGGCAACGCGCCGCCGTGATCAATTTTTTCCAAATGCGGCGGCACTGTCCCGTCCAGCAGCGTCTGAATAGCCAAATCAGCGCTAACGGTGGCTTCGAGCGTTTTGTCGCTGTCCGTTTCGACGATCACCTGCCATGGAATTCCGGCATGATCGAGCGCCTCGACCGCGCGCGTGCGGAACGTGCAAGTGCGTCCGAACGCCAGCCGCACGGGATGTTGCCGCCACGCTGACCCATCAGGCGCACCAATCCAATGCAGCGGTTTGGTGCACAGCGTTTCGGCCCCGGGTTCCTTGTCGACTTCGGTGGTCAGAAAGAGATCACATTCGCCGCGCGCGTATTGCGCCTTGAGCGTCACCGTGTTGGAGGCAATCAGGTTGACCTGCACACGCGGGAAAGCAGCGTGCAATTGTTTGAGCACCTGGGGAATGGCCGGGTACACGATGTCATGCGGCACGCCCAGTGTGATCTCTCCTTCATAGGCCTGATCGGTCAGCCGCCCGATGACCTCGTCATTCAGCGCGACCATGCGCCGGGCATAGGTCAGCAACTGCTCGCCACTGGCCGTCAACGCGATGGTGCGGCCCGAACGATCCAGCAGCGCCAGCCCCAGCATGTCTTCCAGACGCTTGAGCTGCATCGATACGGCCGATTGGGTGAGATGCAGGAACCCCGCCGCCCGCGTCACGCCACCGGCATCGGCCACCGCCACGAAAGAACGAAGGGTCGTCACGTCGAGATTTCTCATATCACGTTCCTTGATGCATCATATCATAAACATTCGTTTTCCATATGGATCATACTTCCCCATATGCATCAAGTAATTTGATGAAACACACCACACGCATCACGGATGCGCGCAGTTAGGAGAGCCCCGATGGCCATTATTGATCACATCCCGTCCCGCAAAATCGCCCTTGGACACAAGGTAGCGAGCCCCAGCCTTTTCCAACGGTTGAGCATTTGGCGCAGCCGCCGCGCCTTGGCGCATTTGGATGCACGTGCACTGAAGGACATTGGCCTGACCCGCGAAGCTGCTGATCGCGAAGCCAAAAAAATGATCTGGGATGTCCCAGCCAACTGGAAAAACATCTAAAACCAGATCAAAAGCGATGCGAATCCGGGGGTCGAAGCGCCCGGATTCACGCTTTGATAACCATTTTGGCCAGTTCCCACGATTTCCTGACTGAAAAACCTTGAAATACGTTGCAAGCGAACCGATATTTGACGCGAGAGCGCGCAGAACGGTCTGACGCGCCGATTTTTTCAGTTGGAGGTCTTAGATGGCTGACGTGAATACAATCCGGACAGCGGCCGGATCCCGCGCCGCCCAGATTGACGAGGGTCTGCGCACCCATATGAACAAAGTCTACGGCACGATGTCCGTGGGCATGTTGATAACCTTTGCCGTGGCATGGGCCGTCGGCACGAGCCCCGAGTTGCTGGGCGTGTTCCGTGATCCGGTCACACTGGCCCCGAACATTCTGGGCTGGATCGTGATGTTTGCGCCGCTTGGCATGGTGTTTTTGTTCAGCGGCATGCTGAACCGCATCTCTGCTGCAGGCGCACAGACGTTCTTTTACGTGTTCGCCGCCGTCATGGGCTTGTCGATCGCATGGATCTTTGTGGCCTTTACCGGCTTCTCCATCGCGCAAATCTTCCTGATCACGTCGATCTCCTTCGCGGGTCTGTCCTTGTGGGGCTATACCACAAAGAAAGACATCTCCGCCTGGGGAAGCTTCCTGATCATGGGCGTGATCGGCCTGATCGTGGCGATGATCGTGAACATCTTTCTGGGCTCGCCCGCGATCATGTTCGCAATCTCGGTCCTTGGCGTTCTGATCTTTGCCGGTCTGACGGCATATGACACGCAGAACATCAAGAACACCTACCTCGCGCACGCCCACCATGGCGACAGTGAGTGGTTGCAGAAGTCCGGTATCATGGGCGCGTTGAGCCTGTACCTGAACTTCATCAACATGTTCATGTTCTTGCTGAGCATCTTCGGCAATCGCGAATAACATTTCGCACATAGTGCAAATGAAAGGCCGGTTCTGAAAAGCGCCGGCCTTTTTCTATGCGGTTTCTCGTTCAGCCCTTTGGCGCGTAGAAGTTGTTGCGTTCATTTGGTGTCCAACCGCTCACCTTCGCTTTGGTATTGTAGAACCACCCGTACTGATCGGGTTTAGACGTGTTCTGGAAGGACCGAACCAGCACACGGTCTGGGCCGGATTTCGTATAGGCATAGAATGCAATCTCCGGCGCGAGCCACCCCTTTGGGACTGCGGCGTTGGGCGACAGCATGTATCGCCCGCCGCTTTCGGATTTGAACCGGTAGATCGGGACGGAGTTGTTTTTGGGCTCCGTATAGGCAAAAAACGACGCTCCGGCGTATTCATAGGGGCCGAACCCCGCCGGGTGCCCCGCTTCGGAAATCGAGAAATACCAGCAACCGGTGGCATTTGCATGATAGGACTGCACGTGCGACAGGAAAGGATCACCGGGGCCTTTTTCGGCCTCCATTTTCTGGGTGATTGCCGCATCAACAGCGGCGCGGCGCGTCGGGTCTTCGATCAGCTTTGAGATCAGGCACATCCCGTTGTAGAGGTCGACCACATGCATGTGGTCCGCAATGCTTTGGCGCCATTTGTCGTAATCGCCTTTCAGGATGTTTTCGACGTATTCCGGGTCACCCCCCAGCACACGCGCCTTGGACATTGATTTTTCTGTCATCACTTTGGCCGCTTGGGTCTGACTGGCCGATGCGCTGCCCGAACCCTTGTTGACCAGGGCGTTATAGCTGAGCTTGGCGGCCACGGA
Source organism: uncultured Alphaproteobacteria bacterium (assembly GCA_942490645.1). Classification (GTDB taxonomy): domain Bacteria; phylum Pseudomonadota; class Alphaproteobacteria; order Rhodobacterales; family Rhodobacteraceae; genus CALNXN01. The sequence continues at coordinate 203,301 of CALNXN010000009.1, read as the reverse complement.
CATGTCGACATCGCTGGTGTAGTCGCTGGTGTCAATCGAACAGCCATAGCTGAGCCGCGCGCCGATGATCAGGCCTTGAATGAAGTGCGTGCCGTATTGCTCGACCAGTTCCGCAGGGCTCATATCCGTGCCTTCAAAATCGCTTTTGGCATCGGGGAGCATGTGTTTGCGCAGCGATGTAAACGATCCAAGGCGCAGCTGTCTGGAATAGATCTGTTCGGTGTATTGCACATAGCGGGTGGATGTCTTGTGCGACGTGGAGGTGTTGAAGGCCGCTGACATCTCGCCACTGAGAAAACCGCTGCTGCCTTCGAGCTTGACGCTGGCGGCGAGGCTGTTGGCCACCTCGCGCAGCGTGGAGCCCTGCACCTGTTCGGCCATCCCTTCGTGGGCGGGCAGAACGGTCACCAAGGTGGAGGTCAAAAGATCACTTCCATCTACGGGTTTGGTGAGGTCTGACGTGTCGATGATGGGCAATTTGAGGCTGTTGGCGCTGCAGTATTCGCCAAATACATCCACGCCAAAGCCAATGACGGCCGTACCGGGCAGAATTTTCGTTTGAGCCATGCGGCCCTTGGGCATCATCGGCTCGATCGCGATCGTTTCAATTGATTGGGTCATGCTAAATCCTCTGGGCTCAATATCCCCAGAGATAATCGTTAGCGTGCGTGCATGTCGGTGAACTGGTTCACAGTCGTCGCGCGCAACGGCTCGGCCACCGGCGGTGCGATGCCTTGGGTCGCCGGACATGACAAAACCGCGCCCGGAGGGACGCGGTTTCAAATCCTTACAGCAAAGCGCAGACCTTACTTGATCTTGCCTTCTTTGTATTCCACGTGCTTGCGCGCGACGGGGTCATATTTCCGAACCACCATTTTCTCGGTCATGGTGCGCGCGTTTTTCTTGGTGACGTAGAAGTGGCCTGTTCCCGCGGAGGAGTTCAGACGAATTTTGATCGTGGTTGGCTTGGCCATGTGATGTCTCCTGCAGCGCACCGGCCCCGGTGGGAGGGCGCATGAATTCCTGAACCTCGGCTTCTAGAGATGTGGGGGCGCGAGTCAACCGCTATTTGGCGCAGCATGACCGGTGGCAATCGAATTTTCTGCGTTTTACCGGAGTCAGGCGGAACGGAACCCCATCGTTCCCCCCTGAAGCGATCCCGGCGGACGGGTGGGCAGAAAATGCGCGGAGGATCTATAAGCCGGATTCTGTTCCCCGGAGTATGACCCCCGGTTCGATGACCATTCCTCTTGCCCATGAGTTGCCTCACAGGCTCTAGCTGCCAACCCGGACCTGCTGGGGCAAAAGCGGCCCCGCCTTCCGTTGCCGGTTGGCGCGCGGTCCCTATTTGGCATTGCTCCCGGTGGGGCTTGCCGTGCCGTTGCTGTTGCCAGCAACGCGGTGGGCTCTTACCCCACCGTTTCATCCTTACTGCAGCGAACCGCAGCGGTTTCATTTCTGTGGCGCTGTCCGTCGGGTTACCCCGCCCGGGCGTTACCCGGCACCGTTGCTTTTGGGAGTCCGGACTTTCCTCGGGGCGCATGCGTCCCCGCGGCCATCCGACCCTCCGCGCGGGATAGAGATGCGCCCGGGCGGCGGAGGTGTCAATGGGCAGGATGGGACGGGACGCTCCGCGGGGCATATTTAGCGGAACAATGAAGTGTTCGGAGTTCAAGCCAATGGCAGTGCGGCGATGTCATGTGCTGAGAGGCGGCCAGATGCGTGCGCACGGTGGCGGAGGCGGACAGCCGCAAGCAGGGTCGCGTCGTCCACATCGGCGGTATAGCCTGCGGCGCGGGCACGGTGGCGGAACCCCTCTGGCGTTGGGTCTGTGAGGTCATTTTCAGGACCCGACGGAGCGGCCAATCCCTGCCGGGCAAGGCGTGCCCAGTCGAATTTTGCGCCCGGATCGGATTTGCGTCCCGGTGCCATGTCAGAGTGAGCGATGATACCGCTGGGCGGGATCGACCACCGTTGCATGATGGCGGGCAGCAGCGTCTCCAGGGCGGTCATCAGCGGGCTTGCGAATGGGGATTGGCCGTCGTTGTCCAACTCGATCCCGATGGAGCGGGAATTGATGTCGGATTGCCCGTTCCATTCACCGGCACCGGCGTGCCAAGCGCGGTCGTTTTCGGCGACCATGCGGGTGATCGCCCCCGTTTTGCAAATCAGGTAATGCGCCGACACTTCTGTCGCCGGGTCGCACAACCGTTCAAGGGCTGCGTTGGCCGTCGGCATGGCAGTGTAGTGCAGGACGATCAGCTGTGGCGTCAGCCCATCGCGGCGCGGACCGCAATTTGGCGACGGGTGCTCTGTCAGAGCCGGGTCAACCACCAGATGCATTGCGGAAGGGGGTCGGATCCCAGCCGCAGGCGTATCCGTCGCCATCGGGATCAATGCCCTTGCGGTCCCGTTCTGGGCCGCCACGCGCGAGAAAGTCGATCTGCGCGAGATCGTTGGAGGCGTATTCCGCACAGTTGCGCTCAAAGCGGTTCTGGTTGCTGAAGCCTCCACGCTGATAGAGGCGTTGGCCGCGCGGGTGCCGGGTTTGCAGGGCATATTGCACGATATTGGGGCCGGTATCGGCGCTGCGGCTTGGCAGGGCCTCGGGTTGGATCACCTGATATTGCGCGCGGTTCTGCGCGATGCGGGCCGCATCGCTTTCGATGCTTTGACGTTCGGAGACGGCGTCAAAGTCGTTTTCATCCGAGATGCCGGGATTGTCCAGGGCCAGAGGCGCCGGGTTTGAGGGGCTGGCCTGCAGTGGCTCCACCCCGGAATTCAGCGCCGCCTGCCCTTGCGCCGCAGGGCGGGTGGCATCGAGCACGCGGCGCGTCTCCAGCGCCGTGGCCGCAGCAGAACCATCGACCGCACCGGTCCGGTCGGGTGCCTGCACGGTGTCCGGCACGTAGATGGGCCGCGCCAGAGCGGCATCGCGGGCCGCGCGGGTCTCGAACGTGTCAAAGCCGACGCCTTGCGCGCTGTCTGGCACTTGCGGCGCGCATGCGGCCAATGCCACCATACCAATGGTCACGAAAAGCGTGCGGATCGTCATGGGGTATACTGCCTGTTCATTGCTCTTGGCGCAAAATTACCACCATTTTGCAGGTTTGGCCACAAACCCCGCAGCGGATTCCAGCGCATAGGCCGCCGACAGCAGATCCGCTTCCTCCCAAGGCTTGCCAATCAGCTGAAGCCCCAGCGGCAGCCCTTGTTTGTCCAGCCCCGCAGGCACCGCAATACCCGGCAATCCCGCGAGGTTGACCGTTACGGTGAACACATCATTGAGGTACATGGCGACCGGATCCGCATCCGTCATCTCGCCAAGACCAAAGGCGGCAGAGGGGGTTGCGGGCGTCAGGATGGCATCGACACCTTGGGCAAAGACATCCTCGAAATCCTTCTTGATCAAGGTGCGGACTTTGCGCGCGCGGTTGTAATAGGCGTCATAGAAGCCCGCCGACAAGACGTAAGTGCCGATCATCACACGGCGCTGGACCTCATGGCCAAAACCTTCGGCGCGGGTCTTTTCATACATCTCGGTGATGCCGTCGCCCTGGTCCAGTTTCGCGCGGTGGCCATAGCGCACACCATCATAGCGCGCCAGATTGGACGAGGCCTCGGCCGGGGCGATCACGTAATAGGCGGGCAAGGCGTATTTCGTGTGCGGCAAGGATATATCGACGATCTTGGCACCCGCGTCCTTCATCATGGCGATGCCGTCCTGCCACAGCGCCTCGATCTCGTCGGGCATCCCGTCCATGCGGTATTCCTTGGGAATGCCGATGGTCTTGCCGCGCACGTCGCCCGTCAGTGCTGCTTCGAAATTGGGCACCGGCAGATCGGCGGATGTGCTGTCTTTGGGATCGTGGCCGCACATGGCCTCCAGCATGATGGCCGCATCACGCACGGTTTTCGTCATCGGCCCGGCCTGATCCAGCGAAGACGCAAAAGCCACAATGCCCCAGCGCGAACACCGGCCATACGTGGGTTTGATCCCCACCGTCCCGGTAAAGGCCGCAGGTTGGCGGATCGACCCGCCCGTGTCTGTCCCTGTGGCCGCAAGGCACAGATCGGCCGCGACCGCAGATGCAGAGCCGCCCGACGAGCCGCCCGGTGTGAGTGCTGTCTCTTCGTTGCCACGGCGCCACGGGTTGACCGCATTGCCGTAGACGGAGGTTTCATTGGACGATCCCATGGCGAATTCGTCCATGTTCAGCTTGCCCAGCATCACCGCGCCACTGTCCAGCAGGTTCTGACTGACGGTGGATTCGTATTGCGGCAAGAACCCCTGCAAGATCCGCGATCCGGCCTGGCTGGGCACGCCTTTGGTGCAGAACAGGTCCTTGATCCCGATGGGAAGCCCACACATCGCAGGCGCATCACCGGATTTGATCCGCGCGTCTGCCGCTTTGGCTTGATCCATCGCCAGATCCGGCGTGTGATGCACAAACGCATTCAACGCGCCCGCCCCGTCAATTGCGCTCAGGCAGGTTTCAGTCAGCTCAGCGGATGTGACATCGCCCTTGCGCAGTGCCGCGCGCGCTTCCGCCAGTGTCAAAGCATTCAAATCAGCCATTATTCCACCACCTTCGGCACAGCGAAAAACCCCTCGCGGGCATCCGGCGCATTGGCCAGAATCTTGTCCTGCTGATTGCCATCCGTCACCACATCCGCGCGCCGCTTGAGCTTTTGCGGCGTGACGGACGTCATCGGCTCGACGCCTTCCACATCAACTTCGCCCAACTGCTCGATAAAACCCAAGATGGTATTGAACTCCCCCGCAAGCGCAGGCAACGCCTCGGGCTCGACCTTGATCCGGGCCAGTTTCGCCACACGGGCAGCGGTGTTTTCGTCAATGGACATGGGCAATCCTTATCTGATGTTTCACGCCATTTAGCCCCCTGCCCCGGCGCCTGCAAGTCTGCGCGGGCCACAGGTGCCGGCCCGCTTGCACATTTGCGCATATTCAGGGCAGGTTGACCCTATGAAACTGACATTGCACCACATCAACCTCGTGTCGGACGACGTGCCGCGCATGGGGCGCTTTTATCGCGACGTGCTGGGTCTCAGCACTGAAGACGCGGGCCTGCCCACACTTGAAAAGACCAAAGGCTACGCGGGGGACGTCGAATTCGTCACCGATGGACGCATCCAGACACATCTGGCGCAAAAGGACGTGACCGCAGGGTTCAATTCAGGGCAGATCGTCAACCCGGTCAGCCACGGCCACATCGCCTACCGCACCGATGACATCGCCGCATTCAAAGCGCACCTGGAGGCGCGAGGCATCCCCTACTCGGACTGGGGCAATCGCGCGGTGGCAGGCTGGCATCAGATCTTTTTCTATGACCCCGACGGCAATGTGATCGAAGTGCATCAAGCCACCGACTGACGCGCCCTGAGCCGCACAAACACCTCGATCATCCACCCCAGCATGGCTGCATTCAGGATATGCCACATGAAATGCGTGCCCACCGGGATCGCTGTGCAGAGGGTGTCATCCAGCGACCGAAACGTCAGTGAGATCACCAAAAGCGCCGCGCCAATCGCCAGCCCGCGTGACAAGACAACGTCGCGGTTGCGCAGCAAAACCGCATAAATGGCGATCAACAAAGGCACCGGCCAATAGACGGCCGAAATTTCCATGAACACGATCGACTGAAACAGCGGCACCAAGGCGGCCGTGTAAGGAATGAACAGCGCCGTGACTGCGATCGCCACCCAAAAGCGCATGTGCCAGCTATAGCGGTTGATCGCGAAAACATAGAGCAGAATGAAACACAGAATCGGCACCGTATCAGCCAAGGCTGCCCAAACCTGCGCATGGGTGTGAAACAGCCAACTCCCCAACCCGATTGCAAACAGAACCAAGACCAGCGCCTGCGCAAGCCAAACCCCTTTCGCGCGACGCCACATGACCACAGCGACCAGTATAAACGCTATATTTGTCAGAGCATTAACAGGCTCCGCCCAATACTCCGGCCCCATGCGCTCACAATAGCCATCAATCGCCCGCTGCCACTCCAATGCCACCGCCTCTTCGTCTTTCCAAATAAACTCCCGCCGAAGGCTCCCGAAACTGGAATTCCGCGTTAAGGTGTAGATAAAGCGGCAAGGGAGACACGCAATGCAAATCACATGGATGGGACACGGTAGCTTTCGGATCGAAATCGAAGATCAGGTTCTGCTGATCGACCCGTGGCTGACCGGCAACCCGATGCTGAGCGAGGATCAACATGGCCCCGCGACCACGGGCGCCACGCATATTCTGATCACCCATGGTCACTTCGATCATACCGCTGATCTGATCCCTCTGTCCAAATCACTGGGTGTGCCAGCGGTCGGCATCTACGATCTGATGGGCCATTATGAAGCCACAGCCGGTCTGACGGTCATCGGTTTCAACATGGGCGGTACAGTGCAGTTGGGCAAAGTGGCCGTCAGCCTTGTGCCTGCAATGCATTCGACCTCCCTCACTGATGCCCCCGGCGCGCCCGTGGGACGCGAAGCAGGCTTCATCATCAAGGGCGAGGGCAAAACGCTGTACGTTTCCGGTGATACCGGCATCATGGCCGACATGGATTGGATCGGGGACTACTACAAACCCGATATCGGCATCCTGTCAGCGGGCGGGCACTTCACGATGGGCATGGCCGAAGCCGCCTATGCCGCCAAACGGTATTTTGATTTCAAAACCGTGATCCCCTGCCATTACCGCACCTTCGACCTGCTGGAGCAATCCGCCAAGGAGCTTGCCGATGGTTTGCCCGGTGTCAATGTGATCGAACCGCAGGTCATGGACCCGATCACGCTTTGACGCGCGGCAGGCACTTGTGATCATACACTCCCCCGAGATGTTGGCGATCAACCGTCGATGAGGCAATGCCATTCAACAGCGCGACGAGGCCACTCTACGCAATCTGCTCAGCACATCACTGCACCTGAGCTACATCGGCAGCGCGGAAGATGAGCTTTGGACCGGGCCGGTCCTTCGCGATGGTATCGGCGATCATTTCCGCGAAGTTCCCAAGTTTGAGCAGGGTTCATCAGAGACACAAGCCTTTGAAAACGGCAGCCCAGGTTGGGGCTATTCCTTCACCAAACTTCGTTTTGAAGGGTCTGATGACTTTGTGATGCACCGGTTGACGTTTGTCTTTGCGCTTTGGGATGGCGCTTGGAAAATCATCCATATGCACCTGTCAAACCCCACGCCCAACATCGAAAAGATGGGGGTAGAAAACACCGCTCTCAATGCACTTATGGCCGCCGCGAAAGAAGGGTTCGAAAACAAAGGCGACTTCTTTGGCACCGTGGTGAACAAAGCCGCGCGCATTAACGCGGCCGCCGCCCCTGACGAGATACGCATATCGGATGCGACACGTATCCTGGCCCGCGCGTCGTCTGATTTCCAGTTCGATGATACCGTGACGGTCGCGCTCAAGGGGCTGGACGGCGAACACATTGTTCACACCGTGCTTTGGTAGCGCTTTTGCAACCTACCTGCGCGCCGTAAAAAAGCCACGCAACAGCGCCTCGGCCTCTGCGCTGGCGATCCCGTCATACACCTCTGGTCGGTGGTGGCTTTGCGGCTGGTCAAACACGCGCGCGCCATGCGCCACACCGCCTGATTTGGGATCATCCGCACCGTAATAGACGCGCGCGATCCGTGCAGCGGCGATCACTGCGGCACACATCGCACAGGGTTCCAGCGTGACGTAAAGATCATATCCCGGCAGCCGTTCCGATCCCGCCTGCGCACATCCTTCGCGGATCACCAGCATCTCGGCATGGGCGGACGGGTCGTTCAACTCGCGGGTGCGGTTGCCCGCAACGGCCACAACCCGACCCTGTGGGTCGACCAGAACCGCGCCCACCGGCACCTCGCCCCGTTTGGCCGCGATCCGCGCCTCGGCCAAGGCGGCCTGCATATGAGAGGTAAACTCCATCCCATCCCCTTGCCACTGATCTGCGCCCTTTCGCAAGCGCTGCAAACACGCTAAGCGAGCGCCATGAGCACCGATGACACCCCCAAAACACCCAGCGGCGACCGCATTGCCAAAGTTCTGGCCCGCGCAGGCGTGGCCAGTCGCCGCGAGGCGGAACGCATGATCGAGGCGGGCCGCGTGGCCGTCAACGGTGCCGTGATCACATCGCCCGCATTAAACGTGACGGAGGCCGACAAGATCACCGTCGACAAGGCCCCCATCGCAGAGCCTGAACCACCGCGTCTGTGGCTCTATCACAAGCCCACCGGATTGGTGACGACCGACAGCGACGAAAAGGGGCGCGAGACGATCTATTCCGCACTGCCCGAAGATTTGCCGCGGGTGATGAGTATCGGACGGCTCGACATCAATTCCGAAGGGTTGCTGTTGCTGACCAATGATGGCGGCGTGAAACGGCGGCTGGAATTGCCATCCACCGGGTGGTTGCGGCGCTACCGGGTGCGCGTGAATGGGCGGCCCACGGATGAAGTACTGGAGCCGTTGCGCAGCGGCGTGACCGCACAGGGCGAACGGTTTCAACCGATGCAAGTGACGCTGGACCGCCAACAAGGCGCGAACGCGTGGCTGACAATCGGGCTGCGTGAGGGGAAAAACCGCGAAATCCGCCGCGCGCTGGCCGAGGTCGACCTGACCGTCAACCGCCTGATCCGCATCAGCTATGGACCATTTCAACTGGGCGAGTTGAAATCCGGTGCCGTCGAAGAAGTGCGTCGCAAGATCGTGCGCGACCAACTCGGCCTGCCCGATGACACCACCGGCACCGCCAAGGCAAAGCCCAAAACCGCACGGCACACCAGCCGCCGCCGCCCAACCAAGCCGCAAGACACAGGCGCGCCTCGGAAATTCTCGTCCAAGACCCCCCGCAAGCCCAGATAAGTTCCGATCCTTGCCCAAATGATGCCGTGATTGCGCGGCAGGATCGCGGCATGATATTTTATGCTCTCATCACCGTGACGCTGGTCCTTGCGTCTATCGCGCTGTTTCTTTGGAACCTGCGGCGGGTGACCCGCGCGATATTCAGCGTGATCGCCTTCAACACAGCCGGCAGCAATCCGATGGCGCGGCTGGTGCCGAATGTCGCGTTTCTGGCGCTGTTTTTGTTGCTGATCAATGCAACCTGGTTCTGAGGCGCAAAGGGGCAGACCATGATCCTTCAGATGTTTTCACAAAAAGCTGCGGAACAGGACATGGGCGACACGCCCAAGGACCCGCATAATCAGCAAGCCATCAACGTGCTGTGCATCGCGATCCTGCCACTGGGCACGCAATTTCTGAACGGGAATGATCCCATCTGGATGATCAAGATGGCGATTGTGCTGGCCGGTTTTGCCAGCGCGCTGTGGCTGATCGCGACGGGCATTACAATCCGCAAGGCGTTTGACGCGGCTCAGGCGGCAGCCGCACCGCGCATGCCCCGCAAAATCTGCGGCGCAGTCGTCATGGGCGTGACGATCACAACGCTTGTGCTCATGCGCGACGGCCCACTGGCGCAGGCTGCGTTTTATGGGGCGATGGGTATCATCTTGTCGCTGTTGTCGTTCGGGCTTGATCCGCTCAAAAGCAAGGGCCTTGATACCGTCGAAGCGCGTGATCAGTTCCGCGCAGGCACGGTCAGTGAAACAGCACAGGCGCGGATGCGTGCCATGATCGACAAAATCGCCACGCTTCAGGATGAAGAGTTGAATGCAATGATGGGCGGTTTCGGTGCGGTTTTGACCCGCATGCTCTTGATCATGAAGGATGATCCAGCACGGATGCGGGCATTGCGCGTTCACTTGGGCGTCTATCTGGACGGTGCCGAAGAGGCCACAACCCGATTTGCGGCCCTTTACCGTGGCACTCAGGATGCGGACGCGCGGGCAGATTACATGCTGCTGCTGTGTGATCTGGCCGACGAGTTCGAGGCGCGCGGCACGCAATACGCGATGGACGGCAAATCACAACTGGACGTACAGATCGACGTGCTCCGCAGCAAAATGGGCAAAGCCGCAGGTTGACACGCGCGTTTTGCTGTTTGTCACAGATTATTCCCCCTTCTCGGCGATGTTCTCTTTCTATCCGCTCGGCTAGCATGAGGGCCATTGCACATCGACCGATGGACCGCCGCGCATTGGGCACAGCGCCGCGCATCGGTTTTCATACCTAGCGGCCTTGGCGCCAAACGCTTATATTCCGCAACGAAGACATGGCTGAGGGGGCCGTATGACACCGACACCGTTTCAGAAAATCGCCTATGCGGTGCTGATCGTGCTGATGTTTGGCGTCACAACCGGCTGGTTGGGGGGGCTTTAGTCATGGCGCAGCGATTTGGCGGAAAATACAGCCCCACCGCAGGTGATGCGACGCGCCCGGTGCCAGTCCCGAGCCCCGTCGGCGCGCGGGCCAACATCCTGTTCATACCGGCCATTCCGATGGTTTTCATGGCGCTCAATGATGGGGCCGTGTCGCTGGTGGTGGCCTTGGTGGCTGCGGGCGCGCTGACCCTGGCCGCGTGGCTTTTACGCGGAGGCCTGCAGGCCGAAGCCGCTTACAATGCACGTAAAGTGGCGCGCCGCCCGGCCATGCCGCGTAAAATCCTCTCGTCGGTTCTGACCGGCATCGGCATCGCACTGGCCGCTTGGCGCAATGATCCGGGGCTGATCGCGCCGGTGCTTTATGGGGCGGCCGCCGCCGGGCTGCACATCGCAGCCTTTGGGCTGGATCCGCTGAAAAACAAGGGCATGGAGGGCATCGACACCTTTCAGCAAGACCGCGTGGCCCGCGTTGTAGATGAGGCCGAAGCCTACCTGAGCGCGATGTCGGATGCGCTGCGCCGTGCGGGTGACCGATCGGCACAGGACCGTCTGCACCGGTTCCAAACCACCGCACGCACATTGATCCGCACCGTCGAGGAAGACCCGCGCGACCTGCAAGCCGCACGTAAATATCTGGGCGTCTATTTGATGGGTGCACGCGACGCGACCGTGAAATTCGCGGATATTTTCGCCCGCACCAGCAGCGCGGAAGCCCGCGACGACTACATCGCCCTGCTGGACGACCTGGATCACAATTTCAACGCACGCAATGCCAAACTGCTCTTGGACGACCGCACAGACCTCAATGTTGAAATCGAGGTGCTGCGCGAACGTCTGGAGCGCGAAGGGCTGCGCCTGTGACGGCATATCATCAATAACAAGGACTTTCCCATGACAGAAACCACCCGCCAAAAGGCCCAATCCGCGCTTGCCGAGGTTGAGGCCGTGACAGCCGTTGTGTTGCCCGAGCCCAAAGAAGCGACCGCGATCGTTCCCCTTGAACAGGCCGACGCACCGCTGAGCGCTGAAATCACCAAACGTATGGGTGAAATCAACATGGAGAACACAAACTCCATCGTGTCCTTCGGGTCTGCGGCACAGGCGGAATTGCAGGAAATCAGCCAGGCCATGCTGGGTGGCGTGCGTAACAAGGACGTCGGCCCCGCCGGTGACAGCCTGCGCAACATGGTGACCACAATTCGCGGATTTTCCGTTTCGGAACTGGACGTGCGCCGCAAGCGCAGCTGGTGGGAAAAGCTGCTGGGCCGTGCGGCACCTTTCGCCAAATTCGTGGCCAAGTTCGAGGGCATCCAAGGGCAGATCGACAGCATCACAGATGACCTGCTGCGCCACGAACACACTTTGCTCAAGGACATCAAATCGCTGGATCTGCTCTATGAAAAGACGCTGCAGTTTTACGATGAACTGGCGCTTTACATCGCGGCGGGCGAGGCCAAGCTCAAGCAGTTGGACGACACCGTCATCCCGGCCAAGGCCGCCGAAGTCGACAAAACGCCCGAGGCCGATCAGGTCATGGTGGCCCAGCAGCTGCGCGATCTGCGCTCTGCGCGCGATGATCTCGAACGCCGTGTGCATGACCTCAAACTGACGCGCCAAGTCACTATGCAATCGCTGCCCTCGATCCGTTTGGTTCAGGAAAACGACAAATCGCTCGTGACCAAGATCAACTCCACCCTCGTCAACACCGTGCCCCTGTGGGAGACGCAACTGGCGCAGGCGGTCACAATTCAAAGGTCCGCCGAAGCTGCCACCGCCGTGCGTGAGGCCAATGATCTGACCAACGAATTGCTGACCGCAAACGCCAAGAACCTGCGCGACAGCAACAAGATCATCCGCGAGGAAATGGAGCGCGGTGTCTTTGACATCGAAGCGGTCAAGCAAGCCAATGCCGATCTGATCGGCACCATCGAGGAATCCCTGCAAATTGCTGATGAAGGCAAGGCCAAACGTGCCGCAGCCGAGGTCGATCTCAAGGAAATGGAGGCCAAACTGCGCGATACGCTGGCGCAGGCCAAGGCGCGCAAGGACGGTGTGGGCGATAACGCTGGCACCGCCGTGCCGGGCTGATCATGCATCGCAAGGCCGCACTGCACTGCACACGGATGGGGTTGAGCGCGCTGGCTCTGTCCCTCATTGCGGCCTGCGATGTGCCGTTGGATCAGATCGTGACGCCGCCCCTCCGGCCCGTCGCCCTGCCCGCAGAAGCGCAACCGACATCGCCGCAAAGTGCGGCGCTGCGCAGCTATTTTGCGCAGGTCCAATCGGCCCAGTTGCAACAGGATCTATTGCGTCAGGATGGCGGTGGCCCGGATGCGCCCTTCACCGCCGATATGCTCGCGCGGAACTTCGAAAACATCGTTTTCTACAACGAATATGATTCCAGCTTTCAGCGTCGCGGGGGTCAAAGCCCGCTGCGTCGATGGGTCGATCCGGTACGTATGAGCGTGATCTTTGGCGCGCGGGTGCCTGCCTCGCAGCGTGTCCGGGACACAACGGACGTGCGCGACTACGCCAAACGTCTGGCGCGCGTCTCGGGCCATCCGGTCTCGACGTTTGGGCGTCCGAATTTTCTGGTGATCATCGCCAGCGAAGATGACCGCGCTGCAGCCCTTGATGAAGCGGTCGCCCGGATGCCCGGTATTCAGGGGCCCAGCCTTGAAGCGTTGCGCAACCTGCGCCGCGACACCTATTGCGTCGTGATTGCCTATGCGACCGGCGACACAGCCGACACCTATACCGCCGCCGTGGCCGTGATCCGCGCCGAAAACCCGGACCTGTTGCGCCTCAGCTGCATCCATGAGGAACTGGCGCAGGGTCTGGGGCTGGCCAACGACAGCCCCGAAGCGCGCCCGTCGATCTTCAATGATGATGACGAATTCGCGCTGCTGACCGATCACGATGAACTGCTCTTGCGGATGCTGTATGATGAACGCCTGCGTCCCGGCATGTCCGCGCGAGAGGCCGCGCCCATCACCCGGATCATTGCCCGCGAATTGATGGGCGGACCGCTTTGAACACTATGCAAAGGAAAGATTTTCATGGGTATTTTCGACTTTCTCTCGGGTGAGTTCATCGACGTCATCCATTGGGTGGACGACACGCGCGACACGATGGTCTGGCGGTTTGAACGCGAAGGCCACGAGATCAAATACGGCGCCAAGCTGACCGTGCGCGAGGGTCAGGCGGCCGTGTTCGTGCACGAAGGGCAATTGGCCGATGTGTTCACGCCGGGCCTTTACATGTTGGAAACCAACAACATGCCGATCATGACGACGCTGCAGCATTGGGATCATGGCTTCAAAAGCCCGTTCAAATCCGAGATCTACTTCGTCAACACGACCCGGTTCAACGACCTCAAATGGGGCACAAAGAACCCGGTGATCTGCCGCGATCCGGAGTTTGGTCCGGTGCGCCTGCGCGCGTTCGGCACCTATTCCGTCAAGGTCGCGGATCCGGCGCGGTTTCTGGTCGAAATCGTCGGCACTGACGGCGAATTCACCATGGACGAGATCAGCTACCAGATCCGCAACATCATCGTGCAGGAATTTTCGCGCACCATCGCGCGCGCCGGTATTCCAGTGATGGACATGGCGGCCAACACGCGTGAACTGAGCACATTGGTGGGGCGCGAAATCGCAGCGCAACTGGCCGAATACGGCCTCGCCATGCCGGAGCTTTACATCGAAAACATCTCGCTGCCGCCGGCTGTCGAAGAGGTCATGGACAAACGGTCGTCCATGGGTGTGATCGGAAACCTCAATGAATACATGCAGTTCCAAGCCGCCGAGGCGCTTGGACGCGAGGGAGCCGGTGCCGCCGCAATTCAGGCCGGTCTTGGGGCCGGGCTGGGTATGCAGATCGGTCAGGCCGCCGCCCAACAGGGGCCTTGGGGCACCCGTGCCGCGGCGCAAGTTCCGCCGCCACCTCCGCCCGTCGAGCATGTCTGGCATGTGGCTGACAATGGGCAAACCACCGGCCCCTACTCAAAGGCCGCGCTTGGTCGCATGGCGTCAGATGGCGCCTTCACCCGCGAAAGCTTTGTCTGGACCCCCGGTCAGGATGGCTGGCTCAAGGCCGAAGATGTGGCGGAGCTGGCGCAGCTTTTTACCGTACTGCCGCCCCCACCGCCCGGAGCGTGACCTGATGCGTCCCAGTTTCAGCAATGTTCCCCCGATGTATCGCTCCGTGCTCAAGGTGCTGCACTGGAGCGCGCTGACCCTGATCGTCCTGACGCTTGCAATCGGTCTGACACCGCTTCTCAAATGGGCCTTGATCGGCGTTGCTGTGCTGTGGTCCATCGGGTTTGGCGCCTTTGGTCTGATGGCCAAACCCGGTCCGGCCCTGACGGGTGTGTTGCGCAGCTACTTTCAGCCGGCGCATCTGTTCATGCTGGGGCTTTTTGATATCTGCGCTATTGTCGCGCTGAACGCTGATGTCGGCAGGCTTGCGGGGATGGACCGGACGGTTTTTCTGGCGATGCTCGGTCTTGGGCTGTTGCACGGGATTTTTCATCTGTGGCGCCACACCGCATTGGGTGACGGGGCGCTGTACAATATGATGCCGCGCGCCTTTCATGGTCTGCTCTGAGCGATGAACACGGATGTGGCCGCACCTCTGGCTGAGCATCATTTCCCCTGCGACAGCTGTGGGTCAGACCTGCGGTTTGATCCGGCCCAGCGCCAACTCCTTTGCGATCACTGCGGCAACACCGAACCCTTGGGCCACGGTGGCTGGCGAACCTCCACGATCAAGGAACTTGATTTCCGTTCCGCCGTCGCCGGGGATCTTGATGCGGTGGAATTGGAAGAGACACGCGTCTCCAAATGCCCCAACTGCGCCGCAGAGGTCGAGTTTGATGCAACCGTTCACGCCGCCGAATGCCCGTTTTGTGCGACACCCGTGGTCACTGACACAGGGCTGCATCGGCACATCAAGCCGCGCGGTGTGCTGCCCTTCGTGCTGAGCGAAGAACAGGCGCGGCGCGCCATGACCGACTGGCTTGGCGGCCTGTGGTTTGCCCCCAACGGGTTGCAGGATTACGCCCGCAAGGGTCGCCAGATGCAGGGCATTTACGTGCCCTATTGGACGTTCGATGCCGACACCAAGTCGCGCTATAGCGGCGAACGCGGCACGGTCTATTATGAAAATCGCACCGTTATGCGCGACGGCAAGCGCCACACCAAACGCGTCGCCAAAGTGCGTTGGCGCGGGGTGTCAGGCCGGGTCGCGCGGTGGTTTGACGATGTGCTCGTGCTTGCGTCCACATCGCTGCCCAAACGCTTTACCGATGCGCTGGAGCCATGGGATCTGGCCGGGCTGGAACCCTACGCCCCGGAGTACCTCGCAGGCTTTCGCGCCGAAGGCTATTCCGTTCCGCTCGAAGATGGCTTTGTCGAGGCCCGCGCGTTGATGGACGGCGTGATCGCCCGCGACATCCGTTTCGACATCGGCGGTGACCGCCAGCGCATCCATTCGGTGCAGACCGATGTGCGCGATGTGACATTCAAACACGTGCTGCTGCCGGTATGGCTCGCGGCCTATAAATACCGGGGCCGCACGTTTCGGTTTGTGGTCAACGGCTCCACCGGCAAGGTACAGGGCGAACGGCCATGGTCTGCCCTCAAGATCACGCTCGCGCTGATCGCGGGCGCGCTGGTTGCAGCCGCCGTGGGATATGGGGTAGCGATGAACCAATGACACAGATCGACACCCTTACCGACATCCTGCGCGCGCGCTATTCGTGCCGTGGGTTCAAGCCCGATCCCGTCCCCCGCGCCGTGATCGAGCAGATCATCGCAACCGCGCGTCATGTGCCAAGCTGGTGCAACGCGCAGCCTTGGCAGGTTATCGTCACAGCACCTGAGGCCACGGACCGGTTTCGCGAGGGGCTGCAACAGGCGATCGCATCGGATGCGCCCAAATGGGACATCGACGGGCCGACGGGCTATTCGGGTGTTTATGCCGACCGCCGACGCACCTGCGGCTGGCAGCTTTATGAAGCGGTTGGCGTGCAAAAGGGCGACCGTGCTGCATCAGGCGCGCAAATGATGCGCAACTTTGCCCTCTTTGACGCGCCGCACGTCGCCATTATCACCGCGCCGACCGAGCTGGGACCCTACGGCGTCATGGACACCGGCGGTTTTGTCACGGCCTTCACGCTTGCCGCCAAGGCATTGGGCGTGGACAGCATCGCGCAGGCCGCAGTGGCATCATATGCAGCCTTCGTGCGCCGCCACTTCGACATTCCCGACGATCGGTTGATCCTATGTGCGATCTCCTTCGGCTATGGCGATCCCGACCACCCGGCCAACCAGTTCCGCACGACCCGCGCCGAAGTCTCAGAAACGTTGGACTGGCGCGAATGAGGGCGCTGTTGCAGCGCGTTATTGACGCAAAGGTCACCGTGGATGACGCCACAATCGGGCAATGCGGACCCGGGTTGCTGATCCTCGTTTGCGCCATGCCCGGCGATGATCTGGACACGGTACGCGGTCTGGCGGCCAAGATCGCCAAGCTGCGCATCTTTCGCGACGCGGCGGGCAAGATGAACCTCAGCATCGTGCAATCCGGCGGCAGCGCTTTGGTGGTCAGCCAGTTCACGCTGGCCGCGGACACATCGCGCGGCAACCGACCGGGGTTTTCCGGCGCGGCCAATCCGGACGAGGCCGAAACGCTCTATCTGCAGTTTGCACATGCGCTGCGTGATCTGAACATTCCGACCGAAACCGGACGGTTCGGGGCCGAAATGAAGGTCACCTCCACCAATGACGGGCCGGTAACGATCTGGTTGGACACCGCTGCGCCATGACCGATCTGCTGGCGCTTTTTAATGCGGGCGTCGCGGCCGTGCGAGGCGACCGGGCGGTGGCCGCCCATTTGGCCTCCCATGACACCGCGCGCCCCGATCACATCATCGCCGTGGGCAAGGCCGCCGCCGCAATGGCACGCGCTGCACATCAAGCGTTTCCAGGCGTGCCCGTTCTGATCGTCACCAAATACGGCCATGCAACCGACGCACCAAAGGGCGCCGAGGTGATAGAGGCCGCGCACCCCGTACTGGATGAAAACGCCCTGCGGGCCGGGGCGCGCCTGCTCGAAGTGGTGCGCGCGCAGCCGAAAAGCGCGCGGCTGCTGATGCTGATTTCGGGCGGGGCGTCCGCGCTGGCCGAGGCCCCTGCAGACGGGCTGGGGCTGGCTGGGTTTCAGGCGCATACCCAAGAGATGCTCGCTTCGGGTGCAGATATCCACGCCATGAACGCCGCGCGCACGGGCATGAGCTTGATCAAGGGGGGCAAGTTGCTGGCCGAATTTACCGGCGCATCCGTTACCACCCTTGCCATATCGGATGTGCAGGGCGACGCGCTTGACGTGATAGGCTCTGGTATCGGGGCCGCTCCTGCCAATCCGCCCTTTGCGTTTGATGCGCATATCGTGGCCAGCAACCAGATCGCCCGCGACGCGGTGGTGCAGGCCGCCGGTGGTGCGCGGATCAACACAGAAACGCTCTATGCCGATATCGAGGCCGTCGCCCCGCGCATTGCAGCACAACTGCAGCATCCTGGCATTTATGTCTTCGGCGGCGAACCCACGGTCATTCTGCCGCCCAACCCCGGTCAAGGCGGACGCAATCAGGCGCTTGCCCTATTGCTGGCGCGCCACATTGAGGGGCGCACAGATGTGCGCATTCTCGTGGCTGGCACCGATGGCACTGACGGGCCAACGGACGCCGCAGGCGCGATCGTGGATGGCACCACCTGGACACCCGCCGGTGCAGACGCTCTGGCGCGAGCCGATGCGCTGCCCTATCTGGATGCGCGCGGGGCCACGCTGCGCACCGGGCCGACGGGGACAAACGTCATGGATCTGGTGATTGCCGAGGTGCGCACGAGCGCTTGACAGAATCTACGCCGCCACCCAGCGTGCGCCCATGACCACCAAGAACACACTCCGCGACATTGATGATTTGCCCGACGTGGGCCTGACGCTCTCTGATGGCACGCGCCTGTCTGCCCGCATATGGAAACCGCGCGATGCGGAGACGGACCCGGTGCCTGTCATTCTGGAATACCTGCCCTACCGGAAACGCGATGGCACATGCGCCCGCGACGCCCTCACCCATCCGTGGTTTGCCGAACGCGGCTATGCTTGCGTGCGCGTCGATATTCGCGGCAACGGCGACAGCCACGGTCTCATGCAAGACGAATACACCGCGCAGGAGCTATCGGACGCGGTCGAGGTCATCGCGATGCTCGCGGCCGAGCCGTGGTGCAACGGCAACGTCGGCATGATGGGGATCAGCTGGGGCGGCTTCAACGGGTTACAGGTCGCAGCCCTTGCCCCGGACGCGCTCAAGGCCGTGATCACCCTGTGTTCGACCGTCGATCGCTTTGCTGACGATATCCACTACAAAGGCGGCTGCCTGCTGAATGAAAACCTTGGCTGGGGTGCCACGATGTGGAGCTATTCCTCCAAAGCACCCGATCCGGCCCTGCGCCCCGATTGGCGCGAAATGTGGCTGGAGCGGCTTGAGAACGAACCCTTTTTGCCCTCCGTCTGGCTGCGCCATCAGCGCCGCGATGCCTACTGGCGGCATGGCTCGGTGATCGAAGACTATTCGGCCATCACCGCCAAAGTACTGGCCATCGGCGGCTGGGGCGATGCCTATAAAAACGCGGTTCCGCAACTGGTTGAGGCCCTGCCCGGGGCGAAGGGCATTGTCGGGCCGTGGGTCCACAAGTATCCGCATTTCGCCGTGCCAGAACCGCGTATCGGTTTTCTGCAAGAGGCGCTTCGCTGGTGGGATCGCTGGCTCAAGGGCGCGGACACTGGCGTTGAAGATGACCCCGATTACACCGTCTACATGATGGACGGCGTGCGCCCGGCCACATGGTATACAGAGCGTTCGGGGCATTGGCTGGCGAGGGAGACCGGCGCCGACGCCACTCTGCGACACTACATGGGCGAGGCCGGAATGCTGTTGCCGCATCCGTCAAGCTGCCGCGTTGCCGTCGCCTCGCCGCACGACACAGGTGCTGCGGCAGGCGAATACTGCGCAATCTGGTTGGGCCCGGAGATGCCGGGCGACCAGCGGTCTGACGATGCGCGCTCCGCCTGTTGGGACACGCCGGAGCTGGTCGAGGACACCGCGATTGCCGGCCGCCCCCGCGTGACGCTCAAGCTGCGCGCCGATGCGGCACAGGGCCAGATCGCGGTGCGCCTCAATCACGTGCATCCCGACGGCGCGTCCACCCGGATCACATACGGGGTACTCAACCTCAGCCACCGCGACAGCGCCGAGACGCCCGAACCAATGCCGCCCGGACAGGAGGTCACGCTGACGGTCACGCTTGATGAAATCGCCTATCGGGTTCCTGCGGGCCACCGGCTGCGCGTGGCTGTCTCGACCGCCTATTGGCCGCTGATCTGGCCGGCACCGACCAGTTGCGGCATCACGGTCACCGGCGGCCATTTGGACCTGCCCATCACCGAAACGAACGGTCAAGACACCCGTGCCTTTCCCCCGCCAGATGCCGCCGCACCTTGGCAGACCGAAGAAATTCGCCCCGAAAATCATATTCGACGCCAGGAAACCGACATGGTCACCGGCACCGTATCGCTGATGATCGAAGATGATTTCGGCAAGATCCGAGACAGCGACCACGGTCTTATCACAGGCTCTGTCGCGCGCGAGACGTGGGTCATCCATCCCGATGATCCGCTTTCGGCCCACGGTGCCTGCCACTGGAGCGACGAGATCGAGCGTGATGGCATTCACCTGCGGACCGAGACCTCCTGCGAGATGTGGTCCGATGCCACGACATTCCACCTGAGCGCGAAGCTGGAGGCTTACGAAAACGACGAATTGATTTACACACGTGACGTAACAGACTCTGTCGCGCGCGATCACATGTAACAAAGGTGACGCAAAAGGCCGGTATTAACCCTTGCGACACCGCCTGAAATAGGCAAACTTGATCCATCAATCAAAAATAAATGCACGTATAGATGCATTGCCAACTGGGAGACCACAATGAACAATGAACTGAAACACCTCAGCACCCGTGTGACCAAGGGCCTGATGACGCGCCGCGAATTCGTCGGCCGCGCGGCTGCTTTGGGCGTCACCGCTGCTGTCGCAAACTCGATGCTCGCGTCCGCAGCCAAGGCCGCAGGCCCGGTCAAGGGCGGCATGTTCAAGATGGGCGTTCAGGGTGGCGAGTCCACCAACAGCCAAGACCCTGCAAGCTGGGCCTCGGACGTGCCGATCGCGGGTGGCCGCCAATGGGGTGAACCACTTGTCGAAGTCGGCCCCGACGGCAACCTCACCGGGCTGGTCTCGGAAAGCTGGGAAGGCTCCTCGGACGCCAAGACATGGCGCTTCAAGGTCCGTCAGGGCATTGAATTCTCCAACGGGAAATCCGTCACCGCAGAAGACGTGATGCAGACGATGGAGCGTCACACCAACGAAGATTCTAAATCCGGCGCATTGGGCATCGTGCAAGGCATCGAATCCATGCGCGTTGACGGCGATGTGTTCGAACTGACGCTCGGCATCGGCAACGCCGACATGCCCTACCTGATGGCCGACTATCACCTGATGATCCAACCGGGCGGCGGTTTCGACAACCCGACGGCAGCCATCGGTACAGGTGCCTACACGCTCGAATCCGATGAGCCCGGTGTGCGCATGGCCTTCAAACGCAACCCCAACTACTGGGGCGGCGACACGGTCGCGCATTATGATGAAACCGAAGTTATCGTGCTCAACGACGCGACGGCCCGGACGGCGGCGCTGCAATCGGGTCAGGTCGACACGGTCAACCGTGTGGAACCAAAGATCGCCAAACTGCTGGACCGCGCGCCCAATCTCAGCGTGCAAAGCGTTGCGGGCCGGGGTCACTACGTGTTCATCATGCACATCGACACAGCACCCTTCGACAACAACGAACTGCGTCTGGCGTTGAAATACGCGATCAACCGTCAAGATCTGGTCGACAAGATCCTGCAAGGCTACGGCACAGTCGGAAACGACATGCCGATCAATGCTGCCTATCCGTTGTTCGATAGCTCCATCCCGCAGCGTGAATTCGACCTCGCAAAAGCGGCCGAGCACTACAAGAAATCCGGTCATGATGGCTCGCCCATCATTCTGCGCACTGCTGATGGTGCCTTCCCGGGTGCCGTTGACGCGGCGGCGCTCTTCCAGCAATCGGCCCAAGCGGCCGGTATCCCGCTGGAAATCAAGCGTGAGCCAAATGATGGCTACTGGTCCGAAGTCTGGAACGTGCAGCCCTTCTGTGCCTCCTATTGGGGCGGTCGTCCTGTGCAGGACCAGATGTATGCGACCGCATATCTGTCCTCTGCCGACTGGAACGACACGCGCTTCAAACGCCCGGAATTTGACGAGATGCTGCTGGCAGCGCGCGCCGAACTGGACGAAGCCACGCGCAAAGACCTCTATTCGAAAATGGGTCGGTTGGTGCGCGACGAGGGCGGTCTGATCTTGCCGATGTTCAACGACTTCATCGACGCGGTTTCCAACGAAGTTCAGGGCTACGAAGGTGACCCGAACGGTCCGCAAATGAACTGGTATGCGTTCAAGAAAACCTGGAAAGCGTAAGGTTTCCAGATGCATCCAATTGCAAAACTCGTTGCCCAGCGTTTATCGCTGGGCATCGTGCTGCTCTTCGCCGCTTCTGTCCTGATCTTTGCCGGCACGACGATCCTGCCGGGGGACGTGGCCCAACAAATCCTTGGCCAGTCGGCCACCGCTGAAAGCCTCGCCAACCTGCGCGCAGAGCTTGGGCTGAACGACCCTCCGGTCACGCGGTATTTCAACTGGCTTGGCGGAGTGCTGCAGGGCGATCTTGGCACGGCTCTGACCAACGGGCGCGACATCGCCTCGACAATGGGCGAGCGCCTTGGCAACACCCTCTTTCTTGCTTTCTGGGCGGCGCTGATCTCTGTCCCTCTCGCGATTTTTCTCGGCCTTGTGGCGGTGCGCTACAAGGAACGCTGGCCCGACAAACTGATCTCGGCCGTGACCTTGGCATCGATCTCCATTCCTGAATTCCTCATCGGCTACGTGCTGATGTTCTTCATCTCCGTTCAACTGGGTTGGGCGCCCTCGGTCGCCATGATCAACGACGGCATGTCACTGGGGCAAAAGCTCAACTCGATTGCCCTGCCGGTCGCCGTGCTGACGTTGGTGGTGCTTGCTCATATGATGCGCATGACGCGCGCTGCCATCCTCAACGTGATGCAGTCGGCCTATATCGAAACGGCAGAGCTCAAGGGCCTGCCCATGCTCAAGATCATCGCGAAACACGCCTTTCCAAACGCGATCGCACCGATCGTCAACGTGGTCATGATCAACCTCGCCTATCTGGTGGTCGGCGTGGTCGTGGTCGAGGTGGTGTTTACCTACCCCGGCATGGGGCAATACCTCGTGGATCACGTCTCCAAACGCGACGTTCCCGTCGTGCAGGCTGGCGGTCTGGTGTTCGCGGCGATCTACATCGGCCTGAACATGGTGGCCGACATCGTGTCGATCCTCGCCAACCCAAGACTGAGGCACCCGAAATGACCCCCTCGCACAGCAAATGCCGTGCGGGAGGACGTCTTGTCGGCCCCTGCATATCTCAATCTGGCAAAGCACTGCCACAGCGGAGCCTCTCCGCCGCCCAAGACCAACGGAAGACCCTGTGATGCGTATTCCTCCCGCCGCCTTCATCGGCCTCTTTTTCACCGCAACCTATTTTCTGATGGCCATCTTCGCGGGGGTTCTGGCCCCCTATGGTCTGGCCGAAGTCGTGGGCGATGTCTGGGAACCTTCCCGCCTAGGCTACATGCTCGGCACCGCACCCGAAGGCACACCCGAACCGCAGTATTGGCTCGGCACCGACCAGATCGGGCGCGACCTGCTCAGCCGCATGATCTACGGCGGCCAGACCACCATCTGGATCGCCACAATGGCCACCATGCTCAGCTTCATCACAGGCTCGATCCTCGGCTTTACCGCTGCAGTCTCGGGCGGGTGGATCGATCAGGCGCTCAGCCGCTTTGTCGATTTGATCATGTCCATTCCCTCGCTGATCTTCGCGCTTGTGGTCCTGTCGGTGATGGAAACCACCGTGACCGTGCTGATCGTCATCATGGGTCTGCTGGATTCCACGCGTGTCTTTCGCCTTGCCCGTGCTGTGGCCGTCGACATTACCGTGATGGACTACGTCGAAGCCGCCCGCCTGCGCGGCGAAAAGATCGGCTGGATCATCTTCCGCGAAATCCTACCCAACGCACTGTCTCCGCTGGTCGCCGAAATGGGCCTGCGCTTCATCTTCATGGTACTCTTCATCTCGACCCTGTCCTTTCTTGGCATCGGCGTCCAACCACCGGGTGCCGATTGGGGCGGTATCGTGAAAGAGAACAAGGAAGGCATCAACTTCGGGATTGGCGCCGCCCTCTATCCAGCGGTCGCCATCGCCACTCTGGCCATCTCAGTCAACCTTGTGGCGGACTGGGTGCTCAACCGTACCACATCGCTGAAAGGGGGCCGCGGATGACCCGGAATTTCGCACCCCAACCCTTCATTGTTCCAAAAATATGCCGATCCCACAGTGCGATCAGGAGAGCCACATGACCGATGAACCCCTCGTCAAAGTGCGCGGCCTCAAAATCGGTGCCACGGTGTATCCCCCGGGCGAAAAACCTCATGACATCGAAATCGTCCACGGAGTCGATTTCGATCTGCAACCCGGCAAGGTGCTGGGTCTGATCGGCGAATCCGGTGCGGGCAAATCCACCATCGGCCTGGCAACCATGGCCTATGGTCGCGGTGGCGTGGAAATCACGGGCGGAGAGGTCTGGGTCAACGGCCGCGACATCCTGCAAACAGGCATCCGCGATGTGCGCAAATTGCGCGGCGGCGAAGTCACCTATGTGTCGCAATCTGCCGCAGCTTCCTTCAACCCCGCTAAGCAGATCATGGAACAGGTCACCGAAGCCGCGATCTTTCAGGGCAAGTTCTCCAAGAAAGAAGCCGAAGACCGCGCTGTTGAGCTCTTCGCCAAACTTGGGCTGCCCGACCCCGAGAACATTGGTTCGCGCTACCCGCACCAAGTCTCTGGCGGGCAGTTGCAACGCTGTATGACAGCGCTCGCACTCTGCCCCGAACCCGATCTGGTGGTGTTCGACGAACCCACCACAGCTTTGGATGTAACCACACAGATCGACGTGCTGAAAGCGATCAAGGACGCCATCCGAGACACCGGCGTGGCCGCCCTTTATATCACGCACGATCTGGCCGTGGTGGCGCAGGTTTCAGACCATATCATGGTCCTGCGCATGGGCGAGATGGTGGAATACGGTACCACCGATCACATCATCAACACCCCCGTCGAAGAATACACCCAGGCGTTGGTATCGGTCCGCTCCATTCGGCACGAGGAAAAACAACCCACCCCTACGCCTGTCCTGAAGGTCGAAGGCATCACCGCGCGCTACAAGGGCACAAACTTCGATGTGCTTAAAGACATCAACGTCGAATTGCACCCGGGCCAGACGCTGGCCGTTGTGGGTGAATCCGGGTCCGGTAAATCGACGCTTGCCCGGGTGATCACAGGGCTTTTGCCGCCCAGCGCAGGCAGCATCACCTTTGACGGACGCACCCTGACACCTGATCTGCCGACCCGGCCCCGCGATGACCTGCGCGAATTGCAGATGATCTACCAGATGGCCGACACTGCCATGAACCCGCGCCAAACGGTGGGCACTATTATTGGCCGCCCGCTGGAATTCTACTTCGGCCTCAAGGGTGCGGAAAAGCAAAAACGCATTCAGGAGCTTTTGGACGAGATCGAACTCGGCGAGGGCTTTCAGGACCGCTACCCCGCTGAGCTCTCGGGCGGGCAGAAACAACGCGTTTGCATCGCGCGTGCGCTCGCCGCCAAGCCCAAGCTGATCATCTGCGATGAGGTCACCTCAGCCCTCGATCCACTTGTGGCCGACGGCATCCTCAAGCTGCTGCTCAACCTGCAAAAGATCGAAGACGTTGCCTATCTCTTCATCACGCACGATCTGGCCACCGTACGCGCCATTGCCGACAGCATCGCGGTGATGTTCCAAGGTGAGGTCGTGCGCTATGGGTCCAAATCGCAGGTACTCAGCCCGCCGTTCGATGACTACACCGACCTACTGCTCAGCTCCGTGCCGGAGATGAAACTCGGCTGGCTCGAAGATGTCATCGCCAACCGCAAAATGGAAAGTGCCGGCAACTGATCGCGCCCGCGCCAAACATGATCTTTATCCAGTATGAAGACACAGTTGGGTCCAAAGTTCGCTTTGGGCCCAGATGACCGGACACTGCGGTCAGTAAGGCTGGCCGCGAAGCGGGCCACACTTGCCGCACAACAAAGAATGAAAACGTCCAAAGTCTCAACTCACGGATCTATGCGGATACGGTCAGAACGCCTGCTGCGACAACCCCGGTTCTGATGCGATCAAGATCCAAAGCTCTTCGGTAAATTTGCTTTGAAGGGAGAGCCTCTATGTCAAAACCCGGTTGCAGTTTCAAAAGGCTCGCCCAATTTTTGACGCTTCTTCGACTTTCCCAAGCATTCCAAAAGTCGCTACGAGCATAGCGCGATCAACCTCTGTATTCTTGGCTTAGCTCAGTCTTTCTCGGAACATCAGCTCTGCATTCTCCAGATTACCAAGGAACAGATGCGCCAATCCCATATAGTGGAGTGTCTGATGCGTGCTCACCGAGTCCAATCGGTTTGCATGTTCCAGATCCTTCAGCCCGTCTTCGAGGCGGCCCAATCCGACCAGAACCGAGCCGCGCATATAGAAGTAACCGGCCTCACCCGGATTGAGTTTGATGGCGTGGGTGATCTGCACTTCTCGTTCCCCCCTGCGACTGACGCACGGCGGCCAGCGGCCACTAGCCGTCAGGCTCCTTTGGGCCTGGCCTCACAGACTTCAGAGCGGCAACCTCGGCGCGTTCCAATTCGTGTCCTTCACCATCTTTGAAGATGTCGTTCCGGTGGCTGAAAATATGAAAGAACGCGTAGATCTTTCCGTGTTTCGGATCCAGCACCAAGGCTTTATCAAGTCAGCCGACACCCATGCGGAACTGCTCAGGCGTGAGATTGGGCATGGCCGAAATGAAGCGCGCCCGTAGAAGGGCGTCATGTGCCTAGACGTTCAGCCTCTGCTGGGGCCTGCAGACGGGCTGTTCGATGCTGACCGACAACGCACGGCTATAGCCTCGACACTCTGCGTCGTCACATCATTCTAAACGTCAAAGATATCGATCAGTTCACAGTCATAGCGTTCAGACCAAAGCGATGTCCCGGACGCCACATCGCCCAACTGTCGCGTAACGCGGACCCGGTTTCCCGACCGCCTGATGCTGCCCTGCATGACCGTTGCGGCATCAAGGTGACGACCCACGGATTTCAGTTCGACATCCCTGCCCTTGAAGGCAAAGCTGGCATTGCGCGTGGCGACTTTCAGACCTTTGATCTTTGAAAAGTCCGGAATGATATCCTCGGTGACACCGTCCCAAAAATGATCCTGATCGGATGTGCCGGACCGGTTTTCGAATGACAGAATGGCGACGGAAGCATTCCTCGCAGGACCGTCCCGCGGCGCAACGGGGTCAGGAGCCGTCGCGTCTGTGCGCAAGTCCGGTCGCCACTGATACAAGCTGACTTGACCCTCACATCCTCGAATGGCGCGCCCGCAATGGTCAGGGCGAGCCGTAGTTCTTCGCCGCGGCTGCCCGCAACGTCAAAGTACGTGACCTTGTAACGATCCAAAACCAAGACCCCGCAGAGTTCGAAGGATTAACGCTGTCAGATGACGAGTTCGCCTGATGGCACATCTGTCAAGAAGCTAATCGCGTGCGTTACCGTGCTCTTGTGCGGCATCACAAAAGCGGTGCTAGGGGGCGTCCGTTTGAGATTGAGAGTTCACATTTTGAAAATCACGCGCAATGGCAGCTTCGCCCACTTGGCTGTCACTCACTGGACGGCCTCGGGAAGCCAACTCGCCCTACTGTGACCTCAGATGTCCGTTGTGAGCGCGAGTTTTGATACGACTGTGCAGTGGGAAAACCGGCCGTTCTTCGCAACCGCTAAACAAAGGGTCTTATTGCATCACACTTGGAGATCACAGCACCCGTTCGAGGCGCTCAAGCCAATACTTGCTTGTGTTGGACAGCGGGGATTTGTTTTTAGGCTCAAACGAAGTTGATGAGGCGCTGTGTGCTTTTCAAAACGCTTCGATGTGATCTGCCGACAGGGCATAGGCGATGTCAGCCAACTGCGTGGACACTGAAGCTGTTCCAAACATTCCGATGACGTTCACCGCTTCAAAAAGCCCCCCTGCGTTTTCATAGGGCACTTCAGTCGTTACAAAGACCAACTGGTTGGCTGGCGGAGGTGGGACGTGCACGCAAGCGCCGACGAATGGCACCAATATGAACGCGGTGACGCCCATGCCGGAATAGTCAATTGGAACGATGAAGCCAGGCAGCCGCACGATCTTGCCATTCCACTCGGTACGCACGCCTTGCGATGGGGGCTGCTCGCTGGTGAAACTTGGACCATCGTGCTGGATCAAATCTTGGATCACGGGCGGGATCGCCTGTTGCCCTTCAGGCACAAGATCGGTCCATTCCAAGTCGATATAATCCTTGCCAAAGGCAGCAGCCGGGGTGAGCGCCATAGCCCCCAGCGCGGCCAAAATCGCCCTGCGATCGACACTGCGGGTTACCATTCGAAGGCCTCGATCAGATCTGCCTCGAGTGCATAACCTATGTCGGCTATCGACGTGGATTGCAGTTCGTGTCGCATACGGCCCGTCACCCAAACTGCGTCCCAGAGTTGGTCACTCGGCCAAGGTTTCTTGCTATCCACAAAGACAAGCTGGTTTGCGGGGGGCGGAGGTGTATGGATACAGGCCCCAACGTAAGGCACCATGATGAAGCTGGTCACCCCGGCGGTGGTCATGTCGATCGGCAGAACATAGCCGGGCATCTTGATGTAGGCGCCGTTCAGATCCTCGTTCAGCTTGGTGGCGTTTTCATCGAATTCGGGCAGCCAGGTGTCGTTGATCGCGTCGATCTCGCCTGTGCCGATGATCTCGGCGTAGGGAACGCCGGGCGGGATCAGGTCATCCCAACTGATCTCACGAGGCGAAGCAGCAAAGCTGATACGCGGGAAAGCTGCGCAGGCGACGGCAGTGGAAATGAGATGTCTGCGGGATAGTGTCATCGTATCAAACCCCTCTGCTAAATCCGCACCATCATACCATCGGCCAGCGACATACGGTAGGCCCGGATCGCGGGCACCATGCTCACGATTGCGCCAGCGGCAACGACGCCCAACAGGACCCAAATCTCTCGCACAGATGGCGGTTCAATTGGCAGCCAAAGGCCAAAGGCCGCGTCGACCATCGGCTGCGCTACAAACAGTCCCAGGTAAAGCAAGGCTAGCCCGAGGATTGAACCGATTGCAGCCATCAGCGCGGCTTCCAGCACCAGTAGGCTCAGGATCACGCGGGGCCTTGCGCCCATCGCGCGGAATATCGCCATCTCTCGCCTGCGCTCGTTCAAGCTGGAAAAAATCGTGGCCATCATCCCGATGAGCGCAGTGACAACCACCATGCCGGAAACGGCAATCAACGCCGTCTCTGCGATCCCGACGATCTGCCAGAGTTCCTGCAACGCGACACCGGGCAGGATCGCAAGCAATGGCTCTTGCGGGTACTCATTGATGCTGCGCTGCAAGCCAAATATCTGCAGGCGGCTTTTGACGCCGATGAGTGCTGCCGTCACGGCTTGTGGCTCCAACTCCATCTGGCGGATCACATCGGCGGGCGTGGATTGCCCGGGTATCTTCGCCCCGCTTTGCCAATCCACATGTATGGCTTCAATCGCCTCGAGGCTGACGACGACAGTGCGATCAACAGGCGTGCCGGTCTTTTCAAGAATGCCCGACACGCGAAAAGGCTGATCCTCATGCTCGACAAAAGACGCGAGGCCATGGGCGACAACGATGGGATCACCGACCTCGTAGTTGAGCGTCGCGGCCACATCCGCCCCGATCACGGCATCAAAGAGGTCATCCATGATGGCACCCCGCGCAACGACAAGCGGTCGTCCTGCGCGGTATTTGTAGCGCTCAAAGAATGCTTTGGATGTTCCCATGACCCGGAATTGTCTGTGGCTGTCACCAAGCGAGATCGGCACGATCCAGTCCACCTCCGGGCGGGCGGCGATGTCCTGATAGGTTTCCCATGTCAGGTTGTTCGTGGCGTTCCCGATGCGGAAGACCGAATACAGAAGCAGTTGGACCGAGCCAGAGCGCGCGCCCACAATCAGGTCCGTGCCAGAGATCGTATCGGCAAAGCTGGCCTTGGCCCCGGTCCGGACTTTTTCTACGCCGAGGAAAAGCGCAACAGAAAGCGCGATGGCAAGGATCGTCATCCCGACAGTGAGCGCGCGCGCCATGAGGGAGCCAAAGGCAAGCCGCAGGATCATGCCGCAGCCTTCGGTGCGGTTGCGATGTCCGACATCTGCACGACCCGGTCGAAGTACTGCGCGAGGCGCGCATCATGGCTGACCATCAGCAGCGTGCTGCCCGCCTCTGTAGTCTGGGCAAACAGAAGGTTCAGGAACGTGGCCTGCGTCGCTGCATCAAGAGCTGAGGTCGGCTCATCTGCAATGACAAGGGGCGGTGCGCCGATCAGGGCGCGCGCGGCGGCGACGCGCTGTTGCTGACCAACACTGAGGGTCCCGGCCTGGGCGGATATCGCC
This sequence comes from uncultured Alphaproteobacteria bacterium, assembly GCA_942490645.1. Lineage (GTDB taxonomy): Bacteria > Pseudomonadota > Alphaproteobacteria > Rhodobacterales > Rhodobacteraceae > CALNXN01. The sequence goes on along the minus strand of CALNXN010000009.1, from coordinate 173,155 downwards.
TCCTCGGGCAACCCGAGGTTCAAGCAAAGCGTCTTGGCCGTTTCGCTTGGCGAGGGTACGCGCGCATTGCGGCGCGGCGCAAAACGCAAAGGAAGAAGGATATTGTCTAGGACACTTGCATAGGGCAGCAGGTTGAACTGCTGAAAAATCAAACCGATCTGCTCGGCGCGAAATCGGTCCCGCTTGCCAGCGGAAAGCGATGCAATATCCGTTCCTGCGACCCTGACCGACCCCGACAGCGTTGTAACCGTGCCGCAGATCAGAGACAGCAACGTCGATTTGCCAGATCCGCTTTCGCCGATAAGCAGCACACGTTCGCCGGTGGCAATTGAGAAATCGGGGATATCCAGCGAGAAAGATGCCCGACCCGGCCAACGGTATCGGACATCCGAGAGCGACAGTATCGGAGCGATCTCACCCATCCCTGCGTCCGGGTTCAGAACTTGTTGCGTAAATCAAGCGTCGGCGCACCACGCTCAACCTCGAAGGCTGCGGCACCGCGGTCAGAGATTACTTGTACTTCAAGTTCCAACGCGTTTGGAAACGCGTCGAAGTACGCAAAGGTAATAACCGTCGCTTCGGCAGGGTCAGCGCAGTTCAGCAGATACTCAGCGTGAAACTCTGTGTGGCTTGCCTTATTGGCGTGCTCGTCGTGACCGTGATCGTGTGAATGCGCCGCGTGATCCTCGTCTTTGTGGCCATCTTCCGCGTGCTCGGCATGATCCTCATGCGTATGTTCATCCTGCGCCGCTTCACTTTCCAACGAAGCGCTCGCCTGCACTACGCTGCATCCGGCGGCAACGGGCATGACGAACAGGTCCAGAGGCCGTGCCAGCGTTGCCACCGCCGCATCCACCTTGGCGCGATCTTCAACGCTTTCAGCCGTATATTCAAAGCCCACGATATCCGCACCAGGCGCGTGCAGCTCCATCGCGATCTGGTCACCATCAAAAGCGATGTCGAGCTGGCCAACGCCATGTTCGTGCGCATCCAGCTGCCGAGTTTCTTCGGCTGTAACGGCGCTGGCGGTCAGCAAGACAAGTGCAGCGGAAACTAGTCTGGTCATAGTGCGTGATCCTTTTGTGGTTGGGCGGAACTTATGCCGCGCATGTCTGGCAGCGCCCGTGGATTTCAACGATATGGCGCGTCGCCTGGAACGCCGATTTCGCCGAAAGCGCCGTGAGTTTCTGCAACAGGGGTGTTCCATCGTGCTCCTCAACGGTGCCACATTCCTCGCAAACGGCAAGCACTGGAACAGATGCTTCATGATCGCAGCGGCAAGGGACAAACGCCTTGATCGACTCCAGCCGATGCGCCCGACCTTGTTCGGTAAGGGCTGCCAGCGTGCGATAGATTGTGGGTGCTGCGAGACCCGGCTCACCAAGCTGCATCTGATCAAGAATGGCATAGGCCGTCATCGGTTTACCGTTCTTTTTGAGAACCTTAAGAACATCTGATTGTCGCGTCGCGGCCTGCTTACGCATGAAGCGCTCCCTGAATATCGAGTCGTTTGTTACTTTATAAAGTAAATACCTGGATCACTGCAATACGCCGCACCGTCGTTTAGGAGCAGATGGCATTTTACAACGGCACATGCATAGGTTTTTCCGTCGCTCATTCTATTCCGGTTGATTTTGCGTGCTGGACGGTCTCATTTGCGCGCATTTTGGGCTCTTTGCGGCCCATTGTATCGGCAGCAGCGATGCGTAAAGATGCCCTTGGAAACCTGCCATTCAAACCTCCGGTCGTCTTGAGATATCAGCGCGGCGCTGATGTTTGGGCATCGCGGAAGGATTGGAGGGCAGATCATGCCAAGTCTCCAACTTCTCCCAGTCACCCCAAAACGCTGAGCCTGGAACAAAGGTCGGGTCATCCGCCAGAAACGAAGTTTCATCCAAAACGGGTTTGAGCGATCTGGCGCTGCTCAATGTCGCCATCGATAGCAAACTGGATGCTGTGTGATCCCGTCGCTGGTCATTTGCTGTCGGACTACGCGCAAGGTCCGCAATCTGTCAAAAACGGCTGTGGGAGCAACTTGGGTCAAGATCCGTCAAGTCCGCACCCCTTCGGGTTTAGGCACGACGCGGCGAAATCTTTGTGGCGAATGCGAACCGATGCGGCGTCCGCAATAGCGGCCAGTGCAAAAGGCGAAGCTGTCGGCACTGCCGCGGCTCTCAAGCCACTTCCCTTGCCTTAAGCTCCGCACATAGGCTCCAGTTCAACTTGGGTATGCACCCCTTGAACGGTCCGCTACATGGCGCCTCGCCCGTCCATCAGCAACAGCGTCCCGTGGTCCACCCCATGCTGCACCGCAAGGGCGCGCCCCTCATCAAGGTTGATACCCGCCACCGAACTGATCAGCGGCCCTTTGTTGCAGGCTTTGAGCACCGCGCGCGTCTGTTTCTACGACGCTGTGCACTTCGGGCAGGAAGGGTCATGCACCTGCACCACCACTGGATCACCCTGCTCAATGCGGGTCAGGTCATGCTCTGCGGCGCGCACGCGGAAAGATACCACCCCGAAATACCCTTCAGCGCCCAGCCCCACAGCGCCAAACGCACCGTTGCACGCCAGTTTCAGGACGTCGCGGCGCGACGGCTCATCGCGGGCTATGGTGATCGCATTGCTACACGGTTAGTGGAGTTTCTTGCTCGTCGTGACAGGTTCTTTAAGGGTCACGACCCCAAGCCGCCCTGTGTGCGCACAGCAATTCAACTCATGACATGCGTCACGGCCGATCAGTCGCTACAACAACCCGCTGTGCGCGCATCCCTGGCGTTTCATCCTGTTTCGGACACCCCGTTCAAAGCACCGTCATGCGGACCGGTAAAACACCAAAGAGTTCCAGTGCGACACTGGGCCATCCCCTGACATGACGGCGGAGGCAAAATTGCGTCTTTCCCGTTGCGTACACGCTGCGCTTGCGCTCAGATAGGGTACTCCAGACCGAGGACCACCACATGGACAAAAAACTGCTTCTCATCATTCTCGACGGGGTGCCCTACCGCAATTTCCGCCGCTTGTTCGGCAACCTCGAAGGATGGATCGACAGCGGCGATGCCCGCGTCTGGAAGATGCGCGCCGCCCTCCCGTCGATCTCGGCGACATGCTATGCGACGATCCACACCGGCGTCACGGCGGCCGAACATGGCTGCACCGGAAATGGCAACGTGTTTCGGCTCAACCACCCGGATGTTTTCTCTGAAACCCGTAAGGCAGGTGGTACCACAGGAGCCGTCGCACATTCGTTCTGGTCCGAGTTCTTCAACCGCCATCCCTTTGATTACGTTCGCGATATCGAATACGACGAGCCCGACAGTGGCACGATCAACCACGGTCGTTTTCACACCATGACGGGCTACGGCCATAACAATCAGATGACGCCCTCCGACGTCGATCTTTTCGCTACTTTGACCAGCCTATGCCTGCGTTTCGGATTGAATTACGGGATGCTGCACACCTGCACGCTCGATAGCATGGGGCACCGCTTTCATCACGAATGCAACCAGATGGATCACGCCTGTTTCGTGATGGACGAGATGCTGGCCCCCTTTATTCCGCAGTGGCGCGCAGCTGGCTATGAGGTGATTGTGACGGCTGATCATGGGCAGGACGACCGTGGCCATCACGGTGGGCGCGGCGCGTTGCAGCAAGAGACTGCGCTTTATTACTTCGGAGACGCAAAAGGACCTGAGGCAGATGTGGTGATCGAGCAGGTGCAACTCGCCCCGACAATCCTGAGCCGCCTTGGGGCGGAGATCCCACAGACGATGAAGGCCAAGGCTTTTCTGACCTGATCACGTGGGGCGCCCGCCCTGTGCCGCCTTGGAAGAAAGACTTGGCTCTGGCTCAGTAGGGCCACTCACGGCGTCCCAAAGCCGCCACGCCATCAACCACCCGGTCAAAAAACACAGCCGCGCGCGACGACATGTTTCGCGCCCGCAAACAGGCGTGAACAAGACCCGCTTCTTCAAACCACACCGCCTTGCCACCTGCCCCATTGATCGCGTCACGGTAACTGCCGCCGTCACTGGACAAGGGATCACATTGCGCGGTCACGATCACTGTCGGAGGGAGGTTGGAAAAATCTGTATCCTGCAAAGGCGCACAGCGCGGATCATCCAACGGCGGTTCCTGCCCGCCAAAGCGTACGGTCTTGTAAAACTCCATATCACGCAGCGTCAGATGCGGGGCATTGGCATGTTCGACAAAGGACCCAGACGTCCAGTCACCGCCCAGACCGGGATAGATCAGCACCTGTCCGACCGGCATCTCCCTTTGGCCACGTGCCGCATGCGCGACGGCTGCGGCAAGGTTTCCGCCCGCACTGTCGCCCGCCAGAACAATCGGCCCGTCCCAGCGCGCGCGTATTGCGTTATATGCCGCCCACGCATCGTTAAAACAGCCCGGGAACACCGTTTCTGGCGCCAAGCCATAATCAACGGCAACGACCCGGTATCCCGTGCGCGCGCAGAGTTCGGCGCAGACGTCGTCGTGACTATCCAGCCCGCCGACGACAAAGCCTCCGCCGTGATAGTAGACGACTGTCACATCCGTGGTGCCGCACTCATAGCGTCGGCACGCCACTTTTGCGTGGCGTTCATCAGTAGAGACAACGCCCGCTGGCATGCCTGCGTGAAACGCCTGACACATCGCGTCATAGACCTGCCGTTGCCCCGCGACATCAAGATCGACGGCGTCTTCGGGATAGAGGCTATCGAACTTGTCGATATACGCCCACATTTCCGCGTCGATCAGCGTTTTATAGTCAGGCATGCTTTACTCCGCTGCGAGTGCAGCACCCTTGACATCCCACTTCTGAACGAACCCGCCCAAGACGGTTTTGATCTCTTCTGCGCTGGATCCGTTCGGCTCGATCTGCGCCACCAGACCACGCTTTTTGTCTTCAACGACAGACGTCACGCGCGCGGCCAGACCCGCCCCTGACAGCGTTTCGTTGAACACGCGCGTCGTTGCATGCTTGCGCAAATCCGGCTTGAAGATCTTGCCGACGGCGGTCTTGGGCAACTCGCCCATGATGGTCATATGCTTGGGCTGGGCGGCGCGTTCGTGGACATGTTCCTTGCAGAACTTCAACAATTCGGCCTCTGTCACGGATGCTCCGCCGACCAGTTCAACAAAGGCGCATGGCACCTCGCCCGCATGCGCATCCGGCTGTCCAATGGCACCCGCAAAGCCAACCGCAGGGTGACCCAGCAGCGCCTCTTCAATTTCAGCGGGGTCGATGTTGTGGCCACCGCGAATGATCAAATCCTTGGCCCGGCCCGTGATCCACAGATATCCATCCGCATCGATACGGCCCAGATCGCCGGTGCGCAGATACTCTCCGTAAAAGAGATCCTTGTTCTTGTCCTCTTCGGTGTAGGTGTGGCCAGTGACGACGCCTGGGTTGGCAATGCAGATCTCGCCCACGTCATCGACCGTAGCTTCGGCAGGGCCGTCCACGGTGGCGTTGATGATCTTGACCTTGGTGTAGGGGAACGGAATGCCGACGCTGCCGACCTTTTTCAAGCCGTCCACTGGGTTCCCGGACACCAGACAGGTGGCCTCTGTCATCCCGTAGCCCTCTACGATGGTGACACCGGTGGCTTCTTCAAATCGCTTGAACAGCTCCAAAGCCAGCGGTGCCGAGCCGGAAAACGCCGTTTTCACTGTGCTCACATCCGCATCAACCGGGCGCTGCATCATAGCAGCCAGCGCGGTCGGCACGGAGACGATGAACGTGATCTTCCAGCGTTCGGTCAGCTTCCAGATGTTGTCGAAAACACCTTCGCCCCGGTAGCCTTGTGGCGTTGGGAACACCACATGCGCCCCACTGGCCACAGCCCCCATCAGGATCACATGGCAGGCCATGACGTGAAACAGCGGCAAAGGGCACAGCAGGTTGTCGTCTTCGGTCAAAAGCACCCGCGCACCGATCCAGCCGTTGTAGATCAAGCCCGAATACTTGTGCTGGGCGACCTTTGGCATACCCGTCGTGCCGCCTGTGTGGAAGTAGCACGCCACGCGGTCTTCCTGCACGTCTTCGAATTGCAGCGTCGTCGCGCGTTTGCCCATTTCCGTATTGAAGTTCAGGTACGTGGCCTGATTTTGCACGTTGCGTTTGGGCCGAACCAGCGGCACGATCCAGGACTTCGGTGGCGTCAGATAACGCAGCAGGTCCACTTCCAGAACCGTCTTGACGTTCGGGGCCAAGGCCACCGCTTCGGCCGTTTTGTCGGCGACATCCGTCTTGGGGAAAGGCCGCAGCGTCACCACGACTTTGGCGTCGGTCTCGCGCAGGATGGATCCGATCTGTTCGGCATCAAGCAGCGGGTTGATCGGATTGACGATCCCAGCAACGGCCCCGCCAAGCATCGCCAGAACGGTTTCGTTGCAGTTGGGCAGGATGTACGCAACTACGTCTTTCGGACCAATCCCGAGGTCACGGAACATGTTGGCTGTCTGACACGTCTTGGCCAACAAGGCCTGCCACGTCAGGGTTTCAGCCTTGTCTGCCGGCCCAGAGAACAGCTGGTAGCTTACCGCATTGTGGTTGGGGAATTTGGTTGCCGTTTCGGTCAATTGACCAAAGAGCGTTTTGGGAACATCGCGGTCAGCCCAAGGCACCTCGGCCTCAATCGCATCTCGGTCTTCCATACCGGCATAGGTCATTTCAATTCCTCCCAGAGCGCCCGTTTTCGGGCCTATATATCTTTGCTGGACAGGATGACCGCAGCGGCTCAAAAGAGCAAGCCTGCAAGGGCCGACAACCTTGCGTCATAGCAGACGCAAGGTCGTGGCCGGGTTGACCAATCTTCCCGACATTCCAAAATGGCGGCGAAAACCGCAGCGATCCCTTGGCACATGGTCCGCGCCACCGGTTTTCCGGAGCGCGGCGGGATCCTTGGCTCAGGTATCTTGTGGAATACGCAGAACCTGACCGGGGTAAATCTTGTCAGGATGGCTCAGCATCGGCTTGTTGGCTTCGAATATCTCTTCGTAGCGCGCGCCATTTCCGAGGGTCTTGGCCGCAATGCCCCAGAGTGTGTCGCCCTTTTCAACGGTGTGAAGCACCGGTTGCGGCGCGTCTGCTGAAGATTCGTCCTCCACCGCCGAGACACCTACCAGATTACCAACAGCAAGGATCACCTTTTCCTTGATGTCCTGCGACAGCCCAGCCCCCGAGAGCCGTACCTTGTCGCCCTCGACCTGAACGTCCAGACCATCCGTATCCAGACCGATGTCTTTCAATTCGTTTTGAACGGCCTCAGCACTCACTTCGTCGTCTCCGCCAAAGACTTTCTTGCCCGCCGACTTTACAAAATTCCACAATCCCATGTTCGAACTCCCTTTTTTGAACAGGAATTCTTACATTGACCACATGCACAGGTTTTGAGAAGGGGAATTATTCCGCCGCCAAACCATCGGTGAATTGCAGACGTGCCAGTCGCGCATAAAGCCCGTCTTCTGACACCAGCTTGTTGTGCGGGCCTTGTGCCACGATGCGCCCTTGATCCAGCACCACGATCCTGTCCGCCTTTTTGACGGTCGCAAGTCGGTGGGCCACGATCAATGTGGTGCGCCCGATGCTCAATTCATCCACCGCGGCCTGAACCGCACGTTCGCTTTCGGCATCCAATGCGCTGGTGGCCTCATCGAGCAAAAGCACCGAGGCGTTACGCAAAATAGCGCGCGCAATGGCGATACGTTGCTTTTGTCCGCCCGACAGCATTACGCCCCGTTCGCCCAGATAAGTGTCGTACCCTTCCGGCAATTCCGCGATAAACGCGTCGGCCGCGGCCGCCTTGGCCGCGTCTTCGATCTCGGCGTCCGTCGCATCAGGGCGCCCGAAACGGATGTTTTCACGGGCAGAGGCTGCGAAAATCACCGGATCCTGAGGCACCAGGGCGACCGCCTTGCGAAAATCATCGCGGCGCATCTGCGCAAGATCGACCCCGTCCAACGTGATTTTGCCGCTGGTCGGATCATAAAACCGCAGGATCATCTGGATGATCGTTGTCTTGCCTGCACCGGATGGGCCCACAAAGGCTACGGTTTCACCCGGTTCGATAACGAGGTCCACATGGTCCAGTGCCTGCACTTTGGGGCGCGCGGGGTAGGCAAAACTCACATCGTCGAATGTTATCCGCCCGGTCACCGGACTGGGCAGGGCCATGGGGTGCACTGGGTCCGTAACCGTATCTTCGGTTTGCAACAATTCCACCAGCCGTTCCGTGGCCCCTGCGGCGCGCTGCAATTCGCCCCAAATCTCGGACAGGGCCGCCACTCCACCGGCGACCATGACCGCATAGATCACGAACTGCACCAGCGCGCCGGGGGTCATGTCCCCTAGTCGGACGTCGCGTGCGCCGACCCACAGCACGCCGACGATGCCCGAAAACACCAGAAAGATAACGATGACCGTCATGATGGCACGGGTGGTGATCCGCCGGCGCGCCGCGTCATAAGACAATTCGGTCACATCGGCGAATTGCTTGCGACTGGCGGTTTCGTGCGTAAAGGCCTGAACGGTTTGCACGGAGCTGAGCGATTCAGACGCGTTGCCTGAGGACGCGGCGATCCAGTCCTGGTTTTCGCGGCTGATAACACGCAGGCGCCGACCCAGCACCAGGATCGGTATGATCACCGCCGGCACTATCAACAACACAAGGCCCGTCAACTTGGGCGATGTCAGCAACATCAGGATAAGGCCGCCGGCAAAGATCAGCAGGTTGCGCAGCGCGATCGAGACGCTGGACCCAATCACGGACAAAATCAGCGTTGTATCCGTCGTGATGCGGCTAAGCACTTCGCCGGTCATGATCCGTTCGTAAAATTGTGGGCTCATGCCGACCACACGGTCGAAAACGGCCTTGCGAATGTCGGCCACAACCCGTTCGCCCAGTCGCGTTACCAAGGCGTAGCGCAACCCGGTTCCCACCGCGAGAAGGGCCGCAATCCCCAGGGCAGCCCCAAAATACAGATCGAGAATATATGCGTTTTCTGCACCGAAATTGTCGACCACCCGGCGCACGGCCAAGGGCAGGGTCAACGACACCATGGCCGTCAGAACCAATGCGGCAACGGCCAAAAACGCGAGTTTGCGATACGGCCACATGAACGGAACCAGCGCACGCAAAGCGCCAATCTGTTTGGACTTTTCTCGCTCATCTTGAGCGCCCGGTACATTCGGCGCCGGTGTTGTCGGACGGGCCATTTTCTCTCCTGCGTGTGTCGGACCATTTCATGGCCGTCTGCGGCGTCAGGGTCAAGACATCGCGACGCGACACGTTGCCCAATGTTGCGATAAGAAGGCTTGGAAAGCATTGCTTTGATCCATTTTCGAAGTTCCGATATCGCGATCCTGAGATGCCTCTGGGTAAGGACACTGGACGGTTGGAACTGCAAATCTGGAGGCCTGGAGCGGGCGGCGGGAATCGAACCCGCATCATCAGCTTGGAAGGCTGAGGTCTTACCATTACACAACGCCCGCTCAACGTGTTACGACCTATTTCATGCGCATTCGTAGGTCAAGTATCTGCTGAGTATTAAGGAAGGAGTTTCGATGTCCAAACCACAGGCTGTCATCATTGGGGTCGGCGATGGCCTTTCGGCAGCTTTGGCGCGGAACCTTGCGGAAGACTATTCCTTAACACTGGCGGCCCGCAGCACGGGCAAAATGCGATCTTTGGCCGACGAAACCGGCGCTCGGACGGTCCAGCTGGATGCAACGGACGAAGACGCTGTCGCGGCGCTGTTCGACAGCCTTCCCGCTGCACCACGCGTCGTGATCTACAACCCCTCAGCTCGAGTGCGCGGGCCGATTTCGGAACTCTCCGCAGAGGATGTGCGCAACGCCATCGAGGTGACGGCAATCGGGGCGTTCCTGACAGGCAAGCACGCGGCCAGACACATGCTGAGCGCGGAACCGATTGAGGGGACGCGTGGCACCATCCTGTTCACGGGTGCCTCTGCTGGTGTCAAAGGCTTCCCGCAGTCCGCACCTTTTGCCATGGGCAAGTTCGCCCAACGCGGTCTTGCCGAGAGCATGGCGCGTGAACTGCATCCTCAGGGCATCCATGTGGCTTGGGTGAACATCGACGGCGGCATTCTGAACCCGGGTCGGACAGAGCCTGAAGACAAACCGGGTTCAATGCTTCGGCCTGACGCCATTGCCCGCACCTATCGCCACCTGATCGAACAGGACCGCAGTGCCTGGACCAATGAGGTCGCCTTACGTCCATGGGTCGAACGATTCTAGCCGGCCTTCAGATACGGGAACGGTAGGATGCACAACGAAGCACTCATAGGGTCGAAAAGCTTTGCTTTGACCGGAAAAACCATTGGCCCGAGTGATTGAACTTCCGTTGTGCAATTTCCAAAGTTAACTTGAGCAGCTGGAACGCAATTGTCGGTCACATGAGCAAAACGCATGCAGCTGTGTTCTTGCTGGGCAGGATCAACATCTACCCGAACGCATTACAATTCCAGGCTCATCGTGGGCTTCGCAGCGCTTGGGTCCTCTCAAAAAGCCGAAACGCCAATAACGTAATTATGGGCCCAAAGCAGCGCAATGAAGGTGGTGGTGCCAATAAATAGGCGCAAACCTAATACTCGCCATGATGTCGGCGCGTGTACCCATGCACCTCTACTTCGCATGGTGTTCAAATCCTGCCACTCTGCTACGCTAAGACTGCGCCTTTTCCGTTTATCTATCAGGCTTTGCCCAGCTATGGCGAAAACCCCAAGGACGCCGAACAAAAGGACATGCGCGAGATCGCCGTTTGGCAGAAGATGCGCAAAAGCCCAAAGCGCCAGTGCAAGCAGGATCGGGTGGCGGGTCCAACTGGTGATGCCGGGCCGTGTCGGATCGTATTGATCGTTACGCGCCCCGCCAAAGGAAAACGGGTTGGGACGTGCGATGCTCAGCGCGAGTATCAGGAAAACTGCAAGCATTCCCAGATGTGTCACATCGCGGTGCCACGGTATTTGGGGCCAAAGCTGGATGAACGGTGCCTCGCCCGCCGACCATATCAAAAGCGTTAACATGGCCAGCGACAACACAGAGTACATAACGCTAAAACCCTGCAAGCCGATCTTCGCTGTCACGAACGATCTGATGGCCGGCCGTACCGGTACGGAATGAGTCAGGAAAAACAAGGTGAAAACCGCTGCAAATCCTGCCCAGCTCACGCCGCTTTCTCCGGTTTCTGGCGCAGCAACGCGGGGCCATATGCAAGCACAAAACCGCCAAATGCCGCCAACCAGAGGATGCCGGAAACGTAGCTCATTTCCACCCAGACCAATGTCCAAAGACGTGCCAAGACTGACCCGAACAGGCACAGGTAGATTGCGACGGTGATCCGGTTTGCTGTCAGCTCTTGCCCCGTGTGCCCCAACGTGGCGCGCGTCATCACGGCCAACGTCATGGCGCTGACAGCCCCTGCCATCCATAAATGCTGTGCACCCGCCATCCCGTGATTGCCAGCCAGTTGATCAAGACCAAGAGCAAAAGCACCAACCGGGATGAACATATACGAGACATGAAGCACCCAAACGAGTGGTTCGCTAAGTGTTTGATGCCCTTGCCAGCGAAGCAGGCGTGCAAGGTGCAAGAGGCCAAAGACGATAAGGGCGATGCCCGTCAGTCTCTCGAAAGGCTGCACGACCCAAAGGGCCAAGACCACGATGCTCGACACAAGAACCGTCTTGTCAAAACGCTGCATCGGCGGCGCCGGGCGCACGGAGTTGTCGGTGCGCGCCAGCCAGTTTCCGGTGAAGGACGGAATGATCCGTCCACCGATGACCGCGATCATCATCACAGCTGTCGCAAGACCCAGGCGTAGACCGAAACCCTGCGCTGCATAATCGCCGCGCAGCGCCTCAAAGTGGAACAGGCCATTGGCAAGCGTGAACACCGCCAGCATTGCCAGCACGATCAGGTTGCGCCAGTTCTTGCCCGCCACGATCTCGCGCAGGATTAATCCACTCAAAACCAGCAGGAAGGCAAGATCAACAACAGGCGCCACCGCGACAGGCATAAGGGCGGAAAAGAACACCGCGATCCGGCCCGCAACCCACAGGGCAAACAACGCCGCCAAGCGCCATCCGACCATCGGCAATCGTCCGGTCCAGTTTGGAACCGCCGTCAGCAGAAAGCCTGCCAACACTGCCCCCAGATAGCCGAAGAGGAACTCATGCGCGTGCCACGAAACGTGGTCAAATCGCGTGAGCAAATCGATCGCGCCTGTCAAAGCCGCCAGCCAGACCAGCATCGCCAACACGACCCAGATGGCTCCGAACAGAAAGAAGGGTCGAAACCCGTAGCTGAAGAGCGCAGGCCCTTGCCATGCGCGGCTTCGCTCTGCCGATGTCTGTGTCACGAGCGGCCTCTGATATCCGTGCGCAACGTCTTGAGGACCGTTCCGTCCTCGGAACATGTCAGGCGCACTTTCTTGCTGCCGTAAAAGAACGTCAGACGTATACGGCCTGCATCCTCGTCTACTCCGGTCTCGAACCGGGTTGTAATCTCTTTGGCGCGCATCTTGGCTTGAACGTTAGCCTCGCTCAGGCCCAGCAAGTCTGCCACGTCCTTGGCATCGACAATCGGCTGGCCGTCCTTCATCTCGATTTTCATGTCTCTGGCTTTCTGTCGGCAACATCCATCAGGTGTCGGATATGGCGGGCAAAGTACCACGTGGCAGGCGCGCCGATAAGACATCCAAGCGCAATCGACCACGCGGCCGACGCGATCGGGGCACCCATCCAACTGAAGATCAGCGAGGCAAAAAAGACGTTCACCGCTGCGGCTCCTGCCCCGAATGGGAAGAGAGCCAGCGCGATCTGACCCGTAGACCAGCCCGCCTGCCCTGACGAGGCTTGGGTCATCTGCGCGACACCAGCCGCTGAACCACAATCATCGCAGCAACCAGTGCAAGACAGGCCAGCGCGTACCAGAATTCGGCGGTCGCCGATTGCGCCTGCGGGATTGGGCGGTCGAAGCCTTCGGCCAAAACCGGCAAAGCCATGAGGCTTGCAAGGATAAGCGTTATACGACTGAGCATGTCAGGTCTCCTGTGTCAGAGTGCGGTAGATGTCCGGCAGCGCCTTGGTCAGGCGTTCCGGGTTGGGCAAAAGGGTAAAGCCGCCGCGGCCAAAAATGCGTGCGAACCAATCCTGGCCGTCTTCGTCGATGATGATGCCATGCAGGCTTTGACCCGCATTGCGGGCCTCGCGCACGGCCATGTGGCTGTCTTCGATGCCGTGTTGGCCTTCATAGTGGTCAAGGTCATTGGGCTTGCCATCGGTCAGCACGATCAGCAGCTTGCGGGCGCTGGGTTCTTCGGCCAATTGCGCGCTGACGTGCCGGATCGCGGAGCCAAGTCGGGTATAGTGTCCGGGTTTCAACGCACCGATATTGGCTGTGATGTCAGTGGACATCGGGGCGTCGAATTCTTTGCAGCGTGTAAGAAAAACCCGGTCCCGACGCAACGATGAGAACCCCCAGATGGCCAGCCGATCTCCGGCCGCATCAATGCCGCCTGCCAAAGCTGCCATCGCTTCGCGGGCAACTTCTATTACAGAAGTGTCGCCAATCGCCGCTTCGGTGGACCGCGAGGTGTCGATCAGGAAGGCCACGGAAAGGTCACGGTCGGTCTGGCGCGCGGATTGCCAGATGCGATCCGACCCGCGCCCGGTTGCCACCAGATCGGCGCGCGCTGTCAGCAAGGCGTCCAGGTCCAGCTCGGTTCCGTCAACCTGACGCGGCTGCAGGATCCGGCGCGGACGCAAGGCCTCAAACTGACGGCGGACTTCGCGCATCCGTCTGTCATTGGGAACAAAAATCGTGTCCTCCGGTTGCGCGGGCGCATCCAGCACGCGGCAATGATCCGCCATATAACTGCGGGACCGGTGGTTCCATTCCGGATAGGTGTATTTCCCGGCCAACGCCTCGTGATCAGCATCGGCAGGCGACAGATCAAGGTGCAGGCGCAGGCGCGTCGCCGCCTTGCGATCCTGTTTGGACAGGGTGATTTCGTCCTGATCGTCTGCCGCCTTTTGAGCGTTTTCGTCGTCGTCATCGTCAACGCTGCGGTTGATGTTCATTGACTCGACCCACGACAAGATCGATTCAAAGCGGTGGATGATAAAGCTGTCCTTGCGGTTGTTCTGGTCCTGATCCTTGCGCTTTCCCAGCTTGCGCTTGCTATGCGCTGCATTGGGCGGCGGCGCGGCCGGATCGCCCTCTGCGTCATCCGCCGCCGCGCCCGAGCCGGGTTGCACAAAGTGCAGCCAGATCGGCACAGGGGCAATTGGCATATACCCGCGCGCTGCAGGGTCCGTTGCCAGAACTGGCGACCCGCCGCAAAGCTGATCGCGAATGGCCGCTTCGAGCGCGGCCTCCGGCGTCGGGCGCAAACGTCGGGCCGTGTCGGCAGCGCAGGCTTTTGCCATTTCCGCATAGGACGCGCGCAGTCCCGGACAGGCCGCATAGGCCGCATCCGCCGCAAGCGGCATTGGCCGGATTTGCGCACAATCCTGCGCCGGGCCGTCGTGCGGAAAATCCAACTGCGACGCATCCACCAGCGCGGCCAGCGCGGTGAGCCAGAAATAGGCCGCACGGTTCAGCGCGGCGTCGGGAAAGGCCGCGATCAACGGGGGCAGCGCAAGCGTTCGCCATCAAAGCGCGCGACCCATTCCCGGTCGCGGTCCGCTCCCAGTTTGCGCCGCAGCGGCTGGCGGTGCTGCACCAAGCGTCGCCGCGGCCTCGCCCAGCTCGACGCCCAGCGGCACCGCCAAGCGATCGGAACAGCACCGCAAGGCTGGGCCGCACCGACGCAAGCGGGACGCCCGCCTCCGGATAGGTGACATCGGCACCGATCCCGCTGGCCATATCGTGCCAGATATTGCCAACGGTTTCTTCGGGCTCCATGAGGTCAAGCAGGTGCATGGGTCTATCCGTAAATGGTCGAGATCAGATCGCGCAGCGCTTGCTGCACATCGGGCTCATCGCTCAGGGGTTCGATCACAGCCGCCTCAAGCGCCTGATCGACGCCCATGCCACCGGCCATCAGAGTGGCGGCATAGATCAGCAGGCGGGTCGAGACGCCCTCTTCGAGGTCCATGCCCGACAGTTCCGGATATGCCCCGCCAGCCGCACCAGCGGGGCGACGCGCCCCGCCTCCAGACCGCTTTCGGAGGCGACCACGGCGATTTCGGTCTCGGCCTTGGGGAAGTCGAATGAGATCGACAAAAACCGCTGGCGCGTTGATGGTTTCAGCCGTTTGAGCACGTTCTGGTAGCCGGGGTTGTAGGAGGCCACGAGCATAAAATCCTTGGGTGCCACCAGTTCTTCGCCGGTGCGGTCGATCATCAGCGTGCGGCGATTATCGGTTAACGGATGCAGTACAACGGTCACGTCCTTGCGGGCCTCGACCACCTCATCGAGGTAGCAGATCCCGCCCTCGCGCACCGCGCTGGTCAGCGGTCCGTCGACCCAGACGGTCTCGCCGCCCTTGAGCAGGTAGCGCCCGATCAGGTCCGCCGCCGACAGATCGTCATGGCAGGCGACGGTATAAAGCGGCTTGCCCAGCTTTGCCGCCATATGTTCGACAAACCGGGTTTTGCCGCAGCCGGTCGGCCCCTTCAAAAGAAGGGGCAAACCGTTTGTATGGGCCGTTTCGAACAGATCGCATTCGCGCCCGTGGGCTGATAAAACGGCAGGCATTGTGGAGTGATTGCATGTTCATGGCTTATTCTCCGGGAACGGGGTTGGCAGAACCGGGTTCGATGATCTCGGTATTGCGGACAACCAGCATGGAATAGATGAACAGGATCGCCCCGATCACCACGGCAAGGCCCGCGCCCCACCGCATCATGTAGAAGATCGCCAGGCTTTCCTGCACGTCCATGTAATAGTCACCTACCACCCGCTGCATGTGCGTCTGGATGGTCCCGGCAAAGGTCAGCACGAAGGTCATGAAGGCCATACCGCCCGGTCATCAGCCAGAAAGACGCGATGTTCAGCACCTGGTTATAGGGCTGGCGTTCCCGCAGCATCGGCATCGCATAGGTGATGATTGCAAGGTTCAGCGCGACATAAGCTCCGTAAAAGGCAAGATGCCCGTGGGCGGCGGTGATCTGCGTGCCGTGGCTGTAGAAGTTGACCCCGTGCAGCGTGTGCAGGAAGCCCCAGACGCCTGCGCCAAAGAAGGCGACGGTGCTGGACCCCAGCGACCACAAAAGCGCGGCCTTGTTCGGGTGGTTCGTTTGCGGCCCTTCCAGACCATGACGAAGGCAAAGGACATCATCAGGAAGAAGGGGATCACCTCGAAGGTCGAAAAGATCGAGCCGATCCACTGCCAATAGCCCGGCAGGCCAATCCAGTAGAAGTGGTGCCCGGTGCCGAGAATGCCGGAGAAGAGCGCGGTGGCGACAATGACATACAGCCATTTTTCCACCACCTCGCGGTCCACGCCCGTCAGCTTGAGCAGCAGGAAGGCAAGGATCGACGCCATGACCAGTTCCCAGGTCGCTTCGACCCAGAGGTGGACGACGAACCACCAGTACATCTTGTCCAGCGACAGGTTGTCAGGGTTGATGAAGGCAAACACCCAGAGAAGTGACAGCAACCAAAGGCCCATCAACAACACGTTGGTGATCGCCGTTTTCTTGCCCGCCAGAACGGTCATCGAGATGTTGAAAAGGAAAATCAACGCGGCCACGAGAATGCCGAACTTGACCCAAAGTGGCTGTTCCAGAAACTCGCGCCCGCCATGGATGCCAACAAGGTAGACTGCCGACCGCACCCAGCGTGCCGACCACCAGAAGATGATCAGCTGCAGATAGGCCAGCTTTGACCGAATAAATCTCGCGCTCGGATTCTTCGGGGACGAGGAAATAGGCGGCACCGAAGAAGCCCAGCAGCAGCCAGACGATCAGCGCGTTGGTGTGGATCATGCGGATCACGTTGAACGGCAGGATTTCCGACAGGAAGTTGGGCGAGACATAGATCCAGCCGGCCAGCAACCCGCCAAGCACCTGAATGCCGAACAGCGCCATTGCGGCCAGAAAATAGGCGTACGCGACGCTTTGAGATTTGATATTTCATCTATGCGCCCTCCTTATCCCGCGTCATTGGGCGGCCAGCCCTGCGTGTCTGTCTGATCGGCCCAGCGCAGAAATTCGGCGAGGCCGCGTAGCTCTTCTTCGGTGAACAGGTAGCCGGGCATCTGGCGGCGGCCTTCGATGCCGGTGGGCATGGCTTTCATCCAGCCATCAAGCGTTTCATACGCGCCTTCCGGGTCGTCCTCGACGCCCCAACGGGTCATCACGTTGCCAACCTCGGGCGCGAAATACGCGCCTTCGCCATGCAGGGTGTGGCAGTTGATGCAGGAATGGCGTTCCCAGACGTGCTTGCCCAGAATGACCTCTTCGGTCAGCGGCATGCCAGCGGTTGATACGTTCGACCACGTATCTGTGGCTGATGACGGTCAGCGCGATGAAAGACCACGACAAAGAAAATCGAGCCTCCGTAAAAGATGTTTCGCGCCCGCGATTTTGTTAGAAACTCAGCCATGTTGCGGCCTCCTTGAACTCGGGATGGCCTTTTTTACGATCAAGGTCGGCGGCAAAGTTTGTGCCAGCGCAACGTTTTGGATCGGATTGGGCAATTAGAGTCGACCTAGATCAAGGAGGACATCCATGCGACATGCACTGAAATTCGACGATCCGGATCTGCCGTTGAGCGGATCTGATGACGAATGGCCGCAGACGATCCCGGTTTTCATTCGCCACAAGATGCTGTGTGTCGGCTGCCTTGTGAGCCCGTTTCACACCGTCACGGATGCCTGCGCAGGAATACGAGCTTGATGAGGACGCGTTCTACGCCGAACTTACGAGGCCGCTGTCAGGCGTAGATGCCTGTGTGCCGGCCAGCAAATAACCAGTGCATGCGGATCGCAGACCGTGATGCGCTTGCGCTGGCTTTGCACGATCCCCTGCTTTTCCCAGCCGCTGAGCAGGCGGCTGACAGTATGCAGCGTCGTGGCCGTCAATTCCGACAAGGTCCTGACGCGTGATCGGAAAATCGATCTCGATCCCGTCGTCGACCTTGCGCCCCGTCTGGTTGATCAGCCGCAGCGCATTGGCGACGCGCTGTTCGACCTGCTGGGTCGCCATTTCGACGATGCGGTGTTCAGTTCACCGATGCGATTGCCCGACGGTCTTGTAGGTTTCGGTCGCAAACCCGTCGTAGTCCGCGAACGAAACCATCCCAAAGCCGCGTCGGCCAAGATAGCGCAATCGATTCCGTCGCGGCAATTGCCGTGGCAGGATACGTCTCGCGGCCAATTGCCTTGGCGATGCCCAGCAGCTGACCCGCCGGGATATGCAGCGCGGTGACCTGTTCGCCGCTCGGCGTGATCCGCACCACCCGGACATATCCATCCAGCAGCATGATAGAACCGCTCTGCGTTGGCACCTTCTTCAAAGATCGCGTACGCCGCTTATCGTAGCGACGCGAGGTGGCCTGATCGAGAATTGTCGCGGATCTGACGTCGTCCAGCTTCGAAAATGGCGGCAGATGCGTCAGCAGGCTTTCATCCAGCCGACCGTGCGGGCGTTGGCATTTCTTCCATGAGTCCAATGTGCATGAACGCCGGCCGTGCGCCACGTGCTTGATCTCGACATCAACAAAAAACGCCGAAAAGTTTGTGCTACACAGCAAACGTCCTTCTGTCGCGGGCGTTATTCTGATGTCAACAAACACATTGACGAAGGATACGAAACGAAGAAGACATTGCGCAACTTTAACAGCATCTTGCCATGGCGCCGCCCTGATGGGCAGGCGCGGCCTTTGCCGAAACCTTCGAGGTTCAGATGCTCAACCGTGGCGAGCGATGGCGAACGCATGGTGTTCGAACCTGCCTTCGTTCAGGCGCAAGCTGGGCGACACGATCAAGTTCATCTGCCGCAGATCGCGGCCACAACGCCGAATCCAACGACGGCATGATCCCCGAAGGGGCCGAGGCATTTTGCAGGCCGCAAGATCAACGAAGAGATCGAGGTCACCTTTGACGCCGAAGGCGTCTACGGCGTGATCTGCAAACCGCACTTTGCCATGGGCATGGTGATGACGATTGCCGTTGGCGACACAGAAGTGCCCACCAAATTCCTTGAAGGGCGCATCCCGCGCAAGGCGCCAAGGAACGCTTTGAAGAACAGCTTTCCAATCTTTGAATTCACAGTGTGCGGGCGCATGAGCGGTCTGACACCACCACTACCTCGAAAGGAGAAACATGACCAAAGTTCATCAATCCCGGCCTTATGAAAACCAACCGCCGCAACGTTTTGCGCGGATCCGTGCTTGCGGGCGCTGCCGCAATGACAGGCGCTGGCGCATTGCGGCCATGCGCCGCGCGCCCAAGCTGACACGGCAATCAACGCAACATCCAAGCCCGCTCTACACATGCCGCCGATGCGAAGAAGCAAGCCCAGATGCAGGCCCCAAACCGCTGATCTGTCCGGCTACACCCGCGTGAAACAGGAGCTTGTCGCACCGCCCTTTGCCCCCGCCCACGAACAGGTGGCAACAGGTGGTCCCAAGATCATCGAGATCACCATGGAGACCACCGAACATCTGATGGTCGTTGACGAAGACACCGGCGCCGAAGTCTGGGCGCTGACCTATAACGGGTCTGTCCCCGGTCCGCTGATCATCTGCCACGAAGGCGACATGGTCGAACTGACCCTGCGCAACCCCGTCGACAGCATGATGGAACACAACATCGACTTCCACGCCTCGACCGGTGCGCTTGGCGGCGGTGGCCTGACCCACGTCTATCCCGGCGAAGAAACCGTGCTGCGCTGGAAGGCGACCAAGCCGGGCTGCTTTACCTATCACTGTGCCCCCGGTGGTGCGATGATCCCGTATCACGTGACACACGGCATGAACGGTGCCGTCATGGTGCTGCCCCGCGATGGCCTGAAGGACAAGGACGGCAATCCTCTGCGCTATGACAGCATCGCCTATATCGGCGAACAGGATTACTACCTGCCGATGGACGAAAACGGCGACTACCGCACCTACGAAGCCGCAGGAGACGACTATGCCGACAGCCTTGAGGCGATGCGCGGCACTGATCCCGACCCATTGGTGTTCAACGGCGCGGTTGGTGCCTTGACTGGTGAACACGCGTTGACCTCCAAAGTCGGCGAGACTGTTCTGATGATCCACAATCAGGCCAACCGCGACAGCCGCCCGCACCTGATCGGCGGTCACGGCGATCTCGTCTGGGAAACCGGCAAGTTCAACAACCCGCCGCAACGCGACCAGGAAACATGGTTCGTGCGCGGCGGCAGCGCCGGCGCGGCGCTCTACACCTTCGAGCAACCGGGCGTGTACGCCTACGTGAACCACAACCTGATCGAAGGCGTGATGCTGGGCGCAACCGCACACTTCGTCGTCGAAGGTGAATGGGACAATGACCTGATGGAGCAGGTCGTCGCACCACGCGAGTTTTCAACCTAGACATCTGATAGGAAAGGAAGCAACATGCCCAACCGTCCAGAGCCCTGGCACCCATCTCCTAAGACGTCCTTTCGTTTTTGCGGCATTCGGGGTTTCGGCGGGGGGTCGGGGGCGTGCTGCGGCAGCGCGCGCCTGGCGATATTTACGTGCCAGTCATGGCCGACCGTCCCGTGATCCTGCCGGACGGCAACGCCATGTATGTCCAACGCCACGAAGTCACCGTTGCCGAATGGAACATATGTCATGCTGGCGGGGCGTGCACACTTGAACTGCGGGCAAGACCCGATCAGGACCCCGAGATAACGCCCGCCACAGGCCTCAGCTACGTCGATGTTCAGGAATACCTTGGCTGGATCAACGACGTATCCGGTCAAGTCTTCCGGCTTCCTACTGCCGTCGAATGGAACCACATGGCGGCAGCCGTTCTTCCCGAGGCGCCCGATCCGATTTTTAAAGATCCTGCGTTGACATGGGCTTCAACCTATTTGACAGAAGGCATCGCTCCGCGTGCGCTCAAACCACAGGGTAGTTTTTTGACCTCCCCTGAGGGTATTTCCGATCTCAACGGCAGCGTCTGGGAATGGACACAAGAGTGTTACGCAGGCGCGTCCGAAGGCGTGGATCCAGTCCGTTGTCCGGCGTTCTTCGTCGGCGGTGAACACCTGGCGGCGATGTCCTATCTCATCCGCGACCCTGCGCGTGGAGGGTGCGCTGTTGGCACGCCGCCTGCGCATCTGGGTATGCGACTTGTTGCAGACAAACCAATCAAAGGCCTTTGAAAAAATGCAAATCCTGGCTTTCTGAAAGAGCAAGACCGCTCGTTTTTAGCCCAATTTCAGACCTCGATGTTCACGCCTTTTATGCTCTTGAAACAACGGCTCTACCGGGAGAATAAATTCTGGCCGCCAAGTATCCGCAGTGGTTTGCGCATACAACCGGCTTGCCCGCCGCGCGCAAGCTCCGCGCGCGAAGCATTTGTGGGGTTTTCGCCAAGTAAATGCACTCTGCGACCGCTCAAACTTCAGTCCCCGACGATAACCCAACTTACGGTCGCGCAACAAACCCTCCCGTCCAAAGTCCATTTGGATGTCAGCTTTCGAGACCTGGGCGCGACCGGTTTGCACCCGTCGCGAAAGCCCAGTTTCCGCCCGGTTCGATGGTCTCGCAAGTTGCATGATCAGCATTATGAAAAGCAGGCGCTCGCCTTTTGTGCGAAGAACGGCAACTCTGAGCCCGAAGTAATTGATGCTGCGGTAGCGACGAACGGCCTCTTTGATCAAGCTGATCAAGGATCACCGTATTCACGCAAGATCCACGTTTTCAGCGCTTCATGCTCTCCTGCTGCTATCCCTGAGCATAAACCACTTCGTTTTGCAGACCGAATTTCGTAGTTCGACGGTGGCTCACATTCAGACGCCGTGAAAGACCCCCGTGCACAGAACCCACTCTGCCGCAATTGCAGATGCGCGGCGTCAGGGCCAATTCGTCTTCGGTTGCCACGCTTCAAGCTTGCCAAGGCCGTGATGAACTCATACTCGGAATTCCTGTCGAAAACGTCCGGCCTCTGCTACTGTGGCGAATGTTTCCAACAGCAGTTTGTTGTTTTTCTTATGACGAGAAACTAACTTCTTCTGAAGTCGGCCAAGTGGAATTTGATACGCTGGCTCTGGTGCGTAGCTCTCGGCTTCTAATTCAGGAAAAAGCGCAATAATCTCTTGCCGCGCCTGCGACGATATTGCCTTCATAGCTTCGGCACCTGCGTAAAGGCTCTCCGTCGGGGCGTCCTCCGCGAAGATCACCTCGTGCTGATCAAACATTAGGTGGAAATACTCAACACAGTTGATGTTCTCATCGACAAATATCCCTGGCAACGCCGTCAGCTTGATTGCTGCGCCCAGCACGTTGGCACTGCCAAACATACTTCCGGAAAAAATGGATGAAATCAGCATATGCAGTCCTGACGTGAGCACAAGCAAATCGCGCGTCGGTAAGCCGCATCCAAGGGCACCGGCCGTAATTCGAACCGGACGAAACCTGTTACCGACACCGGCGGTTTGTCCCAATTCAACACTACGCGAACCTATCCAGCGAATAGGCTGTGGACCATGGTTCATAGTAAACACCAGATCACCGACGCACAGGTTTTCGACCGAAACTGCGCCGTTCGGAGTCAGGATCAAAGTGCCTTGTGCGAAGCACGGGATTGTGTCTGCCTCGACAGGCTCATCATGGATCGCGACCCTGTCAATTTCACCGTGAAAAAAGCCCCTCAGATCGTCGGTTGTGCCGACAGAACTATGCGCCTGTGACGCCCCGATGGTGATCGGCTCCGCGTTTCCGGCCAGAGTGAGCGCTTCTGAACCAGTATCGACAACGATACCATCAACGGTCAACTGACTGCCGGTCGGACTCCATGAGTAGACAATCGTAGTTGGCTGCCCCAGCGAGACATTGCCGCCCGAAAAATCGAACGTTTCGTCGGCGGTCTGATGGCGCACGCCGATACTTCCGTCGGATTGGATGAAGATCCCGGAGATGCCTGCCACCGCCATATCCAGTAGCGCCGCAAGAAACAGCGTCTGTGCCGGGGTTGCTCCCATATGGCACATCATCACCTGTCGAGGCGGTGTGCCTTGAGTAAACGGAATGACAACCGAGCCGGCGTCGAGATCAAAACCTGCATCAGTCGGGATTTCGACGTAATCGTTGCTGCCATCGAAAGTTCCTGAGCCAGAACCGGTCGTGGTTGCACCGTTTTGGAAGACCCCGTCCTGGGCCGTCCCGTCGCCAATTTCAGAGTCCGCCGCTGTGCCCGAACCGGGTGCCTCATCAAATGTCCACAGCGCGACTCTTGCCATAGCTCAAAACCTTCAAACTCATTTAAGATGCAACAAAGAGATGGAATGCACGCAATCCTTTCCGACTCTATCGTCTGATCAAGTTTCGATGGGCTTAAGTGCTGGGAAGAACATGTGGACGATTTTAGAAGGTTAGGTATTGGTGGTTTTCGGCCAAAAAAGCGCGAACGCGCCACGCGGTGATTTTCGGGTGATCCAGTGATCTGAGACATTGGCGTCCTCAAGCCCGACTGCGCTGGCGAACACGTAGTGCAGCGCAATCGTGGAAGCGGTCATCGCGCGGATGGCGGCGAAGGTCTGGAAAGTCTGCAAAGGGGACGTTTGACCTGCCTATCTTGACTGCCTGCTTTGAGGAAATTGTAAGCTATCTACTGATCGCGAATTCATGAATTGCAACCAGCTTTGACCGATAGTTCAGCAGGTTGGCAATAGAACCAGAACTACCTTTGCCTCCACGGCTTAGTAAACTCTGTCGGCAAATTGCATTTCCCTTTGCATTGCGGATAGTTCAGACAACTCAAGAGCTTTCCCCACTTGCCCATGCGTTTGACCAGCAAGCCGTCCGAACACTCTGGGCGGGCAGGTAATGTCGCGGCGCAACTACAAACCAAAGTACTGGTGTATCTCTTATCTGTAGCGCGCAGGTCTTTCCCACATTCGCTTCAGGGCCTTAGCATTTCGTGAGACAGGTAACGATGCTTACACTGATAACAGTGGCGGTCTTTCTTTGAAGTTTGTGCCAACATGTGGCCGCCACAAGTCCCGCATTGATGTTCAGCGACACTACTAACTATCTAAGTTCGATGGCACGGTATTATGGATTCTCGACAAGCTCACGGGCAAAGACAGATGATTTCTCACGATCCGCAAGGTCGGTTACTGATCGACGTGCACGAGTCATCGCGACACAGAACAGACGACGCAAACTGATAACGCTCCGGGTTGAAGTCAGTTCGTAGGGACGCAAGAACCCAAGCGATGAATACTGGGCTTGCAATAAGCG
Source organism: uncultured Alphaproteobacteria bacterium (assembly GCA_942490645.1). Classification (GTDB taxonomy): domain Bacteria; phylum Pseudomonadota; class Alphaproteobacteria; order Rhodobacterales; family Rhodobacteraceae; genus CALNXN01. Next base: position 148,761 of record CALNXN010000009.1, on the reverse strand, counting down.
TCCGCTCATTGGCATGTCGGTAACAGACTGCTTTACTGGGAGCCTTCTGTGAGAACATCCCAGACAAAACTTTCCCCTTTTACTTCCGAGCGCCGAACACGGAGGCAGTAGGCGTAGAGGTCCTCTGATGGAAGAACATCATCCAGCAGTTTGATCTCACCACTTTTTACGTAAGGTGCGGCAATGACCATGGGCAGCCAAGCGATACCAGCGCCTGCAAGCACGAATTGAATGACGCCAGTGGACAGACCGGATTCGATCAAAGGGTCGAGCCGAACGTTTGCCGGGAGAGATTTGGCCACGTCTTCCCATAGGATTTGTCCAAAAAAACTTCGGCGCGGAAATGTAACGACCTGTATGGTCGTATGATCTGCGTCCCCCAAACGGCGCTTGAGTTTATCGGCAATCCTGTCACCTGCCGTCACTGGAACAAATCTGTCGGTTGAGATGAGGGCTCGTGCAAGATCGGGAACCTGCCCAAACAACGGCCTGCGCTTTGTCTCGTATGCATCAAGGATATCTACCTGCTTGGTGAGCAGGAGAGCCGCACCGTCTTCCGGGTAGGCGGATTGCAGTTTCATCAGCAGCCGGTGGCCCCCGGCCCTGTTCAGCAACTTGTTGGGCAGCATTGAGGTCAACAGACTATCCGTATTCAGCCAGTTCAACGATTCTTCAGCCCGAACGCGTTGCGAAATGCGACCGTGTCGTCATTACCTTGTAAGACAAGATGCCTGACGCGTCGGGACGCGACTTGTCCGATATTGCCGCCGAAATGGGGTGCTCCAAGCTGGAATCAGCTAAACGGTTGGTACCTGGCGGCGCGGTATATTTCCAGATGAGTGAAGACGACGTATAGCGCATCCTGAGCTACCCCAATACTATGATTGGGTCGGATGGCATCTTGCATGACAAGCATCCCCACCCCAGGGCATGGGGTACCTTTCCACGGGTGTTGGGGCATTATTCCCGGGACGAAAACTTGTTCCCGCTGGAAACAGCAGTGCACAAAATGACCGGTTTGACCGCAACGACCTTTGGTTTGAAGGGCCGCGGGGTGCTCCAGAGCGGAAGTTTTGCCGATCTGGTTCTGTTCGATCCAGAGACAATCCTTGATGTTGCGGATTTCGCCGATCCGTGTCGCGCAACCAAAGGCATCGAGATGGTCTTTGCCAACGGTTCCTGCATTTGGGCAGAAGGCCATACGACCGGAGCGCGACCAGGAAGACCGCTCCGGCGTAAATAAGCTAGAAATTGCTAACTCATCAAAGTGCCTGTGGCTATGACGATCGAGGTTTGAGCAGGAGACCTTGATCATTGATCGGCTTTGTCCGCGACATGCGAATTCGACCACGTATTGACGACGCGACCCACGTGATCTGCTGTGGGTTCGGACCGGGCATTCGCTGCATATCTCACGAGCGACAGGATGAGCGTCCGCTCCGTGGAAAAAGGGTGAATTCGCTGCAAGGCTGAATTGGTTGACCAGTTAGATGGCTGCAATGCGGACGTCCACTGCGCAGATATTTCGTTTTGAATCACGATCGAGAACGTTCTGAATCATGTATTCGGGCGAGTCCTCCAGCAAGTCCGGTGTTCATGAGTGAGGGTCGCGCCTGCGGCCCAAGCGAAACTCATAGAAGGACACGACAATGTCGAACCCACTATCATTTCAGCTGCCTTTGGTGGCTGTTCTTATCGGCGCATTTTCGGCGCTCTCAGCGCAGGCCGATGCCCTGCGCGACACAGATGCGATTGCCACGCGAGAAGAAGTGATTACCAGCGCCGGGCAAAATATTCCCGCTGGGGCCTTCGGATTTCTGTTGGTCGATCGACCGCGCGAAGTGAACCTTCTTGCTTTGCGCGGCAAAGCCGGAAGCGGCAAAGTGATCCTGCGCACCGATCAACCGGGATTGTGCCTGAACATTCCTGTCCGGTTTGTCGCAGGGGATTTGGGTGGCGAGTCGATAAAAGGACATCTGGCTGAACCGATCCACTTCGTTATCACAAGCAGGCAGGTTGCCAGAGATCTGGCGAAAGGTCGCGACGTTGTAAGCGACATGTACAGCGTCAGTGATCATATGGAGCCAGATGCAGATATTGTGCTCCAATCCGGACTCGACGCAGGCTTCGGCTTTGTCATCAACCCAGGTCGCAATATCCTTGAAGATGTCTTTTGGATGAAGGCAAGACCGGTTTCCTGCCAGAGTATCTAGCCATGAAAACCGGCGCGCAGGCGTGATTTAACCGTCTGCGCCCTTGGATCGGAACTCTGAGGGCGTCTGTCCCGTTACGCGTCGGAATTCGGTATTGAAACTGGATTTTGAAAGGAAACCGGACTCGAACATGACCTCCGTCACCGGGAGATCGGTTCCCTTCAGGGCGCCCTTCGCATAGGCGATACGATACCGATTGATGAACCGCGAAAAGTTTTCTGAGGTCGTGCGGTTAATTGCGCCGGACAGATCGCGGGCCGGAACGGAAAGGCGTTTCGCAAGCCGCGCCAAGGTCAGATCGCTGTCGCGAAAAAGCTCTTTGTCTTTCATGACCTCGTTAAGGATCTGCATCAAGGCGTGGTCCGCGTCAGATGGTGTCACGTTGTCCGGGGCGGCTCCTTGCGATGCGCGCAGGATTAACGGCACGCCTATCAATGCGACGACAAAGACGAACCCGACGAAAAGACCCGAAACCCCGGTCAGAAGCGTCACGAGATGTGGCTTGCTCGTCATAAGGTTGATCGCAAAGACCAAACCATCAGCGACAATCATCAGTCCGATCAACGCAATGGTTGCGGATATCGCGGCGCGCCAAAGGCCGGTTGCATGTGGCGGTACGGAAAGGAAATCATCGGGGCCAAAACTTAACAAGCCTGTCATCCGCACAATATAGAGACAGTTGATGGCCAGAATAAACACATCAGCAGAAACCTGTAGCGGTGATGCCAAACCTAACAACGTGAGCGCGACAACCCCGCCGTTGAGAAGCAAAATTCTGTTCCAGCGCGCTTTGGTGTCCACGGCCTGGGCGGCAAATCCGAGATAGGCGGAAGGAGCCGCCAAAACAGCGACAAAGGGTTGCGCCTGGGCAGGCCAAAGCCAGTCTGATGAAACCCGCAGTCCAAGCAAAATAGACAGGAGTACCAGACAGAGAAGAAAGGCGCAGAGGAAAAATCTGGAGCGACCAGGAACGCGTGTATTCCAGGCAAGAATGTACGCGGCGACTGTCATTAGGACGCCGGCCAGCCAGGTTATCGGGAATGCGATCATCGACCGACATTAATAAGAACCAGCATCTTTTGACCAGAGTTTTTGCCGGACCCATGGTTTCCGAAACTGCCGGCTTCTTGGTTTTTTTGGTATGGAACGGTCATTTGCCACGCCGCGCACGCAGGTCTGGTCTGCGGGACTTGGCTGTCCTTCGATAAGATAACCCGGATTTCTCCTTACCATTTGATTGTCTGCGAAAGGCACTGTCCAACAATGCCTTCCACACGACTGTCAGGTTTCCGGCATAGCCATCTTGAGTGTTTTGTCGCCAGTCACATCAAAGGTGCCCTCGCCGATCACCTCAAATCCATAACGTTCGTAAAACGACATGCCGATTTTGTTGTGCTTTAAGACTTCGACTGTAAGCGGTCCTTTCAATAACACAACGTGATCGACCATCTGGGACCCCTTTCCTTCGCCCTGCTCGGAAGGATCAAGGAACAAGCCGCCAATTTCGTTTTTCATCATCGCGATAAAGCCAACTGGGACACCGTCGTCCTCCAACACCCAGGTTTCAGCATTTGGAAGATACGAATTGCGCATGTCTTTGCGCACTTGGTCTCTGACTTTGCTTGGTAGGAAGGGATGCGCAAGCGCTTCTGCGTTTTCCCAAACTGTGATCAGTGCATCGGTGTCTTCAGCTTTGTACTTGCGGATCATTTTTTCGGCTTTCTGGTTTTCTGCAGAACTGAGTTGATCCGTTTTTGAAAGGCTTTTTCAGCGGATTTTCGGTTAGCCAAAGAGGCGGCGTTAAACCGCTCTTCAGCCGCCAATTTGTTCCAGCGCGCAAATCTGGCGCGGTCAATGTCTCCATGCTCCAGTGCGTTTTGAAGAGCACAGCCAGGTTCGGTTTCATGTTTGCAATCCCTAAAACGACACTGGCCCGCCAAAGCGACCAGATCCGCAAACAAATCTGCGATCCCCGCTTCAACATCCGTCAACTGAAGCTCTCGCATACCAGGGGTATCCAACACCGCGCAGCCTTCAGGCGTAAAGTGCAATTGTCGCCGCGTTGTCGTGTGGCGACCTTTGCTGTCATCTTCTCGAATGGAAGCCGTATCCACGACGCCATCCCTCAACAACGCATTGACCAATGTGGATTTTCCAACACCGGATGACCCAAGAAATGCAACTGTTTGTCCCGGTTTGCACCATGGCGCAAGCTTGGTGATTGGTTCCTCACTCAAGGCATTTAGGACTTCCACCAAAACACGGTTTGAAATCGCACTTGCCTCGTCGACGTAAGGCTCGGGATCATCACAAAGATCTGCCTTGGTGAGCAAGATCACAGGTGTGACATCCGCTTCGAATGCCAAGGCAACATAGCGCTCAAGGCGTGCAATGTTGAAGTCCTTGTTGCACGAAGACACGATAAAGACCGTATCCACATTCGCAGCAATCAGTTGCCGCTTGCGGTCTGAACCTGGCGCACGACGCTCAAACACGCTTTTGCGTTGCAGAACCTGACTTTTGGAGGGGTGGAGTTGATCGTAGAGCAGCCAATCACCCACCGTTGCTTCTGGCCCTGGCGGAATGAGGATATCAACACCTTCACCTAGGACGTGCAAGCCGGTTCGGTGGACTTCAATCACTCGAACGGGCGGTGTGACGACAGTGCTGTCTGTGCTCGTTTGTTGGCCAAAGTATGGATTCCAGCCGAGTTTCTCCAGTGGCGAAGCCTCGCGTTTTGGAATTTTGCCAGAACCCGAAGGCGGCAAAAATTGGGAATAGTCCCGTGTCATTGTTGTGAACTTTCATCTTCGGGGCACGGGTCAAGCCCGCGCCATAATGTATAGATAGACTACGATGCAAAAATAGGATCGCCACGGCGAGAATTCGCAGCGTCAACATGGTTTAGATTTGCACCGGGAGGGCGTTTTGCCTCCCCACATTATCGGGTCATAAAATCTCCATTGACACGCGCAGACGGTAACCTTGGCCCGCGAATTTTGCAAGCTACGCAGCTGTGCAGAATGTTGACCGCGGCCAATCGTGTGCGCCGCTGCATCAGGTGCTTTGGGCTCGCAGCTGACATCGGATGCAGCGCAGCATCGAGTGAAATTTTGCCTTGGTCAACGTCGGGTTGTCGTTGTGGGAGGGCATGGCAGATCGGAAGATCAGTCATAGAAACACCAAACTTATCTACCATTCGCGCGCTCCGCCTTGCTGGGAACAAGGGCCGCAGTGTTGGTCAAAAGCGACCTCTCAAACCCAAGCCTCTCTGGGCGATCCGAGTGAGGCTTGAGCTTGCCGAGAACCATCGCGACCTCACGCTCTTCAATATGGCGATAGACAGCAAACTTCGAGGCTTTGATCTGATCAAAATGAAGGTAGTCGACGTCATAGTCCGGTCAGACCAAGGAACGGGCGTCAGTGCTGCAAAGCAAAACGCGGAAACCCGTGCGCTCTGAGATTTCCGAAGGAGCGCGCACCTCTGTCTAGAAATGGATGGAGTATGAAGTCATGTTCGGCTCAGAGTACCTCTGGTCGCGTCGCTACCATGAGCGCCTGCAATCTCGACCCGCCAACACGCGGATCGTCAGAGGTTGGGTCACATCCATTGGTCTTGAGTGGGTGCCTACGGAACACACTCCATGCGACGACCAAAAGTGACGCAGATCTACACGGAAACTGGCAATCTACGCGCGGTCCAACTCCTGTTGGACCACACTAAGATGGACAGCACCGGCTTGATCTTGCTCGCCTTTCCGCTTTCGAGACGCGCGTTGTAGTCTTCGACTTTCGCGGCCAGCTTTTTCAGAGCCCATCTTCGCTTCTCCAATCGTGATCCCGGTGGCAACTCTGGACGCGTTTCATGACGTTGGCATGACGGTGTTTCATGCAATCCGACGCGATCATCACCCTGCTGTCTTCGCGTGTTCGGTGACCGCCTCGCTGAGTTCTTCTTCGTCGAGCGACAGCAGGCGTTCCACCTCGGCCATCGCGCCTTCCCTTTCGATATAGTAGCTGCGCGCCGCTTCGATCAGATCGCGCATGGCATCATAGGCGTAGCCGGAATCGTTCATGAACGACGTGGCGGCAGTCGCGTCCAGCGCACGTTTGCGGATGAGAGCATCGACGCGCCGCGATGTCATACGGGCATCTTCCTCGATCTGGGCGCGTTCCTGATCAAGCCAAAGCGCGCTGCGGTTTTCGGGTTCGCTCAGGCCGAGCTTTCTGATCTCGACCGCGATCCGTGCAATTTCGGTGCGGAGTTCGTCGTAAAGCTCGGTCGTGGCGCCATGGTTGCGCACCGTGTAGCGCAGAATGTTCTTGCGCAGGTGTTTCACGGATTTCACCGCCTGCACGATATCGCTGGCCACGTCGCGCAGCGCGTAGACCCGTTCGGCGATGTCGGGATCGACCCGTTTGTCGCCGACCCGCGTCGTGAATTCCACGATACCCGCGTAGAGCGTTTTCACGCGGCGTTCGTAGCTTTCGTCGAGATCGAGCTCGAACGGCGTTCGGCTGTGCCGCACCAGATCGGCCACGTTGTCGGTCGCGAACACCTCGTCCCGATGCAGGTTGAGGCCGTGCAGGATCAGATTCGACCGCATTCTCGTAAAGGTGCAGCACCTCCTTGCGCAGCGCGATCTCGAGGGTCTGGGGGAATTCGTCCACCGCCTCGTTGAGGTAGCGCGGGCGGCTTACGTCCAGCACAGGTTCGACGATGCGACGTTCGAGAAAGGCGATGAGCCGGTTGAGGACGGGCAGCATCAGCGCGACGCCCAGCACGTTGAAGATCGTGTGGAACACCGCGAGCTTCATCGCGAAATCGTCCGGGGCGATGCCGACCAGATCGCTGATCCAATCCACAGCGTCGCGCAAGGGGGCGATAAGCAACAGCGCGACAAGCGCCGTCACCGCGTTGAAAATCAGGTGCGCCAGCGCCAGGCGCTTGCCTTGGAAGTTCGCCCCCAGCGCCCCGAGGATCGCGGTGATCGTCGTGCCGATATTCGCCCCGATCGCCAGGGCCAGCGCGTTCTCGTAGCTGATCTGCCCGGCGGACAGGGCGGTGAGGATCAGGACCATCGTGGCATGGCTCGACTGCATGATGACGGTCGCGGCGGTGCCGATGAGCGAATAGACGAACAGACCCAGCAATCCCGGTCAGCGCGAAACGTGTCAGGTCGATCTGGTCCTTGAAGGCGTCGAAGCCCTCTTTCATGTGATGGATGCCGAGAAACAGAAACCCCAGCCCGGCAAGCGCATAGCCAATGCCCCGCAAGCGGCTTGGATTTCTGGAACACCAACATGATGCTGAGCGCGATCATCGGCATGGCGTAGGCCGCGATGTCGATCTTGAGCCCAAGCCCCGCAACCAGCCAGGCGCCGGTCGTCGTCCCGATATTCGCGCCAAAGATGATGCCCACGCCCCCGATGAGCGAGATCAGACCGGCGCTCAGGAACGAGATGGTGATGACCGAGACCAGCGAACTGGATTGCAGAAGCGTGGTCGAGAATAATCCCGAACGAGATCGCCCGGGGCGTCGAGCCGGTCGCGCGTTCGAGAATCCGCTCCAGCGCGCCGCCGCCGAAAAGCTTGAACCCGTCCTCGAGCATCAGCATGCCGAACAGAAAGATCGCAACGCCCGCCGCGATTTCCTGCGCGTCGGGGCTGACCCAGAAGGCCAGCAGAAGCGCACCGATGACGACGGGAAGATAATAGCGCGTCATGCCGACGGGTCCGTGCACCACGAGGCCCACGGCGCGGCGCGTGCTGACGGGCCCGGACACGGGCGACAACGCATGCTTGCTGATGCGATCAGATCGGTCTTTCCTGCCACCGCGTGTCGCTCCTTGGGAGTGTTGCAATTCTAAGACATAGCGAATGTGAAAAATGGCGTCCTTGACATGGGTCATATTGGCGTTCTGCAGGTCTGTGATGATCCGGCTTCGATCGTGCAATACTGTGGGGGCATGCCGTGTTGAGAACAGAAAAAATCGAGAGCGCCGCTCAGCGGAACCGGGACGAATTGTTCAGGTTCGGGACAGCGCTTGCTTTTCATCGTCGGCATCATGCTGTTCACCATCGTCCGGACCGATGGGGGTGTCGATGGTATTCTCTTGGTCGCCGCCGCGATGATCGGCGGCTACATGGCGATGAACATTGGCGCCAACGACGTTGCGAACAATGTCGGGCCCGCCGTTGGCTCGCACGCCATCACCCTGACCGGGGCCATTTTCATCGCCGCCTTTTTCGAGGCGCGCGGTGCGCTGATCGCGGGGGGCGATGTCGTGGGCACCATCAAGAGCGGGATCATCGATCCCGATCTCGTGGCGGACCGGGATACCTTCATCTGGATTATGATCGCGGCGCTTCTGGCGGCGGCGGTGTGGCTGAACTTTGCCACGGCCATCGGCGCGCCGGTCTCGACCACCCATTCCATCGTCGGCGGTGTCCTTGGCGCGGGGATCGCGGCGGCGGGCTGGGGCATCGCGGATTGGTCCGTGGTGGGCCAGATCGCGGCAAGCTGGGTGATTTCGCCGGTGATGGGCGGGCTGATCGCGGCGGGCTTTCTGTTTCTCATCAAGCGCACGATCACCTACAAACAGGACGTTCTGGCGGCTGCCAACCGCATGGTGCCGGTGCTGGTGGCGGTCATGGCCTGGGCCTTTTCGACCTATCTGATGCTGAAAGGCGTCAAGAAGATCATCGCGGTCTCCTTCCCCATGGCGCTTGGATCGGGGTGGTGGCCGCCGTTGTCGTCTACCTGGTCATGCGGCCCTACATCGCCCGGATGACGGCGAAGCTGGACAACCACAAGGCCAGCGTCAACGATCTGTTCACCGTCCCGCTGATCTTCGCCGCAGCCCTTCTGAGCTTCGCGCATGGCGCCAACGACGTCGCCAATGCGGTCGGGCCGCTGGCCGGGATCAACGAAGCCATCACCGAGGGCGGGATTTCCATCAGCGCGGGCATTCCCCTCTGGGTCATGGCGGTAGGGGCGATCAGAATCGCATTTGGGCTTGCGCTTTACGGGCCGAAACTGATCCGGACCGTCGGCAGCGAGATCACCGAACTCGACAAGACGCGCGCCTTCTGCATCGCCATGGCCGCAGCGATTACCGTCATCATCGCATCGCAACTGGGTCTGCCTGTCAGTTCGACCCATATCGCTGTCGGTGGCGTGTTCGGCGTCGGCTTCCTGCGCGAATACATCAAGTCGAGCTACGCGCGCATGCTCGACGATATCCGCGACCACCATGCCGACAGCGACCCGGACGCGGTTGAAGCCTTCCTGGCTGAGTTTGAAGCGGCGGATGTCGCCACCAAGGGCGACATGCTGCGCGAGATGAAGGCGCAGGCGGCCGCAGACCGGTTGCTTGGAAAACAGGAAAGGCGCGGCCTGGGGCGCGTGCACCGCGTCGAACTCGTCAAACGCAACCTGTTGCTGCGTATCGCAGCGGCTTGGATCATCACGGTCCCCATCGCGGCGACCCTATCAGCGATGTTCTTCTTCATGATCCGCGGCATGATGCTGCCGTGAAACCGCTTTGAGGGCGGGTCTTTTGACAACTTCATCAGTGAAGTCAAAGTTGAGTAGCACATACAAGTGCCTGCATTCGTGGAGCGAAGAGGACAATTCGTAGCCACAGAGAAGGTCTGGCTTCCGCCCTTCGTGACGGATGCTGCGCCGTCCCTAACCGCGAAGAACCGGCTCAAAGAAGTTATTGCCGCAATCTAATCCACTGACTGCAATGCGGACAAAGCCGTCATGTGCTGCAAGCACGCAATTGGGAGCTTTTTGGTTTGCTCCTGTTGATCAGGAACACCGGCCTGCTTGAGGCTTGTGATTATCCTTTTCCGAAACGACGCATTCCGAACTGGCAATACACGATCATACCGCGATGCGCTTGCTTGCGGATGCATTGCAAGAAGTTTGCGGTCGTCATCTACACCCTTCCACTCCCATGTGAACGCCTCGGTTTTCCGAAGTCTGGAAAAGAGTTTAAACACACAGAACACCCGATGGATTGGGATCAGAAATGCGTCGATCGTGTGATACCAATTCACCAGATTTTCGAATAACTTCTCTTTGGGCGCCTCCGCAACTCATTCTGTGGCCAGCGTGGAGATTTGCAGCAAATCGTGCATCCGACGCACATGTTTCCAGACCGTGCACAAACACTTTGGCAAACGATTGCCTGCCAATGGCGTTGCCACAAGGGCGAGGCGTCTTTCTGCGACAACGGACTTCGAGATTTCATCCAGCGGTGACCGCAACCAGTCTTTAAGGTGCAGATCGAACTTCTGCCTGAGGCCGCGCTTCTTGTTCTCTGAGCGTAGCTGAGGCCGGGTCATATGCATCCGGCTGCCCCAAGCGTTGGGCAAGTCGATTTACATCTTCTTGTGCATCGGCCGAAACGCCGGATAGCGCCCGAACAGAACACGGCGCGTCTCCCTTCCCACATTCTCTTGGAAATTCCACGTCCAGGTTTTCTTCCCGACAAAGAGCACCAAGCCTCTTATCTGCACCGCTTTCTGAGTTTTGTCTCAATGACAAAGGGTGAATGCTGTTTCAGAGGGTGGCTCCATCCTGCCCATGAAAATTCTTTTCTACAGTCATACCGGCGCGTTTTGCTCATTTTTAACCGCCCCTTAACCACAACAGGACCATCAAAGATGCGTACAGCGCCGAAGGCAGCATAAGTGCCGAGACATGCAGCGCTCTTGATACGGAGGTTCAAAAATTGTCTGGATGGTTGTCCGAAAAACTGTTTGGCGAAAAGGTAGATGGGCAGGGCAGACCCGACGATACAGCACCCGGATTTTCCGAGCATGCCCTGGCTGGCCTCGCCGATCTTGAGGCGCGAATTCCCCCGCCGGGTGCGGCTGTCGAACCGGCGTTTGCAAAGACGTTTCAACCCAATGAACGACTGAAATCGCATGCATCCGCAGGTGGTGGGCTCATCACAGGACCAGATGGTCACAAACGCCCCCATTACTGGGGGCATCGCGAGCGTTTGCGCACACGCTTTTTGAGCGGTGGGCACAAAGGGATGCCGGAGTATGAGCTGTTGGAATTGGTGCTTTTCAATGCAATCGGTCGGATCGACGTCAAGCCATTGGCCAAGCGTCTGTTGTCGACGTTTGGTGACTTGAACGGCGTGATTGCAGCATCAGAGCACCGTATACTGAAAATCGAAGGTGCCACGGAAAGGGTCTATTTCCAGCTGAAGATGCTGGAAGCAATTGCGCAGCGAATGGGTCAGGCCCGTGTTTTGAAGCGCGACGTGATGTCGTCATGGGATGATTTGATCGACTATTGCCGGACCTCCATGGCGCACCGCGAAACGGAACAGTTCCGAGTCATGTTCCTGGACCGCAAGAATTATGTGATCGCCGATGAAGAGCAGGCAGAGGGGACCGTGGACCACGTGCCGGTCTACCCGCGAGAGATCGCCAAACGCGCGCTTGAACTGAACGCCAGCGCGCTGATTCTGGCGCACAATCACCCTTCAGGTGATCCGACCCCAAGCCGTCAGGACATAGAAATGACCACGAAAATTCAAGCGGCTTGCCATGCAATTGGCGTGACCGTTCATGAACACGTCATTATCGGAAAGGACAGAGATTTATCGTTTCGTTCCGAAGGGTTGCTGACAGATGCTGTTCTCTGAAAACCTCTGGCGGTTGGGAAAAACGACGCTGCAAAGGGGTTCCCGGTGGTTGGGCCTTGATCCCCTCCCCTGCAAGGCCCGTCAAAGGGCATTCTGACAGAGCATCGGTAATCTCTTTGAAACGATTGCAAGATACACGCACCTCTGCCGGTCCATCAGATTGGCTCAAGGTGCAAACTGGGTGCGTTCGCGCCTTCAAGCGACATGGACCTTGTGAAAGCTGCAAGGAGTGCCGACATGCTGACGCGACTGAATAACCTGACTATTGGTAAGAAACTACCAATTATAATGAGCGCGCTTGTGGCGCTCACTATCTTGGTCATGGTTGCCGCGAATTCCGCCCTTACAGAGCGCATTATAGAAAGAAATGCGATCCAAAACATCAAGAGCATTGCAGTCTTGAAGCACAAACAAGTGCAAAACTTGCTGGCTGGACTCGAGCGGGATATCCGCATCAACTCTGCTGCGCTCGCGACCACCCAAGCTTTGATCGCACTTGCCGACGGTTATGACACGCTGGAGAACCCTGAGGAGGTTTTGCGCAGGGTGTACATCGACGAAAACCCTCACCCGCTGGGTGAAAAGGACTTGCTCGTTTCGGCCGATACCGGATCAAACTACGGATTCATTCACGCCGTCTACCACCCTTCGCTGGACGCATTGCAAAACGAGATGGGCTATTACGACGTCTTCCTTTTCGATCCGGAAGGCAACTTGGTCTACAGTGTTTTCAAGGAAAATGACTTCGCAACGAACGTGATTACTGGCAAATGGCGGGATTCTGGTTTGGCCGAAGCATTTCGCGGAGCTGTCGAACGCACGGCTGACGACCCCACATTTTTTGTTGACTTTGCGCCATATGAGCCAAGCAACTTTGCGCCGGCTGCTTTCATCTCACGGCCAGTTTTCAATCAACAAGGAACTTTGCTCGGTGTGTTGGCTTATCAGATGCCAATCAGCCTTCTAAATGCATCCATCCGAGACCTGGAAGGGCTTGGAGAGACGGCTGACGGTTTCCTCGTTGGTGCGGATGGTCTGTTGCGCACAGATTCCTTGATGACCGAAGTCAATGACATCCTCGTCACGGCATACGACCCAGAAGTCACCAAAAAAGCACTCACAGGGCAGTCAGAAACCCTGGACTTTGTAGAGCCCACAGGCCGACACGTCCTGGCACATTATGCGCCGCTCGAGTTCCTGGGAACGACATGGATCACTGTTGTTCAGCAAGATGTTGACGAGCTTTTTGCAGGTTTGCCGTGGGCATTGAAACGAGCGGTCGCCATTGCCTTTGCCATTTTCCTGGGTGCATTGGCGATATCGCTTTTCTTCTCACGTGGCATCACGCGCCCTGTCCAGAAATTGACCACCGCCGTCGGATCCGTCGCAAGCGGAGATTACAACGTGGACATTCCCGAAACCGAGCGTGGTGATGAATTGGGCGAACTCGCCAGAGCCACTGAAACGTTCAGACAGAATTCAATCAAGATTGTCGAACTGAACAAAGAGCAGGAAGCCGCAAACGTTCAAATGGCTGAGATGTCCGCTGAACGGGAAAAAGCCGTCGAGCGCGAAAAAACACTCGCTAAAGAAAAGGAGGCGGCCGACAATGCAGCCGTGGCTGATCGCGAGAACATGATGCGCAAACTAGGATCGTCTTTCGGCAAAGTTGTTGATGCGGCAATTGTTGGTGACTTCAAAACGCGTGTAGACGCGGATTTCGACGACGAAACCCTGATTCACTTGGCCAAAAACATCAACCTGCTTCTCAGTGCCGTGGATACGGGCCTGTCAAAAACCGGGCTGGTGCTGAGCAAGGTTGCCAACGGGGATCTTACCGAGCGCATGGAAGGCGACTTTGAGGGCGCGTTTGAGGAACTGCAAACTAACGTAAACGGGATGGTCGATTCATTGCAGTCTTTGGTGGGCGAAATCTCCGAAAGCGGCAATGTGCTTTCGACTTCGTCCGGAGAGCTTCAACAAACCTCTGATACATTGTCGCGTCAAGCCGAACAAAACGCCGCATCTGTTGAGGAAACGTCTGCGGCCCTAGTAGAACTTGCAGCGAGCATCAAGCAGGTCAATGGAAACATAACGGAAGTCAGTTCGAACGCTCAATTGGCGCGCGACTCGGCCCAGCAAAGTGAAATTGTCGCCGCAGAAGCCGCCACGTCCATGGACCGAATCGCAGATGGTTCCAAAGAGATTGTTCGTGTGGTCGGCGTGATCAATGACATCGCCTTTCAGATCAATCTGCTCGCACTCAACGCTGGTGTGGAAGCAGCCCGTGCAGGTGAAGCGGGTCGTGGTTTCTCGGTGGTCGCGTCAGAAGTTCGCCAACTGGCTCAAAGGGCGAGCGAAGCCGCAAAGGAGATAGCTCAAGTCATTGCGCAAAGCGACACCGCAGTTAGCGAAGGGGTTGCCAAGGTTGCCGATGCAAAGTCGTCGCTGGAATACATCGCCCAAAGTGTCGTCAAAATCTCGGATAGTGTAAGCGATGTTTCGATTGCAATTTCTGAGCAAACTAACGGTATTCAAGAGATTTCTGACGCCGTAGCGCGCATCGACGCAAATACGCAAAAACAAGCAGCTTCATTCGAAGAGGTCACCGCTTCAAGTCAAGTGCTGGCGCAAGAAGCCGAAGAACTGCGCAAATCGACAAGCAGGTTCCACACTGGACCGTCTCAAGATGTGGTGCCTTTGATGCGCGTAAAACCGCAGGCCGAAGCGCAACAATTGATAACCCAGTCTACGCAAAAAACGGAAGCCCAAATTGATAGCGGATGGGAAGAGTTTTGACGGTCTCTAGCGCACTCACGCCTGGTCGCTGTCGTCATTGCTGGAAGCTGCAAGACCAATTTGACTCCTAGGTGACGGTCTGGCTAATCGGAATGTTTTGCAAGTTCACAAAGTGCGTTTTGTCTCCCCACCCGTAGACCATTGTTTTCAATAGAAATACTACGTCAGATCCCGAGGTCGCATATGATGCTATGCTATGCTTCGAGGATTTTTTTGTGGGCGCTGCAACTCACTTAATGAGCCTCGCCATCGAATATCGGTTTCCAGTTCAATGCGGGAGCCAGCTGACTTACCCGAAACCATTTCGACCAATGCTTGAGCCGCGCGTGATCCCATTTCCCGGTGCGGAACATGGACAGTCGTCAGTCCCGGCTCAACTATCCCAGCAAGCTCAATGTCGTCAAAACCGGTTATCGAAACATCGGCCGGAACACGAACGCCCATCCGCGCCGCCTCGATCAGTGCACCTGTGGCAAGAACATCATTTCCGCACACGATGGCCGTTGGCCTGAGCTCTGAGTTCCACAACTGCGCAAACGCGTTCTGACCATTTTCAATACCATACGGTGTTTCCAGTAACACAAATGCGTCTGGTGTCAGTCCTGAGTCTACCAATGCGTCTTGCGCGCCTGACAAGCGCATACGCGCGCGATCATTCCCCGCGACTGGGGCTGAAATCATAGCGATTTGACGATGTCCCAACCGAATGACCTCTTTGACAAGCAGGCGCATTGCCTTTCGGTTGTCGAAGCCAATCGACGGCAGGGTCGAATTCTTGTCAAAGGCCCACGTGACGAGCGCAGGAATTTCTTGAACCTTTAAGAACTCTAGAATTGATACATTACGATCATGTCCAATCAACAAGAGCCCGTCCGCCCCTCGTGAAACCAACGCTCGCACCTGCTCTTCTTCAACCTCAGGGCTGTAAGACGAGCTGGCAACCAGCAAAACGTAACCCAGTCGATGAAGCTCCTCCTGAAACGCTTGCAAACCACGTGCGAAGATGGCGTTTTCCATTGTTGGGATAACGGCGCCTATCGTATGTGTGCGTTTGGCCGCGAGCGCACGTGCTCCAAAATTCGGGCTATAGCCGAGCGAGTTAACCGCCTTGAGAACCTTTTCACGCGTTTTGGGGACCACGCGATCGGGAGCATTCAAGCATCTCGACACTGTTGCAGTCGAAACTCCCGCTTTGCGGGCAACGTCGTCCAAAGTTGGGGCAGAACGGGGTGGCATCTGTTTCTCTTCATCAAAGTGTCTGGGCATTTAGACTAAAATATTGGGGAAAGCACAATTCCATCAAATCTTAGCTGACGCCTCCAACAACACACGATGGGAAAAGTCAGCGAGAAATGTAAGCGCTTGCAAAAACGACGCACGAGGGCTTACAAACGAGAAGGACTGATTCTACTGGGAGGAGAATCGAATGTTTCTTTGGGCATCGTTGGCGGCTTTTGTCGTATTTGCAGTGAATGTATCGCTTGGTGCATTCGCCGGGAAAGCATTCTTTGGAGACGTCGCAGAGATGATCGTCCTGTTTGTCGCAGCAATACTATTTGTCGCGGCAATTCTGAAACGGGAAGCCGAAGAAAAAAAATGACCCCGGCTGCCGAAACGTCCATAGGGAGGACATGTTTTGACAAATAAGAAAAGCGAATTGCAGTCTGAAGAACGCCGCAACTTCTTGAAACTTGCCGGTACTGGCAGCTTCACTGCGGCCTTGGTCGCTGGCGCAAGCGGGATGCTGTGGTCGTCAGAGGCGGCAGCACAAACTGCATCTGAAGAACGTGACCGCGAAAACGCAGCAGATCACATCATGACTGTCGCCACCGCCTACGTGATCGGCGCATCGCGCAGCTACCCAATCCTGCAACTGGACCTGAAAGAAAACATCCAGAATGCAACGAACGGGAAAATCTATGTCAAGTTGGCTCCCGGCGGCCAATTGGGCGCTGGCGGATCGCTTGTGCAGAAAGTTCAAGGTGGAACAATTCAGGCGGCCCAGCACTCTTTGGCCAACTTCGCTCCGTTCGCCTCGACGGTTGATTTGATCAACATGCCATATCTGTGCGGGTCCAACCAACGTTTCACCAACCTGGTGACATCGGACTACTGGAAAGGCGACGTGCATCCGAAGATCGAAGCAAACGGGTTCAAACCACTGCTTTACGTGAACATTGACCCCCGTGTGGTTGCTGTCAGAAAAGGTGGTGCCGGCGCTGTTTTGTCACCGTCCGATCTGTCTGGCGTCAAGTTCCGCGTGCCTGGCTCCAAAATGCTGCAGCAGTATTACCGCATGGTCGGCGCCAACCCGACGCCAGTTGCTTGGGGCGAAACACCGTCCGCTATCAAACAAGGCGTTGCGGACGCTTTGGATCCATCCGTGGGCGCGCTCTATGTCTTTGGCTTTAAAGATATTTTGAGCCATGTCACCTTCACGCAGGCGGTGCCGGACAGCCAAGTGTATTCGTGCAACCTGGAATGGTTCAACGGCCTGCCGTCGGACGTGCAAGAGGGTGTGATGTGGGGCTCTGAAATGACCGCGCACATGAACCTGTCCAAGGTGCCGTCCGCGCGAGCCTACGCCATGGCGGAATTGGCCAAATCCGGTGTCGAGTTCCACTCGTTGAGTGAAGATCAACTGAACGAATGGAAGGCGGCTGGCGGGTATCAACTCTCCGATTGGGACCCCTTCAAAACCGAACTTGCCGGATCGATGGACGCCTTCGCCAAGCTCGAAGAAGCCGCAGGTACCCAAGGTAAATACTACGTACACGACGCATGACTTCGATCAGGCGGGCCACTTACGAGGTCCGCCTGACGATCTTGGGTATCACGCCACGGGCTTCTAGGTCTGTGCCGCCCTTTTTCTGCACATAGAGAGGAAGTCTCATGACCCTGCTCCGTAGCATTGATCGCAATGCCGAACGTTGGGCCCTGTTGGTGTTTTATGTGATGCTCGTTTTGACGATGGCCATTGAAGTGCTGCGTCGCGAGATTTTCTCATATTCTTCGATCTGGGGTGAAGAGATCGTTAGATATTGCTTTATTTATCTGGCTTGGATTGGCGCAGCGGTCGCGGTCAAGGAACGCGCGCATATCCGTATCGACGTCATCGTCCACTACCTCGGGCCACGGGCCAAGGCGCTGATCTATATCTTTGGCGATTTGGTCATGTTCGCGGTTGCCGTGATCGCGCTTTACTGGTCGTTCGAGACAGTCCTTGTTTCCGCGCATTTCGGCTCAGTGTCACATGGTCTTCGAATTTCCATGGTTTGGTTTTTGCTCGCTGTGCCAGTCGGGTTTGCGCTGATGATCTGGCGCTTGCTTCAGTCTTTTGTGCGCGATCTGCGCAGCCTTCGTGACGGAACACCCGTCTACGAAGGTGACAAACTGTTTGATTGAGGACCCCACGCAATGCTTTGGAATACACTCAATCAAACGGTCGAATTGGGCTGGGACTTTTACCTGCCCGTCATCATATTTGTCGCCCTGATCGCTTTGGCGGTCCCCGTTTGGGCCGCGATCGGATCAGCCGCGATCCTCATGCTGGTCATGTCAGGCGATCTGCCACTCAGCTTGGTTGGGGAAAGCCTGTTCGCGGGTATCGACGCCTTTGCGCTAACGGCTGTGCCATTGTTCATTCTGACGGGTGACGTGCTCGTGCGCACCGGGCTGTCGCGCAAATTCCTGGACGTCGCCGAAGCGCTCACCTGTTTTGCGAAAGGCGGATTTGGCTCTGCGACCGTCTTGGTGTGCGGCATGTTCGCGGCAATTTCGGGATCTGACGCCGCGGGGGCTGCTGCTGTAGGCCGCATGACGATCAACCGTCTCGTCGAAAGCGGATACCCGCGCCCCTATGCCTGCGCTTTGGTCGCGGCGGGAGCCTGTACAGGCATCCTGATTCCGCCATCAATCGCTTACATCATCATCGGTCTGGTGCTCGGCATTTCGGCATCCACGCTGTTTTTGGCGGCACTGATCCCTGGCATCGCCATTTTGCTGTCAATTCTGATCACGAACATCGTCGTTAACCGCATCTACGGCTATGAGGGCGGCGGAAACATGTCGTTCCGCGAATGGGGCGGCAATCTTGTTCGGTCACTTAAATCAGGTTGGTATGCGTTTATCGTGCCCGGCATCATTTTCTACGGTATTTTCTCGGGACGCTTGACCCCGACAGAAGCAGGGGCGACTGCGGTCGTCGTCACAATCGCGATGGGTTTCATTCTCAAAACGCTCCGGTTGTCAGACTTTCCTGCGATGCTTATCAGCTCTGCCAAGGTCAATGGCGTGATCCTGCCCATTATCGCATTTTCCGCTCCGCTAGCGGAGGCGCTGGCGATCATGGGCGTGCCGCAAGGTTTCGTGACGTCCGTTACGAGCCTCACGGATGATCCAATGGTCCTGATCCTGCTGATGATCTGCATTCTGATCGCCGCTGGGTGCGTGATGGAAACCACGCCCAACATCGTGATCCTCGCGCCGATCCTGAAGCCGCTGGCCGACAACATCGGAATGAACGAAATTCAGTTCTGCATCATGATGATCACTGCTTTGGGTGTCGGGTTCATTACGCCGCCTTTGGGGCTGAACCTCTTCGTGGTGTCCGGCATTACCGGCGAGTCGATACTCAAGATCGCCGCGCGTGCCGTACCATTTGTCTTCTTTATGTTGATCGTGGTGCTGATGATCGCCTACATCCCGGCACTGTCGACTTCCCTTCTTCCAGAAATCTACCAATAGGATTTAGCTCACATGTCACGTGAATATCTTAAGAAAGCCAAGCTGACGTCCAAGTCTGGCGCCACCGATGTCAAGGAAACGGTGGCCAAGATTTTGGAAGATATCGAAGCCGGTGGCGATCAGGCCGCGCTTGATTACGCAGCGAAGTTCGACAAGTACTCTGGAAGTATCCTTCTGTCGGATGACGAAATTCAAACTGCCTGCGCTCTGGTTCCGGAAAAGCTGAAAAAAGACATCCAGTTCGCGCACGACAATGTGCGACGCTTTGCCGAGGCACAAAAGGCCACCGTCGCCGATGTGACATACGAAATCGTGCCCGGCCTCATTGCTGGGCAGAAGGCGATCCCGGTCGATGCCGCCGGATGCTACGTGCCCGGAGGCCGCTATAGCCACATCGCAAGCGCGATCATGACAGTTACAACGGCCAAGGTGGCGGGCTGCCGCCACATCACGGCGTGCTCTCCACCCCGGCCTGACGTGGGCGTCGCGCCGGCCATCATCTACGCGGCACATATCTGTGGTGCGGACAAAATCCTCGCCATGGGGGGCGTTCAAGGCGTGGCGGCCATGACGTTCGGGTTGTTTGGCTTGCCCAAGGCCAACATTCTGGTCGGACCCGGAAACCAGTTTGTCGCCGAAGCCAAACGCAGCCTGTTTGGGCGTGTCGGCATCGACATGATTGCTGGCCCGACCGACAGTTTGATCCTCGCCGACAGCGCAGCTGATCCGCTGATCGTTGCGACTGACCTCGTCAGTCAGGCAGAGCATGGCTACAACTCACCCGTCTGGCTGGTGACGGATGACCGCACCTTGGCGGAAGAAGTCATGCGTCTGGTACCTGACCTGATCGCGGATTTGCCTGACCTCAATCGCGAAAACGCGCAAGCCGCTTGGCGCGACTATGCCGAAGTTATCCTATGCAGCGACCGTGATGAAATGGCTGCAACCTCTGATGAATATGCGCCCGAACATCTGACCGTCCAAGCCGCTGATCTCGACTGGTGGCTGGACAAGCTCACTTGCTACGGCTCGTTGTTTCTGGGTGAAGAAACGACCGTATCTTATGGTGACAAGGCCGCGGGTACAAACCACGTTCTGCCCACATCCGGGGCTGCCAATTACACAGGCGGCCTGTCCGTCCACAAGTACATGAAGATCGTGACGTGGCAGCGCGCAACGCGCGAAGGCGCCAAGCCAGTTGCCGAGGCAACGGCACGGATATCCAGATTGGAAGGTATGGAAGGGCACGCCCGCTCGGCAGATGTTCGACTGGCCAAGTATTTTCCGGATGAAACCTTTGATCTGACGGCCAATGGCTGATCCACGATCTCTGTTTGACCTCAAAGGCCGGGTCGCTTGCGTGACAGGCGCAAGTTCCGGCCTTGGGCGACAGGCTGCCAGCACGTTGGTGGCGGCTGGTGCACGGGTCGTCGGCGTCGCACGGCGCGAAGAGGCCCTGAGGGACTGGCAGGCAGATCATGGAGATGAAGCGGCAATCGTTGTTGCGGATGTTTCGGCCATGTCTGAAATGCCCGATCTCGCCGCGCAGGTTTCGGAGCCATTCGGCGCGCCCGACATCGTTATTCATGCGGCCGGGATCAACACCCGCCAAGCCGCGGACGACGTCACCGCGGAGGGCTGGGACAAAACCATCGCCCTCAACCTTTCGGCGCCGTTTTTTCTGTCGCAGGCTTTGGTGCCCGAAATGCGTGCCAAAAAATGGGGGCGTATTGTCAATTTTGCCTCTTTGCAAACGACCCGTGCTTTTCCGGGTGGGATAGCATACGGCACGACCAAGGCAGGTATCGCTCAGATGACACGCGCCATGGCCGAGGCATGGTCGCGCGATGGCATCACGGCCAATGCGATCGGGCCCGGGTTTTTCCCGACCGAACTGACCGAAGCGGTGTTCTCTGACCCTGATCGCGCCGCCCGAAACGCAGCCCAGACTTGTGTTGGTCGAAACGGTGCCATGGACGACATCGACGGGCCAATCTTGTTTCTATGTTCAGAGGCCTCGGCCTATGTGACCGGGCAGGTCCTGATGGTTGACGGGGGGTACACGGCGAAATGAAGGCCTTGATCTACGATGGTGTCGAAACGCTTGGGTTTCGCGATGTGCCAGACCCGGTGGCAGCGCCCGGAGAGCATCTGATCCGCATAGATGCCGTGGGGATCTGCGGATCGGACATGCATGCGTATCTGGGTCACGATGCGCGGCGCCCTGCTCCGTTGATCCTCGGGCATGAAGCGGCAGGCGTCGTGATCGGCGGGTCGCGAGACGGCGAACGTGTCACGATAAACCCGTTGGTGACATGCACACAGTGCCCCGCGTGCAAAGCGGGGCGCGAAAATCTCTGCACGACCCGGCAGATCATTTCCATGCCTCCACGCGAAGGCGCATTTGCCCAATATGTGGCCATGCCCGCGCGAAATCTGGTGACCGTGCCCGCGCATACGTCGATGGAACACGCGGCACTGGCAGAACCGCTTGCTGTCAGCTGGCACGCGGCGAGACTTGGTATTCGGGCGCTGCATCCCGGCGGCACGCCGACCGCTTTGGTTTTGGGCGGCGGTGCTATTGGTTTGGCTGCCGCTCTGGCGCTCAGGGCACAAGGGATTACAGATATAGCAATCGTTGAACCCAATGCAGACCGCGCGGCCTTTCTCAGCGATGTTTGCAAGGAGACCATCCTTGGGCACCCGACCGGTCAGTACGATATGGTCGTGGACGCAGTAGGCTATTCAGCGACGCGCGCAACGGCGTCGGAAATCGCAAAACCCGGTGGCGTCATCGTCCATATCGGTTTAGGCGAAGATCTTGGCGGGCTCGATATTCGCCGTATGACACTGCAGGAAATCACATTTATCGGGACCTATACCTACACCGCCCAAGACTTCCGAGATACCGCAAAGGCTATTTTCGATGGTCGATTTGGGGCATTAGACTGGATCCAACAACGCCCCTTGTCACAAGGTGCCGCTGCTTTTGCCGATTTGCGCAGCGGAAAAGTCGCGCATCCCAAGATCGTTTTGCACCCATGGGACTGATCGAACCCACACCCTCGGAGGAGAAAACGCATGTATAGTAAGATACTTGTCCCGATGGCTTTGGATCACGGCGTTGCCGGGCGGTCTGTTGAAGTCGCGCGCAAGCTGCTGGCAGAGGGCGGCGAAGTCATCGGGCTGCATGTCTATGAAGCGCCCCAAGGGTCGGTGAGCGCCTATCTGGATGAAGACATGGTCAGAGCAGCCTTTGACGCAGCGCAAGCCAGACTGGAGCACCGCGCCGAAGAATTGGGCGGGCTTACCCCTGTCCTTCTGAAAGGCCACAGTTCACGAGCAATCATCGACTACGCGAACCAGAATAATATCGACTGCATCGTGATAGGGTCACACAAACCCGGTTTTGCCGATTTTCTACTCGGATCAACCGCTGCGCGTGTGGCGCGCCATGCCGAATGTGCGGTTCACATCGTTCGCAGCACCTGACACACCCAAACAGCCTCACTCACATCAATGACCGGAGACCCGATAAACATGAACATCGACAAAAAGATCACGGACGATCTTGTCGCCAATGACATTTCATTTGTGACGACCGTGCCGTGCAAACAGCTGGCAGGTGTCATCGACGAGATCGATGCCCACGACAAGATTTTCCACATCCCTTCCAACAAGGAAGACGAGGGTATGGGCCTGTGCGCGGGCGCATGGATGGGCGGCAAACGTCCTGCCATCATCATGCAGAACACGGCAATCGGCGTCACGATCAACACGCTGGCCACGCTGATCCAATACTACCGGATGCCGCTGCCGATGCTGATCTCATACCGGGGTGAGTTGCGCGAACCGGTTGCGTGCCAAGTGGAAATGGCGGTTCACACCAAGGCGCTTCTCGCGCAGATGAACATCCCAACCTACCACTTTCACAAGCAATCCGATGTCGAAGAGCTCGACATGATTTTGAAATACACCTTCATGTGCAACAAACCGGTCGCCATCCTGACCGATGCCAACTTCTGGGGAGGCTATGGCGACCAATGATCCGTTCTGAAATCCTGAAAGAAATCGCCCCGATCCTGCGGGATCAACTTGTGGTCTGCAACATCGGTCTGCCCAGCCAAGAGCTGCACATGATTGATGATCAACCAACCAACTTTTACATGCTGGGCACTATGGGCCTGTCATCTTCCATCGGTCTGGGACTTGCATTGGCCCAAGACAAAACCGTCATCTCCATCGATGGTGATGGTTCTGTTCTGACCAATCTGGGCACCTTGCCCACGATCGCGAACAATGTCGCGGACAACTATATCCTGCTGATCATCGACAATGGGTCTTATGGCTCGACCGGCGACCAACCCACATATGCAGGCAAAAAAACGTCGCTGACGGCCGTCGCCAAAGCGTGTGGCTGCGAAACGGTTATCGAAGTGCAGGACAAGGATCTTGGACCCGTTCTGCAATCGGCGATCGACAGCAAGAAGATGACCGTGATCGTGTGTAAATGCGACAGCGGGAACATCAAGTTGCCGGTGATCACAATGGATCCGGTCGTGATCCGCGACAGGTTCATGAAAGCGGTGGCAAGCTAAACCTATGTCACGTGCCGGGCGCATCCATTCCACTGAAGACGCCCGGCGCATAGCGCAGAAACGCCTGCCATGGATGGTGTTTGATTACATCGACGGGGCCGCAGGTCGTGAAACCGGTGCCGCGCGCAATCGCGCAGCCCTCGACGCAATCTGCCTGCGGCCGCGCATTCTGCAAAACGTAAGCAAACGCACCTACAGCGTGCCTTTGTTCGGCAAAACCGCTGGGCTGCCATTTGGCGTGGCACCGATGGGCATGTGCAACCTGTCCGCACCCGGCGCTGACCTGATGCTGGCACGACTAGCCGCGCGGCATAGCATCCCGCTGGGCGTCTCGACCGTTGCCTCTACGCCGATGGAGGCGCTGATCGAAGAGGCCGAGGGCAACGCGTGGTTTCAACTCTATTTCAGCGGCGACGGCAGCGGCACGACGGCCCTTGTCGACCGCGCTGCGGCGGCTGGATATGAAACGCTGGTCCTGACGGTCGATGTGCCTGAAGTGGGCCGCCGGCCCCGCGAATTGCGTCACGGATTTACCATGCCGTTCAAGATTGGGCCTCGGCAATTCATGGACTTTGCGCTTCATCCGCAATGGTCGTTGAACACCCTGTTTCGTGGCCGTCCGCAAATGGCTAATTTCCTTAAACCCGGCTTTCACTTTGACCGAACCGAAAGCCGTGCAGCGGCCACTTGGGATACACTCAAGACACTGCGGGACCAATGGCAAGGTAAGCTGATTGTCAAAGGCGTCCTTGACGCTGAAGACGCGCGCGCACTTGTTTCGCATGGTGTAGATGCCATTCAGGTGTCCAGCCACGGGGCGCGACAACTCGAAAGCGCACCCTCCCCGATCACGGCCCTGTCCACGATCCGCAAGGACATCGGCAACCAAATCCCGCTCTTTTACGACAGCGGCTTACGCTCTGGCGAAGACGTATTGCGGGCATTTGAGTGCGGCGCGGAGTTCACGTTTTTCGGCAGGGTTTTCCAGTTTGCGATCGCCGCAGCGGGCGAAGAAGGCCTGCACCGAATGGTTGAAGTGCTGACCGCAGAGTTGAGCATTGCCATGGCTCAAACCGGTCGCCGCACCCTTGAACCATCTGACACATGATCACTGTGTGATCGACAGGCGGTTCAACTGCCAAATGCTGCGCGAATACGCCGTTTCGCTCCGGAAGCGCGCATCTCGATCGTAAGGATAGACGATCCAGAACGGCCCTTTTTCACGAACAGACATCGTCGCACCGTTGGTACGTGTCGCGACTATGGGCACGTCGTCTTCCAGCTCATCGACCGGTATCGAAACGGAATAATCATTGAGTGCGATGGCCTCCACCGTCCCGCTGACAACGCCCAAAGACGCCAAAAGCGCCTTCAGCGGTACGCCGGAAAAGGTGCTGTCACCTTCGGACCAGATCGTTGTCGTGGTGAACTGCTCTTGCTCCATCGCGTCCAGTGCGCCCAAAGTCAGCGCAATAGGTTCTTGCCCGGATTGAAGGAGCGAGACGCTTAATGTGCTCTGGGGGGGCTGCGCCGATAGGGATGTACCTATCGCCAAAATGGCCGCACACAGCAGTGCACCAAAACCTCGTAAACCAAACAGTGTCATATGCCGCCTTTCGTTTTGCTAAGTCAGTTTTAGCAAACAGCTGCGCGCATTGCGCGTGGTCATAGGCATAGGTCACCTATCCTTTGGGATAGGTCAGGCGTTCACGGGCACCGAACCAGACAAGAACCCGGACGACACCACGAGCAAATTACTGCATTTCCTGCGTGCGTCTAAAGCGGTTAAACTCGTTGAGTAGATGCTTTGGGAATTCAGGTTTCGGGCGCTGCACGCGCACCGAAACTTTGCGCCCAAAAGTAGGGCGGTTCTCACAAATACACCGTCGGTGGGCGCTTCAGGCCTTCGTCTTGCCTTCTAGCGCTTCAATGCGCGCCGTCAGCGCTTCGTTTTCTTCGCGCGCTTTTTGCGCCATGGCCCGAACGGCCTCGAATTCCTCGCGCGTCACGAAATCCCGATCAGCCAACCAGCGGTCAACAAGGCTTTTCATAGCTGTTTCCGCTTCATCACGCGCGCCTTGAGCCACGCCCATGGCATTCGTCATCAACTGAGAAATATCGTCAAAAATCTTGTTTCGCGTCTGCATTGCTGATCTCCACATCACCTTGTGATCTATATGGGGCGCATTCGGCGTTGCTGCAAGGTTGACTTCGCCTCAACCGCAAAGGCATGCAGTCGTCATGCAAGCAATGCTTCCCTTTCCCGATATCTCGCCCGAGATTTTCTCTGTTACCGTTTTCGGCATTGAGCTGGCTCTGCGCTGGTATGCACTGGCCTATATCGTGGGCATCGTTTTGGGCTGGCGATTGGTCGTGATGGCGGTGAACCGCCCCAAGCTTTGGTCCAACGACACACCAGCGATGACTGCCGCTCAAATCGAAGACCTGCTGACGTGGGTCATCCTCGGTGTGATCCTAGGAGGACGATTGGGGTACGTGGCCTTCTACCAACCCGCCTACTATGCGCAAAACCCAGCGGAAATCCTGGCCGTTTGGCAGGGCGGTATGGCATTCCACGGTGGTTTGCTGGGGGTTGTTGTGGCTGGGCTGATTTACACTTGGCGCCACCGCATCCCCAAGCTGAGTGCTGCAGACTCAATGGCCTTGGGCGTCCCTCCCGGCCTGCTTCTTGGGCGACTTGCCAACTTCATCAACGCGGAGCTTTGGGGGCGACCGACAACTTTGCCGTGGGGCGTGGCCTTTCCAACGGAGGCTGCACAGTATTGCCCGCAGATCATTGGCGTCTGCGCCCGCCATCCTTCGCAACTATATGAAGCCCTCCTTGAGGGGGTGATCCTTGGCGCCGTACTGATCTGGTTGGTTTGGCGCCGCGGCGCTCTGAAACGCCCGGGCACCATCGCGGGCGTCTTCTTTGCTGGATATGGCATCGCAAGGTTCGCCGTCGAATTCGTCCGCCAACCCGACGCGCAATTCATTTCCGATGGCAACCCGCTGGGTCTGGCGTGGCATATCGCCGGGTGGGGATTGACCATGGGCCAATTGCTGTCGTTGCCGATGATCGTTTTGGGCGCCTACCTGATAAAGCGGGCGCGTGTGGTTTCATGACCCTGCAAGACGTGCTGATCCGACGTATCACCGCGCAAGGCCCAATCAGCGTTGCCGACTATATGTCGGAATGCCTGCTTCACCCTGATTTTGGTTATTATACGACACGCGCGCCCTTCGGGCAGCAGGGCGATTTCACGACAGCGCCTGAAATCAGCCAGATGTTCGGAGAACTGATTGGCCTTTGCCTTGCACAAACGTGGATTGATCAGGGCCAACCGACACCATTCACGCTGGCCGAGTTAGGGCCGGGTCGCGGTACATTGATGCGCGATGTGTTGCGGGCGGTACAAAGTGTCCCGGGCTTTTTGGCTGCGGCTGACATCCATTTGCTGGAAGCATCCGCTGCATTGATCTCTGAACAAAAGAGCTTGCTCGCTGATTATTCTGTGCAATGGGTGAGCGAAATCTCGGAACTGCCGGATCAACCGTTGTTTCTGGTCGCGAATGAGTTTTTCGACGCTTTGCCCATTCGCCAGTTTCAGCGCAGCAAGGGTGGTTGGCGAGAGCGGCAAGTCGGATTTGACGGCACAAACCTTGCTTTTGGGCTTGGTCTGGAATTGCCACAACCGTTTCTGACACCGCGATTGAATGACACGAAACTGGGCGATGTGGTGGAATATGCTCCGGGTGTTGCGCCCATTGTTGATGCCATCAGCACGCGCATTCAAACGCATGGCGGGGCAGCCCTGATCATCGACTATGGCGACTGGCGCAGTCTGGGAGACACGCTACAGGCCTTGCGTCATCACAAAAGCGCGCAGGTTCTAAGCGAGCCCGGCTTTGCAGATTTGACGGCCCATGTGGATTTCGAGGCGGTGGCTCAGGCCAGCCGGAGCGCCTACACACGGCTGACCACGCAAGGCGTCTTTCTTGAACGTCTCGGAATCACGCAGCGTGCGCAACTCCTTGCTGGTTCCTTGTCCCAAGACGCACTCAAGTCGCATATCGCCGCGCATCGGCGCTTGACGCATCCCGATGAAATGGGAAACCTGTTCAAAGTGCTGGGGCTTTATCCGCGAAATGCCACACCTCCGCCGGGACTGGACGCATGACACTTGAAATACTCACTGCCGATAGCCTCTCGCCGATCAGGCACGGCTTTTTTACGCGTCGCGGCGGCGCGTCGTCTGGCGTGTTCGCAGGGTTGAATTGCGGAACCGGAAGCTCTGATCAAACTGAAATTGTCGCGATAAACCGGGCGCGGGTGGCACAGGCGATGAATGTTGCCGAAGACCATCTGATCAGTGTGCATCAAGTGCATTCACCCGATGTTGTGGCCTTGGACACGCCTTTGACAGAGAAACCGCGCGCAGATGCGATGGTTACGCGTACCCCTGGCTTGGCGCTGTCCGTGCTGACCGCGGATTGTCAGCCAGTGCTCTTTGCCGACGCGGGCGCTGGCGTGATTGGGGCCGCTCATGCCGGGTGGCGCGGCGCACTCAATGGGGTACTTGAGGCAACTGTCGACGCGATGGAGGACCTCGGGGCCAACCGTGAAAACATCACGGCGGTGATCGGTCCATCAATCTCACAGCGCGCATATGAAGTCGGACCGGAGTTCTTTGACAGCTTCATGGCCGAAGACGACGACGCCTCGCGGTTTTTCGCAAATGGAGAAGGCGACCGGTTCCTGTTTGACTTGCCCGGCTTTGGATTGCACCGCTTGCGCGCTTGCGGCGTCGCGCAGGCGGAGTGGACCCGACACTGCACATATTCGGAACCGGATCGGTTCTTTTCCTACCGCCGCTCCACTCACGCCAAGGAAGCAGACTACGGGCGTCTGATCGCGGTCATTAGGTTGTAAACTGCACCAATCACGGCGGAAATCCGGCAATTGTTGCCTCTATTGCGCCTAATTCGAAGCCAAATGAATTCAGCTTTCCGCGAAAAACACCCCTAAATGCATCATAAGATATTGAATTAATTTCACTTTTTCTAATTGTGGCGAATTGTTCGCGATTTCCGAACAATACACTGAAAATTTTCCAAATATTAACCTTATACGCCCAAAACCAGCCTGAATGATCTGTCACGTTAACCTTAATCGGATGGAAAATCCGCACACAGATTGAGCAGGAGAAGAAACATGAAAACGAACACACGGTTCATCAAATCCATCATTGAGACCGCCGCAAACAACCAAGCGGTCATGCCATGGAGCCGAGGGGCAACGCGCGCCGCGTTTATCGAAAAGCGTGCCGTGGCCGCTGCGAACGGCCAGAAGACAGCTTAAACACCCGCACCCTCCACAGGTTCCATCTCAACCAGTTCGCCCGCCTTGCGTCGATTCGCAGGGCGGGTTTTTCTTTTTGGATTGTGGCGCTGGCCATATCGATGCGGAAACAAAACAGCGCCCCCGCGCAGGATTATTCGTTTTCAAAAGGTGAATTGATCCCAGATTTTGACAAATCCAAAGCGAACGGTCAGATTTTAGTCACCCAAAAGGGAAAGTACTTCAATGTCCTTTCCGTGCTCGTCGGTGGGGGCCGACACGGGATGTGACCAGCCAATAGGTGATCACATGACCGAATCGACCGCTGCCACGGCCGATCTGCACGCTCAAAACACGTTTGCTGCGCGCGCCACTGCACACCGCATGACAGTCGGTGCAACCAAACCGACATCGGCTGTCCGCACATTCGATATCGCCGCGCTTGAACGCGACGGAACTCTCAAGACTTCGCAAGTCAGAACGCCGGTTCTTCCGCTGTTTGACAACGCGTTCTCCGCCTTCGCGCACGGGACGGTCATACAGGCCGAGCATGCTCCCATTGCCGTGGAAGACATCCAACCCGGCGACAAGCTACGAACCTTGCAAGGAGACAACGCCGAAGTTCTATGGATCGGATCGTCGACCATCGCGCCCAATGAAACCGGTCGGGAGACGCCCTTGATGCGGGTGATGCCCGACAGTTTCGGAATGGGGCGCCCAAGCGCTTTTGTCACTTTTGGTCCGGCGGCGCGTTTGTTGCAAACACCGCACCATCTGCGCGCAACGCAAACTGATACGCCCATGCTCAGCCATATGTCCGAATTCGCCGATGGAACGAACGTGATCGAGGTCAGCCCGCCCGCACCCATTCGCTTGTTTCACGTCTGTCTGGACAGACATGCCGTTATCAATGCCGGAGGTTTGGCAATGGAGAGCTTCCATCCCGACTTGGCCTTGGCGCAAAACTTGCCGCAATCGGTATGTGACTTGTTCCTATCCATGTTCCCACGGATTGATGCGCTCACAGATTTCGGTCCATTGGCCTATACACGCACGCCGGATCGTCACGATCGCAAATCGGCGGCTTAAACCGCGTTCTCGGATCGCTCAGGCCAGCGTACTCAGCCGTGCCTCGAGAACATCGAACGGGACGCCGGGCTCATCCTTGGCGCCTCGGATCACCAGCGATGTTTTGACACTGGCCACGTTATTCGTGGTCAGCAGTTCGCCCGTCAGAAAACTCTGAAAGCTGGATAAGTCCGGTGCCACACACTTCAAAATGAAATCGACCTCGCCGTTGAGCATGTGACACTCGCGCACAAGCGGCCACGCGCGGCACTTGTCTTCGAATGCGCGCAGGTCTGCTTCGGCTTGGCTGGCCAGTCCGACCATTGCGAAAACCTGTACTTCAAATCCAAGCTCTCGGGCGTCGACGTTGGCGTGATAGCCGGTGATGTAGCCTGCATCTTCAAGCGTACGAACACGACGCAAACATGGTGGCGCCGATATACCCACGCGTTTGGCAAGCTCGACGTTCGTCATGCGCCCGTCCGCCTGCAATTCCGCAAGGATCTTGCGATCAATCGGATCAAGTCGTGTTCCGGCCATAGCCCCCCCTAGATTTGCAGTTGTTATAGCACCCCGCAATCCGCACGCAATAATGTTTCGCATCTCGGCAATAATCTTTCCGACGCTGCCGCCAATACTGCATACCAGATACGCAATCCGCGCCGCATCAACAGGGGTTTAAGCTGCTTGCCCGGGTCTATATATCGAACCGGCGATGCTGCAAGTTATGGGGGTCTAAATGACAGAATCACGCCACACCAAAGTATTGATCATCGGGTCTGGCCCCGCAGGATACACCGCCGGCGTTTATGCAAGCCGTGCGATGTTGAATCCCATCTTGGTCCAAGGCATCGAACCGGGCGGGCAGTTGACCACAACAACAGAGGTAGAAAACTGGCCCGGCGACACCGAGGTACAAGGCCCCGACCTGATGATACGCATGCAGGAGCACGCCAAGGCGATGGGCACCGAAGTGATCAGCGACATCATTACCGACCTTGATCTGAGCCAACGTCCTTTCACAGCGCAAAGCGACAGCGGCACCGTCTATACCGCAGACGCTGTCATTCTTGCGACTGGCGCGCGCGCGAAATGGCTGGGGCTCGACACGGAAGAACGTTTCAAGGGGTTCGGGGTTTCAGCATGCGCGACATGCGACGGCTTTTTTTATCGAGGTCAGGAGATCATCGTGGTCGGCGGCGGCAACACCGCCGTGGAGGAGGCGCTTTTCCTAACAAACTTCGCCTCCAAGGTCACGCTGATCCACCGCCGCGATGAATTGCGCGCGGAGGCGATCCTGATTGATCGCTTGATGAAGAACCCCAAGATCGAGCCGCTTTGGTTTCACGAACTGGAAGAGGTTTACGGTACCGACAGCCCGCTGGGTGTCGAAGGTGTGAAAGTCAAACACACCAAAACTGGCGAGATCACGGATATACCGGCAAAGGGCGTCTTTATTGCGATTGGCCACGCGCCTGCCAATGAGCTGGTTAAAGACGTTTTGGAGACACACATGGGCGGCTATGTTGTAACCAAACCAGACAGTACGGAAACATCCATTCCCGGTGTTTTTGCAGCAGGCGACCTGACGGATCACAAGTACAGGCAGGCCGTCACAAGCGCTGGGATGGGCTGTATGGCGGCCCTTGAAGCGGAGCGTTTTCTGGCCGAACAAAACGACTGATATGACGCAACGTTCGGTGGTTTAACCGGGTTCTCATCCGCAAAACAGATAGTGACGCTTCACCTTGAAAGGGGTGAGGCGTTTTTATTTGCGGAAGGACTAAAAGATGCCCAAAGACTTGGACTTGTCACATATTCCGGGCCCGCCTGTACCGCGTTTTATCGGGCACACACTGTCGGTGGTGCGTGATGCCTACGGGACCCAGCAGGAATACATCCGGGAGTATGGCGACGTCTACAAGGTCAAGGTTCTGGGTGAATGGCGTGTGAATATCTGCGGACCGGATGCACTGGCCAAAGTTTTATTGGACCGTGACAAGATCTTTTCCTCTTCAGGCGGTTGGGAGCTGATTTCACGCATCTTTTCTGGCGGGTTGATGTTGCAGGATTTCGGCCATCATCGGCAGAACCGGCGTATTTTGCAGGCGGCCTTCCGTGCTGAAGCTTTGCAGAGTTATATGGGCAAACTGCAAAGCCAGCTGGAGAAACTGGTACGGGAATGGCCAAGAAACACCCAGTTTGATTTCTGTGCGGCTATCAAAGCAGTCACCCTGCAAACCGGGTGTTCGGTTTTCATGGGTCTGGAGCCGGACAGCGAACTGGCCGTTAAGCTCAACAAGGCCTTCATGGCCGAGATACGCGCCACAATGACGGTGATCCGCAAACCCATTCCCTTTACGCCAATGTGGCGCGGGTTGCGTGGGCGGGCGTTTTTGCGCCGGACATTTCTAGAGATGATACCCGAACGACGTGCCAATCCGGGCAGCGATTTCTTTTCCCAGATGTGCATTGCGACGGACGAGAATGGCGTAACATGGAACGATGATGAGATCGTCGATCATTTTAATTTTCTGATGCTTGCAGCCCATGACACAACAGCAACCACGCTGACCGCTATGGTCTGGGCACTCGCCGCACATCCGGAATGGCAAGATACCCTCAAGTCGGAAATCGATGCGATAGGCGATGCGCCCTTGGCGTGGAAGGATCTGGCAAAAATGGAACAGACCGAGCATGTCTTCAAAGAAGCGCTGCGGCTCGTGCCTCCGGTGCCGTTTATCCCGCGCCGCACTTTGAAGCCTTTTGACTGGCACGGCTATCATATTCCGGCAGGAACAGAGATCAGTTTGAACCCTGGCCCCACGATGTTGTCGCCAGACCTGTTCCCTAACCCCGAACAGTTTGACCCCGGTCGCTTTTCGGCCAATCGTGCTGAGGATCAGGTGCATCGCTTTGCCTGGGCGCCGTTCGGGGGTGGTGCGCACAAATGCATCGGCATGCATTTCGCCATGATGCAGGTAAAACTGTTCATGATCGCCCTGCTCAAGGACACAAAGGTCGAGCTGGTGAAATCGAAACCGCCCGAATGGCTCCGCATGCCCATCCCCAAACCGCGTGGCGGATTGCCGGTACGGCTGCGCGCGCGCTGACTCATAAGGATCGCGACGGATGGTCGCAAAAAGTGGAAAGACCGGCGGTGGCCGGTCTTTTTTTCGTGTTTCCCACCTCGTTTGCACAATATCGCCACACAAGATGCTTGAACCCGCTGCTATTGACGCGTTAAAGGCCCGCAGAAGAGGCCGTTTGACTGGGGAGCACGCGGCTTTGCTTTTTGTATGCAAGTGAGAGATGTCATGACCAACCCCAACCTCGCGCCAATTCCCGAACTCTACGTGTCCTACGAGTCCGCGCA
The DNA here is from genome assembly GCA_942490645.1 of uncultured Alphaproteobacteria bacterium. Taxonomy (GTDB): domain Bacteria; phylum Pseudomonadota; class Alphaproteobacteria; order Rhodobacterales; family Rhodobacteraceae; genus CALNXN01. The sequence goes on along the minus strand of CALNXN010000009.1, from coordinate 114,945 downwards.
AAAGCTGAAAACGGAAGCTGCGGACCTCAAAAGCTGGGATCTGACTCCGCGCCAGATATGCGATCTGGAGTTGCTGATGAACGGAGGTTTCAATCCTCTCAAAGGGTTCCTGAGCGAAGCCGACTATAATGGTGTCGTCGACGGGATGCGGCTTGCTGATGGCACCCTTTGGCCGATGCCGGTTACGCTGGATGTAAACGACGGCTTCGCTGCCGATCTGACATTGGGCGAGGACATTGCCCTGCGCGACCAAGAGGGCGTGATCCTTGCGACGATGACGGTCACGGACCGTTGGGAACCGAACAAGGCCCATGAAGCCACGCAGGTTTTCGGGGCTGACGACATCGCGCACCCAGCCGTCAACTATCTGCACAACACGGCCGGAAAAATCTATTTGGGCGGGCCGATCACCGGCATACAACAGCCTGTGCACTATGATTTTCGCGCGCGCCGTGACACGCCAAATGAATTGCGCGCGTTCTTTCGCAAAATGGGCTGGCGCCGCGTCGTGGCCTTCCAGACCCGCAATCCACTGCACCGTGCGCATCAGGAGCTCACGTTCCGTGCCGCGCGCGAAGCACAGGCTAACCTGCTGATCCACCCCGTGGTCGGCATGACCAAACCCGGCGATGTCGACCATTTCACGCGTGTGCGCTGCTATGAAGCGGTGCTGGACAAATACCCTGCCGCCACCACGTCCATGAGTCTGCTGAACCTTGCGATGCGTATGGCCGGGCCGCGCGAAGCTGTCTGGCACGGCCTGATCCGCAAAAACCATGGCTGCACGCATTTCATCGTTGGGCGTGATCACGCAGGCCCCGGTTCCAATTCCAAGGGCGAAGATTTCTATGGTCCTTATGATGCACAGGATCTGTTCCGTGAGCATCAGGCGGAAATGGGCATCGAAATGGTCGACTTCAAACACATGGTCTATGTGCAGGAACGCGCCCAGTACGAACCTGCCGACGAGATCACCGACAAAGACGATGTGACAATCCTCAATATTTCGGGCACTGAACTGCGCCGCCGCCTGTCAGAAGGCCTGGAGATACCGGAGTGGTTTTCGTTTCCCGAGGTCGTGCGCGAGTTGCGCCGCACCCGTCCGCCACGGTCGCAACAGGGCTTCACCGTCTTTTTCACAGGGTTTTCCGGATCGGGCAAATCGACTATCGCCAATGCCTTGTTGGTCAAGCTGATGGAAATGGGCGGGCGGCCCGTGACATTGTTGGATGGCGATATCGTGCGGAAAAACCTGTCGTCAGAGCTTGGGTTCTCGAAAGAGCACCGCGATCTGAACATCCGCCGCATTGGCTATGTCGCATCAGAGATCACCAAGAACGGTGGTATCGCGATTTGCGCCCCGATTGCACCCTATGCCACCACGCGGAGGGCTGTGCGCGAAGACGTTGAGCAGTTTGGCGCCTTCCTCGAAGTCCACGTTGCGACGTCCATCGAGGAATGTGAACGGCGCGACCGCAAGGGCCTTTATAAACTGGCCCGCGAGGGGAAAATTAAAGAGTTCACAGGGATTTCAGACCCTTATGATGTGCCTGAAAGCCCCGAATTGCGTCTGGAAACTGAAAACCTTGAAGTCGACAACTGTGCGCATCAGGTCCTTCTGAAACTCGAAAGCATGGGGCTGATTTCAGGTTAAAGCGCTCAGATAAATCCAATATAGGGCCGCATACTCATGCGGCCCTTTGCATTTGGAAATTCGATCCTGTCAGTGCACCGGAACCGGAGCGTAATCGTTTTGGCGGGCCAATTGGAACGCCAGCCGACGATCAGCGACCAATGCCAGCTGCTGCCCCTCGGCGTCATGAACAGCATAAAGGTGATCCAACCCGTCAACCTGTTCGCGCACGTCTTTGGGAAGGTCGGTCACGTCGATGGTTTTGACGTAGACGATACGTTGATCATTCGGAGTGTTTTCAAAAGTGTCTTGCATACTTGTTACCCTTTCCTGATGTTTATTGTTTGCACGACAGTCTGCGGTTTTGCCCGTGTCAGATCCACATGAAGCAATCCATTTTCCATGATCGCTTCGCCGACATCGACACCATCAGCGAGCACAAAGCTGCGCTGAAACTGGCGTGCGGCAATACCGCGATGCAAAAAGACCCTGTCGTCCGCGTCATCGGTCTGCCGTCCGCGGATGACCAATTGACGGTCCTCCACAGTGATCGACAAATCCTGTTCCGCGAAACCAGCCACAGCCAGCGTAATGCGGTAGGAGAAGTCAGAAGTCTGTTCGATATTGAAAGGCGGATACCCTTCATTTCCGGACTTCGCAGTCCGCTCCAGAAGGCGTTCCAGCTGTTCAAACCCCAGCATATGAGGGTACGAGCCAAGCGTCATTTTCGTCATGCGACACGTCCTTATCAGTCAAGCGACAGTCAATTTCACAGCCCCGCAACGGCAGCCGTCTGAAAAGAATATGGGAAGCAAAGTCGGTTTGCGCAAGGGCTAGGCGTAGGGTTCCAAAACGCTTATGATGACCCACCTAGCCACGAGAACGGAACCTGCCAGATGAACGCCCAAACTGATCTGTCCATGAAAACGGATGAGGTACTGCGCGTTGAATTGGAAGTTTTTCGACGAGAGCACCGTGATTTGGATGACGCCATCCACGCGCTTGTCGAAAAAGGCACCGCGGACCAGTTGACGCTGCAGAGGCTCAAAAAGCGGAAACTGCGGCTGAAAGATCAAATCGCGCAAATCGAAGACCGGCTGACACCTGATATCATCGCCTGAGGGCGATTGCCTAAGTCATTGGTTTGGCTATAGTGCGCGCTCTGTTAGCCGGGCGCGCAAAGGGGCCTTTCATGACCAACCCACCCGTAGGCATCATCATGGGCAGCCAGTCAGACTGGTCCACGATGAAAGAAGCCGCGACACTCCTCGACGATCTCGGCATTGGTTTTGAGGCGCGCATCGTTTCTGCGCATCGCACGCCCGACCGCTTGTGGGACTACGGAAAGACCGCCGCGGTGCGTGGCCTTCAGGTGATCATCGCAGGGGCCGGGGGGGCGGCGCATTTACCCGGCATGATGGCATCAAAGACCCGCATCCCCGTGATCGGCGTGCCGGTCCAGACCAAAGCACTTTCAGGTGTGGATTCGCTCTATTCCATCGTCCAGATGCCGCGCGGCTACCCCGTTGCAACGATGGCCATCGGATCAGCGGGCGCTGCCAATGCGGCGTTGATGGCCGCCGGTATCCTGGCGCTTCAAGATCCGGCACTTGCGGCACGTTTGGACACTTGGAGGGCACAGCTTTCAGCATCCATACCTGAGGCACCGCAAGATGACTGACGCACTGCCGGTCGGAACGACCATCGGAATACTGGGAGGCGGCCAACTTGGTCGTATGCTGTCCGTGGCGGCCGCCCGTTTGGGTTTCAAAACGCATATCTTCGAACCAGGTGCGGCTCCACCTGCAGGCGATGTCGCGCACAGCGTTACGACCGCCACCTACGACGACGCCAGCGCCCTGAGCGCATTCGCCCATTCGGTGGATGTCGTTACCTATGAATTTGAAAACGTGCCGACATCGGCACTGGATGCGATCGAAGCAATCGTGCCCATTCGGCCGGGTCGCGAAGCGCTCCGCATCAGTCAGGACCGCTTGACGGAAAAGACTTTTCTTCAGGGGCTTGGCCTGATGACCGCGCCATTTGCCGACTGTCCTGACGCCGCGGCTCTCGAGGCTGCGATTGCAGCGATTGGCACCCCGTCTATTCTGAAAACCCGTCGCTTTGGGTATGATGGCAAAGGGCAAGCGCGTCTCAATTCCGCTCAAGACGCCGACGCTGCCTTGCACGATTTGGCCGGCAGCCCCGCGGTGCTTGAGGGGTTTGTTGATTTCGTATGCGAGGTATCGGTGATTGCAGCCCGCGCCCAAGACGGTGCCGTTGCCTGTTTTGATCCCGGAGAGAATGTGCACCGCAACGGGATTCTGCACACCACAACCGTGCCCGCGACGCTGTCATCTGCTCAACGGACCGATGCCGTGCTCTTGGCGGCCAAAATTCTGAACGCGCTGGATTATGTTGGCGTTCTGGGTGTTGAGCTCTTTGTCACTCCTGCAGGCCTGATTGTGAACGAAATTGCGCCAAGAGTTCACAATTCCGGCCATTGGACGCAAAACGGGTGCGCTGTGGATCAGTTTGAGCAGCACATCCGCGCAATCGTCGGTTGGCCGCTTGGCGATGGCAGCCGTCACAGCGACGTCACAATGGAAAATCTGATTGGTCACGATATGGACCGTGTTCAGGAGTTGGCACAGGCGCCGCACACGGCATTACATCTCTATGGGAAAACCGAGGTCAAACCCGGCCGCAAGATGGGCCACGTGAATCGCGTAACGCCTTAAACGAAGCGATCGGCAATGCCGCCTGACATGTAACTGACTTGGCCACCGCAAAAAGTGGCTGCAACCCGATGGCTGGTTTCGTCCAGAACAACCAGATCGGCGCGCTTGCCTCGTTCAAGCACGCCACGATCATCCAGCCCCAAAACCCGCGCCGGGCCAGAAGACACCAGACCCCAAGCCGGGGCTAGATCAAGCACCCCAGTGGCCGCCAGCATCAACGCCGCCCGGCGTGGGCTGGGATAGTGATAATCGGACGCCAGCGCATCGCACAGTCCCATCGTGATCAAGTCAAGCGCCGAGGCATTCCCCTTGTGCGACCCACCGCGCACCACATTCGGTGAACCCAGCACAACCATATCGCCAGTGGACTTTGCCGCTTCCGCAGCCTCCAGCGTCTCGGGAAACTCAGCAATACGCACACCGTGATCGTGCCAAAAACGGCGATCCTCATACGTTTGGTCATCATGGCTGCCCAAACGAACACCCTTGGAAATCAGTTTTTTGCATAGCTCTTCAATCGCGGCCGGAACGTTCTTTCGTTGTGCGTGCAACTGCAACAGCATCTCAAAATGCGCATCCGGATTGCGACCAGCTTTCAAAGCCTGACCAACAAGGCGCGGCGGCTTGCGCCCCTCTTTCAAACGGTCGTGGGGCAAATGGTCATTGAACACGACGTAGGATACGCCCCACGTTTCAACCCGGACGGGCAATGCCTCGTATAAATCCAGCATATGCGTTTCCAGTCGCAATTGCGCCTTGATGTCCGTGACCAACCCCGCGCCCGTATCGCGGATCGCAGAGAAAACCGCGTCCGCAAATTCCACTCCGCGCAGTCCACCTTCCCAACTGACGAACTGAGCCAGCACACCGGTTGTGATGCCATTCGCCGCCAACTCCGCCTCTGCCGCGATCAACCCTTCGGACATCTGCTTCATCGCACCCCGGCGTGGCGCAAGGTGCCGTTCAAATCCATCGCCATGAACGTCAATGATGCCGGGCAACACCAAAAATCCACCTAGATCGACAGGGCGACCAACGCGGTCACTTACGATCTTGCCGTCCGCAAATGACAGCCCACCCGACCACGTGCCATCCGGCCCCAGAACCTTGGTGTTCACTAGATCAAGGTTTGGCATCAGGTGCTTTCACCCCTGGCACGCACGTTCCGTCCGGGCAACCGAGCTGCTCCAACACGGCATCAATCCAGCTCAATGTGCGGTCAAAAGCGCCGGTATTAAGAAACTCGACCGTTTGGGCAATGACGCGTGGGTTGTTCATCATGAATGTATGTGTGACCGGCAAGACAATATGATCTGACATGCCTTCGACCTTGGTTGAAGCCACAGAAACCTTCCCATCGTCTGCACCGGGCAAGATCGACGAAAAAAAGGGGTTCAGCGATTGATCACCCGCGATCACCCCAAGTTCGAAATTCACCGCGGGCAAGCGGCGCGGCAAATCATCAGGTCCTGTTCCAAGCTGCGCACCAGCCGGTCCGTTGATCCAGCCGAACGCTTCTATGTCGTCGAGCGTATCAACCACTTCGCTCCCCTGATTGGGCGGCGCCAGCATCACCACGCGCCCAATGCGCTCGGGTGATTTATCGGCGACCCACTGGCGGATCAAAATGCCACCCATTGAGTGCGTGACGAAATCGACCGCGCCGTCGGGTCCGCATTCGGCCACGGCATCAGGCAAAGTTCGCTCGACCAACTCAGCAACCGGCGCTTCCGTCGAGGGATATCCGGGTCGTACGACGCGGTACCCTTCAGCCTCCAGCGCAGCCTCCATCAAGGCAAAGGACGCCTGAGATCGAGCCAAACCGTGCAAAAGAACTACGCAACGCGCATCCGCCGCGGGGACAATACAGCCTCCAAGAAGGGTCGCGGTCAGGATAAGGGTTGCGGTTCGCATCATTCCAGTTGGATAGTCTCATTCGTCGATCGAGAGAAGCGTAACGTTACAGTCAACAATTGGAAAACCTGACAATGCCCAGCAAATCACCAAGAGTTGCAGTTCGGGCCGTGATCGTCAGGGCGGGTCGGCTCTTGTTGGTCAATGCGTGGCCAAATGGTCGAAGTGATTTGTTGTGCGCGCCAGGTGGTGGCGTTGAGCCGGGCAGTGCCCTGCCTGAAAACCTCGCAAGAGAAGTTTACGAGGAAACCGGATTGACTGTGGCGGTGGGCGCGCCCTGTCTGATCAATGAATTCCACGATCCGCGTAGCGGATTTCACCAAGTCGAAGTGTTTTTTCGCTGTGAAGTCAGAGGGTCAGCAGAAATTGATCCGCATTGGAAAGACGTCGAGAACGTTGTGACGCAGCATCATTGGGTATCGCATGAAGAGTTGGGACGACTAAAGGTCAAACCCAGCAGTCTGGGCGAGATTGCATTCTCCCAAAACCCTTTGATCACTTACGATCCGTTGGAACGGGTTTTGATGTGATCGCCAGAGCGATCCCGCCCAGAACAAGGGCTGCAGCAAAAAGCACAATCACCGAGACGGCCTCTTGCAGGAATACAATGCCGCCCAGAATCGCGATGATCGGAACGCTCAGTTGCACGATCGCAGCAGTGCTTTGCTCCAGTCGTGGCAAAACACTGTACCAAAGGGCGTATCCCAATCCTGAGGTCAGCCCGCCACATATGATCGCCAATGCGATCCCTTTAACTTGCGCATTCAAAGTAGGCCCGATCAGCAAAACTGCCATAAATGGGAGGCAAAGCAGGAAGTTAGCTGCGGTAACAGCGAGCGGGTTCCCTTCTGATCGGCCGGAAATCGTGTAAATTGCCCAGCCCAAACCCGCAATGACCATGAAGCCGGCGCCCGCAATGTCCGCCTCGCCGCCCGGCCCAGGCCAAAGCGCTGCCATCAGTCCGGCAAACGCTATACCCGCGCCCAACATTTGCCGTTGCGTCGGACTTGAGCCGCGCCACGCCCCATGCCCGAACATTGTGATTTGTACGACGCCAAATAGAATAAGCGCGCCAAGACCAGCATCGAGCGTCATATACGCCAAAGAAAAACCGGCCATGTAAGCAGCGAGACTGAGCACGCCGACTATTCGTGACTTGCGCCAGATCGGCAAGCTGCCGCGGCGGACGCTCATGATCATGCACAAAATGGCAGCACCCGAAAGCACACGGATCAATGCGAAGCTGCTGGGATCAATATGCCCGCCATCGACGGCCAAACGTGTCAAAATGGAATTCGACGCGAAGGCGATCATGGTCAGAGTGGTCAATAAAACGACGCGCATATCTACGCTTAGCCTGTTAGACCAACCGCGCCTAGCAGGATGATGCGGTTTTTAACGCGTTCGATTTTTTTGCACGTAACCGTCGAGCCAAGGCATTGGCAGCTATTGTTTCTTTCGAGGTTCAAACACAAACTCATCTGTTTGCAACATGTCGTTGAGCAATCCGGAAATATCGCGGTGGTTGCCCAATCGAAGATCGGCGTTTTGCCCACCAACCTCATTGCCTGATCCCATCAACCTTATGAATTCGTGGGCAGTCGGATCGTTGACTGCGCTGGAAATGCTATCTTGCAGTTGTTGCTTTGTGACCACCGATGCCGCCGGGGCTTCCTGACGTGCCGCCTCCAACGCACATTTGACTGATGTGCGCAGATCATTTGCAGTCATTCCGTTCTTGCTCAGGACATCATGATACCCGCAGCGCATGGCTTGCACGGCAGTATCAATCTTGGGGTGTCCCGTTATCATGATATTGCCCGCCGACTTGTGGCGTGGGTTCTTGCGCAAAAGAGCCATCGCTTCGATGCCGTTGCCTACCGGCAAACGGTAATCGATCAAGAACAGATCATAATGCCCATGGTCAACCACACCTTCCAGCTCGTTCAGGCTGTCGACTTCGTCAATCGCGATATTGAGCTGCGCTTGGCGGCTCAACCGTCTGATGCGCGCGCGATCAAAACTACTGTCATCCAGCAAGAGCGCTCTGATCGGAGCATTGTTAAATGCGGATGTTGAATTTGATGACTGCATTTGAAACCCCTGATAACCCACAGCTTTACGCCTGTAGGTATCGTGAAGTTACGTAGCAACCGTGAATGCCGAAGTTTAAATTGCGAACAATTTGAGATTGTCATGAAGGTAATCAGACGTGTCTCAACAGATGTCAGCTTTTGCGGTGACCAGGGAAACGCACTTCCAACGTTGTACCGCGCAAGCCCTCTTCGGCTTCGACGCGAACCGAGCCCTTGTAAAGCGCCGCGATTTTGCGGGTGATGGCCAAACCCATACCGCTGCCTTCGACTTCATCGCGTGGGCGCAACGTGGTCATCGCGCCAAATACGGTATTGTGGAATTTCTCCGGTATTCCCGGGCCATCATCCGCCACACGCAAAACCACATCATCATGATCCCGGTGCGTGGTAATAACGATCTTGCCTGACACTTTGTCATGATGTTTGACGCAGTTGCTGACCAAAGCAGTGAGCAATGTCATCACGTCGGTTTCGCCGATCATGATGGAGGGGCAATCCAAGGCTCTTACAAAGCGAAAACCTGCAGGAGCGCGGATCTGGTCCAATACTTCAGTGAGCGCATCATCCAGATCGATTTGAGAAACCTTTTGCATGCGACCCACACGCGAAAATGTTAGCAAATCGACCAACATCCGGTCCAAACGACCAGTGTGACGGTTCATCAGATCAATATTCGCCCGCACCGACCCATCAAGTGGGACGCCAGACTCTGCCAGATCTTCTTCAATCCATTGTGGCAATTCAATCAGAGCGCGGACGGAATTTCTCACGTCATGGCTGATGAGATAAATGAAATCTTCGAAATCTTTGGAGCCCAAAGCATCAAATTCAGAGTCCCGAACAACCGGAGAAGAGACAGACATGCGGCAAAGACCCCTTGGCGAAGCAGTTGATGCCTTCTAACACCGCGTGGCTGAACACAGTGTTAACGCCTGCGCCGCTTTGTATGCACGCTTTTCCACAAAAAAGGGCCGCCCGAAAGCAGCCCTTTTCCGTAGCTTCAGCGTTTGTAAGCGGTGGCTTACATCATGCCGCCCATGCCGCCCATGTCGGGCATGCCGCCGCCGCCGCCGGCGCCCTCTTTGGAAGGCTTATCGGCAACCATCGCTTCGGTCGTGATCAAGAGACCAGCGATCGAAGCCGCGTCTTGCAGCGCTGTGCGCACGACTTTGGCAGGATCGATGACGCCAAACTTGAACATGTCGCCATATTCTTCGGTTTGGGCGTTAAAGCCGAACTTCAGGTCGTCGCTTTCGCGGATTTTGCCCGCAACAACCGAACCGTCAACACCAGCGTTCTCAGCGATCTGACGCAGAGGCGCTTCCAGTGCCTTGCGCACGATGGAGATACCGACGTTTTGATCGTTGTTGTCACCGGTCAGACCTTCAAGGTGCTTGCCCGCCTGAACCAGAGCAACACCACCACCGACGACGATGCCCTCCTGAACGGCCGCGCGGGTCGCGTTCAGCGCATCGTCAACGCGGTCTTTGCGCTCTTTCACTTCCACTTCGGTCATACCACCGACGCGGATCACGGCAACACCGCCGGCCAGTTTGGCAACGCGTTCTTGCAGCTTTTCACGGTCGTAGTCGGACGTGGTTTCTTCGATTTGATTGCGGATCTGAGCAACGCGTGCCTGAATTTCCGCTTTCTCGCCAGCGCCGTCCACGATTGTGGTTTCGTCCTTGGTGATCTGGATTTTCTTGGCCGAACCAAGCATGTCCATTGTCACGGATTCAAGCTTCATGCCGAGGTCTTCGGAAATCACCTGACCGCCTGTCAAGATTGCGATGTCTTGCAGCATGGCTTTGCGGCGATCGCCGAAACCAGGTGCTTTGACAGCCGCGATTTTCAGTCCGCCACGCAGTTTGTTGACAACCAGAGTGGCCAGCGCTTCGCCTTCTACGTCTTCAGCGATGATCAACAGTGGCTTCTGGCTCTGGATCACTTGCTCCAGCAGGGGCACCATTGGCTGCAGCGAAGACAGTTTCTTCTCGTGCAGCAGGATGATGCAGTCTTCCAGCTCAGTGGTCATCTTGTCGGCGTTGGTCACGAAATAGGGGCTCAGGTAACCGCGATCGAACTGCATGCCTTCGACGACATCAGTCTCTGTTTCCAGACCTTTGTTTTCTTCAACGGTGATGACGCCTTCGTTGCCAACCTTCTGCATCGCATCTGCGATCTGACGACCGATTTCAGCTTCGCCGTTCGCAGAGATCGTACCGACCTGTGCAACTTCGGCACTGTCCGACACGTCACGTGCGGCAGCTTTGATCGCTTCGACAACTTTGAGTGTCGCCAGATCGATGCCGCGCTTGAGGTCCATCGGGTTCATGCCAGCGGCAACCGATTTCATGCCTTCTTTGACGATGGCCTGAGCCAGAACAGTCGCGGTTGTTGTACCGTCGCCTGCTTCGTCATTGGTCCGGGAAGCAACTTCCTTGACCATCTGTGCGCCCATGTTCTCGAACTTGTCTTCCAGTTCGATCTCTTTGGCAACGGACACGCCGTCTTTGGTGATGCGCGGTGCGCCGAAAGATTTGTCCAGAACCACGTTACGGCCTTTGGGGCCCAGCGTGACTTTGACCGCGTCCGCAAGGATGTTCACACCCTTGAGCATACGGTTGCGGGCATCTGTGTCGAATTTGACGTCCTTAGCAGCCATGTTGTTTTCTCCTCTTGAGAATATCTATTTGAGTTCAGCGAATTGGGTCAGAGCAGCCGGACGGCTTACTCGATGATCCCCATGATGTCGCTCTCTTTCATCATCAGCAGTTCTTCACCGTCGAGCGTGACTTCCGTGCCGGACCATTTGCCGAACAGAACCTTGTCACCGGCTTTGACGGCCATCTCGATCAGTTCACCGCTGTCCTTGCGCGCACCTTCGCCGCAAGCAACAACTTCACCCTCGGCGGGTTTTTCTTTTGCGCTGTCTGGGATGATCAATCCGCCAGCAGTTTTCTCTTCGCTTTCCGTGCGGCGAACCAGCACGCGGTCATGAAGCGGTTTCAATGCCATCTTTGTAGCTCCTTAAGGCTCAAAGTTACTCCCTCACGGCGCGTGCACCAATTTCGCAACAGCGCCGTCGTTAGCACTCAATACAACCGAGTGCTAACGACGCATAGCTAGGGATGCGGCCTTGAGCTGTCAACAGCCATGTCGGCAAATTTTTTTCGTCATTCCGAACGGGACGTCCGAACAACCGTCATCCTGTCACCCACCCAGCAGGCGCCCTGCAGCATTTACCGCCTCGGCGCCTGACGGAGTCAGACCGTAGACACCTTTTTCGACCTTTTCAAACCAACCATAGTGATCGTCCCGCATCATGCGGGTAGCGGCACTCACTCCGGTCTCTCGTGCCACATCCGCCCCTTTGGACGCGCCCACTTCGAAAAGATAAAGCGCCACCTTGAGCGCGTCTTGCCGGTAGGCCGTCACAAGGCCAGCCCGCGTTTGACCGCCATCGTTCGGATCGCCCACCCGGCGCGCAAACTCCTTGAGCAGTGCGGTTTGACGCTTCACCGACTTGCGCGGCGCATAAGGTCCGGGATCGCAATGCACCTGCACCAGCGCATCTTTCAGACGCACGCTCATCAAGCCCAACCCCAACCTGCGGGCAAGGCGCGTGTTCTCCTTGATGGCCCTGGCAAAGCGCTTGCCCGGTTGGTGTGCCACAGCCATGTAAACGTCATCACTGACGCTCAGGCGGGCGACGCATTGATGAAACAGTGCCAGTGAGAACCCCAGCTTCAGTTCAACAATCACCGGTGTCTCGCCGCCGCGCACAGCGACAACATCAGCTGCACCCACCTCCGATTTCACGACATAGCCCTGCCCCTCCAAAAACGCTTTGACGGGCGGGTACAGGTCCGTTTCGCGGGGTTTGTTCACAAGGCCATCGCTTTTGTTGGTTCCGAATCGATGCGGCCATCTTTTCGCGGTTGCCCGCATATTGCCAGCACGCACAGATCCCTACAGGGTGCCACCCTTAACCAGTTATGCCGCAGCGCAGCATCTTATGGGTGACAAGACCGTTTCGCGTGTTATAAGGCGCGAAAATTGACACGCCCGAAAGATAGGACACCCGCGATGACGACGCTCGTTTTTGGACACAAATCACCTGACACCGATAGCACAGGCAGCCCGATCATCTGGGCCTGGTACCTGAACCAGATCAAGGGCACCCCTGCCAAACCGGTCCTGCTCGGAGAGCCGAATACCGAAGCGCTGTTCATGCTGGATCACTGGAGCCTCGAAAAGCCGCAGATCGTCAGTAGTGTCGCCGCGGATACGCCGGTTGTTATCGTCGACACCAACAACCCGGCCGAATTGCCCGATGGCATCAATGACACCGATATCACCGCAATCATCGACCATCACAAGCTGGTGGGCGGGTTGGAAACAAAAGGCCCGATCGACATCCGCATCGAGCCGTTGGCCTGCACGGCGACGATCATGTGGAAAATGATCGGCAAGGACATGGCACAGATGCCCGAAGCCATCAAAGGCGCAATGCTGTCCTGTATCCTGTCCGATACGCTGGAATTCCGCAGCCCGACCACGACACAAGAAGACAAAGCCATTGCGCATGACTTGGCCAAAGACCTTGGCGTCGACATTACCGAATATGCGGCCAAGATGTTTGCCGCGAAATCCGATGTATCGGCATTTTCCGAAGCAGAATTGCTGCGCATGGACAGCAAGGAATACAGTATCGACGGCAAGGATTTCCGTGTCTCCGTTCTGGAGACCACATCGCCTGCGCAGGTGTTGGATCGCAAAGATGCTTTGATGGCCGCCATGCCAGGCGTTGCCGCAGATGACGGCGCCGATCAGGTGCTGTTGTTTGTCGTCGACATTCTCAACGAAGAGGCCACGTTGCTGGTGCCCAACGATCTGGTGAAAACCGTCGCGGAAAAGAGCTTTGGCGCTTCAGTCTCCGGCGACACCGTCGTTCTGCCCGGCATCATGAGCCGTAAGAAACAGATCATCCCGAACCTCAAGGTGTAAGGTCCGCCTTTCACCTTCCAGCATTCAAAGGGGCAGCGCTGCGCAATGCAACCGCTGCCCCTTTTGCTTGTTCTGCTCAAGCACCTGCACCCTAAGCCGCAGGGCCACACAACCTTACCAGAGGTATGGCCCGACCTGCGCCGAGGCGGGTGGTCAAATCAAAACTGGTTCAACCGCGCCCTGCGCCGTTACCACCGCCGCCGTTGCCACCGCCGCCATTTCCGCCGCCGTTGCCACCACCGCCATTTCCGCCACCGTTGCCACCACCGCCATTGCCACTGCCGCCACCTTGGCCACCAGCTTGCGCCGTGTCCCGACCACCAGAATTGTCAGACGCTTGTCCACCCAGCTTTCCATTCGCGCTGCGCACCACGGCTCCGCGCATTTCGTCTTGGCCCGGTGTTCCCGCGCTTTTCGCTTGGTTTGCATCATGATTTTTCGACAGCACAGTGTCGGTCTCGGTCGCCCATGGGTTACCGTGATCCGCTACGGCCGGCACAGCAACAAGCATCGCGACGGCAAAGCCTGTCATCATTTTCGTGATCATTCGTTTTTCCTTTCGGGGAAGTTCCAGAACTGGTGTTGCCTTAATATTCACATTATTGAATATAAAAAGTTACTACGACATTAATAAGGCAAAACAAGCGAATACCCGCCGGTGACGGATCACCCGATCAACATAACCGCACGCGCAGTGACGCCAAAACCGGCCGACCGTACATCAAATAATCGTGGCAAATGCCCTTGGCTTGGGTAGGCTCCGCCCAACCATGCAGGAGCCTCCTATGACCACAGTCACCTACGAAACATCCGGCCGCATCGCGCGCCTGACCCTCAACCGACCTGAGGTGATGAATGCCATCAATGACGACCTGCCCCGCGATTTGGAAGCCGCAGTCAAACGCGCCGATGCAGATCCAGAGGTGCACGTGATGGTCCTGTCCGGTGCGGGCGATGCGTTTTGTGCAGGCTATGATCTGGCGCATTATGCAGCCGACCCCGACAACACCCTGACCCAGCCGATGCCGTGGGATCCCATGCAGGACTATCAGTTCATGTGGGCCAACACCCAAGCCTTCATGTCCCTGTTTCGCGCGATGAAACCCGTGATTGCCAAGGTCCACGGATACGCCGTTGCGGGTGGGTCCGACATTGCCCTGTGCTGTGATCTGGTGGTAATGGCCGATGATGCGCAAATCGGGTACATGCCTGCGCGCGTCTGGGGCTGCCCGACCACCGCCATGTGGGTCTACCGCGTGGGCCCTGAACAGGCCAAACGCATGCTGCTGACGGGCGACAAGATCACTGGAACGGAGGCCGCCGCGATGGGTTTGGTCCTGAAGTCCGTGCCTGCCGATCAACTGGATGCCGAAGTCGATGCGTTGGCACAGCGTATGGCGAGCGTTCCGATCAACCAATTGGCGATGAACAAAATGGTCATCAATCAAACCCTGGAGGCAACGATAAACCAAACCCAGCGCCTTGCCACCGTGTTCGACGGGATCACGCGCCACTCTCCGGAAGGGTTGAACTTCAAGGCGCGGTCCGAGGCGGAAGGTTGGAAGACCGCCGTGCAGGAACGCGATGAAGGTACCTTTGACTGGACCCGAAACCGCCAGATACCCGGCAATCGTGAATAAGGACGTTTCACCATGACCCTCGCACAAGATCTGCAATCGCAAATGAACCAAATGGCCGCCGCTTATGGTGCAGGCGATGCAGCGGCTGTGGCAGCCTTATTTACACAAGACGCGCAATTGCATTCGTCTTTTGCGTCGCCCGCCATCGGCCGTACGGCCATCGAAACACTGCATGTCGATTGGACAGCAGACAGGTCCGAAAAGTCGTTTACGCTGCTGGATAGCGGCGGCAATGAAGACGTGGCCTGGGGTCTGTTCCGTTTTGCTGAGGGCCAGGTCACCGGAGCGGGCACATCGCTTGCGGTATTCGAGCGCCAGTCAAATGGTGCGTGGCTGGTGCGATCATGTTGTCTTTTTGGCGATGACGCCGCCTGAGGCACCCTTGCACAAGGGGCGCAATCTGTGGTCTTTGCGGACGCACTTCAATGCCATGCCCCGCATGGCGCGATGTCTGTGGCTCGTGCATGGACGATCGCATTTTGCCCTTCGGTTAGGACGCGCCTCATGACCCAAATCATTTCCAAGCTCTCGGAGATTTCGCACCAGTATGATGCGCTGTTTGTTGATCTATGGGGCTGTCTGCACAACGGTGTGTCGGCCTTTCCCGACGCCGTTGCCGCACTTCAGGGGTATCGTGCCTCGGGTGGTAAGGTTGTTCTGGTTACAAATGCGCCGCGCCCCCGTGCAGGTGTGAAAGAGCAGCTGGCACAGTTCGGTGTCCCCACGGATGCCTGGGACACCATCGCCACGTCCGGCGACAGCGCACGTTCGGCCATGTATCGCGGTGTGGTGGGTCAAAAGGTCTACTTCATGGGGGAATGGCACCGCGACCAAGGGTTTTTCGAGCCGTTAGAGCTGCTGGATGATCCGGTGGAGATCACCCGCGTGCCCCTGCAAGAAGCCGAAGGCATCGTATGCTGCGGGCCGTTTGATGCAACCGCCGATCCGGACGTCAACCGAGCGGATTTTCTCTATGCCAAGCAAAAAGGGTTGAAACTGCTCTGCGCGAACCCCGATATTGTCGTCGATCGGGGTGAAAAACGCGAGTGGTGTGCCGGGGCGCTGGCCAAGCTTTATGACGAGATGGGTGGCACCAGCCTCTATTTCGGCAAGCCGCATCCCCCCATCTACGATCTGGCGCGCCGCAGGCTGTCCGCTTTGGGGCAATCCGTACCAGATGACCGCATTCTGGCCATAGGCGACGGGGTTCTAACCGATATTCAGGGCGCCATGGGCGAAGACATTGATTCCCTCTTTATCTCTGGTGGATTGGCTGCGTCAGAAACTCGCACCCGGTCTGATCCGGACCCAGACGCCCTAAGCGCCTATTTACAAAAGGAAATGGTCAGCCCAACCTTCACAATAGGTCACCTGCGCTGACCCACTTTTCGCTTGATTTTCTGCGCTCGCAAAGTAAGAAAGTTTCAACAATACTGGTTTAGACGTTAGAAAATTACCGGAAGGGTCATCATGTTGGACAATCTGCCCCGCGGAACAATCTGCATCGAGGACATCGAAATGGGGATGTCCCGCCATCTGCGCAAAGTCGTGACAGATGAAGATATCGAGATGTTCGCGCAGATTTCCACCGACAGGAACCCGGTCCATCTGGATGACGACTATGCGCGCGACACGATCTTTGAGGGACGCATCGCGCACGGTATGCTGACCGCGGGTCTGATCTCAGCGGTGATTGGCGAGCAATTGCCCGGACATGGCACCGTTTACATGGGCCAATCGCTGAAGTTTCTTGCCCCCGTGCGCCCCGGCGACATGGTCTATGCCGAGGTCAAGGTCATCGGGATCGAAATGGCCAAGCGGCGCGTTCAACTGGAATGTCATTGCTCGGTTGATGGCAAAAAAGTGCTCGTCGGCGAAGCCACGGTCATGGCTCCGTCGCGCAAATTCGACTGAACCACCGATCGTCGTCAGCCACCGCATTCAACATCGCGAAATTCAACCGCCCTCCGCTTGCGTGTCCTTGCGAGGACAGCTACGCAAGTCGCATGAGGGTGATACGCGATTATCAATATCTGGACGCTCAAGACCGAGGTGCGACCGCTGCGATCGGAAACTTTGATGGCGTGCATGTGGGTCACCAGTCGGTAATCGACCTTGCGCGCCAAGCGGAACCAGACGCCCCTCTTGGCATCGTCACGTTTGAACCACATCCACGAGAGTTCTTTGCCCCACACGCCCCGCCATTTCGCCTGATGAGCCGGGAGGCCCGCGCCAGCCGGCTGGAAAAGCTGGGGGTTGAGCGTCTTTACGAGCTGAATTTCAATGCGCAGCTTGCATCGCTTAGCCCGCGCGAGTTTGCCCAACGGGTCATCGCAGACGGGTTCGGGTTGCGGCATGTGATTGTCGGCGCGGATTTCTGCTTTGGCAAAGGGCGGGCGGGGACCGCGGCGCATCTAACCGAGTTCGGGGCGGAAATGGGATTTGGCGTTACAATCGCACCGCTTTTGGAACGATCCGACAATACCGTCTCTTCAACCGCGATCCGCACTGCGTTGAGTGAGGGGCGCACCCGTGATGCCGCGGCTATGTTAGGCCATTGGCACCGGATCGAAGGCCCGGTCATCGGTGGCGAACAGCGCGGGCGCGAGTTGGGATACCCCACCGCGAATATGTCGATCGAAGGGCTGCACCCGCCTGCATTTGGCGTCTACGCTGTGCTCGTTGATGTGCTGGACGGGGCACATGCGGGCAGTTTTCACGGCGTTGCCTCGCTCGGTGTGCGGCCCATGTTCGGTGAGAATCGCCCGAACCTTGAAACATTTATCTTTGACTTCAAGGGAGACATCTACGGCGCACATCTGTCCGTGGCGTTGGTTGATTACTTGCGCGGTGAGGAAAAGTTCGACAGCCTTGATGCGTTGATCACCCAGATGGACGCCGACAGCGCGCAGGCCCGTGAGATATTGGCAACCTTATGACCGACGTGATCGAACGCTCCGGCCTGCCCAACCGGTTTTGGGAACGCAAACCCCTGCGCAAGATGAATGCCAAGGAATGGGAGGCACTGTGCGACGGCTGCGGGAAATGCTGCCTCAACAAACTGGAAGATGACGAAACCGGCGAAGTCGCCTTGACCCGCGTCGCGTGCCGTTTGCTGGATGATGCCACATGCCGGTGTGCGCATTATGAAAACCGCCACCAATTTGTGCCAGATTGTATTGTGCTGAAACCATCCAACATCGACAGCCACGCCTATTGGATGCCGGAAACCTGCGCCTACCGGCTGCTGTGGGAGGGCAAACCGCTCTATCCCTGGCACCCTCTGATCAGCGGCACGCCGCAGTCTGTGCATGACGCGGGCGTGTCAGTTCAGGGCTGGACGCTCAGCGAATTCGACGTGCCAGAAGACGAATGGGAAGAGCACATCATAGAGGAACCGATCTGATGTTTTTTGCGTCCGACAATGCGGGAATTGCCCATCCTCAGGTCATGGACCATGTGATGCGCGCCAATGTTGGCTATGCCCTGCCCTACGGTGCAGACCCGATCATGGACGGCGTTCGCGCGACACTGCGCGACGTGTTCGAGGCACCCGAGGCTGCCATCTATTTGGTGGCGCTTGGAACGGCGGCAAATGCGCTGGCGCTGGCCTGCTATGCGCAACCCTACGACACCGTATTCTGTTCGGAGCTGGCGCACATCCACATCGACGAATGCAATGCGCCGGAGTTCTATACGGGCGGCGCCAAGCTGACCCTTGTGCCCGCAGGCGACAAGATGACGCCAGACACCCTGCGCGCCAGTATTTCCAACGAGAATATCCGCGGTGTTCATGGCCCGCAACGTGGTCCAGTGTCGATCACCCAAGTGACGGAGCGGGGCCGCATCTACACTCTAGAGGAATTGCGGGATCTGACGGCTGTCGCCAAGAGCTTTGATCTGCCTGTGCATCTGGATGGTGCGCGTTTTGCCAATGCAATGGTGGCGCTGGAGTGCAGCCCAGCCGAGATGACGTGGAAATCCGGCGTAGATGTGGTCAGCTTTGGCGGCACCAAGAACGGGTGTATGGGGGTCGAAGCGGTGATCTTTTTTGATCCGGCCAAAGCGTGGGAGTTTGAGTTGCGCCGCAAGCGGGCCGCGCATCTGTTTTCCAAGCACCGCTATTTGTCAGCGCAAATGGCGGGATATCTGGAGGGTGATCTTTGGATCACGTTGGCCCGCCAAGCTAACGCAAACGCAGCTCGTCTGGCACAGGGCTTGCGGGCCAAGGGTGCCACGTTCCGCTATGAGCCGCAGGCCAACATGATATTTACCGCGTTTCCGCGCGCCACACATCAACACCTTCAGGCCGCCGGAGCCGTTTATGACGTACAGCAAGACTTGTTGGACGCTGGTGATCCCGCCGAAATGATCCCTGCCCGTCTGGTCTGTGACTGGGCGATGACACCGGAACTCATCGACACGTACCTAGGACATTTCCAGTAGCTTGCGCACCTCGTCGGCGACCGCCTGTGGATGAGAGATCGGCGCCATGTGACCGGCGCCCACGATCGTCGCGCGCCGTGCATTGGGCACCCGCCGTGCGATGGCCGCATTCGTGATATCGATGATCTCCGGCGCGAGCTGACCCTGTATCACCAAGACCGGCATCGGCAGCTTTTCGAGCTTACCCTGCGCGATCACACCATCTGGATCCGCATGCAGAAAGCTGCCGCCGCCCGGAACAAAGTGAATGCGATCCGCCATATAACGCCGGGCGCGGTCGGGGATATCGTCCCAAGCCGCTCCGTTGCCCCATTGTTCGCTAAACACCTTTGCTGCCGCGTCGTTGTCCCCAGCCTCTATCAACGCGTTCATCGCCGTGATCGTCTCTTTGTTGCGCTCCGAACAGCCCGGGACGTCCGCCTCTGCCGCGACGAAGTAAACCGGCTCGATCATGGTCAGGGTGCGCACCCGTTCAGGGGCTTCGATGGCCATACGCATTGCCACAGTGGCCCCATAGGAATGGCCGATCAAGTCCATCGGCTCATTGAGCAGAGCAAGGCCCATATCGGTGGCCATGCGGTGCTGATCACGGTCAGGCGTCCAGTCGGAGGATCGACCGTGACTGGGCAAGTCATACGCGGTGACCGTCAACTCATCCGACAAGGCCTCGGCCACCCCGGACCACGCCCCGGCATGCGCCAGCGTGCAGTGGATGGCCAATGCCTTGCGCGGGCCGTGGCCGAATTGGCGCACCTGGGTATGCGGCGCAGCAGCCGTCACAGCTTGCCGGACAAATGCAAATCGAGGTCTTCGATCCGGTCTTGGCCCCAGAACCGCGCACCATCATCGGTGATGTAGAAGGGCGCACCGAACACGCCGCGCTCCACCGCTTCTTCGAGGTTCGCGGCATAGGTTTCGGCACCTGCCAAAAGCCCGCTGTCCGCAAGTGCTGGATCAAAGCCCGCCTCTGTCAGGCAGGCGCGGATCACATCATCCTGCGCAATGTCCTTTTCATCCGCCCATACGGACCGGGTGATGGCCTGCATCAGAGCGCCCAGATCGCCGCCGCCCGCGTCCTGAGCTGCGATGAACGCGTAAGACGAAGGAGCGCCGTTCGTGGGCCAATGCGCAGGTTTGAGGTTGAAGGGCATACCCAGTTTTTTGGCCTGACGCGGCAATTCCTGAGCGCGGTATTCAATCCGGCTGGGGTGCCGCTCGGCGGGCTTCGTACCACCAGTGCGGGAAAAACATGCCATGATATCAAAAGGTTTGTAGGTGATTGTGGCACCATGCTTTGCGGCAACAGCTTCGGCACGGTCGCCCGCCAAATACGCGTATGGGGACAGGGTCGAAAAAAACAGGTCGATATGGGACATTTGGCCGCTCCTTGGGTGCCGTTTAACTTTATGGGTAGGTAACGGCGTGGTAGGCAGTGTCAACGTTACGAATCTGTCACATCACGCGACGCGGCCCCCGGGGAACTCCATCACATGCCAAATATTCAGGAACCGAAGCTCATCTCCGGTAACGCCAATATGCCACTGGCGAATGCCATTGCGCGGCGCATGACCATGCATCGCGGCAAGGCGGTCGGGTTGGTCGAAGCACGGGTCGAGCGGTTCAATGACGGGGAGATCTTTGTCGAGGTCTTCGAGAATGTGCGCGGCGAGGATATGTTCATCATCCAATCCACCTCCAATCCGGCCAATGACAACTTGATGGAACTCTTGATCATGTCGGACGCGCTGCGCCGGTCTTCTGCGGCGCGGATCACAGCGGTGTTGCCCTATTTTGGCTATGCGCGCCAAGATCGCCGCACCAAAGCGCGCACGCCGATCACGGCCAAGCTGGTGGCGAATATGCTGGTCGGCGCGGGTATTGAACGGGTGCTGACCATGGATTTACACGCGGCGCAGATCCAGGGGTTTTTTGATATCCCTGTGGACAACCTTTATGCGTCGCCAGTCTTTGCCCTTGATATCAAAACACAATTCAAAGATCGGATGGACGAGCTGATGGTCGTGTCACCAGATGTCGGCGGTGTGGCACGGGCGCGGGAACTGGCCAAGCGGATCAATTCACCACTTGCCATCGTGGACAAGCGCCGCGAAAAGCCGGGCGAGATTGCCGAGATGACGGTAATCGGTGACGTGACCGGCAAGACCTGTCTGATCGTCGATGACATGTGCGACACGGCGGGCACATTATGCAAGGCGGCCGAGGTTCTGCTCGAAAACGGGGCCAAAGAGGTGCACTCCTATATCACCCACGGGGTCATGTCCGGCCCGGCGGTGGAACGGGTGAGCAATTCGGTGATGAAGTCACTGGTGATCACAGATACCATCGCGCCCACCAAGCATGTCGCGGCCGCTCCCAATATTCGCATTGTGCCCACAGCCCCGATCTTTGCTCAGGCAATTTTGAACATCTGGAACGGGACGTCCGTATCGTCTTTGTTCGAGGCGGAGACGCTCAGTCCGATCTATGACGGCATGTACGCCGCCGAGTAACCGCGCTCCAGAAGCGGCGTTGGTGGCAAGTCCCACGTCGGTGCAACATTGCTATTTCGCTGGTTTTCCATTGGTCGACGACACCGTAGTTTGAAGTAAATAACCCTTGGCCGACATTCGCTTGCCACTTGTTTAGCGCGTAGCGGCCCGGTACGCGGCGCATCAGGAAATGCCACAAAAATCCGCATGTTCCGGTTTTTCGTGTACCCTACCCTGACCGCACCAGCGGAACGAAAGGCGCGTCATGACACTGGAAACCTACCTTATCTATCTGGCAGCCGTTGCCGTGTTTTTCGCAACACCTCCGGACACCAGCCAGCTTTTGATCATTTCCAACAGCATTCGGCACGGGTTGCGCAAGAGCGTGTTCACAGTTCTGGGTGATCTGACGGCCAACTGCGTTCAAATGACGGGAGCGGCATTCGGGCTTGCGGCTGTCATTGCCACTTCGGCCACTGCGTTCGTCTGGATCAAATGGTTGGGCGTGGCCTACCTGACCTGGATCGGACTTCAGTTGATCCTGTCGAGGGACGACGCCAAGGACATGCAGGCGAATGCATCCGGCCGGCCGATGCGTCTGTTTCGTCAGGGGTTCGTCACATCCATGGCCAACCCATTTGCCGTGGTGTTTTTCGGGGCGCTTTTTCCGCAGTTCATTGATCCGGCGTCGCCCGTGCTGCCGCAACTTTGCATTCTGGGTGCGACCTATATCGTTGTGGATGGGGCGATCCTGCTGCTTTGGGGAATGGCTGGAATCCGTGCCGCTCAGGCGCTCAAGCGGTTTTCGTTCAGTCTGGTTAACACGGTTTGCGGCGGGCTGATGATTGCCGCTGCGGGCCTTTTGGCGAGCAAGGATTTCCACCCTGAGCGCTGATCGGTGTCTTCCCCGTCAGGGGTGATGACCGGTGAAAAAAGGGGCAAACGGATTGCCACAGGCAGGTTCTTGCCACCCACCGCCCGACCATTTTTTGGATTTCCCAATAGTTTCAGACCGGTATGCCTAAACATGAGGCAGATACAGATTTTTTTGACGGCCATTAACCCATTCACGCAGCGGTTGAAGCAATATAGTGCTATACTTAGCTACACTTCATAAGGCGGAGGAGCGGCGACAGGTACACAACCCTGTTTTGCCCTGCGGCCGTTAACAGATCGAGACCAACTGTCACGCAACACCACACTCTGGGGAGGATTGAGATGACACAGGACGACACACAGACGCTTTCCGAGCTCGAAGAACGCGCAGCGAAAGCATGCTCTGCCGAACGCTTGAAATTGCAGCCTCAGGTGGCCCGCGTTATGGCGACACTGAAGGCCAAAGGCCGCAGTGTGCCCGCGCGGTTCAAGGTACTCGACAGAACACTGCGCGAAGAAGCCATGGACGACATGTTCGACAATCTGCCCGTCTGATATACGGCTGCCATAAAATGAAAAAGCCCCGCAAATTGATGCGGGGCTTTGTTCGTTATGAGGGCGCGCGACGTGTTAGCCGCGTACACCGATCCCTATGTGATCCCCGACAGCGACCATATCCGCCAAGAGCTTGGCTGCATCATCCACAGGCCCGGGTTCGTTGACGAAAGTTGTCTTGGCGTGTTCCAGTGCCTCTTGGGCCTCTTTCACCATCGCCTGCATATCATCCTGCGTCACGTCTGCCTTTGGCATCGCTCGTTCGGCCAAAACAGATACCCCACGGCTGCTGATCTCGGCAAAGCCGCCTGTTACGACGTATTGTGCCGTGCCATCGGGTCCTTCGGTCGTCAGAACACCGGGGCGCAGGGTCGTGATGGTCGGCGCATGATCGGGCATCGCCGTCATATCGCCATCCGCGCCGGGAATTTGCACGGCTGTGACAAGGCCGGACGCAAGGCTGCGTTCGGGCGACACGAGGTCAAATTGCATTGTGTCTGCCATTGCTCAGGGCTCCTTAGGCTGCGTCTGCGGCCATTTTTTCGGCTTTGGCTTTGACCTCGTCGATGCCGCCAACCATGTAGAAGGCGCCTTCGGGCAAGTGGTCATATTCGCCGGCCACAACCGCCTTGAACGACGCGATCGTGTCTTCCAGAGGAACCTGAACACCGTCAGAACCAGTGAAGACCTTGGCCACGTCAAACGGTTGGCTGAGGAAACGCTGGATTTTCCGGGCACGGGCCACGGTCAGCTTGTCCTCTTCCGACAGTTCGTCCATCCCGAGGATCGCGATGATGTCCTGCAATGATTTGTAGCGTTGCAGGATCCCCTGCACGTCGCGGGCCACGCCGTAGTGTTCCTCGCCGACAACGGCGGGGTCCATCAGACGCGATGTGGAATCGAGCGGATCCACAGCGGGGTAGATGCCCAATTCGGAAATCGCACGGCTCAAAACGGTCGTGGCGTCGAGGTGCGCAAAAGAGGTCGCAGGCGCAGGGTCGGTCAAGTCATCCGCAGGCACGTAGACGGCCTGCACGGAGGTGATCGAGCCCGCTTTGGTCGAGGTGATGCGTTCCTGCATCGCGCCCATGTCCGTGGCCAGCGTTGGCTGGTAGCCCACAGCGGAAGGGATACGGCCCAGAAGGGCGGACACTTCGGAACCCGCTTGTGTAAAGCGGAAGATGTTGTCGACGAAGAACAGAACGTCTGTACCGGACTGGTCGCGGAACTGCTCGGCCAGCGTCAGGCCCGTCAGAGCCACACGCATACGTGCTCCGGGAGGTTCGTTCATCTGACCGTAGACCAGCGCAACCTGAGAATTTTCCAGGTTTTCGGGGTCGATCACGTTGGATTCGATCATCTCGTGGTAAAGGTCGTTGCCCTCACGCGTCCGTTCGCCAACTCCCGCAAACACGGAAAAGCCCGAGTGCACTTTCGCGATGTTGTTGATCAGTTCCATGATCAGAACCGTTTTGCCCACGCCGGCACCGCCGAAGAGGCCAATCTTGCCGCCCTTGGCGTAAGGTGCCAGCAGGTCGACCACTTTGATGCCCGTGACGAGAATTTCGGAAGATGTGGATTGCTCGGCAAACTCAGGCGCATCCTGGTGGATGGCGCGGGTTTCCTTGGCAGACACGGGGCCTTTTTCGTCGATGGGCTCGCCCACGACGTTCATGATGCGACCCAGCGTGGCGTTGCCCACGGGAACGGCGATCGCGTTGCCGGTGTCGGTCACTTTCTGACCGCGCACGAGGCCTTCGGTGGCGTCCATCGCAATGGTGCGGACTGTATTTTCGCCAAGGTGCTGCGCCACTTCGAGCACCAGCTTCTTACCTTGGTTCTCTGTGTTCAGAGCGTTGAGAATCTCCGGCAGGTGGCCTTCGAATTGTACGTCAACGACCGCGCCGATGACTTGGGTGATTTTGCCGACTGCTTGTGCCATGTCGTGTGTCTCCGGTTGGTTCTACAGCGCTTCCGCGCCGGAAATGATTTCGATCAGCTCGTTGGTGATGACGGCCTGACGGGAACGGTTGAATTGGATCGTCAGCTTGTCGATCATCTCGCCCGCGTTGCGTGTCGCGTTGTCCATCGCCGACATCCGCGCGCCTTGCTCGGATGCGCCGTTTTCCAGCAGGCCCGCAAAGATTTGCGTGGCCACGCCGCGTGGCAACAGGTCGGCCAGGATTTCTTCCTCGGACGGCTCGTAGTCAAAGAGCGTCGAGGCCTCGTCGCCCTCTTGGGCTTCGAACTTGGCCGGAATAAGCTGCTGCGCCGTCGGGATCTGGCTGACCACGTTGACGAACTTGGCATAAAACATCGTGGCCACGTCGAACTCGCCCGCATCAAAGCGTGACAGCACGTCCTTGGCGATGCCCTGCGCGTCGGCGTAACCGATGCGCTTGACGTCGGTCAGGTCCACGTGGCCGATGTTGTACTGGCCATACTCACGCTTCATCTGGTCGCGACCTTTTTTGCCGACGGTGAGGATTTTCACCTCTTTGCCCTTGGAGAGCAAATCCGTTGCATGGGCCTTGGCCAGCTTGGCGATATTGGCGTTGAAGCCACCACACAACCCCCGTTCGGAGGTCATGACGATCAGCAGGTGCACCTTGTCGCTGCCCGTACCGCTCAGCAGTTTGGGCGCTGTATCGCTTTCTCCGACCGATGACGCCAGCGACGCCATCACGGCATTGAAACGCTCGGTGTAGGGGCGCGACTGTTCGGCAGCCTCTTGCGCGCGGCGAAGCTTCGCCGCGGCAACCATTTGCATGGCCTTTGTGATCTTGCGGGTCGATTTGACCGACTCGATCCGCATTTTAAGGTCCTTAAGACTTGGCATAGCCCTTGTCTCTCCTTACGCGAAGTCAGAAGCGAATTCGCTGATCGCAGCTTTGAGTTTGTCTGCGGCGTCGTCCTTGATTTTCGGATCCTCATTGGTGATCCAGTCAAGAACATCGCTGTGCTTGGAGCGCATGTGATTGAGCAAGCCCGTCTCGAAGCGGCCTACATCCTTGACGGCGACCTTATCGAGGAACCCATTGGTGCCCGCAAAGATGACGCAGACGATTTCCGCGTTGGTCAGGGGCGAATACTGCGCCTGCTTCATCAGTTCGGTCAGACGTGCACCCCGGTTCAGCAACTGCTGTGTGGAGGCATCGAGGTCAGAGCCAAACTGCGCAAAGGCCGCCATTTCGCGGTACTGCGCGAGGGACAGTTTCACCGGGCCCGCCACCGAGGACATCGCCTTGGTCTGAGCGGAAGAGCCAACGCGGCTCACCGAGAGGCCCGTGTTCACGGCGGGGCGGATGCCTTGGTAGAAGAGTTCCGTTTCCAAGAAGATCTGACCGTCGGTGATCGAGATCACGTTCGTCGGAATAAACGCGGACACGTCACCGCCTTGTGTCTCAATGATCGGCAGCGCCGTCAGCGAGCCCGCGCCATTGTCTTCGTTCAGTTTGGCCGAACGCTCCAGCAGGCGGGAGTGGAGATAGAAAACGTCGCCCGGATAGGCTTCACGGCCCGGTGGGCGGCGCAGCAGCAGCGACATCTGACGGTAGGACACGGCTTGTTTGGACAGATCATCATAGACGATAAGAGCGTGGCGACCATTGTCGCGGAAATGCTCGGCCATCGCAGTTGCGGAGTACGGTGCGAGGAACTGCATCGGAGCAGGCTCGGACGCGGTCGCCGCCACAACGATCGAGTATTCGATCGCGCCGGATTCTTCGAGTTTCTTAACCAGCTGCGCCACTGTGGAGCGTTTCTGACCGATGGCCACATAGACGCAATAGAGCTTCTTGCTCTCATCATCGCCCGCGGCATCGTTGTAGGATTTCTGGTTCAGGATCGCGTCAAGTGCGACGGCTGTCTTGCCTGTCTGACGGTCGCCAATGATCAATTCGCGCTGGCCACGGCCAATCGGGATCATCGAGTCAACGGCCTTGAGGCCGGTTGCCATAGGCTCGTGCACGGATTTACGCGGAATGATGCCCGGCGCTTTGACGTCGGCGACGCCGCGTTTTTTCGCCTTGATCGGGCCTTTGCCGTCAATGGGGTTGCCCAAACCGTCAACAACGCGGCCCAGCAGTTCATCACCGATTGGCACGTCCACGATGGAGTTGGTGCGCTTGACGGTGTCGCCTTCCTTGATGTCCCGGTCAGAGCCGAAGATCACGACGCCGACGTTGTCGGATTCGAGGTTCAGGGCCATCCCTTGGATGCCGCCGGGAAATTCGACCATTTCGCCGGCCTGAACATTGTCCAGACCATAAACACGCGCGATACCGTCACCGACGGACAAAACGCGGCCGACTTCGGCGACTTCTGCTTCTTGACCGAAGTTTTTGATCTGGTCCTTCAGGATCGCAGAAATTTCTGCTGCTTGGATACCCATTTATCCGACCTCTTTCATTGCATTCTGGAGGGAATTGAGTTTCGCCCGGATCGACGTGTCGATCATGCGCGAACCCACTTTGACGACAAGACCGCCGATGAGGCTTTCATCAACGGTCGCATTCAGTGTGACGGTTTTGCCGGTTGAGGCTTTGAGCGACTTGGCCAGCTTGTCTGCCTGAGCCTTGGTCAGTGCTTTGGCCGATGTGACCTCTGCTGTGACCTCGCCTTTGTCTTCGGCGATGATGTTACGCAGCGACTGGACCAATTGCGGCAGCACGAAAAGGCGGCGCTTTTGGGCCATCAGGTTCAGCGTGTTGGCCATGATGCCCGACAGCTTCATCTTTTTGGCAATCGCGGTGATCGCCCCGGCTTGCTCTTCGCGGGAATAGACCGGCGAGGTTATCAAGGAACGGAAGTCCGCGCTATCACTCAGGGAGGATTGCAGAGCCTCCAAATCGGATTCCAGCGCTTTGACGGACTTGCCCTCTTTGGCAAGGTCGTACACGGCTGTGGCATATCGCGCAGCAATGCCGGTTGAAATCGAAGCTGGTTCGGACACATCCACCCTTTCGATGCTCTGTCCCGGATATGCGAAAGCGTCGCGTCACCGGAGGAGTTGGCGCGGCTTGAAATGGTTCAAGACGTCAAAATCAGCGGTGATGTAGCAGACCACTTCCCACCCCGCAACATATGTTCGTTAATCACCCCTAAGACCAATTGCCCTTTTTTTCATGGCTTTGGCCTACATGCGACGCTTTGGCATGCCAGAAAGTTTTTTGTGCGCCCTCAAAAAGGGCAGTTTTTTCGATTCCCGCACCTGCAGTTTGGCGAAATCATCCAAAGCCGCGCCTGCGTCATATCGGCTTGGCGGTCGGCTCCATGACGCCGACAGGTCGGCGGGCACGGGCCGTGCTCACCTTGCCCTTGGGCGGATAGACGAGCTTGGTTGCTTCCACCATGAACGCACCGCCGCCCATCATCGTGGGCACGTTGCGGCCGAACTTTTCAAATGCCGCGCCCGATTTCATCCAGATACGTTTGGCCGAGGGAATCTGATAAAGCGCCCCAACGTGGCGTTCGGGCAGGAACTGGTGTTTGCGCAATTGCGTCTCAAGCTGACCCGACGAATAGGGCCGCCCAAATCCGAACGGTGTCCGATCACGCCGCGCCCAAAGGCCCGCGCGATTGGGGACAATAAAGATCGCCCGTCCCCCAGGACCCAGCACGCGCCAGCATTCCTCCAAAAGATCCGCCGCGCGTTCGCAGGTTTCCAAGCCATGCAGCAGCACCAGCTTGTCCACATGGCCCGTTTCCAGCGGCCAAAGCGTTTCTTCGGTCAACACCGACACATTGGGCAGCCCCGAGGGCCACGGCATCACCCCCTGTGGCCCCGGCATTAGTGCCATCACCCGGCGCGCATCCTTGAGATAGGGGCGCAAGAGCGGTGCCGCAAAGCCGTAGCCAACCACGGTTTGCCCCTTGGCTTCGGGCCACAACTCCTGCATCCGCGCCCTGAGCGACGCCTGCGCCGCCCGCCCCAAAGCGCTGCGGTAGTAGAAATTACGCAGGTCTTGCACATCAAGATGCATTGCAGCCGGCCCCGTGATCCGTCACTCTGGTTACAGTCTGACAAAAGCGACGGAGAATGACCATGCCCTTGGACCTTGTGACCATCCCCTGCCTGTCCGACAATTATGCGTTTTTGCTTCATGACAGCGCCAGCGGACAGACCGCATTGGTCGATGTGCCCGAAGCAGCCCCGATCATGGCCGAACTGGCCGACCGCGGATGGACATTGTCACAGGTGTGGCTGACGCATCACCACCCGGACCACGTTCAGGGATTGGCCGAGGTATTGCGTCGCTATCCTGCGCCCGTCACCGGGGCTGCCGCGGATGCGCATCGATTGCCGCCGCTGGATCATGCTGTGGCCGACGGAGACAGCTTTGATTTTGCGGGCCACTCCGTGAATGTCATGGATGTATCCGGACACACGGTGGGTCATATTGCGTTGCATGTGCCCGACGCCGGGGCGGTGTTCACCGCCGATAGCCTGATGGCACTGGGATGCGGGCGGCTTTTCGAGGGTACGCCCGCGCAGATGTGGGGGTCCTTGTCCAAGCTGATGGCGCTGCCGCCGGACACGCTTGTGTGTTCAGGACATGAATACACCGCAGCCAACGCTAAGTTTGCATTAACCATTGATCCGCAGAATTCGGAACTTATATCTCGGACAGAAGGCATTGCGGCATCCCGGGCCGCAGGAAAACCGACTGTTCCTTCGACTTTGGCACTAGAAATGGCGACAAACCCGTTCCTACGCGCAACCGATCCGGGAATCCGCGCCCATTTGGGGCTGACCGAAGCATCCGACGTTGAGGTCTTTACTGAAATCCGTGCCCGTAAGGACACGTTCTGACGCTGAAATCACAGACTTAATACGGTCTTCTCACAAATTGTGACCCAAAATCACAAGAAAAAACTTGAAGCGGGCCGACGATCAACCAAACTCTAATACTATGAGGCTATGGTTGGCCGAGGGATTGATATGACTCGGTACCCCCGACCGACCCCGATCAGAAGGAGCACGCACAGTGCCTTCATTTTCGACCACACTTGAACAGGCGATCCATTCTGCTTTGGCCTTGGCCAATGCGCGCCGGCATGAATTCGCAACACTGGAGCATTTGCTGCTGGCATTGCTCGACGAACCCGACGCCACGCGCGTGATGAAAGCGTGCAGTGTGGATCTGGAAGATCTGCGCGCCACGTTGGTTGAGTTTGTCGACGAAGACCTCAGCAACCTTGTGACGGATATCGACGGCTCCGAAGCGGTGCCAACGGCCGCGTTCCAGCGGGTCATTCAACGCGCGGCGATCCACGTGCAATCGTCGGGACGTACCGAGGTGACCGGCGCCAATGTTCTGGTTGCCATCTTTGCCGAGCGTGAAAGCAACGCAGCCTACTTTCTGCAAGAGCAGGACATGACGCGATATGATGCGGTGAATTTCATCGCACATGGTGTTGCCAAGGACCCCGCCTACGGAGAGCCGCGCCCCGTGTCCGGCGCCCCCGAGAGCGAGGACGAGGCCCAAGGCGTCACTGATGGCGAAAAGAAGGAAAGCGCGCTTGAGAAGTACTGCGTGGACCTCAACGCAAAGTCGCGTGAAGGTGACATTGACCCATTGATCGGACGCGAGAGCGAAGTGGAGCGTTGCATTCAAGTGCTCTGCCGTCGCCGCAAGAACAACCCGTTGTTGGTTGGCGACCCTGGTGTGGGAAAAACCGCCATTGCCGAAGGGTTGGCGCGCAAGATCGTGGCGGGTGAAACACCCGAAGTCCTGGCCAATACCACCATTTACTCGCTCGACATGGGCGCATTGCTCGCGGGCACACGCTACCGCGGTGACTTCGAGGAACGCCTTAAAGCGGTCGTCTCGGAGTTGGAACAGCACAAAGATGCGGTTTTGTTCATCGACGAAATCCACACCGTGATCGGTGCCGGTGCCACATCAGGCGGTGCCATGGATGCGTCAAACCTGCTCAAACCTGCATTGGCCGGTGGGAAACTGCGCACGATGGGTTCAACAACCTATAAAGAGTTCCGCCAGCATTTCGAGAAGGACCGCGCGTTGAGCCGCCGGTTCCAGAAGATCGACGTGAACGAGCCTTCAGTCGAGGATGCGGTCAAGATCCTGCGTGGTCTGAAGCCTTATTTCGAAGATCACCATTCGGTTAAATATACCGCCGATGCGATCAAGACATCCGTTGAGCTGGCCTCGCGCTACATCAATGACCGCAAATTGCCTGACAGCGCCATCGACGTCATTGATGAAGCAGGTGCAGCACAACATCTGGTGGTGGCCGCAAAACGGCGCAAGACTATCGGCACCAAGGAGATTGAGAATGTCGTGGCGAAAATCGCGCGCATTCCACCGAAAAACGTCTCCAAGGACGATGCAGAGGTACTGAAGGATCTCGAAGGATCCCTTAAGCGTGTGGTCTTTGGACAGGACAAGGCGATCGAGGCACTGTCTTCCGCGATCAAACTTGCCCGCGCGGGCCTGCGCGAGCCTGAAAAGCCGATTGGCAACTATCTCTTTGCCGGACCCACAGGTGTCGGCAAGACGGAAGTAGCCAAACAGTTGGCGGATACGCTTGGCGTGGAGTTGCTGCGGTTCGACATGTCGGAATACATGGAAAAACACGCGGTTTCGCGCCTGATCGGTGCGCCTCCCGGCTATGTCGGGTTTGATCAGGGCGGTATGCTCACCGACGGTGTCGATCAGCACCCGCATTGCGTATTGCTGCTTGATGAGATGGAGAAAGCCCATCCGGATGTCTACAACATCCTTCTGCAGGTGATGGACCACGGCAAGCTGACGGACCACAACGGTCGGACAGTTGATTTCCGCAACGTGGTTTTGATTATGACGTCGAACGCGGGTGCCGCCGAACAAGCCAAAGAGGCAATCGGGTTTGGCCGTGATCGGCGCGAAGGGGAGGACACAGCCGCGATTGAGCGGACGTTCACGCCTGAATTCCGCAACCGTCTGGATGCGGTGATCAGCTTTGCGCCGCTGCCCAAGTCGGTCATTCTGAGGGTTGTCGAGAAATTCGTGTTGCAGCTCGAGGCGCAGTTGATGGACCGGAATGTTACCATCGAACTAACCAAGCCCGCAGCCGAATGGTTGGCCGAGCGTGGATACGACAGCAAAATGGGTGCGCGTCCCTTGGGCCGGGTCATCCAAGAGCACATCAAGAAGCCATTGGCCGAAGAATTGCTTTTTGGCAAGCTTGCCAAAGGCGGCGTGGTGCGTGTCGGTGTCAAGGGTGGAGAGATCGACCTGAAGATCGAAGGCCCAGACAATCCGCGTCTGTCAGGCAATAAGCCGCCTCTTTTGACGGCCGAGTAAGCCATCTTCGATAAGAAAAAGGCCCCGGTCAGACATAGGTCTGGCCGGGGCTTTTTTGTTCGCAGCCGGGCAATTGCTCAACACACCTCAGCCTTTGACCATTTATTTTTCCGTCAGTTTCAATTCGATGCGGCGGTTCTGCGCGCGAGCCTCTTCAGTGTCACCCGGAGCAACCGGTTGATACTGCCCAAAACCATTGGCGGCCAAGCGGTCTGGAGCGATGCCCAAGGACGACACCATGTAGCGTACCACCGAAAGGGCGCGCGCCTGACTTAGTTCCCAATTGTCCACGAATTCGCCCAAGCCCGACAGGGGCACGTTGTCAGTGTGCCCGTCTACGCGGATCACCCAGTCGATCTCGGGGGGGATATCGCCCGCTACGCTGCTGAGAATGCGTGCGACTTTGGCGACCTCAGCACGCCCTTCGGAGGACAAGAGTGCTTGGCCCGGCGCAAAAAGAACCTCAGAGGAGAACACAAAGCGGTCGCCTTCAATACGCACGCCATCCTGCCCACCCAACACTTCACGCAGCCGGCCAAAGAACTCGGAGCGGTATTGCTCAAGGTTTCGTGCTTCCGCCGTCAGCCGGGCGGCCTCTTCTTCAAGTCGCTTGCGTTCCGCCTCTTCAAGTTGCGCACGACGGCGTTCTTCGGCTGCGACGCGCGCCAAAGCCGTGTTCAACTCCGAGCCAAGCGACTGCAACCGCACCTGTGACGCGGCATCGCGGGCGCTGGCCTCGTCCAACAAGGCTTGCAAGCCGCCTAATTGTGTGCGCAACGCCGCCACCTGTTGGTTGAGCAATTCGGTCTGGCGCTGCGCTTCGGCACTGATCGCCTGCTCTTGAGACAAAGCGCGGTTGGCCTGCGCCAGAAGAGCATCGCGGCGCTCAGCTTCGGTTAGAGTTTCCTGGTTACGCGTCTCGGCGGCAAGTTTGGCCGCAAGTGCTGCAGCCAATTGTTCGCGCAGAGCACGACCATCAGAAGCTGCAGTCTGTTGCGTTTGATCCAACTGTGCCAAAGCCGCAGCAAGACGCGTTTCAAGGTCCACCTTTTCGGCCTGGAGGACCGCGACCTGATCCTGCGCCGCTTCGCCGACGGCCAAATCAGATTGCAACCCGTCAATCCGCAAAAGCGCTGCAATCAATTGGCTATCCAGATCCGCCTCTGCCGCGCGCGCTGCTGCCAAAAGCGTCAGTGTGTCTTCAGCCTCGCGACGTTGTGCCTCCAACGAAAGCGTCATCGCGGTCAGCTCTGCATCCGCATCGGCCAGACGGGCGCGCAAAGCTTCGGCGGCAGCGGCTTCGGCCAAACGGGCGGCTTCCTCATCGCTCAGCGCCGCTGCGGTTTGCGCCACCTCCTCCGACAAACGCCCTACCTCGGCTTGCGTCTGCGCGTTGCGGGCTCGTAAATCGGCGACAAGCGCGTCAAGCGCCTCACGACGGGCGGCCGCCAAACGCGCAGCTTCGGTTTGGGCATCTATTTCGCCACGCGCACTGGCCAGTGCCAGATTGAGCGCCTCTTGCTCGCTCAACAAAGTGTCACGTTGCCCCTCCAGATCAACCACTTGCCCAAGTGCAGTGTCGCGTTGCGAGATCAGTGCGGCCACTTGCGCCTCAAAACTGGTCAGCCGGGTTTCAGCGGCGTCGAGGGCTGCGGCCTGCGCATCGCGGGTCGCCGTCAGCGCGGCAATCTGGGATTGCGCGTCAGACAGTGAGGCATCGAGCGCGCCCACACGTGCTTCGAGCTGGCGGTTTTCGCGCTCTTCCAGACCGAGCGCCTGCGCGAGGGCCGCAACTTCTCCGGCCAGCTGATCCAGCTCGTTTTCCTGCCCTGAAATCCGCTCCGTCAGGACGAATTGCACGACCATGAAAATGGTGAGCACGAACATCAAAACCAGCAAAAGACCCGTCATGGCGTCCACGAAGCCCGGCCAGATCGACGCTTGAAACCGCGCGCCTGTGCGTCGCGAGAGGGCCATCGCTAGCGGTCTCCGCCTTGTGGCTTGTCACCTGCTCGCACTCTGAGCGGCAAAGCCCGCCTGTTGCCCAGCGCTGCCGTCAGGTTGGCGATGTCCATGCGCAATTCGGCAACGCTTTCCTGACGCCCGGCTGAAATCTCTTCGAGGATGCGCAGCATTTGTACGTCAATGGACCGCAGCCGCATCCGACTTTCGGCGTCAATGCCGTCACTTGCCTGATTTTCGAGCATCCCGATCAGCTTTTCCTGCCCGGTCGCCACCCGCTCCAATGCTGCGGCGGCGGGATCGGTGTCAGCACGCTGCGTGGCCATGCGTTCGATGCTTTGGGCCAGATCGCCCAGCCGCGTGTCCAGCTCAGAGCGGCTGGCATCAGATGTTTCGACCATCTGGCGCAGGGTTTCGACTTGTTCGGCCATATAGTCGACCACTGGCGCGATGGTGCTTTGCTCGCCCGTGGCGTCTTCGCCGGAGGAAAAGCCCACGCGGGTGATTGAACTGAGCCACTCTTCCAACTCGCGGTAGAACCGATTTTGCCCGTGTCCGGCAAAAAGCTCCAACAGCCCCACAATCAGCGATCCGGCCAGCCCGAGCAGAGAGGACGCAAAAGCCACGCCCATCCCGTCGAGTTGCGATTCCAGCCCGGTCATCAACCGGTTGAATACGACCTGACCGCCTTCGCCGTCTTGTGGTGCAAGGTTGCGAATGGTTTCGACCAATGCGGGAACGGTGGTAGCCAAACCATAGAACGTCCCCAAAAGGCCTAGGAAAATCAGCATGTTGACGATGTATCGCGTGATTTCGCGCGCTTCGTCTATCCGGGTCGCAACAGAATCGAGAATAGATCTGGTCGATGTGGCGCTGACCTGCATACGTGCGCCACGGGCGCGCAACAAAGACGCAAGTGGAGCCAGCAATTGCGGTGCCTTGACTGAGTTGTCGAGCGTGCCCGAGACAAACCGTTCAATCCAGCGCACAGATCCAATGAGCTGTAGCACCTGATAAAAACAGGCCAGCACACCGATGCAAAAGACAAATATGATGAACCCGTTCAGATAGGGGTTCGCTTGAAAAACGGGCAAGACGCGCGGCAACGCCAGAAAGACGCCAAAGCCAGACAGCCCCAGCACGATCAGCATAAGTGTGATTTGGCGCACCGGTTGCGAGAATACCGGGCGGACCTCTTGGTCTGGCTGCGTCATGCGTGGGCGCTCCTGCCCCTTCTTGATCTGCTCTGGCGTAATCCTACACCGAAAGCACGGTCAAGCGCCAAGGATTTATGTGCACAAAACCTTCACCCGCTGGCTCAGCCATTCCAGATCGGGGTCATGCAGACCGATCTCGGCCAGATGGGCCGTTGTGTTCCATAGGTACTCTGTGTTGGGCCCCATGCCGCCCCTGGCCGTTGCGATGATCTGCGCCTGCTCTTCCAGAGGCAGGCCACCGCAGTACTGCACATGGTTGCGGTTGATCACATAGGCCAGCGCAGAGATACGCCGCCCGTCCGTCAAGTCGACTTGCAGCGTCTTTTCCAGATAGGCCGATGAGATCAATTCACGGTCGCGCAGATAGTCGAGTGTGCGCGCTTCATGTCCCTGTGCCACGGCAAGCGCCACACCCTGACAGCTGTGCGCAGGGTCCGCATCCAGCGCCAGAACAAGACCCGGTTCCGTCTCGGATCCGCGGTGGTGAATGGATCGCATGCAAAACGACCGCGCATAGCCCGGCAGGGTCGCGACGACCTGGTCAGCGACCTCAAAGCCCGGGTTCCACAACAGGCTGCCGTATCCGAATACCCACATGGTCATTGCATTGATCCCCTTTGCTTGGCATGCGTAAACCTCAATTTCGTGGTCAGGGAAAGGGTTTGCGCAGTGACGCGTCTGTTGGGCGGAGTGGTGATACTGGCGCTGGTGTGGTGCGGCTGGTGGTGGATTGCGGCCAACGGTTTAGAACGGTCGCTCAGCGCGTGGCTGGAGCAACGTCGCGCGGTCGGGTGGCAAGCGGATGTGCGCAGTATCGAAACCACCGGCTTTCCCTTGGAGATCACCGCAATACTGGAGGCACCCGCGTTGGCCGACCCGCAGACGGGCGTGGCGGTGCAAGCCAGCAGTCTGCGCCTCGAAGCGCCAGCCTATTGGCCCGGCTATGCGACGCTGATCTTTCCGACAGACGCGATCTTGGTCGCGACGCCTTTAGGGCGTTGGTCTCTGACCGCTGATGCGGCAATCGCTGATCTGAGGCTACGCCCCGGTGCCGCGCTTGAAGTGGAGAGCATGGCACTCACGTCGCGGCCATGGACGATCTCGGACGCAGATGGCGAGACGTTGCGCGCGGATGGGCTGAACGTGTCGGCGCAACAGATCGCGGCGGCGCAATATGACCTGTCTGTTTTGGCGCCCGGCTTGCGTCCAGGGGCCGCTTTGCGCGACCGGTTGCGGGTGCCCGAAGACTGGCCGCTCACGTTTGAGGCCTTTGCCCTCGACATGGACGTCACGTTCGATCGCCCTTGGGATAGGCGCGCGATCGAAGAGCGTCGCCCACAACCACGCCAGATCGTGATCCGGACGGCCAGCGCCGAATGGGGCGAATTGCAGATCAAGGCCGCCGCAGACCTGGACGTTGACGAAGATGGCATCCCGACGGGCACGTTGTCGCTTCAGGCCCGCAACTGGCGCGAAATGCTGGCACTTGCCGAAACGGCGGGCGTGCTGAGCGCGGGTTTGCGCGCACAAGCAGAACGTGGGCTGGCGACGCTGGCTGGCCTCACAGGCAATCCCAACGCAATTGACGTGCAGCTGAATTTTGCGGGCGGCCTCGTCGCCGTTGGGTTCATACCCATCGGGCCTGCCCCACGGTTTATTCTGCGTTAGCGACAGTAGGGTCCGCTGCGATACCGCGCCGTGTCGAAATGAAAATGATCACGGTGGAATCTGTCTGATTCAGGCCCAAGAACGGTGCCGAATGGCCCGCAGGCGCCACGGTGCATCTTGCGCATGGACTGAGCAGTCTCGCGTGCGTTCCAGCCCTTGAGCACGGAAATCAGACTGCCGTCGCGCAGCACAAAGCCAGAAATGTCGATGGCACGGCCTTTGCCATGTTCAGAGATGCGCCCGCCGGGTTGATTGTTGCGGGTGCGGCACGAGTAATGCGCCGCCACACGCAGAGTTTTGAGGCCACCGCCCTGCCGCCGCAGCGCGGGTTTGGCCGAAGCGTCGACCCATGTTTTCAAAGCGCTCGCAGTGCCGCAATCCATCACCGAACGCTGACTGAGATTCACACCCGAAATCGACCGGATGCGCACCGCATCCTTGACCCCGCAGCCCGACAGCTTGCCCGGAACGCGGCCTACGATTTCGCCCTGAATGTCGATGTCCCCGCATACGGCGCCTTTGCGCAGCAGCCTTTGTTGCTGACGGGCGGATTGCTCGACCTTGCGTGTACGTGGGATAGGGCGTTCAGACTGTTTCAGGCTGCGACCACGATCCACGGCCATCTCCGCGTCAGGGCCACGGCGGGGTTGCTGGATCGCGCCGGATGGGTCGATCTGCACCGCCACTGCACCATTGACCGTCGATCCGGGGCGTCCCACGGGGCGTTTGGAGACGTCTTGTGCCATGGCCTCGCCCGCCAGCGCACATATTATCAGGATCGCAAACGCCCTCATGAGCCGCGCTTGATGCGCCCGAAATCCGGGGCGTCAGTGTCTTGTCCGGCTTCGATGATCCCACGCCGGATCGCGCGAGTACGGGTGAAGTAATCAAACAGATGATCCCCGTCGCCCGTCCGAATGGCCCGCTGCAGGGCAAACAATTCTTCGGTGAAGCGGCCCAGCACCTCGAGCGTGGCATCCTTGTTTGTCAGGAACACATCGCGCCACATCGTGGGGTCACTGGCCGCAATCCGCGTAAAATCCCGAAACCCGGCGGCGGAATACTTGACGACTTCACTGTCGGTCACGCGGCGCAGGTCATCGGCGACGCCAACCATCGTGTACGCGATCAGGTGCGGCGCGTGGCTGGTGACGGCGAGGACCAAATCGTGGTGATCAGGATCCATCTCTTCGACAAAGCTGCCAAGCCCTTCCCAGAAACGGCGCAATTGTGCGACCTTTTCCGGATCAGAGCCCTCCACCGGAACGATGAGTGTCCAGCGGCTGTCAAACAGCTCTGCAAACCCGGATTCAGGGCCGGAATGCTCGGTACCGGCGATGGGATGCGCGGGAATGAAGTGCACGCCCGGCGGCACGTGCGGGCCAACATTGGCGATCACATCGCGTTTGACAGAGCCTACGTCTGACACCGTGGCCCCGGGTTTGAGCGACCCGGCAATCTGCGCCATCACGTCGCCCATCACCCCGACCGGCACGCATAAAACAACCAGGTCTGCGTCTCTGACGGCCTCTTTGGCCGTGTCGCACACCCGGTCACATAGCCCGATTTTGCGGGCTGTATCGCGGGTTTGCGCAGATTTGGCATAGCCTGTCACTTCGCCTGCCAAACCAGCGCGCTTGATCGCCCAGAACATCGAAGAGGCGATCAGGCCAAGCCCGATCAGCGCCACGCGATCATAGACTTGGGTCATTCGGTGACCCCTTCCTTGAACTGACGCACCGCATGAACAACACGCCGGCATGCACGTTCATCGCCCACAGTGATGCGCAGGCAGGATGGCAGATTGTATCCGGCCACGCGCCGCACAATCAGTCCCTGAGACTTGAGGTAATCGTCGCAAGCTTCGGCTTCGGCCTGATCAGCAAAGCGGGCCAGCACAAAATTGGCCAGCGACACATCAGACGGTACACCCATTTCCGCCAGCGCGTCCGCAAGCCACGTGCGCCAACGCGCGTTTTCGACGCGGCAATGCTCCGTGTAGGCCGTGTCGCGCACGGCGGCTTCGGCCGCGGCCAGAGCAGCGCCTGAAATGTTGAACGGCCCGCGCACCCGGTTGAGCACGTCCATCACATGCGCAGGGCCGTAGCCCCAGCCGATCCGCAGGCCCCCCAGACCGTAGATCTTGGAAAACGTGCGCGTCATAACAACATTTTCGCGGCTTTCGACCAGTGCGGCCCCCCCGTCGTAACCATCAACGTATTCGGCATAAGCCCCATCAAGCACCAAGAGCGCCTGTGCTGGCAATCCATCGGCCAAACGCGCGACATCGGTCGCTCCGATCATCGTGCCCGTCGGGTTGTTCGGGTTAGCGATGAAAACAAGCGCGGTGGCCTCGTTGCAAGCCGCCAGAATTGCATCCACATCCGTGACGCGTTCGCGCTCGGCCACTTCGATAGGTGTCGCACCGGCCGCCAGCGCGCTGATGCGGTACATGCCAAAACCATGTTCAGTGTGGATCACTTCGCGCCCGGGGCCCGCATAGGCCTGACACAGGAAGGCGATAATTTCATCTGAACCGGCTCCGCAGATGATGCGTGCAGCGTCCAGCCCATAGACCTCCGCGATGGCTTCGCGCAGGGCTGCATGGTCCGAGGACGGGTAGCGGTGCAGATCAAAGGCGGCCCGACGATAGGCGTCGACGGCCTTGTCAGACGGCCCCAGCGGGTTTTCGTTCGAGCTCAGCTTGGTGATGTTGTCCACGCCTGCCACATGGCTTGCGCCGCCCTGATAAAGCGCGATGTCCATGATCCCGGGCTGTGGACGGATGGCTGTTGTCATGTGAACCTCTATTCTGTCGAACCTGTTTAGCGGTGCATGCGGGGGCGCGCTACTGTCAACTTGCCGCTGCTGTGTCCGGCAAAAAGAAAAGGGCCGCAGCGGTCTGCCCGCGCGGCCCTTTCAATACCTGTGCGAAGGATCAGTTCTTCGCGTAGAATTCGACCACGAGGTTTGGTTCCATCATCACCGGATAGGGCACATCACCAAGGGCAGGTGTGCGCACGAAGGTGGCGGACAATTTGGAATGGTCTGCGTCGATGTAGTCTGGCACGTCACGCTCAGGCAATTGCGTCGCCTCGAGGATCGCCGCCATCTGTTTGGAGCGGTCACGCACTTCGATGACGTCGCCCTCTTTGACGCGGTAGGACGGGATATTGACGATCTGGCCGTTCACACGCACGTGCTTGTGGTTTACGAACTGCCGCGCCGCAAACACGGTGGACACGAATTTGGCACGGTACACAACGGCGTCCAGACGACGCTCGAGCAGGCCGATCAGGTTTTCACCGGTATCGCCTTTGACGCGCTCGGCTTCGGCATAAATGCGGCGGAATTGCTTTTCGGTCAGGTCGCCATAGTAGCCCTTGAGCTTTTGCTTGGCGCGCAGCTGGATACCAAAATCCGACAGCTTGCCCTTGCGGCGCTGACCGTGCTGGCCGGGGCCATATTCACGGCGATTGACTGGAGATTTCGGACGGCCCCAGATGTTTTCGCCCATACGGCGGTCAATTTTGTATTTGGCAGACGTGCGTTTTGTCACGGCTGATCTCCTTGCATGTGGCCCGGATGGGCGATGAAGGGCGTTGTCCTCTGGATTGCTCCCGACAGGTACCCCCTTGCGGGGACCACCAACACCAATGAAGCCGCGCTTATAACCGCGTGAAGGTGGGAGTCAACGCTTGTTTGCAAGGGCTGCACAGGGCCCGTGGCGGTGACATGTAACAAGGTGATCATTGACCATGCCAACCGCCTGCATCCACGCGTAAACGATGGTCGGGCCACAAAATCTGAAACCGGCTTTCTTGAGGTCCTTGGACACCTGCGTGGACAGGTCCGTAAAGGCCGGCACCTGATCGAGCGATGACCAGTTGTTTTGCAGCGGCACACCATCGAAATAACGCCACAGAAACGCGTCAAACCCTTCGC
This sequence comes from uncultured Alphaproteobacteria bacterium, assembly GCA_942490645.1. Lineage (GTDB taxonomy): Bacteria > Pseudomonadota > Alphaproteobacteria > Rhodobacterales > Rhodobacteraceae > CALNXN01. The sequence continues at coordinate 73,442 of CALNXN010000009.1, read as the reverse complement.
GCGCTTCGATCTGTTGCCATGCACGGGCGTTGCGAATCGTCGCTTCGATCTTGCCGCGGTGCCGGATAATGCCGGGATCGGCCAATAATCGCATGACATCCTGCTCGCCCCATTCGGCGATACGGTGCGGGTCGAACCCTGCGAAAGCTGCCCGGAAGTTCTCTCGTTTCTTGAGGATGGTGATCCAGCTCAACCCAGCCTGAAAGCCATCCAGAATCAGCTTTTCCCACAACGCACGGCTGTCCCACTCAGGCACGCCCCACTCAATGTCGTGATAATCCTTGTAAATTTGTTCCAATCCGACCCATCCGCAACGCTCCATAGTCATCTTTCTTTGATTTTCATCACATTTCTTGGTCGCGCGACGTGAAACACGCCGAACACTGCGTGCATGTTAACCCAGCTTTAGAACGTACAGAGTCATTGTGCGTCATCGAAACTGCAAGGGATATGTCATGTTGGGACCAAAAAAGCGACGCATGGCGGATATGGACCCAAGCTCGGTCAACCCGCTGGCGTTTGCCGTATCGCATCGTGATGCATCGACCATGCAAATGGTGGAAGCCGCAATCAAGCACAAACAAGTGCTCTTGGCCTTTCAACCCGTCGCCCGCGCAGACATGCCCGACAAGGTCGCATTCTACGAAGGGCTGATCCGAGTGTTGGATGACACAGGACGCGTGATTCCAGCAAAAGACTTCATCTCCGTCGTGGAGAACACCGAAATGGGGCGTCAACTGGATGTCGCGGCTCTCAATCAAGGGCTGCACGCATTGCACCACAACCCATCGCTGCGGTTGTCCATTAACATGTCGGCCCGCTCCATCGGATATCGCCGTTGGATGCGCACATTGGACCGGTGGCTCACCAAAGACGCCACTCTTGGCGAACGACTGATCCTGGAAATAACCGAAAGCTCGGCGATGATGGTGCCTGAAATCGTCACCGATTTCATGAACAGCCTGCAGGAAAAAGGTATTTGCTTTGCGATGGATGATTTCGGTGCAGGGCACACCGCGATCCGCTATTTCAGGGATTTCTTCTTTGATATCGTCAAAATCGACGGCCATTTCGTGCGTGGTATCTCCCAAAGCCCCGACAACAAAGTGCTGGTGTCCGCGCTCATTTCGATTGCGCGGCACTTTGATATGCTGACCGTGGCCGAATGCGTGGAAAACGAAGATGACGCGCAGGTTCTGATCGGGCTGGGTGTAGACTGCCTGCAGGGCTACCACTACGGCGCTGCCACAACACGTCCGCCTTGGATGCAATCAGGCCGGAACAAAGCAACCGCCTGATACCGCCTGATAGCGATAACCCGCGACCAATAGACCACACCGCGTGCATTCGGTTGCCGCTGACACCGTGATACGGTATTGCCTGAGTGTATTCGGCGGGGGCTGTAGCGGTGGAAATACTCTGCATGTCATTGCCGCCCGGCATGAACGGTAGAGGACCAACACCATGACCAACGTAGTAATCGCATCGGCCGCGCGCACAGCAGTCGGCAGTTTTTTGGGGTCGTTCGCCAACACCCCGGCCCACGATATGGGCGCAGCCGTGATTGAAGCCGTGGTGGAGCGCGCCGGGATCGACAAGGCTGAGGTGTCGGAAACGATCCTTGGGCAGGTATTGACGGCAGGGCAAGGTCAAAACCCCGCACGGCAAGCGCATATCAACGCAGGATTGCCGCAAGAATCTGCCGCATGGGGCATCAATCAGGTCTGTGGCTCCGGGCTTCGCGCCGTAGCGTTGGGCGCCCAGCACATCCAACTGGGTGATGCCGATATCGTGGTCGCTGGTGGACAGGAGAACATGTCCATGAGCCCGCACGTCGCCAACCTGCGTGCTGGCCACAAAATGGGCGACATGAAATACATCGACAGCATGATCCGCGACGGCCTGTGGGACGCATTCAACGGCTACCACATGGGTCAAACTGCGGAAAATGTTGCCGAGAAATGGCAAATCAGCCGCGAACAGCAAGATGAGTTCGCGGTGGCCAGCCAAAACAAGGCCGAAGCCGCGCAGAAAGCTGGAAAATTCGCCGACGAAATCGCGCCTTTCTTGATCAAGACGCGCAAGGGCGACATCACGGTCGATGCGGATGAATACATCCGTCACGGCGCGACGATGGAAGCGATGCAGAAACTGCGCCCTGCCTTCACCAAGGACGGATCGGTTACTGCAGCCAACGCATCGGGCCTGAATGATGGCGCCGCAGCTACGCTTTTGATGACAGCCGACAACGCCGAAAAACGCGGCATCCAGCCTTTGGCTCGAATCGTCAGCTACGCAACAGCAGGTCTCGACCCGTCGATCATGGGCGTCGGCCCGATCTACGCGTCGCGCAAAGCATTGGAAAAGGCCGGCTGGAAGGCCGAAGACCTGGACCTTGTCGAGGCCAACGAAGCGTTTGCTGCTCAGGCCTGTGCGGTCAACAAGGACATGGGTTGGGACCCGGCGATCGTGAACGTCAACGGCGGCGCCATCGCGATCGGCCATCCCATTGGCGCCTCAGGCTGCCGTGTTCTCAACACGCTGCTGTTTGAAATGCAGCGTCGGGACGCCAAAAAAGGCCTCGCCACACTGTGCATCGGTGGCGGCATGGGCGTTGCACTTTGCGTCCAGCGCGACTGATTTGGATCAAGGACCGCCCGTAACGGGGCGGTCTATTCCACCACATCGCCCGATTTGGGCATCAAGATACAACTGGGAGAAGACTTATGGGACGTGTAGCACTGGTTACAGGCGGATCGCGCGGCATCGGGGCGGCCATTTCGAAAGCATTGAAAGACGCAGGGTGCTCGGTTGCAGCCACTTACGCAGGCAACGACGAAGCCGCCGCGGCATTTACCGATGAAACAGGGATCAAAACGTACAAATGGAACGTTGCCGATTATGACGAAAGTGCTGCGGGCATCGCCAAAGTCGAAGCGGATCTGGGCCCCATCGACATTGTGGTCGCCAACGCTGGCATCACCCGCGATGCACCGTTTCACAAGATGACACCGGAGCAATGGCACCAGGTGATTGACACAAACCTCACGGGTGTGTTCAACACCGTTCATCCGATCTGGCCCGGCATGCGCGAGCGCAAATTCGGCCGTATCGTGGTGATTTCCTCAATCAACGGACAAAAAGGCCAGTTCGCGCAGGTCAATTATGCGGCGACCAAAGCGGGCGATCTGGGCATCGTCAAATCACTGGCCCAAGAAGGCGCACGCGCTGGTATCACGGCCAACGCCATCTGCCCCGGGTACATCGGCACGGATATGGTGATGGCAGTGCCGGAAAAAGTCCGCGAAAGCATTATCGCACAAATCCCGGTGGGCCGCTTGGGCGAACCTGAAGAGATCGCGCGCTGTGTGACGTTCCTGACATCAGATGATGCAGGCTTCATCAACGGGTCGACGATCAGTGCCAACGGCGCGCAATTCTTCGTTTAATCGACTGTCCAATTATGTCAAAGGGCCGGTTCTTGTGAACCGGCCCTTTGCGTTCCGTAAGAAACTCTGCAGAGTTTCAGCGGATCGTTGGGAACAACCAATTCCATGCGTCTCGGATGGCCTGCGCGCGCTCTTCATGTGCACGTTGCATGGCGTCGCGGGCGGCGGGGTTTGTTGTGGCTTCCATCATTGCTTCGATCCTTTGGGGCTTGGGGCATCAGTGTTTCTGAACTGAAACCTATATGGCAGCGCGCAAACTTTATCACAAACGAGACTTTTCATTCCATCACACAAGATATACTTAACTGAAACATGGTTGACAGACTCCCTCCCCTTACGGCTTTGCGCGCTTTCGACGCCGCCGCGCGCCATATGTCCTTTGCCAAGGCGGCGGATGAATTGAACGTCACGCCCGCAGCGCTCAGCTTTCAGATCAAGTCACTTGAAGAGCATTTGGGCGCCCCATTGTTCCGGCGCCTGAACCGTGCGGTCGAATTGACGGAGGCGGGTCACGCGCTGGCGCCGGGTGCGGCTGATGGCTTTCAGGCCTTGGCAGCGGCATGGCGGGCCGCACAACGGTTGCAGGATGATCAAACACTGACCGTCACCGCCGGTCCTGCTTTCACCGCCAAATGGTTGGCGCCGCGGCTCTATGAATTCGCGCAAAGCCATCCCGAGGTCGAATTGCGGTTCTCGGCATCCCTCAAGGTGATGGACTTTGCACGTGATGGAATTGATGTGGCGATCCGCTTTGGATACGGGCCCGACAAGGGGTTGTTTTCGCTCCCGCTGGCCGAGGAATGGGTGACGCCGGTGATGACACCGGAGTTGGCGGAAAAATTCCCTGATCCGCAAAGCCTCAAGAATGCCCCACTGGTGTTTGACGATTCCATCGGTTTTCTGGACCCGGTCGTGGATTGGGATGCGTGGCTGCGTGTGATGGGCGTCAGTGCAGACACCACTCATGGACCGCGATTCAGTCAAGCTGACCACGCCGTAGACGCAGCCTTGGCTGGTGTGGGCGTTGTGCTTGGTCGACGCGCATTAGTGGTCAAGGACATCGTGGAAGGCCGTTTGGTCGCGCCCTACGGCGTGGCGCTTTCGACCGGCGCGCGGTTTCGGTTCTTGTGTATTGAGGGGGCTGAGAACCGCCCGCAGATCAAGGCATTCCGTGACTGGATGCTGACCGAGATCGAGAAGACAGCGCATGTGACGGACGGGTTACGCGTCGTTCCCACCTCGGAATTCGCACAATGACCCGACCCCGCGCGACGGCAATAGGGTTTATCGCGGTTATTCTGTGGTCCTTACTGGCGCTTTTTACGGTTGGCTCTGCGCCAGTACCCCCTTTGATGCTAAACACGATCTGTTTCACGATTGGGGGACTGTGCGGGTTGGCGTGGGCGTACCAAACGGGCGGTCTGGCACGTTTGAGGAATGTACCGCTTAGGGTTTATGTCTTCGGCACACTTGGGCTATTCGGGTATCATGCACTTTACTTTTCGGCGCTCCGGCTTGCGCCTGCGGCTCAGGCCGGATTGATCGCATATCTATGGCCTTTGCTGATTGTTGTTTTCTCAGGATTTTTGCCAGGTGAACGGGTGCGGGCCGGGCATCTGATCGGTGCTGCCGTCGGGTTTGCGGGTGCCGCGCTGATCATCGCACAAGAGACCGTGGGCTATGACGCGCGGTTTCTGCCCGGTTATATGTTGGCGTTGGTCTGTGCGCTGACGTGGTCCACGTACTCCGTGGTGTCGCGTCGGATCGGAGATGCTCCAACCCAAAGTGTCGCTGTCTTTTGCTTGGCGTCTGCGGCCTTGTCGCTGCCCTTGCACCTCTTGTTCGAGACGACCGTATGGCCCGACACGGCGCTCTCATGGCTGAGCGTCATTGGGTTGGGATTGGGGCCCGTGGGCCTTGCGTTCTTTGTGTGGGATATTGGCGTCAAACAGGGCGACATTCAGTTATTGGGAGCCGCGTCCTACGCAGCCCCGCTGTTGTCAACGCTGGTATTGGTGTTGGCCGGTATCGCCGCACCAACTGTTTCGCTGGGCGTTGCCGCCGTTTTGGTGACTGGCGGGGCTGTGATCGCCGCCCGCGCCAGCCTGTCTCAGTCTGGCCGCTAGGCGGACAGTCGTGCAATTTCTTCTTTTAGGCGGAGTTTTTGCTTTTTGAGATCGGACAAAGCCAGATCATCGGTTCCTGGGGCGCGTTGTGCTTGCTCGACGGCCTCGCTCAGGGTTTGGTGTTTCTTTTTGAGTTGATCCAGATGTGCGTTCAGGCTCATTCATTCCTCCTTTTTGAAACAGGTGACATGATCTGAGCACAAGATGTGATTCAAGTCACGCCGCACCCGCAGCATGAGTTCCGAATCCGTTAAAAAATACTTAACGAAGTCAAAATTTCAACGCTGCACCGCGGCGCAATACATCGCGGATAGCTGGCACATAGCTGTCACCATCATTCAGATGGCGTGCACCCTCATGCATCACCAGCGGCGCGTGCAACCGAAACGATGCGCGCCCAGATTTGCGGGCGCGCACGATAACCAATTCCGCAGCGCGCCCGACCCTTGGGCTCAAGGGCAGAACCTCCACACTGCCCAGACAGGCATGCATTGCTGTTAGCAGATCAGGCAGTCGTTCTGCGCGATGAATGAAATGCGCATATCCTTTTGGCGTCAGACGTTTGGCGGCGACCTTCACCCAATCGGACAATGGGGTCGCCTCACCAAGCGCCGTTTCTCGGCCGGCATCCCGTGCGGCCCGGCGTGCCGTGGTTTTGAAGTAGGGCGGATTGGCGATCACGTGATCGAATTGCCGCTGCCGCAAATCAAGCGGCATGTCCGTCAGATCACATGTCACCACGTGGAAATCCTCGCCGCCGTTGCGACGTGCGAGATCGGCATATTCAGGCTGAATTTCGACGCCGGTCAGTTGCAAACCAGCGACCCGCTCGCCTAGGCACAATGCCGCCGCCCCAACGCCGCAACCGAGATCGAGCACGCTTTGCCCACGTTTAGCCGGCACGCTGGCCGCCAGAAGCACAGGATCAACGCCGGCGCGGTATCCTGTTTGTGGCTGCCAAAGCTGCACACGGCCGCCTAAAAAGGCATCGCATGACAAGGCCGTTTTCACAGTCCCAATGGAATCTCGTTGTCGCGCATCACGCGCAGTGCGGCGTCATGATCCCGGTCGCGGACCATCAACCTGCGTGGTAAAATTCCGATGCCGCCTTCGAGCACGCTCATGTTTACGTCCAATTCAAAGCAGTCTATATCCTCGCCTTGGAGAAGGGCCGAGGCAAAGGCGATGATGGTTGTGTCAGTGCTGCGCAAAAGTTCCTTCATATCAGTGATGTAAGAGCAATGGGGCCATCATGTCGAGCCTTGTAGACGGGAACGTGATGACACGTACGGACAATTCACCAAAACCGCATGAACGAATGGCGTCGTTTCTAGCTGCTGATCTGGATGCGGTGAACAGGCTGATCCGCGCCCGCATGGCATCAGAGCATGCCCCACGTATTCCCGAAGTGACCGCGCATCTGGTCGAAGCGGGCGGAAAACGCCTGCGCCCGATGTTGACGTTGGCCTGTGCGCATTTGTGCGGCTATGACGGGCCGTATCACGTGCATCTTGCGGCGACGGTTGAGTTCATTCACACCGCCACACTGTTGCACGACGACGTCGTAGATGAGAGCGGTCAGCGGCGCGGGCGGCCAACGGCGAACCTGTTGTGGGACAACAAATCGTCGGTTCTGGTGGGCGACTATCTTTTTGCGCGCAGTTTTCAGTTGATGACCGAGACAGGCTCGATCGACGTGTTGCGGATTTTGTCGAATGCGGCGGCCACGATCGCCGAAGGAGAAGTTTTGCAGCTGACCGCAGCACAGGACCTTGCCACGGATGAAGGCATATACCTCAAGGTCGTACGGGGCAAAACGGCGGCGCTGTTTTCGGCGGCAACTGAGGTCGGCGGCGTGATCGCCGATGCACCGCAGGCGCATGTGCGCGCGCTTTTCGACTATGGCGATGCCCTTGGTGTGGCGTTTCAGATTGTCGATGATTTGCTGGATTTTCAGGGCGATGCCAAGACAATCGGCAAGAACGTCGGGGATGATTTCCGCGAGCGTAAACTGACCATGCCGCTTATCAAGGCCGTGGCCAAAGCAGATGCCGAAGAGCGCGCCTTTTGGGTGCGCACGATCGAAAAAGGCAAGCAGGTCGAGGGTGATCTGGACACTGCCGTCGCACTTTTGCACAAACATGGCGCGTTGAAAGACACCGATGCCGCGGCACGCGATTGGGCGGCCAAAGCCAAGGCGTCCCTTGCCCCCCTGCCCGATCATGACGTCAAGGATATGTTGCTGGATCTGGCGGATTACGTGGTCGAACGGCTCAACTAGCGCCGTAAGTGCGCGCGGCCTTCACCCACCAATGCGGATGCTGTCTGGATATCTGGTCGGCTGCATCACGCGCATCGGCAGCGGCCGGGTAAATCCCGAAACACGTCGTGCCCGAGCCTGACATGCGCGCCAACTCGGCACCCCCGAGGGCCTTCAAAGCGTCGTTGACCTGCGGCGCCAGATGACGCGCAGGCGGTTCCAAATCATTGCGCTGTGCGGCCAGCCAATCCAGCCATTCGGCTCTGTCCATATCGGGCGCAAGCGAGGTCATGGGCGGGTTTGTTTTATCCGCCAGCGCCGCAAAAACGGCAGGCGTAGACAGTTCAACGCATGGATTAACCAACACGATGTCCCAGCTCGGACAACTGACAACCGGTTCCAACGCGTCACCAATCCCGCGCATGATTTGCGGGGCGCGCGACAAACACACCGGCACATCCGCGCCCAAACCCGCTGCATGTGCAGGCATACCGAAGTGTCGCAACACCGCCGCCGCATCCGATGATCCACCACCGATGCCTGCACCGTGAGGCAGGTTTTTTTCGAGTTGAATTTGCGTGTTAGCTCCAGCGGCCTGTGCAGCGCGCCACACAAGATTGCGCGCATCATTTGGCACACCCGGCGCAAACGGCCCTGTGACCGTCACCGATATTTGCTCAGCCGGCTCGAACCAAAGCCTGTCGCCCACATCGGCAAACACAACCAGCGAATCCAAAACATGATAGCCGTCCGCGCGTTGCCCCGTCACATGCAGTGTCAGGTTGAGCTTTGCAGGCGCAAACCCTTGGGCCGCAGACATGTTCAGTCTCCGGCGACCGTCAGCGGAGGTGCGCCTTCTTCTTCCAACACGACGTCGAGTCCAACGTCCAGTTTGCGTCGGATACGGTCGGGGTCGGCCTCGCCGCTGGTGTCTTTGTCGACGAAGGATAGTGCACGAAGCCATTGGAACTCCGCCTCGCGGAACCGCCCAACGGCCCAATATACATCGCCAAGATGGTCATTTACGATGGGATCGACCGCCATCAACTCCACCGCGCGTTCCATATGCGGGACCGCTTCGTCGTAGCGCCCCAATCGATAAAGCGCCCAACCCAGCGAATCCACGATGTAGCCACTGTCCGGGCTTGCCGCGACGGCCTGCTCGATCATCACCAGCGCCTCATCCAGTTTTTCGCGCTCTTCGACCAGCCCGTAGCCCAAATTGTTCAGCACCTGCGGTTGGTTGGGATTAATCTCTAGCGCTGCCCGAAAGTCGGCCTCTGCCTTGTCCCACTGGCTGGTGACCTGATACGCAATCCCGCGCGCATAATAGAGGAACCATTGTGGCCGACCCCCCTCTTTGGTCAACTCCAAAGCACGCCCGTAGGCGTCAATCGCTTCCTCGTAGCGTTCCTGCTGACGTAGGATATCACCCAAAGAAGATTGCACCAACGGCAGATCGCCATGCGCGCGCGCCAGCTGCTCCAACACTTCGATCGCAGCTTCGGGTTTCCCAGACCGGCGCAGCGCGGCGGCGCGACCCAATTCCGCGGCATGATAGGCGGCATCTTCGGGCGGGACGAGTTTGTAGACCTCAATCGCGGCATCGAATTGATCAAGCGTTTCAAAAAGCTCTGCGGTGAGCAGCATGGCATCCACGTGATCTGGTCGCAAATGTCGTGCGATCTGCACATAAAGAAGAGTGAATTCCGGACCAGCTTCGCTGCGCAACGCAGCGGCTATGGTAAAGAACACATCGGCAAACCCGTTCTGCACCGTCGTTACATGCGTGAAGGGCAAACGGTCGCCTGCCTCAAGAGCGGCGATCACGCGCTCCAATTCAGGGTCGGTCGCGTCTCCGAAAGAGGCGGAGATCAAGTCAAGCGCATCTGCGTTGCGTTCCAGTTGCGACAGGATTTCCACACGCGCCATCAAACCCCGCCGGGTCTGAACAGCGCCGTTTGCATTTTCAGCGGATAAAATCGACTCGGCGCTTTCGTAGTCCCCGACCATCGCAAGCGCCATCGCCTTGTGAAACAGCGCAAACCCCTGAAGGCCGGGGGCTGCGGCAACCTCATCAAAGCTTTCCAAGGCGACAGACACTTGCCCCTTGCCCATTTGCGCCCATGCCCGCAGCAGCCCTTCGATCAGCGGAGCAACGCCTTCGGTCTGCGGCGCGCGTTCCAGCAGCCCGTCATAATCTTCGGCCTTGATGGCCTGCGCGGTCAGGATCAGATCCGCCACCTGGCTGTTCTGTTCGTTTTCCGCCAGCCGTTGTGCAATCGGCGCGGCACGGTCGATACGACCGATCGCCAGATTGGCCACCAGCGCACTCTCCATCAACTCTGCGTTGCCGGGGTCACGTGCAAGAGCACGGGTAAAATAGCTCGCAGCGTCGGCGTAATCGCTTTGCATAGCGGCGGCGCGACCGGCCAGATAGGCACCGGCATTCGACTGGGCAAGCGCGGGGCTTCCCAGGATCAGAACCAGTGCGGCAGTGCTGAGCAATTTACGGATCAAGGGACGCCTCCTGTAGAATGCAAATAAGCTATCAGGTCTGCGGCTGGGCGCAATGCCGCGCGGCGGCTAACCGCGTATTTGCGTGATCACAAAATTGGCAGTCGTGGCGCGCATGCGTTCGGACAGGCGTCGGCATCTGCATCCTTCAAAAACATCGCGCCGAACAGGGTTTCCTGTCCGGCGCAATCGTTTTGGTCGTTGCCATCGCCTATGTGTCGGCGCTGGCCCGCATTACATATTTGGGTAGTTTGGCCCGTCGCCCCCCTGCGGTGTGGTCCAGACGATGTTCTGTGCCGGGTCCTTGATGTCGCAGGTTTTGCAGTGGACGCAGTTTTGGAAGTTGATAACAAACCGCGCGTCCTTGCCTTCCTCTTGCACGAACTCGTAAACGCCTGCCGGGCAGTAGCGTGCCGAGGGGCCCGCGTATTTCGGCAGGTTCACGCCAACCGGAACGCTGGCGTCTTTGAGCGTCAGGTGCGCAGGCTGGCTTTCCTCGTGGTTGGTAAAGGAAAACGCTACGTTCGTCAGGCGGTCAAACGACAGGGTGCCGTCTGGCTTTGGATAGTCAATCGGCTTGTGCTTGCTGGCCTCTTCGGTGGCTTCAGCATCAGATTTGCCATGCCCAAGCGTGCCCAAGAGCGAGAACCCGAGCGTGTTGGTCCACATATCGAACCCACCCAGCGCCAGCGACGCAGTTAGCCCGTATTTGGACCACAACGGCTTGACGTTGCGCACTTTCTTCAAGTCTTTGCCAATGGGGCCAGTGCGTACTTCGACCTCGTAGTCGGACAGTTCGTCGCCCGCGCGCTCGGCTTTGATCGCGCGCATCGCGGCTTCGGCCGCAGCCTTGCCAGAGAACATCGCGTTGTGGTTGCCTTTGATCCGCGGCACGTTGACCATGCCCACCGAACACCCCAAAAGTGCGACGCCCGGTGCCACCATCTTGGGCATCGACTGGTACCCGCCTTCAGAGATCGCGCGCGCGCCATAAGCCACGCGTTTACCGCCCTTGAGCAGATCCGCGACGATCGGATGATGCTTGAACCGCTGGAATTCCATGTAAGGGAACAGATGTGGGTTCTTATAATTCAGGTGGACAACAAAACCCACGTAAACCTGATTGTTCTCAAGATGATAGATGAACGACCCACCGCCCGCATTGCTGCCCAAAGGCCAGCCCATTGTGTGCGTGACGGTGCCTTCACGGTGCTTGGCAGGGTCGACTTCCCAGATTTCCTTCATGCCAAGGCCGTATTTCTGCGGCTCATGCCCTTCGGACAGGCCGTATTTGGCGATCACCTGCTTGGACAGGCTGCCGCGCACGCCTTCGGACAGGAACACGTATTTGCCGTGCAATTCCATGCCTGGCTCATAGCCGTCGCCTTGGGTACCGTCGGGGTTTTTGCCAAATTCACCCGCAACAACGCCTTTTACTTCGCCGTTTTCACCGTAGACCAGCTCGGAACACGACATTCCGGGAAAGATTTCCACACCCATCTCTTCGGCCTGCTCCGCCATCCAACGGCAAACGTTTCCCATAGAGACGATGTAGTTGCCGTGGTTGTTCATCAACGGGGGCATCGGGAAATTGGGGACGCGCAACTGGCCCGCTTCGCCCAGCATGTAGAAATTATCTTCGGTGACTGGCACATTCAGTGGCGCGCCTTTGTCCTGCCAATCGGGGATCAGCGCATCAAGACCGGATGGATCGAGCACCGCACCCGACAAGATATGCGCGCCCACTTCGGAGCCCTTTTCCAGCACCACCACATTGCACTCTGCGTCCAGCTGTTTGAGGCGGATCGCCGCAGACAAGCCCGCAGGCCCCGCGCCCACGATAACGACGTCGTATTCCATTGCTTCGCGTTCAATCTCGGCCATGCGGCAGCTCCCTTGTTGTGATGTGCGCGGTGGCTTGACCGCACGCAAAAACATTCGAGATTGGCTAAACCACGGCGCTTGTTTTTGCAATCGTAACACCGCGTAAAATCAAATGTGCCGCAGGTGTTGGCGCGACGCGTGTTGCCTTTGCTGCGATCTGTGACAAGTTGGGCCATCCTATCCGCAACCGCCTCAAGGAGAATTTGATCATGGCTGCTTCGGTTCAAGTGATTTACCCGGTTACTGAAAACACGCATTTCGACCATGATTACTATGCATCAACACATATGGCCTTGGTCGAGAAACACTGGGGTGATCATGTGTCCTCCAAACTCGTGACCAAGGGCCTTGCTGGTGGCCCGGATACCCCGCCCGCATATTATGCCGTCGCCAGCTTTACGTTCCCTGATCAGGCAGCTTTGCAAAGCGCGCTGAAAGCGTCGCCGCCCCTGCTTGAGGACATTCCCAACTTCACCAATGTCCAACCCAACATGCTGATCGGCGAAGTCACCGCATCCTGAGGGTTTCTCAGGGTGTCTCTGGCGTGTCGCCCATCAAATACCGCGGGCCTGTGCCCTTTTCGGCGGCACGGTCGGCGGCATTGTAAAGCGCGCAGGCTGGCAAGCTCAGGCAGCCGCATCCGATGCAGCTGTCCAGATTGTCACGCAGCCGGACCAGCGTATCAATCCGCGCGTCCAGTACATCGCGAAACCCCGCACTGATTTTGGCCCAATCCGCTTTGGTCGGCGCGCGTCCACCCGGCAGACGGTCAAGTTCGGTTTTGATCTGTGGCAGGGTGAACCCGAATTGCTGCGCGATCATGATGAAGCTGAGGCGCCGCAGATCTGCCCGCTGAAACCGTCGCTGCCCGCCCGCATTGCGCCACGGCGCAATCAGCCCTTGCGCCTCATAGTAGCGGATGGCGGAGACCGCCAAGCCCGTGCGCGCCGCTAACGCCCCGATGGACAAACCATCATTCACCATTTCTAAAAACTCCCTTGACCTAAAGTTAGGTTGAGCAATTAATGTGAGTCGCATCAAGGCTGAAAAGGATAGAAGAAATGACCGCAGCGATGCTCGAACATACCAATTTCACGGTTTCCGACCCCAAATCCACGGCACAATGGATGTGCGATCTGTTCGGATGGAAAATCCGCTGGCAGGGGGACGCGAAAAACGGCGGCTACACGATCCACGTGGGCACCGACACTCACTATGTCGCTGTCTATGCGCCGCCGGGCACTGCCAACCGGCAAACGGAGGACAATTATAAGACAGTGGGCGGGCTCAACCACCTAGCAGTGGTCGTCGATGATCTGGACAGCACAGAAAAGGCAGTGATTGCAGCAGGGTTCAAAACGGAAAACCACGCCGATTACGAACCCGGCCGCCGCTTTTACTTCCACGATCATGACGGGATCGAATTTGAGGTCGTGCAATACGACTGACACCCGATCTCGGCAATCCATCGCCACTGGCCTCTTGCATTTTCCCGTGTGAATAGGTCAGGATATTGCAACTGTATTTGCGGCCCCCGGATCGTCCGGCGGGCCGCGCTTTAATGGATGTGTAAAGATGGACAAAATCCCCATGACCCGCAAAGGGCACACGGACCTCGAGGCGGAGTTGAAACAGCTCAAATCCGTGGAGCGCCCGGCCATTATCAAAGCCATCGCAGAAGCCCGTGAGCATGGTGACCTGTCCGAAAACGCAGAATACCATTCCGCCAAGGAAAAGCAGTCGTTCATTGAAGGTCGGATCAAGGAGCTCGAAGGGGTGATTTCGCTGGCCGAGGTGATCGACCCGTCGAAGCTGTCGGGGGCGATCAAGTTCGGCGCCAAGGTGACGCTGGTGGACGAGGACACAGACGAAGAAAAAACCTACCAGATCGTCGGAGAGTATGAAGCAAACATCGAAAACGGGTTGCTCAACATCAAATCCCCCATTGCGCGGGCGCTGATAGGCAAGGAAGAGGGCGACAGCGTCGAAGTGCGCACTCCGGGTGGCGAGAAGTCTTACGAGGTTCTCAAGATCGTTTATGCGTAACACATTCAGATGACCATGGCAGACGCACCAGACCCAAACAGCAAACCAGCCGCGACGCCGCCGACGCCGCTGGGCATCTATGACCGACCCAAATCCGAAGGGATCACCGGGATCGAGATCATAGCGTTGTCGCTGTCAGCTATCTGGCTGGCGGGGTCGGCGTTCTTTTTCGCATATTTGCCCGACAGCAGCGATGCCAGCGCGCCGTCGGGCGGGTTGCGTTACATGATCACGATGCTGTCGATCTTTTTGCCCGTGGCAATGATCTGGGTCGCTGCCACTGCGGCGCGGTCCAGCCGGGTGATGCGCGAGGAAAGCCAGCGTTTGCAGGCAGCCATCGACGCGATCCGGCACGCCTACATTGCACAAGCGCAAAGCGGTATTGTCGGCGGCGAAACCTCCGTGGCACGGAAGCTGGATGAAATCGCCGAAGCCGCGCGCAAGACTGAAACCGTGCTTGCAACCTTTTCGAGCCGGCGCGAACACGAACGGCGCCCGGCCCCGGCGCCAGCCGCACCGACTGCACCAGATGATCAACCTGCTCTGGCTTTGGGAACTCAGGTCGAAGATATTGCGGCGCCCCTGCCCGTCGAAGATTTCATTCGCGCGCTCAATTTTCCTGAAACGGCTGAAGATCGTGACGGTTTCGCCGCCTTGCGGCGCGCCCTCAAGGACCGCCCTTCGGCGCAATTGATCACCGCGGCACAGGACGTGCTGACCCTGCTCAGTCAGGACGGCATCTACATGGATGATTTGCGGCCCGACCGCGCCCGACCAGAAGTTTGGCGGCAGTTTGCCCAAGGCGCACGAGGACGCGCAATCGCCGCACTCGGCGGCATCCGGGATCGGTCGTCGCTGGCGCTGAGTGCGGGTCGGATGAAACAAGACCCAATCTTTCGAGATGCAGCGCACCACTTTTTGCGCCTGTTTGACAAGACTTTTGCCCGCTTTGAAAAAACCGCTTCAGATGGTGAAATCGCAGCCCTTGCCGATACCCGTACCGCCCGTGCGTTCATGCTGTTGGGACGCGTGGCAGGCACATTCGACTAGAGGCGGATCAACTGCACACCTTGGCACGGTTTGCTGCGTCGAACACCGCTTCGATTTCTTCGCCATCGTCCAACTGGAACAACACGCGCGCGCCTTGCATTTCGCCGCCTGTGACACGGATCTGACCCAGATCAGAACGTTCCAGACGATCGTCCACGTCAATGGTGAACCCGGCACGCTCGCCTGACGTCATGCCATCGACGCTCATCTCCAAAACATCCGCGCCGTCTGAAACCTGGCCCGCGCGCACGCCGTCACTGCCTTGAAAGGGTTGGAAAACCTCAACGCCCGCCCCACCGTCTTCGGTGTCAAAGATCAAGCCGCCAGCCGAGGTGCTCAGATCTATGCGCACGCTTGTGACGACCACGCCCGTGGCGGTGTGCACGATATCAAATCGATCGCGCGGCGCACTTTCGGTGAACTGAACGCTCAACGCGCGCAGGCAGTCTGCAGATGCGACGGTGCCGCTCAGGCACAGTGCGGCGGCAAAATAGATCGCTTTGGTCATTTGGTGTCTCCGGGACGAGTTTCCTTAAACAACCTAGCGCGATCCCAAAATCGGCAAGCCAGGATCACATTCCAAAGCTGCTGAACGGAATATAGCGGACACTATCGCCGGGCGTGATCTCGAAGGCATCTTGCGGCAACTCGACCAGCCCGTCGGCCCAACTCAGCCCGCTGATCCGCCCTGACCCTTCGGAGGCAAAGACCTCTGCCTGCCCACCCCGGATGCGCGCGCGCAGGTATTCGGCGCGCCCTGCCTTCTTGCGTTTGGAAAAGGCCGCCGGCACATCAAACCCCTGTGGTTCCAACCAGCTTTCCCCTGCCAGAACAGCCAAAGCCGGGCGCGCAAAGATCAACGTACACACCATCGCCGCCACGGGATTGCCCGGCAATCCAAAGACGGCGCGCGTGTTCCATGTGCCCAGCGCCAAGGGTCGTCCCGGCTTGACTGCGATACGCCAGAGCGCCAAGGCGCCCTCCCGGCCCAGCAATGCCGAAACATGGTCTTCGTCGCCTGCAGAGGCACCACCGCTGGTGATGATCACATCGGCCTCTTTCGCGGCCTGGTCCAGCGCGCGGCGCAAAGCGCGCGGATCGTCGGCCACGCGTCCGATATCGACCGGGACATGGCCAAATCGCGCGATCATTTCCAACAGCATGGGGCGGTTTGCATCAAAGATTTGCCCATCGGCGGCATGGTCTCCCGCCTCCACCAACTCTGCGCCGGTGGAGATCACCGCGACACGTAACCCGCGCCGTACGCTCAACTTCTTGACGCCCGTCGCTGATAAAAGTGCGGCCTGCGCCGGGCCAATCCGCTGCCCTTGGTGCAATACAACCGCCCCGGCATGAACGTCTTCGCCTGCTTTTCGTGTATTCGCGCCGGGCTTGACCGGGCCACGAAACGTGATGGATTGCCCCGTCAGCGTCACATCTTCTTGCAAGACAACCGTATCGACCCCTTCAGGCAAAGCAGCGCCCGTCAGCACACGCATGGCATGGCCCTGTGGCAAATTCTTGGGTGCGTCACCCGCCGCGGCGCGCGCCTGTGTCAGGGGCAATTCATGTACGCCTTCACCACGTCCGCCTGCAAAGCCATAGCCATCCACCGCCGTGTTCGGCAGCGGTGGATTGGCGCGCAAAGCCACAACGTCATGCGCGGCGATCCGGCCCGTGGCCTGCCCGACATCTACATCCCGGGCAGAGGTCACAACCGACAAGCGCGACCGCAATTGCGCCAGCGCGACGTTCACCGGCGTCCAATGCACGCCCGGCGGCAGTGCAAAACAATCGTTTTTCAAAGGCGGCGGGTGACCTGACACTTCGCGAAGGCGCTCTTCGTGGCCCAGACCGAATATCCAACCCTCTTCGGGTGCGTCGACATCTAACATCGTGGCAAGCTCTGGCGCGGGCAATGCCGACACCGTACGCGCTACCTGCTGCACCTGCCATGCATCCTTGATCATCTCGGCGGGTGGCTTGCCCACGGTCAGGGACGGCCAAATCTCCACAAAAGCCACCGCGCGGTTCAGCGGCTCAAACGGCCAGACCGCAACATCAAATCTGCGCCTCAACCGTTCCAAGATTGGCAAACCCATAAACACTTGGCTTCCGACGGCCCCGGCCCCGGCCATTTGCCAGCAGGTAAAAGCACCCTTGGCACGCTCTTCTACCGCGCGCTTTTCGGGGAACGGGTTGCTGTATTGCGCCTTGGTGCGCGGCAGCCCGGTTATGTCGCGCTGCAGAGCATTCGCCCAGAACGGGCCATTGCCCGCAAATCGCTGGTTGATGAATGCTGCCAGATCGAAGCGGTTGTTGTCCTTGGGATCGTCTTGCACATGCGTCTCAAACCACGCCCACAGCGCCATTGGGTCGGCACTGTTGGTCAAGGCCTTGGCGAACCCAGCCGGATAGCCGAACGGAAAGTCGAACCCAGCCAAAACGCGACGACCGGCGGCCGTTTCACTCTCAAAAAGCCGCGCGATCCACTGCTCTGCCAGTACGCGATTGCGCAGATAGACGGGTGTGTCAGCCACGCCATCACGCGCCACGCAGACCCAGATCGCATCCGCGCGGGGCGTCGGTCCGGTGTCGTTGCCCCCCGACCAATCCACCATCAGAACTGTATCAAACCCGCTCAAAGCCCAACCTCGGCCAAGATGAAATCTGCGACCGCCTTGGTGTCGTTCAGGTCGAACACGGGGCGGTCCAGCGTGATGGGTGTGTCGCTCGCCACCGCGCGGATCGTTGGATCGTCAGGAGCGATCAACACGTTGCGTGTCTCTGCACGAAAGGCTTCTACCTTGGGGTGGGCGTCGCGTTTGTAGCCTTCGATCAGCACCAGATCGACAGGCGACAGCTTGCTCAGCAACTCGCTCAGGCTCGGCTCCTCCGCATCGCGCAACTCATGCATCAGCGCAAAGCGGTTGCGCGAGGCCAAAAGCACCTCCGTGGCGCCCGCAACGCGATGCCGGTGGCTGTCCTTGCCCGGATGGTCCACATCAAAGGTATGGTGCGCATGTTTGACGGTCGACACGGAAAACCCGCGCCCGGTGATCTCTGTCACCAGTCGTTCCATCAAGCCGGTCTTGCCCGCGTTCTTCCAGCCTACAACGCCAAAAAGTCTCATATCATACCTTTCGCACGCACCAGATCTTCGGGCGTGTTGACGTTGAAAAAGGGATCGAACCCATCGGCGGGGAACTCTGCCAGACGTCCATGGTGCGCATCTGTCCAGATCACCACTTTGCGCAGACCGTCGTTTAGCGCCCCGCGCAGATCGTCACGCAGTGCCACAGGCCAAAGGCCAAACGTCGGGTGGCGGATCAGCCCGGCCTTGGACATTGATTTGGTCTCTTCCGCACCGCGCGGTGTCGCAGCCAGCACCAACGGGTTGGCCATGCCTTGGGCCTCCTGCATCAGTCGCGGCACCAGATCGCATGGGAAAAACGGCGTGTCCGCAGCCACGCTCACGACGGTATCGGCACCCTGTTCCGCGGCCCAATCCATCCCGGCCAGAACCCCCGCCAAAGGGCCTGCGTAGCCCTCGATCGTATCCGCTACGACCGGTAGGCCAAAACCTGCAAAACGCGCCGGATCCCCGTTGGCATTCAGAGCCAACGCATCGACCTGCGGCGCAAAGCGGTCAACCACGTGACTCAGCAGCGTGCCGCGACCCAGCGGTAACAACCCCTTGTCGCCGCCGCCCATGCGTGTGGCCAGTCCACCGGCCAGAATGATGCCAAAGGGTTGTTTCATATGACCACCAGATCACATGCGTCCATCTGCCAACTGTCACGCATTTCCTTCACACGGCGCCCTTTCGCCCGGCTTTGCGCGGTTCATCCGCCACGGAGGTCGGATCGACGTCGCGCACCAGCCGGTCTTCGCCGCTCAGGCAGACAAAGCGCTGTCCCTTCATCCGCCCGATCAACGTCAGGCCGACCTGTTGCGCAATTTCCACGCCCCACGCGGTAAATCCTGAGCGCGACGCCAGCACCGGAATGCCCATCATCGCCGTCTTGATCACCATCTCGGAGGTCAGCCTGCCGGTGGTGTATAAGATCTTGTCATCCGCCTGCACGCCCTCAGACAGCATCCAGCCCGCGATCTTGTCTACCGCGTTGTGCCGACCTACGTCTTCCATATAAACCAAGGGCTTATCTGCTTGGCACAGCACCGTTCCGTGAATGGCGCCCGCCTCAAGGTAGAGGCTCGGTGTGCGATTGATCCGCGCCGAAAGCGCATAAAGCCACGACGTGCGCACGGAGACCTGTGGCAAGTGCACCCCCTCCAGCCCTTCCATCATGTCGCCGAAAACCGTGCCAACAGCGCAACCGCTGGTACGGGTCTTCTTGCGCATCTTGTCTTCGTAATCCGTTTTACGGGCTGTCCGCACAATGACGACTTCAAGCTCTTCATCATACTCCACGCCCGTGATCTCATCGGCCCCGGACAGCATGCCCTGATTGCGCAGAAAACCCAGCGCCAGATATTCAGGGTAGTCGCCAATAGTCATCGCGGTCACGATTTCCTGCGCATTCAAGAAAATGGTCAGAGGGCGTTCTTCGACCACACGTGTTTCGACTGCGGCACCAGTTTGATCGTACCCCGTGACCGCGCGCGTCAGGCGTGGCGCGGATGGGTCGGGCGCCACCACGTAATCATCTGTTTTCTCCAGCCGGGCCATTTACTTCCCCTCAGGTTCGGCGGTACCAGTTATGGGCAATCCTAAGGCCATCCCATGCCCTTCACCACCACGAATTCCGCCTATTGGAAGGGCTTTCGCGACGGCGCGCCCTTTGTGATCATCGTGGCACCTTTTGCGGCCCTCTTTGGCGTGCTTGCCGTCGAGGCCGGGCTGAACATCGTTGAAACTATGATGTTTTCCGTGGCCGTCTTTGCCGGAGCGGCACAGTTCACCGCGCTGCAACTGATGCAGGAAGAGGCTCCGACGTTCATCGTGTTGCTCAGCGCCTTGGCGGTTAACCTGCGGGTGGCGATGTATTCAGCCTCGCTCACGCCCTATCTGGGCGGCGCGCCGATGTGGCAACGGGTGATCGCCGCCTATTTTACAGTCGACCAATCCTACGCCCTTTCGGTCAGTCAGTTCGAAGCCGCGCCCGATATGAGCATGGCGCAGCGGATGGCCTATTTCGCCGGAACGCTCACGCTGATTGTGCCCGTTTGGTACGCCAGCTCATTTGCAGGTGCCCTTTTGGGGGCGCAGATCCCGGATGCCTGGGTGCCTGATTTCGCATTACCCATCTGCTTTCTGGCTATGGTCGGCCCTATGATGCGCACCGGTGCACACATGATCGCCGCCCTCGTCGCCGTCGTCTCCGGGCTGCTTTTTGCCGGGGTGCCCTATTCGCTGGGTCTGATCATCGCAAGTGTTCTGGGGATGGTTGCGGGCGCACAGACAGAGCTCTGGATGGTACGCCGGGGAACATGGTCATGACCGACGCACAGCTCTGGACTGTCATCATCGGTCTGGCCGTGGGCAGTTTTGCGCTGCGGTTTTCTTTCATTGGCCTGGTCGGCAACCGACCCATGCCGAACTGGCTGCTGCGGCATCTGCGCTATACTGCCGTCGCCATTTTGCCGGCCCTTGTGGCCCCTCAGGCAGTATGGCCCGCGGCAACGGGCGGGCAACTCGATGGACCGCGTCTGACAGCGGCCTGCGTCACACTCGCGGTGGGTTATTTCACCAAAAACGTGATCATGGCCATTCTGTCCGGTGCCTTCACGCTTTACGGCTTGCTTTATCTGACGGGTTAAAGCTGCAAAAGTGCAGCGCCATCAACAACGTCGCCTGCATCATTTTCAAAGTAGCGATCCGTCACGACGCCCGGTCGTTTCGCCAATTGTTCCATCAGGCGCACAGGGTAGAACGTTACTTTTACATCTTCAAACCCGGGCACCTGCCGCAGCAAGCTTGAGCTGGCGTTGGTGCAAAATGCGCCTGCCACGACGCCATTGGCTTGCGCCAATTGCAACGCGCGTTCCGCCTGCGCGGGCGTTACTTTAAAGGTCTGCGAGACGACATGGTGCGAATTGCGAGCATGGGCGCTTTTGTAGCCCTGCTCCACGCCGGGCGAGACACCATAGAGCACATCTCCGCGCTCAGGCACCGTGGCGTGTCTGAAAGATCCCGCTGGGTCGAAAATCACCCGCTGGGACGCGCTGATCAACAAGGACGTATGTCCACCCGCGCCCGTGGTATTGTTCACCATCGTCAAAACGGTGATCTCGGGCTGGTCGGGGGCGCGGAAGGCACGCTGTTCAAGCGTCTGGTCAGACACCAACGGGCCGCTGTTGTCTGCGCAGGCTGCCAAAAACATCAGCGCCACAAGCGCCAGCACCGTCCGCATGGCTATCCCCCTCGACTTTTGTAACTCGGTCAGGTCACGTAATGAAAATCGCCATTCCGACAATGATTACAAGGATGACGATCACAGACCATGTGACCCATTTCATGAAACCATCGAATGTCTTTTCGTGAACTTTTACGTCCATTTCACCGTGTTTGTGCTCAGCCATCGCGCGCTGTCCTTCAAATAGTCTTCCGTTGATCAGTGCCTAAAGGATTCCCGACGCGCTGTCACCACGTCAATTCCACGCACGCGCACGTCTAGGGGCCACGCGCCATAGGCGCAAATCAACTGCCCGCTTCGAGATCCTGTGCCAGACGAAAGCCGATGCGATTGGGCGCTTCTTGCTCCACGGCCTTGGGCAAAGCACGCAGCATCACGTTTAACTGGCTGACGTGCTGGATCAACTGCGTGCGCCCGCCCGCGGGATCGCTGCCGTAAAATGTAACAATATCCGGGTCGAAATACCCCATTCCTTCAATGCGCAACACGCCTGCATCGCCGCCAGTGAAGCCCATCGCCACTTCATGCTCGTTGTCGAGTTGCTCTTCGAAATTCTTGAGGTAGAGAATGATCCGCTCATAAGCCCATTGCGCAGGGGATTTTTCCGAAGTTGGCTTGTCCTTGACCGCCTTTGGCACGGTTTGCTGAGCCGCATTCCTCACTTTGGGGTCGGCGTGAACCTCGTGGCAGCGCGGCAATGCTTCGGCTTCGGCCATCTCGGCCGCCGTTTCGATCTTGTCGTCCATCGCTCACCCCCTGGCTTTGTAAACCCACGCCCCGTCTTCGCGCCTATCGCGCGTTGCAAGGCCCTCTTGGTGAAGGTGGCTCAAATGCGCGACCGCTTCAACCAGCGCCAACCCATATTCGCCTTCGCCGATCCGGCGTTTGAAGAGCGGCACAAAACACTCTGAGGCCGCCTTGGGCTCATCAATATAGGCCAGCAACCGCTTGAGCGCACCGTGATGGTTGTCGATCAACTGGCGCATCCGCGTGGGCAGACCGGTGAACGGCAGCTTGTGCCCACCCAGCACAAGGTGTTCCGCACGCGCCATCGGGGCCAGCCGTTCGCAAGCCTCCAGCCACTCGCCAATCGGGTCCGCCATTGGTTCGGTCGCATAAACTCCGACGTTAGGGCTGATGGAGGGCAAAATCTGATCCCCCGCCAGCACCAGATTATCATCCCGGCTCCAGAAGGTCGCATGTTCCGGCGCATGGCCGTTGCCCATGTGAATATCCCAAGTGCGCCCGCCCATTGCGATGCTTTGCCCTTGTTGAAGGCGGATATACCCCTGAGGCAAGGGCGCCACGATATCGGCGAAGTTAAACGGGCGTTCGGTGGCGCGTTTTTCATATATCTCGGCATCCATCCCGGCGCTGCGATAGTATGCCAATGTCTCTTCCGGCGGCACCTCCTGCACATCCAGCGTCAGCATACGCGCCATCAACCATGCAGTGCGTGTCGTGACGAGCTCTGCGTCAAATTCGGTCTGAAACCAGCCTGCCAGCCCAATATGATCGGGGTGGTGGTGGGTAACGACCACGCGGCTTACCGGTTTGCCCGCCAACGGGCCTTGCAAAACCTCGCCCCAGATCGCCTTGGCCTTTTTCGATGCAAAACCGGTGTCGATGATGGTCCAGCTGTCGCCTTCATCTAGCGCGTAGACGTTCACGTGATCGAGTTTCATCGGCAGCGGCAAACGCAGCCAAAGCACGCCCGGCGCAACCTCGATCGCGGCCCCGTGTTCAGGTGGAGTCTCCCAAGGATAACGGATCCCTTGTTGCGCGTTATCCTTCATGCCGTTGCCAATTCATCGGCGTCAAATGCATAGAGATCTTCGGCGCCCGCAAGCGCTTGCACCAACAGGCTGGCATGTTCAGGCAACAGCCTGCGTATGTAGAAACGGGCCAGCTTTTCACGTGTGCCACCTGGTTGTGTCACCGCCGCGCGCAGGTGTGCCGCACCGCCCAGCACGCGCGCAAAGGCCTTCAGATAGGGGACCGCACCAGCAAAACGCATGTTCATATCATCTTGCGCGTTGAACCACTCCGTGGCTTCACGCAGCGATTCAGACGCCTGCCATACGGCCTCCGCCATTTCGGGAAAGGCGGTGCGCGCGGCCTCTGCCTCCGCCTCTATTTCGTCGAGAATGCGGTTCGCGGCCTCACCGCCATCCATCATCTTGCGCGCCACAAGATCCATCGCCTGAATACCGTTGGTGCCCTCGTAAATCGCGGTGACGCGCACATCGCGCGAAAACTGCGCCGCTCCGGTTTCTTCGACAAATCCCATCCCGCCATGTACCTGAACGCCTGTTTCGGCCAACGCGATCCCGGTGTCAGTGCCAAACGCCTTGGCAATCGGCGTCAGGAAGGCGGCGCGGGTTTCCCAATCGCGATCACCCGTGGCATTGGTCATATCAATCGCCACCGCACAAGACAGTGCAATCGCGCGGGCCGCAAAAATCTCGGCCTTCATGCTCAGCAGCATCCGGCGCACATCCGCATGATCCACGATCGTGCCGCCACCTTGCCGCGCAACGCGGCCCTGTTTGCGCTCCATCGCATAGCTCAGCGCATGCTGATAGGCCGCCTCCGCAACGCCAATGCCCTGCCCGCCAACGCCCAGACGCGCGTTGTTCATCATCGTGAACATGGCCGCCATACCGCCTTGTTCGGGCCCCACAAGCCACCCTTTGGCCGCATCATACTGCATCACGGCGGTGGGCGATCCGTGCAATCCCAATTTGTGCTCAAGGCTGACAACGCTCACACCATTGCGCGCCCCAAGTGTGCCGTCTGCATTTGGGATAAACTTGGGCACCAGAAACAGCGATATCCCCTTGGTGCCTGCAGGTGCGCCCGGAATGCGTGCCAGCACCAGATGACAGACGTTTTCAGCAACGTCATGATCGCCCCAGCTGATGTAGATTTTCTGACCTGTCAGTGCAAAGGACCCATCACCCTTTGGTTCGGCTTTGGTCGACAGTGCACCAACATCCGATCCGGCTTGGGGTTCGGTCAGGTTCATCGTGCCCGTCCATTCACCCGATATCAGCTTGGGCAGGTACAGCGCCTTGAGGTCGTCGCTTGCGTGGTGCTCCAGCGCCTCGATCTGACCCTGGCTCATCAGCGGCGCCAGTTGCAGCGACAAGCACGCCCCGCTCAGCATCTC
Organism: uncultured Alphaproteobacteria bacterium; assembly: GCA_942490645.1. Taxonomy (GTDB): domain Bacteria; phylum Pseudomonadota; class Alphaproteobacteria; order Rhodobacterales; family Rhodobacteraceae; genus CALNXN01. The sequence continues at coordinate 48,558 of CALNXN010000009.1, read as the reverse complement.
ATTCACCGCAGTTGTCACCGTCATCGGCAAGCCCATCCCGCCGAACTCTGGATCAGCAGCCATGCCGACCCAACCGCCAGATGCAATGGCGCGCCACCCCTCCGCGAACCCCGGCGAGGTGCGCACCACACCATTCTCCAGACGCGCAGGGTTCTGATCGCCGGCGCGTTGCAGCGGTGCGATCGCATCCGTAATCAGCTTGCCGGCCTCAGAAAGGATGGCTTGCGTAACGTCCGCCGAAGCATCTGAAAATCGTTCAGTTTGGCGCACCTGATCCAGCCCGACCACATGGTCAAACATGAACAGATACTCATCGACAGGGGCGGAAAACGGCATGGCTACATCTCCGGATGGCAGGGCAACCACCTTGGCAAGGCTGGTTGCACGCTGTAATGGCATACAATCGCAAACATGAGCCGCCGGGACGCCCCCGGCAACCAAAACGCGGCGTCACGGATCATAATGTCTGAAACCGAAATTCTGCATCCCACGCCTGCGGGCCTGCAACAGGCAGCCGGCCTGTTGCGCGCAGGCCAGTTGGTCGCCTTCCCGACCGAGACGGTTTACGGACTGGGCGCGGACGCGTGCAACGGGACCGCTGTGGCACAGGTTTATCAGGCCAAGGGCCGGCCCAGTTTCAACCCGCTGATCGTGCATGTCGCCGACATCGAAACGGCCCAGCGATACGTTGAATGGACCGATACAGCCGAGGTGCTGGCGCGTGCTTTCTGGCCGGGGCCACTGACGCTGGTTCTGCCATTGCGTGCGGGGCATGGGCTGTCTTCCTTAGTCACGGGCGGGTTATCGACGCTGGCGCTGCGTGTACCTGCCCATCCCAGTGCACAGGCTCTTTTGGTGGCATTTGACGGCCCGGTCGCGGCCCCGTCGGCAAATCCATCCGGACGTATCAGCCCAACAACTGCGCAACATGTGCTGGCCGGTCTGGGTGGACACATCGCCGCCGTGCTTGACGATGGTCCCTGTACCGTCGGGTTGGAGAGCACCATCATCGGGCTGGATGGCGTGCCTGCCTTGCTGCGCGCAGGCGGTTTGCCAGTCGAGGCGGTCGAGGCCGCATTGGGCGCGCCCCTGGAACATCCCAATGACGCCATTATAACCGCGCCCGGTCAACTTAGCTCACACTACGCACCCCGCGCGCGCGTGCGCTTGAATGCAACCCACACGGAAAACGGCGAAGTTTTACTGGGCTTTGGCCCGATGGCTTGTGAGCTCAACCTATCGGCATCGGGCGATCTGGTCGAAGCCGCCGCAAACCTCTTTGATCACTTGCACAGGCTTGATGCGCTTGCTGCTCCCATTGCCGTGGCGCCGATCCCCGAAACCGGGCTGGGCCGGGCCATCAATGATCGCCTGCGCCGCGCTGCCGCGCCGCGAGACGGTTCCTCCTGACAGCCACCGTCAGGCGCGCCCCGCCGTCGCAGACAGCCCTAGCGGATCAATCCCCAGCGACTTGATCGCCGCCTCCCATTTGCGCGCATTAGGTCGCTTGAACACAAGATCCGCATCGCCCGCCGCCGTCAGCCACGCGTTTTGCGCCAACTCGCTCTCCAACTGGCCCGGCCCCCAATTGGCATAGCCCAGCATCATAAGCGCCTGCCGAGGTCCGTGATCTTGCGCAATCGCTTCGAGAACATCCATCGTGGCGGTCATGCCAAACCCACCCGGAACTTGCAGCGTGTGCAAACTCGATTGATAGTCAGGCGTGTGCAGCACAAACCCGCGCCCCATTTCTACCGGGCCACCAAAGTAAACGGTCATGTTCGCCGCAGCTTGGGAGGGCGCGATCTCCATCTGATCGAGCACATCACTCATACGCACATCTACGCTGGGTTTGTTCACGATGAGACCCATCGCGCCCTTTTCGGAATGCACGCAGATCAGCACCACAGAATGTTCAAAACGTGGATCACCCATGCCCGGCATTGCCACCAGCAGCGATCCGGTCAGGTTCAGCGCATTCGTATGAGGTTCAGTTTCTTCCATCAGGGGTAGAATGACGCGGCCTGCGCGCTGGCGCAAGTCCATGCAGGCGGCCAGGATCCGAAACATCGCTGACCCATTCGTGACTTGGCATTTCATCACCTCTCGCCCATGTAGTTAGCATGATCAGAACATTTGCATCCGCTGTCTTGCTGGCCTGCGCCGCCTTTCCCGCCCTCGCGGGGGATCCTTATGAAGATCCCGTGAGCGCGCAGGTTCTGCCCGGCTGGGTCATGCCCGACGGCACCCGTATGGCGGCGCTGCATCTCAAGCTGAAACCCGGTTGGAAAACTTACTGGCGCGCCCCGGGCGATGCGGGTATCCCGCCAGAATTCGACTGGTCCGCATCGCGCAACCTCAGCGGTGTGGGTGTCACGTGGCCAACCCCGCAGGTGTTCCACGAAAACGGAATGCGTTCGATAGGCTACACCCGCGAATTGATCATCCCACTTGCGATTGCACCAACCCGCGCGGGCCAGCCCGTGCGTCTGCAAGGCGACATGCAGCTTGGCGTGTGCAGCGACATTTGCATGCCGCACAGCCTGCATTTCGATGCGATTATCGACGCCAACGCGACGACTCCGACGCCCGCCATTGCGGCCGCATTGGCGCAACGCCCTTATTCGGCTTCTGAGGCTGGCGTGGTTTCGGCAACTTGCCGCATTGAACCCATAAGCGATGGGGTCCGGATCGAGGCGCGCGTGACCATGCCGTCCGCCGGCGCGTCAGAGGAAATGGTGATCGAACCCGGCAGCGCCGATATCTGGGTCAGCGAACCGGTCACACAGCGCAGCGGAAATACCGTGATTGCCGTGTCAGAGATGATGCATGTAAGCGGCGGCGCATTCGCGCTTGATCGTTCAAACATCCGGCTGACCGTGATCGGCGCCTCGCACGCCGTCGACATTCAAGGCTGCCAACCGGACTAGGCCCGCCTTAGGATGGTATCTGCCTCCGCGTGGTCAGATAGAGCGACAACGCAGCAATGATGTAGGCCAAAACAGCCAGAACAGCGACACCAAGTACAAACGCCACCAGCCCGGCCAGAACCGGCGTCATGTCTGCGAAAACAGGGGCTGCATCCAGCAGGGCTGTCGGCAACGCACCTTGCCAGATCGCCCAGCCCAGCGTCACGGCGCCCCAAAGCGCTGCCAATGCCCAAAGCGCCAGCACCCCCAACCGCACAGAGCGCACCGGCGCGCGCGCGGCCCGGCGCATCGCCGCAATCTGGCGCGCTACGTCGTGTTGCATGGCCACCAACGCGGGCACCACCAACAGCACCAGCACCATGCCAAAACCCAAGCCATAGACCAATGTGATGATCGTCGGCTTGAGGAACTGAGCCTGCTGGCTTTGCTCATAAAGCAGCGGCGTCATGCCCAGCACGGTCGTCAGCGTCGTCAGCAATACCGGGCGGAGTCGGTCCGCCGCGCCATCTATGATCGACGGCACCAGCCCGCGCGTTTCGGCATAATCATCAATTGTGGTCACCAACACAATGGAATCGTTGATGATAATCCCCGTCATACCCAGCAGACCGACCACCGTGAACATACTGAGCGGCACATCCCACAGCGCATGGCCATAGATGGTACCGACCAGTCCAAAGGGGATAATCGCCATCACGACCAGCGGGCGTGTCCAACTGCCGAACACCCAAGCCAGCACCAGAAATATTCCGGCAAGGCACAGGACAAGCCCGGTCATGCTGTCGCGCAAAAAGCTGTCTTCCTGTTCGCTCAGGCCCGCCAATTGCCATTCGATCTGCCGCTCGCTGGCGATACGGGGCAAGATGTCTTCCTCCAGCGCGCGCTGAATTTCACTGGCCCGGGCCGCGTTGTCCTCCGAGATATCGCCCGTGACTGAAATCACCCGAATCCCGTTTTCGCGCCGCACCGTGCTGAACCCGACACGCCGCTCAACGCTGACGATATCGGCCAGAGGGACGTAGTTTCCGTCCGGCGTACGCATCTGGGTGCGGTCCAGAAAATCTGCCGTCAACTCGTCCGCAGGCAGTTCCACGCGGATCGTCGCACTGCGCGGGCCGTCTGGATAGGTCGCGGCCTCGATCCCGTTCAGACGGTTGCGCAACGCGCGACCCAGCGTGTCGATGGTAAAGCCCAGCGCCTGTCCTTGCGGCGTCAGATCAAGGATCAGTTCCTCCTTGTCGTAGGCCAGATTGTCCTGCAGCGCGCTGACCTCGGAATATTGCAAAAGCGCCGTCTGCAAATCTTGACTGGCCGCCTTCAGTGTATCGGTGTCAGCCCCGAAAAACTGAACGTCCAGCGCATCGCCTCCCGGACCCGAGCGCCAGCCCCGAAAACTTACCGTTTCGGCGAGCGGGTGGTTGACCACGGTCTCCTGCAACTCGGCGACAAAGGCAAAACTGGAATAAGGGCGCAGATCGGCGTCGATCAATTCGATGGAGATCGATCCGAGCAGGTCGCTGTCCTTGGCCTCTACGCCAGCCAGCCCGCGCCCGGCATTGCCGCCCACCTCAGCCATGACGTAATCCAAGGGGTTGCGGCCATGTTTCTCCTCATAGACGCGGCCCAGTGCTTCGGTTGCACGCTGCATTTCGCGCATCATCTCAAGTGTATCAGCGCGCGTAGCCCCTTCGGTCATTGCGAAGTTACCCGTCACGGAACCGCGTTCAGGCGCATTGAAAAACCGCCATTGCACGTCGCCTTTGATAAAGAGGGCAATCTGGCTGGCCAGCACCAGAATGACAGCCGCCAGAACCACATACCGTGCCGCGATCACGCCTGCCATGAACGGACGGAACAGCGTTTCGCGCACCCAGACAAAACCGCGGTTCACCACACGGCTGGGAATATCGTACCACCGTTCCTTGGCACCTGCGGCCAAGGCGTGCGCCATGTGATTGGGCAAAATCAAGAAACACTCGACCAATGAGGCGATCAAAACCGCGATCACCGTGAAGGGGATGTCTTGTATCAGGTCGCCAAAACTCCCGCCCACGGCCACAAGCCCGAAGAATGCGATGACGGTGGTCAATGTGGCTGCAAAAACCGGCATCGCCATGCGCCGAGCGGCGTTTTCGGCGGCCACCATCGGTGGCTCTCCATAGGTTCGAAACCGATGATCGGCGTGTTCGCCCACCACGATCGCGTCATCCACCACGATCCCCAACGTGATGATCAACCCAAAGAGCGAAATCATGTTGATCGTCAGCCCACCCGCATACATCAGCGCAATCGCGGCCATCATGGCCACGGGTATCCCCGCAGCCACCCAGAACGCTGTGCGCGCATTGAGAAACAGGAATAGCAGGCACACCACCAGCCCCAGCCCGACAAGACCGTTGTCAATCAGGATATCGAGGCGGGCCGTGATCGCCGCGGCCCGTGTGCGGATCAGATCGACGGCGACACCGGGCGGCAATGTGGCCTCCAGCGCGTCCGCGACGTCCTGTACCTGCGCTTGAATGGCAATTGCGTCACCCTTGTCAGATCGGTCGATCCGTATTGAAATTGCGGAGTTCTCGCCCACGAAATAGCCGCGGTTGCGGTCTACGCCTTCGCGGGTGATCGTCGCGATATCGCCAATGGTCAGGGTTGATCCGTCCGGGTTGGAGCGTAACACGATGCCCGAAATCTCTTCGGGTGTGCGTTTCTGCGTGCCAGTACGCACACGCGCATTGGCGCCCGCAACATCTCCGGCGGGGTCTGCATCGACCTCTGCGGCCACTGCGGCTGCGATCTGCGCCATGGTGACGTCATTGGCAATCAATTTGGTTGATGGCACCTCAAGCATGATCTGCGGCGCAGCCACCCCGAGAATAGTGGTCCGTGTAACACCCGCCGCAAACAGTCGCGTAATGAACTCGTCGCCGAAAACCGCTAACTGTTCGGGGCTGACCGGCCCGGTGATCACCACGTCGGTGACCCGGTCGCGCCAGACCTCGCGCCGCACCAACGGCTCATCTGCATCCGATGGCAAGGTCGTAACCAAATTGACCGCAGTACGCACGTCATCGGTGGCACGGCTCATGTCCCAACCCGGTTCAAACTCGAGCCGAATGTCCGTCCGTGCCTCGCGGGTTGTGGTGTCGGCGGTCATGACACCTTCCACCGCCAGCAACGAGGGCTCGAGCACCTGCACAATGGCGGCGTCCACATCCTCGGCGCCCGCCCCGTTCCAATCCACGCTGACGCGGACCTTGTCCAGAATCACATCGGGAAAGAATTGCGTGCGCATGTTCGGCACAGCGGCAAGGCCCGCGAGCAACAGCACAACAAGCAAGAGGTTGGCGACCGTGCGGTGCCGGGTAAAGTAGGACAGTATCCCGCCCGCAGCCGCCGGTATCTGACGCGCCATACCCTAGCCCCCCATCCGGCTTTCGATCCGCTCCACCATCTGTAACGGCACCTCACGCTCGGCCAGTCGTGCCAGCACCCGTGCCTTGGCCTCTTCGGGCATCCGTGTGTTGCCTTCCACGAATGCAATCAGCTTGGCGCGGCGTTCCTGTGTCAGTTCGACCATCGCTGGGGTGGGTGGTGCCTCGGCCGCACCTGGGCGCAACGGGTTCACCGAAATGCCCGGACCCAAAAGCGGTGTACGCGTCGTGACCACCTCGCGACCCTCCAACTGTGGACCGCGCACCAGAACGTCGTCGCCTTGCCTGCGCAACAGCGTCACATCAACTGCCTCCAGCCGGTTATCCTGACCCAAAACAAGAACTTGCCCGCTTCCGTTCAAAGCAGAAGCAGGCAGGCGCATCACATTGCGAAGCAACGGCTCCGACACCTGTAGCGTCACGAAATCACCGGGTTTGAACCCCGGGGCCTTTCCCAAATGGGCAAAAACAAGTCGCCCTGTTTGTCCCGTTCCTGCCGCCGCCGAGGCGCGGGTGATGGCGCCATCAACAGTCAGATCGAACCCCGTTACATCCAGTATTGCAGTTACCGGCGCAGTGATCAGCGCACCTGTCTCATCCAACAGCCGGGTATATTGCGCGGTGGAAACACGGAACGACACTTCCAGATCATCGGGGTCAATCAGGTCCGCCAGCCGCTCGTTGGTGTTGACCAGCCGCCCCTCCACCACGGATGTCGCACTCAGCGTCCCGTCAAACGGGGCGATCAGCCGCGTATCAGCCAGCTTGCGCTCCGCTTCAGCAACAGCAATGCGGGTGCGTGACAACCGGGTGGCCGCCTGATCGATGCGCGCCTCGGCTTGCGTGACGGCTTGCCTGCGCGCCAAAACGGCCTGCCGGGCGGCCGATGCTGCCAGTTCCGCCGTTTCCACGGCCGCAGCGGTGCCGACGCCGCGCTCTTGTAGATCGACCTGCCGCTGATAGGCCCGCTGGCGCAGTGTTGCTTGCTCTTGGGCGGCGGCCAATTCATCCTGCGCCAACGCCAAACCGCGTCCAGCGTCACGTTCTTCGGCCTCGGCATCCGCCAGATCGGCCTGCAAGCGGTCGCGCGCCGATTGCATGTCCGCCGGATCAATGCGCACCAGCACATCGCCCGCCTGCACGGACCCACCATCTTCAAACTGTTCCGACAGCGCCACAACGCGTCCGCCGACGGCGGCACGCAATTCCAGCGTGCGACGTGACTGCACTTCACCAAAGGTTTCCAGAACAGGTACAATCGTTTCCGGTTTAGCTGTCACCACGTTCACCGCAAACACCCGTTCGCGTGCTGGCGGCGACCGGGTATCTTGCGCCATGCGCTCTTGCACCGCACCTACGACCATCTGAACCGCATAGATCAGCAGCGCCAGCGTGACCGCCGCCAGAAAAAATCCAATCACGCTTTGGCGCAAAAACCGCATGTCAGTACCAATCCCAAAGGGGCCAATCGCCCCCCGGTTAATCTAATCGCCCTCGCAAAAATGCCAAGGCTACAAATATGTTACGAAGCAGCGCGCTATTTCCGTCGCTCATGCTCATCAAGGCGCGGAAAAATCTCTACAAAGTTGCAAGGCCGGTGGCGATAATCGAGTTGCTTGTCCAATATCTCGTCCCACGCGTCCTTACAGGCCCCCGGGCTTCCGGGCAGCGCAAAAAGATAAGTGCCCCCCGCCACACCGCCGGTTGCGCGGCTTTGCACCGCACTTGTCCCGATTTTCTGCATCGACACGATCGTAAACACCGTCCCAAAGGCGTCGATTTCCTTTTCATAGACATCGCGGTGCGCCTCGACGGTGACATCACGTCCGGTCAAGCCCGTACCGCCCGTCGAAATCACCACATCCACGCCACTATCAGCAATCCACGCGCGCAACTGCGCCGCAATTTCGGCGCGGTCGTCCTGCACGATGCGACGGTCCGCAAGGGTATGGCCCGCCTCGGTCAACCTCGCAACAAGCACATCGCCCGAACGGTCCTCTGCCATGCTGCGCGTGTCCGACACAGTCAGCACCGCAATCCGCACCGGCATAAAGGATTTGCTCTCATCAATTCGGCTCACCACATCAGGTCCTCTCCAATAACGCTAGGCGCACGGCCAATGCTGCAAATATTCCACCGGTGATCCAACCTAGCATCCGCGCACTGCGCCGAATGCGCGCGCCCATCGTGCCAGCAAAGACACCCACCAACCCGTTGATCAAAAACCCACCCAACGCGATGATCGCCCCGAACATCAGGAATTGCCCTAAAACCGATCCTGCCTCGGGTCGAACGAACTGCGGCACAAACGCCAGAACGAACAGGATCACCTTGGGGTTGGTCAGGTTGACGATCAACCCGTCGCGAAACGCACGCCGCGCCGGGATCGCCACAACAACCGGCACCTCCGCACTGCGCAGCGCCTGAAACGCCAGCCACAGCAAATACGCCACGCCGACCCAGCGGATGACATCAAATGCCCATGGCGCGCGCGCGATCAATGCCCCCAGGCCCGCACCGGCCAGCGTCATGTGCACCATGGACCCCGCCGAGATGCCAGCACTGGCCGCCCAGGCGCCCCGCGCCCCCGATCGCATCCCCTGCCCAAGGCAAAACATCATATCCGCCCCGGGCGTCAGGTTCAGCGCAAGAGCCGCTGGCACAAAGGCCAAAAGCACAACCGGATCAACCATTCAACCGCGCCTTGAGCGTCAGCAAATCCGCCCAGGCCTCACGCTTGGCCGCAGGATTGCGCAACAGGTAAGCCGGGTGAAACATCGGCAACACAGGCAGCCCCAGAGCCTCCGTCCACGTCCCGCGCAGCCGCGTGATCCCGCGCTTGCCAAGCAACGCCTGACAGCTGATGTTGCCCATCACCACCAGAAACTCCGGCGCAGCCAGCGCGATGTGGCGCTCCAGAAACGGCTTCATCATTGCGATCTCTTCTGGTTTTGGATCACGGTTCTGCGGCGGCCGCCACGGCAACACGTTGGTGATGTATACCGGGGTGGCATCCTGCGCGCGCCCCATATCAATCGCAGCCAACATCCGGTCCAGTAGCTGCCCTGCACGCCCCACGAACGGGCGCCCTTCGCGGTCTTCGTCTCGACCCGGTGCCTCGCCCACGATCATCACCCGCGCGCCCGGCACACCATCGGCAAAAACAAGATTGCGCGCGCCCCGTTTGAGATCACACAGTTCGAACCCCGCCAAAGCTGTCGCCAAACCTTCCAACGACCCTGCGCCCGACGCAAGCGCAGTTGCCTCCGACACGGCATCCACGGCCGCAGGCTGAACAACCGCCGGTGCCGCCACCTCCCGCGCCTCGGGTTTGGGCTTGGCGCTGGCCTCCAGCGCATAGCGGTCCACAGGCGCATCAGAGATTGCATCTGTCGCCCCTAATTCAACCTGCCATCGCAACAGGGCCGCCGCGTGATGATACTCAGCCGATTCCATACCCCAGCTTATCCCCTCCCCGAGCCGAAAAGAACAACCTCACTCTTCCTTTCGCCAGAAATACCTCCGCCGGAGGCTCCCGCACCCTGCCATCTTGCCCTGCCCGCGCCCTCTGCCTAAAAGGGGTGAAATAGCGCAAGGCCACGCCCATGACCTATCCCCACCGCCATCTGCTCGGCATCGAACACCTGCGCGCCGAGGAAATCACCACGCTTCTCGATCTGTCCGAGACCTACGTGGACCTCAACCGCCAGCCCAACAAACACGCTGACGCTCTGACGGGCCTTACCCAGATCAACATGTTTTTCGAAAATTCCACCCGCACACAGGCCAGCTTCGAGATCGCGGGCAAGCGTCTGGGCGCGGATGTGATGAACATGGCGATGCAGGCCAGTTCCATCAAAAAGGGCGAAACCCTGATCGACACGGCCATGACACTCAACGCCATGCACCCCGACCTGCTGGTCGTGCGCCACCCGCAATCTGGCGCGGTGGACTTGCTCGCACAAAAGGTCAACTGCGCTGTTCTGAACGCGGGCGACGGCCGCCATGAACACCCGACGCAGGCGCTCCTCGACGCCCTTACAATCCGCCGTGCCAAAGGCCGCTTGCACCGCCTCTCCATTGCGATTTGCGGCGACATCGCCCATTCCCGTGTCGCGCGTTCCAACATCATGCTGCTAGGCAAGATGGAAAACCGCATCCGCCTCATCGGCCCACCAACCTTGATGCCCTCAGGAATCGCCGAATTTGGGGTCGAGGTCTTCGACGACATGGCCGAGGGTCTCAGGGACGTCGATGTCGTGATGATGTTGCGCCTGCAACGTGAACGCATGGACGGCGGGTTCATCCCTTCGGAGCGCGAATACTACCACCGCTACGGGCTGGACGCGGACAAGCTGAAACATGCCAAACCCGATGCCATAGTCATGCACCCCGGCCCAATGAACCGCGGCGTCGAAATCGACGGCACGCTGGCCGATGACATCAACCGCTCCGTTATTCAGGATCAGGTCGAAATGGGCGTCGCCGTCCGCATGGCCGCGATGGACCTGCTGGCCCGCAACCTCAAACTGACACGGGGGGCGGCATGAACAATTTCACGGCAGCCGGGTTTTGGAGCGGGTTTGAAGACATCGCACGCCGTCATGCGCCGTTCGAGGCGGCCGTCTTCAAGACACCGATACACGGCAACGAGGGGTATCTCTCGATTTCAGGTGACATGCAGCACCCGTTCAGCCTTGTCGCTGTGCTGACAACGTCAAAGAGCCTCGCAACCGACCCAGACAACACATCACTGCGCGCTGAAATCAAAACCAATTCCACTACCGGGATAAGAGCGATCAACGATCTCGCGTCTGCCCGAACCGCTCTCTGGACGCGTTCAGGGGCCTGCGCCTGGCCGCACAGCGGCAAAAGCGATGCCAAAATCGAATTGCGCTGGATCGGGGCCAATTTGCACAGTGAGGTTTTTCGAAGCCTGCATTACCAATGGCTTGTTGCGGCTTTCACAGACCTGCGCAACAGCTTCGAAGGCGACCTTATGCGAAAGGTCGCCACCAGATGACCCTCACCATCCCCGCCAACGAACCCCCGCATATACGCGTCTTTGCCATCAACCGCCCACCGCTTGAGATCACGGCAGCCCTCGAAAAACATCCCAAGCCCGACCTCGCCCGTGATCTGCTCAACGCACCGCATATTGACACCGCAAGCACCGAGATCTTCCCGGTGTCCGACCTCGCAGGCGTTGGTCTCGCCGCCTACCTCACCGAAGGATACGCCGTCACAGAGGACGCGCTGGTAAAAGACCGCGCTAAGCTCGATGCCCTCGACGGCTATGTCCTCTTGCTCTTTTCCAACAGTTTCGGCGGCTCTGCCACCACCCTCGCCCCCGGCCCCGATGTCACTCTCATCGGCACCTACCCCGAAGCACGCGCCAACATGTCGGCCAAGCCGCTCAAGACAGCCTCTGCCGCTCCCTATTCCGGCGCACCAAAACCATCCAGACCCGCGCCCAACAACCGCTCTGGCAGCGCCCTGATCGTGGTCGCCTTAATCGCTCTTGCCCTTTTCATCTGGTGGATACTCGCATGACCGAAGACCCAAAAGACCCCAAAATGTCCGGGCGCATCGCGATGATCGCCCTGCTGGTCGCCTTCGCCGTCGTGGGCCTGATGTTCTGGGTGGGCGCATGATCACATTCCTCAATGCGCGCCTCGTTGACCCCGAACTTGGCACTGTCTCCACGGGCGGATTGCGAGTCGAAAATGGCAAGATCACCGATATCCTGCCCAAGGATGCGCGCCCGGATGGCCCGACCCACGACTGCGGCCTGAAATACCTCGCGCCCGGCATCGTCGATCTGGGCGTCAAGGTGTGCGAGCCCGGTGAGCGCCACAAGGAATCCTACCGCTCCGCAGGGCGTGCGGCGGCAGCAGGCGGCGTGACCACCATGATCACCCGCCCCGACACGACCCCCGCCATCGACAGCCCCGAAACCCTCGAATTCGTCACCCGACGCGCCAACGAGGCCTCGCCCGTGAACGTGCTGCCCATGGCCGCGCTGACAAAGGGGCGCGACGGACGCGAAATGACCGAGATCGGTTTCTTGATGGATGCAGGTGCCGTTGCCTTCACCGATTGCGACCGCGTGATCACCAACACCAAGGTTTTTGCCCGCGCCCTGACCTATGCGCGCTCACTCGGCGCGTTGGTCATCGCGCACCCACAAGAGCCCGGCCTCAGCGCGGGTGCCGTCGCCACGTCCGGCAAATTTGCGTCCCTGCGCGGCTTGCCAGCGGTGTCACCCATGGCCGAACGGATGGGGCTGGACCGCGACATCGCTCTGCTGGAAATGACGAACGCGCGCTACCACGCAGATCAGATCACCTGCGCCCGCGCCCTGCCAGCCCTCGAACGCGCCAAGCTCAACGGGCTCGATATCACCGCTGGCACCTCAATCCACCACCTGACGCTCAACGCACTGGACGTGGCCGACTACCGGACGTTCTTCAAACTCAAACCGCCGCTGCGCGATGAACACGACCGCCTTGCCGTGGTCGATGCCGTGGCGAAAGGGCTCATCGACATCATTTCATCCATGCACACCCCGCAAGACGAAGAATCCAAACGCCTGCCTTTTGAGGAAGCAGCCTCAGGTGCTGTAGCTCTGGAAACCCTGCTACCTGCCGCCATGCGCCTCTACCACGCCGATCACATCGACCTGCCGGCTCTGTGGCGCGCCATGTCGCTCAACCCCGCGAAACGCCTAGGCCTGCCCAGTGGGCGCTTGGCCCCGGGTGCCCCCGCCGATCTGGTGCTCTTTGATCCGGATGCTCCCTTCCTGATGGACCGCGCCCGCCTGCATTCCAAATCGCGCAACACCCCGTTTGACGGCGCGCGGATGCAGGGTAAGGTCCTCAAAACCTATGTTGCAGGCACCTGCGTCTTCGAGGCCGAATAATGCCCCCCATCGAACATTCTCAAACGATCCTCCTGATGTGGGCGCTGGCCGGTTACCTGCTGGGCTCCATTCCCTTCGGCATCGTGATGGCGCGCGTCATGGGGCTGGGCAATCTGCGTGAAATCGGCTCCGGCAACATTGGTGCCACAAACGTGCTGCGCACCGGAAACAAAACCGCCGCCGCCCTGACACTCCTGTTTGACGCGGCCAAAGGCGGAATTATCGTACTGATCGCGCGCGCATCGGGCGGCGAAGACACCGCGCAAATCGCCGGTCTCGCGGCAATGATCGGCCACTGCTACCCCGTCTGGCTCAAATTCAAGGGCGGCAAAGGCGTGGCCACCTTCCTCGGCATCCTGCTGGCCCTCAGCTTTCCAGTCGGCCTTGCAGCTTGTGCAGCTTGGCTCGTCGGTGCACTGGCCAGTCGTATCTCCTCAATGGGTGCCCTCCTCGCGGCTGCGTCCTCCACTTTCGCGATGGTCTTTCTGGGCTACGGTATCGGCGTTGCCCTTGGTGCAATTCTGACCCTGTTGATCTTCTGGCGCCACCGCGCCAACATCAAACGCATCAACGCCGGAACCGAACCCAAAATCGGCCAGAAAACCTGACCTGACCACCACTATTCTGCGGTTTTCCTTTCGCCCAAAATACCTCCGCCGGAGGCACAACGCAGACGCCGGAGGCGGCTGCCAGTATCGCGCGCGTGCGCCAGAACGCTCATGGCTCGGGCGCCGGGTAGCTGCCGTCAGGCCCATGCACCTCCGTGCCCTCCAACGCAGGTGAAAACACACAGATCAACTGCAGCGCCTCATTCCCTTCCACCCTTACCTCATGCGCATCATGAGCGTCTGGCGCATAAAGCACCCCCGGCTCGATCACATGGCGAAGGCCAGTCGCGCGCTCCACCACCACCGCTCGCCCACCGACGCAATAGCAGGCCTCAACATGGTTGAGGTATTGCAACGACAAAACCGCACCGGGCATCACGGTGGTCTCCGTCATCGAAAACCCCATCCCATCCGACCGCACCAACAGTCGCAAACTGCGCCATCCTGGCCCGGACGCATCACGCGCCCCGCCCTCCAGACCACGTTTGTCTACTATGATCATTGCCGCCCCTTTCCATTGCTCTGTTAGCCTGTAGTCTAAGGGCCAGCTTAACAAAAAGGCCACGCCCATGATCACGCTGCACCACCTTAACCGCTCGCGGTCTCATCGTATTCTGTGGCTCCTCGAGGAGATTGGCGTCGACTACACAATCGCCCATTACCAACGCGACGCCAAAACCAACCTCGCACCTGCCGATTTGCTGGCGGTACATCCCTTGGGCAAATCCCCCATGATCGAGATCGACGGGCGTCTCGTCACCGAAAGTGCGGCCATCGTCGAAGTGCTCTGCTCCCGGTTTGCCCCGGACATGATTCCCGCCGCCGACAGCGACGCCTACATCAGCCATCTGGAACTGATGCATTTCGCCGAAGGCTCCGCCATGACGCCGATCCTGCTGAACCTCTACGTTGGTCGTCTGGGTGAGGCCGGCGCGCCGCTGCACCCGCGCATCCAATCCGAATTGGACAATCATTACAGCTACATGAATAACATGCTGCGTCCTTCGGGCCATTTCGTGCTCGATGATCTCTCGGCTGCCGACATCATGCTCAGCTTTCCTGCCGAAATCGCGATGCGCCAAAACCGTGCCGATGATTTTCCGTCTCTCGCCAACTTCGTCGAGACGATCCACGCCCGTCCCGCGTACCAGCGCGCGACCGAGAAAGGCGCTGACTAGTCTTTTCTGTACATTGGTTTGGCGCGCGCCGCGTTGATGAAGGCCGCGCACTGACGCAATGCCTCCATTGAACTGACATGGCGCCAATAACCGTTGCGCGCGCGCGCGCCGCGTGGCACCAAATCGGACATGACCAAGATCCTCACAAGCCCCGACGGCACACCCGCCAGCCGCCTTGCCTTTGGCACGATGCAATTCGGCGGGCGCGCTGATGCCGCAGCCTCACGTGCAATGTTCGACGCCTGTATCGATGCAGGCATCACCCATTTCGATACCGCCCATGTCTATACCGACGGGGCTTCGGAAACACTGCTTGGCAGCATGATCGGCCAGCACCGTGACCGGCTGACGATCGCAACCAAGGCAGGATACACCGGTGGCGGTTCGCGCTCCAATATTCTGACCACCTTTGAACAATCGCGCCAGCGGCTCGGCATGGATATGGTTGATGTGCTTTACATGCATCGCTTTGACCCGGACACCGATTTGCACGACAGTATGGATGCCTTTGCTCAGCTGAAGTCCAAGGGCCAGATCCGCTATGTCGGCGTGTCGAATTTCGCCGCGTGGCAAGTGGTAAAAGCCATTGGTATCGCTTCGAAATTTGACCTGACCGTCGATATCCTGCAACCGATGTACAACCTCGTCAAACGGCAGGCGGAGGTCGAAATTTTGCCAATGTGTGCCGACCAAAACGTGGCCTGTGCGCCCTATTCACCCTTGGGGGGCGGGCTGCTGACGGGCAAGTATTCGGAGGGGTCAACGGGACGTTTGACCGAAGATGACAGATACGCAGCGCGTTATAAGTCACCCGTCATGCATGAGACCGCCGCAAAGCTTAACGCTCTCGCACAGGAGATCGGCACGCACCCCGCAACCCTCGCAGTGGCATGGGTCGCCACGCATCCGATGGGCCCTACGCCGATCATCTCCGCGCGTTCGGTTGATCAACTCTTACCATCCCTGGCAGCTCTGGACTATCAAGTGCCACCGGAGCTTTATGCACGTCTCTGTGCGCTTAGCCCGACACCGCCACCAGCGACCGACAGGACCGAGGAACAATGAGTGCGGACATCCTCGTGATCGGCGGCGGCATCGCAGGGCTGTCTGCGGCTGCACGTCTTTCGGAGCACGCGCAAGTCACTGTTCTCGAAAAGGAATCCAGCACAGGATACCATGCCTCGGGCCGGTCAGCCGCGCTGATTGAACCCAACTACGGTGCCCCATCGGTGCGGTCGCTCAACCGCGCCAGCCTGCCGTTTCTGTCCGATGCAAATGGCGGATACCTGACCCAGCGCGGGTTGATGATCATCGCACGCTCAGATGAAAAAGACGCCTTTGACTCTGATGTAGACACAATGGGTGTGACACCCATTTCCACCGATGATGCCCTCGGTCTGGTCCCAATGCTCGACCGGTCCAAAGTCGCGTTCGCCGCGCACAACCCCAACGCCCATGACATCGACACCGACCGCCTGATGCAGGACTTTGTGCGGACGCTCAAACGTAATGGCGGAACCGTGCAGACAGGCCAAAAGGTCTCGGCCATTTCGCGCAGCGGTGAAAAATGGCATGTCACAGTCGGAGACAAAATTCATACCGCACAGATACTTATCAACGCCGCGGGGGCTTGGGCCGACGATATTGCACGTCTTGCAGAGGTTGCCCCCCTTGGTCTGACACCCTTGCGCCGGTCCATGGCGCGCATCCCTGCGCCTGGCGGTATGGACGTTTCGCGCTGGCCGATGTTCTTTGGCGTGGGAGAGACGTGGTACGCCAAACCAGACGCTGGCGCACTGATCGTTTCCCCCGCCGAAGAGGACCCGACAACGCCGCATGATGCCTTTGCCGACGACATGGTGCTGGCCGAAGGCATCGCGCGGTATGAGGAGATGATGGCGGAGCCGGTAATGCGCATGTTATCCAACTGGGCAGGCTTGCGCACCTTTGCCCCTGACCGAACGTTGGTGTTAGGGCGGGACGTGGCACAGCCTGATTTTGTCTGGTCTGCGGGTCAGGGCGGCTACGGCTTTCAAACATCGCCAGCCGCTTCGCAACTGGTCGCCGATCTGGCAATGGGCCGAACGCCGTCTCTGGACGCCGAGACCGTCGCCGCCCTGTCACCGGCGCGTTTCGCATGAGCCGCACGCTGCCCCCCACTGCGAGCGTGGCCACGCCGCAAGATGGTGCAAAACTCAGCGCGCCGGCCGCCGAACGCAACGCTGAAAGCTTGACCAACCTGTTGGCGTTGCACGCCCCAAACCAAGGCCAAGCGCTTGAAATTGCAAGTGGAACAGGCCAACACATCGTCCATTTTGCGCGTGCCATGCAAGGGCTGGAGTGGCACCCTTCTGAGCCTGATCCCGCGCGACGCGCAAGCATTGACGCCTACGTCTCGGAGGCGCAACTGCCAAACCTGCGCCCATCAATCGCGCTGGACGCAACCGCAAAAGGCTGGGGCGCGCAGCACCAACCAAAAACGCTGATCGTGCTGATTAACCTGCTGCATTTGATCTCGACCGACGAAGCGCAGCGCGTCGTGCAGGAAGTCGCAGCCGCGTTATCCCCTGGCGGCATGCTCTTGTTTTACGGCCCCTTCAAGCGCGCGGGCCAACTGACCAGCGCAGGCGACGCGCGGTTTGATGCGGAGTTGCGCAGTGCAGATCCGCAGATTGGCTACAAGGATGACGCCTTGATCTCCGATTGGCTCGGCACGGCTGGCATGGCAGACATCATGACCGTTGAAATGCCTGCCAACAACCTTGTTTTCATGGCGCGCCGGACTTAACCGTCAATCCGTATGGTCGCGTTTTTCGGGTCATAGGGGCTGTCTTCGGTGATCTCTGCGTCCCACAGCTGATCAAACATTTTGACCTTCAACTTGGTGCCCGGGACAGCCACATCAGGTGTCACATAGCCCATACCGATGCTTTTGCCAAAGGCCACGGAATAGCCGCCCGAAGTCAGGCGCCCGACACGCGTGTCACCGTGATAGAGCACCTCGCGGCCCCAGGGGTCCGCATCCTCCGGTCCATCGATCAACAGGGTCACGCATTTGGACCGCACCCCGGTTTGCTCCATCTTGGCCTTGCCGTGGAACTCCTTGGTCAGGTCCACAAACCGCGGCAGATCTGCCTCCAACGGGGTCGCGTCGCGCCCCAGTTCCGTGCCGAACGCGCGATATGATTTTTCCTGCCGTAACCAGTTTTGCGCCCGTGCGCCAACCAGTTTCATACCGTGCGGCTCGCCTGCTTTTTCAAGCAGATCGAACAGGTGGTTCTGCATCTCGATAGGGTGGTGCAATTCCCAGCCCAACTCTCCAGTGTAGGCCACACGGATCGCACGCACTGGCACCATACCCAATTCGATGTTGCGCATCGTCAGCCACGGAAACCGTTTGTTGGACAGTGCCGTGGACGGGTCCGCGTCTTTTATCACGGCGTTCAGAACGTCGCGCGATTTGGGCCCGGCAATGGCAAAGACGCCCCATTGCGTGGTCACGTCATGGCATTCGACATAGCCGAACTCGGGCGATTTGTCTTCAATCGCCTTGCGCAGGTAATCCGCATCATAGGCCGTCCAAGCCCCTGCGGACACAAGATAATATTCATCCTGCCCAAGCCGAACGATCGTGTATTCGGTGCGCGTCGTGCCATGCGCCGTCAGCGCGTAGGTCAGGTTGATGCGCCCGACCGACGGCAGCTTGTTGCAGGTGAACCAATCCAGAAATTGCGTCGCACCGGGCCCTTTGATCAGGTGTTTGGTGAAAGCGGTTGCGTCGATGAGGCCGACGCCTTCGCGGATCGCCTTGGCCTCTTCCACGGCATATTGCCACCAGCCGCCGCGCCGGAATGAGCGCGCATCGTGATCGTTGAAACCCGTCGGCGCATAGTAATTGGGCCGCTCCCATCCGTTGACCCAGCCGAATTGCGCACCGCGTGCGGCTTGACGGTCATAGGCGGGCGATGTCCGCAGCGGACGACACGCGGGGCGTTCTTCGTCCGGATGGTGCAGGATATAGACGTGGTCGTAGGCTTCTTCGTTCTTGCGCGCGGCGAATTCGGTCGTCATCCAGTCGCCATAGCGTTTGGGGTCAAGCGACGCCATGTCGATCTCGGCTTCGCCCTCGACCATCAGTTGCGCAAGGTAGTGGCCCGTCCCGCCCGCCGCCGTGATGCCGAACGAAAACCCTTCGGCCAGCCACATGTTGCGCAGCCCCGGCGCAGGTCCAACCAGCGGGTTACCGTCTGGCGTGTAGCAAATGGGGCCGTTGAAATCGTCTTTCAGGCCGCAATCCTCTGCCGAGGGGATACGGTGCAGCATGGCCGAGTATTGCTCTTCGATCCGCTCCAGATCCAACTGAAAGAGGTCTGCGCGAAAGCTGTCGGGCACGCCATATTCAAACCGGGCGGGCGCGTTTTTCTCATAAACACCCAATATCCAGCCGCCGCGTTCTTCACGAACATATGACTGCGCATCGGCGTCCCGGACGACGGGGTGTTCAACGTTGCCTTCGGCGCGGAATTTCACCAACTCGGGGTCTTGATCCATCACGATGAACTGGTGCTCGACCGGGATGGCGGGCATTTTGATCCCCAGCATTTTGGCGGTGCGCTGCGCGTGGTTGCCCGATGCGGTCACGACATGTTCCGCAGTGATCACGATCTGTTCGTCGGTCGGTACCAGATTGCCGCCCTTTTCGGCCATTTTGGTCGCGGTCACTTCCCAATGTGTGCCGGTCCAGTGAAACGCATCCGCTTGCCATTTACGCTCAATCATCACACCACGTTGGCGCGCACCCTTGGCCATCGCCATCGTGACATCGGCGGGGTTAATGTAGCCATCCGTATGATGATAAAGCGCGCCTTTCAGGTCTTCGGTGCGGATCAGTGGCCATTTCGCCTTGATCTCGTCAGGCGTCATCCACTGATAAGGCACGCCGCAGGTTTCCGCCGTGGACGCATAAAGCATGTATTCATCCATACGTTCCTGCGTCTGGGCCATGCGCAAATTACCGACCACGGCAAAACCCGCATTCAGTCCGGTTTCCTCTTCCAGCGTCTTGTAGAACCGGATGGAGTAGTCGTGGATGTGGGTCGTGGCGTAAGACATATTGAAATACGGTAAGAGCCCAGCTGCATGCCACGTGGAGCCGGAGGTCAACTCGTCGCGCTCCAGCAGCATCACATCATCCCATCCCGCCTTGGCCAGATGATACGCGATGGAGGTGCCGACAGCGCCGCCGCCGACAACCAGAGCTTTGACTTGGGTTTTCATGATGAGCCACTCCCGCAGGCAATACTATTGCGACAGGATTAGCGAAACGCGCTGCGGCGCGCAAAACGCGCCCGACCCGTCATGGTGGGAAAGCGACATTGCATGCTGCGCGCACAAGGAGCAGCGGGTTTGTGCGCCGTTTTCGGCAGCAAGTGTGCCGCAAAAGATGTGACGGTCCGCTAGGTGAGAATCTTGCCGGGGTTCATGATGTTGTCGGGATCGAGGGCGCGTTTGATCGCCCCCATCACGGCCGTGGCTGGCCCCAACTCCTTGAGCAGATAGGGTCGCTTGCCTTGCCCGATGCCGTGCTCGCCCGTGCAAGTACCATCCATCGAAATGGCCATATCGTTCAGCCAGCCGACAAAGAAATCGGCCTTCTCGACCTCGTCGGGGTTGTCCATGTCGATGAGCAGAAGGCAGTGGAAATTGCCGTCGCCTGCGTGCCCTGCAATGGGGGACAGGATGCCCAACTCCTCCAGCTTGGCCTGGGCGGTGGTCACGCAATCGGCCAGACGCGAAATTGGTACGCAAACATCCGTTGAAATCCCCTTGGCACCGGGGCGCAGTTGCAGAGTGGCCCAATAGGCGTCATGGCGCGCTTTCCACAGGGCATTGCGATCCTCGGTCGTTGTGGTGGCCTGATAGCCTGTCGCGCCGAAGTCTTCTGCAATGGACCCAAACAGCTCTGCCTGCTCGATCACACCGGCATCTGTCCCGTGGAATTCCAGCAGCAAAAGCGGCGTCTCGGGGAGATCGAGCTTGGAATAGGCATTGCACGCCTTGACCTGCAGTGCATCCAGCAATTCTATCCGCGCGACGGGCAAGCCGTATTGAATGACCGCCATAACCGTTTCGCAGGCGGCTTCGATCGTGGGGAAAGAACAGCGTGCAGCACTGATCGCCTCGGGTATACCTTGCAGGCGCAGGGTAATCTCCGTGATCAGGCCCAATGTCCCTTCAGAGCCGATCATCAAGCGCGTCAGATCGTACCCGGCCGATGATTTGCGAGCCCGCTGCGCCGTGCGGATGACCTCGCCGTTGGGCATCACGACCTCAAGTGACAGGACGTTGTCTTTCATCGTGCCGTAACGCACGGCGTTGGTGCCAGATGCACGCGTCGACGCCATTCCGCCCAGCGACGCATTCGCACCGGGATCGATTGGAAAAAACAGTCCTTGATCGCGCAGGTGGGTGTTGAGTTGTTCACGTGTCACGCCGGGCTGAATACGGCAATCCAAATCGCCCGCGTTCACCTCCAGCACGGCGTTCATCTGGCTCAGGTCCACCGAAATACCGCCCGCAGGCGCGTTGACGTGGCCCTCCAGCGACGTTCCCGTTCCGAAAGGGATCACCGGCACCTTGTGGGTCGCACACACCTTGACGATATCCGACACCTCGGCGGTGGAGGTCGGGAAGACAACCGCGTCAGGCGCTTGTGTTTCGATCCACGTGGTGGTGTGGCCGTGCTGGTCTCGGATCGCCTGTCCGGTCTGGAAACGGTCGCCAAATTGCTGTTTCAACACGCCCAGGACGGTCGAAATGCCATCCTCGTTGCGCGGCAGTGCCACGGCCTGAACCATGCTAAACCTCTCCCATTCGCTCTTGAGTCACTGACCCAGCGCGATCCCTTCCCGGCGCGGATCTGCGCCGCCCAATAACCCGTCTCCAATGGATATGGCATGCAACCCGGAGGTCAATGCCCGTGCGCCCACCTCATAGCCCATAGCGCTCAGCGGTTCGATCAAACCTTCGGCGCTGGTGCCTTCTTCAACGTCATATGTGCCGAAGCGGTTGACCGCATGGGGCAAAGACACCGCCTGTTGCACGTCCATGCCCCAATCCAGATGGGCGATGATACTCGTGGCCACATAGCCGATGATACGACTGCCGCCGGGGCTGCCGATGGCCAGAACCGGCGCGCCGTCTTTCATCACAATCGTAGGCGACATGGAGGACCGAGGGCGCTTGCCCGGTTCCAAGCGATTGGCGATCGGCACACCATCTACATGGCTGCGAAATGAAAAATCGGTCAGTTCGTTGTTCAACAGGAAACCACGTACCATCAGCCGGCTTCCAAACCCATTTTCGATCGTTGTGGTCATCGAGGCCACATTGCCCTGTGCATCTACAATCGAGATATGCGACGTCGAGGGCAGTTCGATTGATTGATCATCCGCAAAGTTCAGACTGTGGTCGAAGGCAGGCGCACCCGGCGCGACTTCAGGCAGGGCGTCGTCACCCGCCAGTAACGCTCCACGCTCCGCCAGATAGGCTGGATCAACGAGGCCCGCCGTGGGCATCGGCACGAAATCACTGTCCGCCATAAAGCGACCACGATCGGCAAAAGCCAGTCGGGATGCATCACCGATCAAGCGGCGCACATCAGGATCATTCGGCCCGGCGCTCAGGTCATAGGCCTCAAGCATCCCCAAAATCTGCCCCACGGTCAGCGCGCCGGACGAAGGCGGGCCCATGCCGCAAACATCGTGGGCGCGATAGGTGGCGCAGACCGCCGGGCGCTCCTTGATGGTGTAGATGGCCAGATCAAGCTCGGACAAGACGCCCGGGTTTCCTTCGGCATTCTGTACGGTTTCCACGATATCGGCTGCAATTCCGCCAGCATAAAACGCATCCGCCCCGCCTTGGGCGATGGCGCGCAATGTGTCCGCATAGGCCTGATTGGTCAGCCGGTCGCCCGCCTGGATCGGGGTGCCTCCGGGCAAGAAATAGTCTGCCGTGGTGCCAAAACGCCCCAACCGGTCCGCGTCTTGAGCCACCAACCCGGCCAAACGTGGCGACACTGTAAATCCACCCTCGGCACGGGCGATTGCCGGGGCCAAAAGATCAGACCAGTCCGCCGTCCCCCACTTTTCATGTACCGCTTCCAGCAAGGCCGGGGTGCCGGGCGTGCCGACAGACAACCCTCCGACAACGGCATCAAAAAATTTCAGCGGCTCGCCCTCTTCCGTCTGAAACAGCCGATGCGTCGCGGCAAGCGGGGCCGTTTCGCGACCATCCAACGTTGTCAGCGTGCCCGAAGCGGCATCATAATAGACTAAAAACGCGCCACCACCCAAACCGGAGGATTGCGGCTCAACCAGACCCAACATGACCTGCACCGCCACCAGCGCATCCGCAGCTGTGCCGCCTGCCTCCAGCACATCAGCGCCCGCTTTGACGGCCCATGGGTTGGCCGCCGCCACCATCCAGTTTTGCGCAGTTACCGGTTGCCCTGCCTCCTTGGCGTCGAAGGCCGCTGAAATCTGGTCGGAAATCTCTTCGAATGCGCCACGGGTCGCGGCCTCTGGTTGGACCTTATCGGCGAGTTGCTGCGCCGAAACGTTCGTCGCCAAGACCAGGGTGAAAGCTGCAAGGGTTAAGCGCATGAGGGATCTCCGATTCGCGTTATCCGAGAGTTATAGCATGGATGGCACGACCTGATCCGGCGGACGGTGCCCATCATCGAACGTCTTGATATTGATGATGACTTTCTCGCCCATCTCGATCCGTCCTTCGAGGGTTGCGGACCCCATATGCGGCAAGAGCACCACGTTCTTGAGCTCGCGCAGACGTGGGTTGATGTCATGGCCCCGTTCATAGACATCCAGCCCGGCGCCCGCGATATCGCCCGCGCGCAACATCCGTGTCAGCGCGTTTTCATCGACCACTTCGCCGCGCGATGTATTCACCAGCACGGCGTCCGGCTTCATCAATTTGAGCCTGCGTGCATTCAGCAAATGAAACGTCGAGGGTGTCGCCGGGCAGTTGACGGACAGCACGTCCATGCGCGCGACCATCTGATCAAGGCTCTCCCAATAAGTGGCCTGCAACTCTTTTTCGATTTCCGGGCGCAAGCGGCGGCGGTTGTGATAATGCACCTGCATACCAAAAGCTGCGGCGCGTTTGGCCACCGCCTGCCCGATCCGCCCCATGCCCAATATACCCAACCGGCGCCCGCCCACGCGGCCGCCCAACAATGCAGTTGGCGCCCAGCCGGTCCATTCGCCCGACTGCATCACGGCCAACCCTTCAGGGATCCGCCGCGTGACAGCCAGCACAAGTGCCATCGTCATATCGGCCGTGTCATCCGTCAGAACGCCGGGTGTGTTGGAGACCAAAATCCCACGCTGGCGTGCAGTGGCCACGTCGATATGGTCCACCCCTGCGCCATAGTTGGCAATCAGCTTCAGCCGATCACCAGCCTGACCGATCAACGCGTTGTCGATTTCATCCGTCACGGTTGGCACCAGCACATCAGCTGTCTTCATCGCCTCGCCCAGTTCTGCGCGGGTCATGGGGGTGTCATCGTCGCGCAGGCGCACATCGAACAGTTCCGACAGCCGGGTCTCGACCGCTTCTGGCAACCGTCGCGTGACAACAACACTCAAACGCGGTTTCGACATATTTTATTCTCCCGGACTTGGCGCATTGCACTGATATGTGGCATGGTGGCGGAAGTGACGGGCAGGCACAAGAACCTGCGCGCGCAAAACGAGCAGAATAGAAAAAACGGGCCCAACCATGATCCGATTGACGACCAACGCCTTAACGGGGCTGCTGTGTCTTGTATTCTTATGTGGACCCGGAGCAGCAGGCGAAATCGGCTCGGAAACCAACCTGCCCTTGCCGCGTTACGTGTCCATGAAAGCCGCAGAAGGCAATGTGCGGCGCGGGCCATCGCTCAACCACCGGATCGACTGGGTCTTTAAACGGCGCGACATGCCACTGCGCATCATTGCAGAACATGGGCATTGGCGACGGGTGCAAGATCGCGATGGTCAGGGCGGTTGGGTTCATTACTCGCTGCTGTCAGGCGCACGCACCGTCATTATCGAACAGGACATGCTGACACTTCACATGCGCCCCGACGAACAAACCCCGGTCACCGCGGCCTTAGAGGCCGGTGTGATTGCGCGGCTGGGCAAATGTGAGCTCGCATGGTGCCAGCTGCGCGCTGGTGGTTTTCGCGGATGGGCTCCCAAGGAGCGTCTTTGGGGCGTGACAGCCGACGAACTGCGCGACTGACCCCCACGCTCAGCGGGTGCGATCCATGAAATCCAGCGTCAGTTGTGCCAGTTCCGGGCCTACGTCTTCTTGCAGGAAGTGGCCCGCGCCGGGCAGGATCTGATGCGGTTGGCCTTGCGCCCCCGGCATCCGCTTTTGAAACACTTTGTCGATCCCCGCCATCACCTTGTCTTCGGCGCCAAATGCGGTCAGCACCGGCAATTGCAAACCTTGCAGCACGGCCCACGCGTCTCGATTGGGTTGTGCTTCGGGATCATCGGGGTGTGCCGGCACCAGCATCGGAAACTGACGCGCGCCCGCACAATAGGTTTGGTCCGGGAACGGCGCCTCGTAGGCGGCCACCTCTGCCTCGGACAGCTTGGAGACCGTGCCGCCGAACACAATGCGCCCGGAGCGGAACTCTTCCACTTCCTGACTGTAAGCGCGCCAGCTTTCAAAGGCGGGCCCCATCGGCTGATCGCCCGTGGGCAGGGCCGTATTGGCGATCACGACACGTGCAAATCGCTCCGGCATCGCCGCCAAAAGGCGCAAACCGATCAACCCGCCCCAATCCTGACAGACAAGCGTTATTCCAACCAGATCCGCTTCTTGAACGAAATCGATCATCCATGCGACATGCCGCGCATAGGTATAATCGCTACGTTCCGTCGGCTTGTCCGACTTGCCAAAGCCCACCAGATCGGGTGCCACGACACGGTGGCCCGCCGCTGCGAGCACTGGGATCATATGGCGGTACAGATACGACCACGTCGGCTCTCCGTGCAGGCAGAGGATGAGCTCACCGCTTTCTGGGCCTTCGTCCAGATAATGCACACGCAGTGTCCCGCCTTCGGTATCATCAACCTCCAGATAATGCGGAGCGAAGGGATAGTCGGGCAGATCCTCAAATCGATCATTTGGTGTGCGCAACACTTTCATGGCTATGGATCCTTATTGACGTCACTTCACCCTAGCCATCCAAGTCAAAGACGCTAGGGTCGACGTCGCGTATCTTGGAAAGGACCCCCCATGCAGGCCATCAGCTACACGCGGTTCGGCGCCGCACGCGACGTGCTGGAGTTGACATCCCTACCCACGCCGCAGCCTGATCCGGGTGAGGTGACAGTCGAGTTGGCGCTTTCGGGTGTGAACCCCTCTGATGTCAAAGCCCGCGCGGGTGGCCGCCCCGGTGTGACCAAGCCGCCCTTTGACCGGATCATCCCGCATAGCGACGGCGCTGGTATCATCATCGCGGTGGGTGACGGCGTTGCGCCCGCTCGGGTTGGGGAACGGGTTTGGATATGGAATGGCCAATGGCGACGCGCGTTCGGCACAGCGGCCAGTCACATCACCCTGCCATCGGATCAGGCGGTTGCCCTGCCGCCCTCCGTTTCATTCGAAGCCGCTGCAAGCCTGGGCATCCCCGGACTGACAGCCTGTCACACCGTCTTTGGCGGCGGTGATATCAGCGGCAAAACCATTTTGATTCAAGGCGGCGCAGGAACAGTAGGTTATCTTGCGGTTCAACTGGCCAAATGGGGAGGCGCGCATGTGATCGCCACGGCGCGCGGGGCGGGGTTGGATCGCTGCACGCAGGCCGGAGCAGACGCGGTGTTGGACTACACCGCTCCGGACCTCGCCAACCAAATCCTGAAGGCAAATGCGGGTGCGCCCATCGACCGGATCGTCGAAGTTGAGTTCGGCACCAATATCGCCACCGACACTGATGTGATCGCCGAAAACGGTGTAATTTCGGCCTATGGTTCTGCAGCGTCCATGACGCCAGAGCTGCCGTTTTACCCGCTATTGTTCAAAGCCGTAACCATCGACATCGCGCTGATTTACCTTCTGGGTCCGAAAGATCGCTCGGCCTGCATTGAACGGCTTCACAGCGCGCTGAAAGCAAACGCCCTTGATTGCCCTGTTCAAGAAATCTTTCCACTGGCGGACACAGCGGCCGCACATGAGGCGGTTGAGCGCGGAGCGCGCGCAGGCGCAATTCTGGTGGACACACGTACATAACCAATTAACCATTTTTTTCGGTATCAGGTCTTGCGCCACGGAGCGGACCGCCTTAATTACCGCGCCAGTGTTGGGATGTAGCCAAGTGGTAAGGCAACTGTTTTTGGTACAGTGTACCGTAGGTTCGAATCCTACCATCCCAGCCAACCACTCCCTGATTGCCGGCTAGCATAAGACTAGAGCCCGTTTCTGGTGCTGTTTTCAAAGCTTGCCTTATGTGGTTTCCGATAGAGACGCGGATGTGAGCCCGGGTCCGGCCAAAATCTGGCCGCAGTCTCTGTTTGCTATTCCGGCGGTACGAGTTTGGAGGATTGGGGAACCACTGACTTACAGCTTTGCGAACTGTTCGCGCTGTTCTGACCAAACAGCCGGGACACCGGACTTGATGAGAGTGTCGAACGTCAGACCATCGTACGCTGCGCGGATATCGCGGCCCGTGCTGTGTGCGGCTGCCAGCCGAAAATCTTCTGTAGTTGTGCAATCGATACGCCGGACTGGCGGTTGAGTAATTTTCGAAGCTGCGCCTGACGCGTCTCCTTGTTTGCGCCCAGCTTGGGCTTATCGGCTTTGCGCGTTTTTAGTTCTGATACTATCATCGTGGTCTCCACTCTGCAGGCAAAGGCCAATCCTTTGTCCTGTACTAAGTGGAGCCCAGTCATTCCGGGCGACTTTCTTCATGGTCAGTACCGCTCCGCCACGCCCAGCACTTCAGTCGTTATCGTACATGTGGGCGGGAAGCGGACCTTAGCCGCACTAGGTGAAAAGGTCCGCAATGCAGGAAAAGCGAGCTTTCGCTGCACTTGCGCCAACGACAGCTTTCGAGATGGCGCTCTTCGCGCGGCCTATATGACGACCCGCAAGATATCTGTGACGGCAGTGAGGCTTTATGAGCGAAAGGGGCGTTGCAATAAACCGACGCAAGTCGGGACACATCTCATTCGCCGGAACGCGTTTCACTGGGTGGCATAAGCCACAGATCAATGCTCTTGGACCGTCCGCGCAGCGTCACAGGGCCAGCATGATGCAAACTTGGTAGATCCGGACGACCGGCCTCTTGGTATATGTCATCCGAGATTGCCAGAATTGCACCGTGGATTTTGGCCTGTTCTTGCAGACGGCTTGCCGTATTGACCACGTCACCCGTCACGGTCGGCGTAGAACGGCCCTTTTCGCCCAAGACGGTCGCAAAGACATCGCCCGAATGTGCGCCGATCCGAACAGATGCCTGGCTCGAGGCAGTTCCGGTCAAATCATCCGCGCCGATCTTGAGCAATAAGTCTTCAGCGCAGCAAATTGCGCGTTTTGCATCGTCGACGGCAACTGTCGGCAAGCCAAAAATAATCATTGCACCATCGCCAGCGGTATAAGACACGGTGCCGTTCCAGCGCTCGGCTGCAGTATTGACCAGCGTGTGAAATCTATTGAGCAAATTGCCGGTGTCAGCCGATCCGATCTCAGCGCTGCGTTGGGTGAAATCGGCGAGGTCGACAAACACAATCGAGGCCCTTTGCATACGACCTTCAAATTCTGGCGTCGCGCGACTTGCCAGCGCCTCCATGAGTTGTGGTGACTGATAGCGCGACAAATTCGAAGCGCGCTTTCGGTTCATTTGCCAACGTGCAGCGGCCCCCAGAAACGTACCAAATAAGAGCGCAAATAGAACCGTGGCCGCGTCTAGCCAGAGATATTTCAAAAAGCCCAATTGCAATACCGCGAGGCCTACCGCCCAGACTGTGAGACTGCCCAGAGTAGCAATCAAAGGGCGCGAGAGGGATGCGGCCAAAGCGGCAAGCGTTGCGCCAACAATCGCGAGGGTTGCCTCTAGAAGCCAGGTTGTTTGATCGCGACGCAAGGTTGTCTGACCCAGAATGTTTGCTGTCAGTGTCGCTATTGCCTCGACACCGGGCAAAGCCGTGTCAAAGGGTGTGTCGAAGGTGTCACTATAGCCGTCCGCCGTGGCACCAATAAAGACCAATTTTCCCGAAAGATCGGCTTTGGCCACGTCCGAGATTGGCACGGTCTGGATCGTTCCACGCGGCCCGAGATAATTGAGAAAGACCATATTGTTTGGGTTCAATGGAATATGTCGATCCCCAAGAAGAAGGGCTTCTCCGGAAACCAATGACAGAGCGTCAATTTTCAGACCTGCATGGAGCCGGGCAGCAACGACCGCAAGTGCTGGAAGTGCCGCACCTTCCCCTGGGCGCAGGGCTGCGGGAAACCGGCGCAATGTGCCATCGTCATCAAGACGCAGATTAACGTGGCCAAGCTGTGCTTGCTCTGCGAATTCCTGCTGCGGGCCGAGAATTCCTTTGGGACCTGGGGGGAGACGATTTCGAACAATAGCAAAGCTGTTGTGCTCTAACTGCGTGATGAACCGGGGGGGCGGCGCTGGAGCATTCTGCGTCAATGACACCGCAAGTGCTGTGGTTTCGGCAACACCAAGTGCGGCTTCGAGTTCAGCGTCGTCTTCCGTCGGGCCGGACAAAAGCAAATCCAGAATAATCGCCTTCGCGCCGTTTTCATGTGCCGCCCTAATCGCGTCTGCGATAATCTTGCGCGGTAACGGAAATGCTTGCGCTTGTTCCAACGCTAGGTTGTCAATCGCCAGAATTGTGATGTTATGGGGTGGGTCAAGTTCACCCCGGAAGGAATACCTGAAATCCAGAAGTTGGCCTTCCAAACGGGACAGCGCGCCACCTTGGTTTCCGAGTTGAAAATAGGAGAGACACATCGCGAAAAAGAAGGACGCGATGATGGCACACCTTGCAGGTGTCAACGCCAGTCACCGCCCAATCGCGCGTTCATCGCGTCAATCCGACCTTGGCCCCAAGACGCTACTGGCCCCAAAGTACCGTCCGCCAGAACGCTCACACCTTCGCCGGTATCAAGAGGCGCAGTTTGACCGCTGGTGCCAGTCACTTTTACCAATCCTTCGCGCACAAAAACATGCGTGGTGTTACCATCGACATCAACAGTCCATTCCGTCGATCGGACGGAAGCGACAGCGTTCAGAGTTTCCACCTCCACAGGTGCCGCCTGTTTCGGCATCACAAACCCCGCAACACCACGCAGGATACGAAACACGCGGGGTTCACCGATGGGCGCTGAGACAAGGTTGCCCAGATTGACCTCGCTGGCACGCCCGATCGTGATTTCCCCACCGTCAGAGCAGGTGATGCTCACCTGGGCAGAGGCGGATTTTTCCAGTTTGTCGCCTTGTTTGATCAATTGACCAACGGGTCTACGAAACGTCTCGTTGTCGCGGATGAGAGTTGCAAATCCATTTGAGATGCTCGTGATCCGGCATTGTCGACCCTCTGCATGAGCAGAGGTCGCAGCCAGAGATGTCACCGCGAGCAAAGCTGAAAACACGCAGCCCTGAACTGAAGAACGCGCCAAAAATGCCTTTGTATTTGACGCATGGATATGACAAAAATACATAAAAAAGTTCCTCTGGTCACAATTTGACCTGAGTAAAATGTGCACCAAAGATTAACTCTTGCCAACAGAATCCTGTCGCCAAGGCAGCAAGCGTATTCAACGGTTTCTCCGAGGAATTTTACTGAGTTTACAAACCAGACATCATATCCATGTCGTATTCGGACAGCCGTACCGCCCTTTAGCTTTGCCAGATGTTTCATTTCCCGAAACCGGACATTCGCTGTGACGCAGAAAGCCAGTCAAGTGGCCTCAGACCGGACTTTGGCTGCATCATGCGCAGATGGCCGCAACGCGGACTTAGCTGACTTTCACAGGCAGGGTTCTAAGGCCTGCTTTGTTGTGCTTTGAAACGACCGTGAAAGCTTGATCAGGTTTTCTTCACTGTTACGAACGACGGTTCGAACTTCGGCGGTGCAATGAGAAGCAGACTAGAATGCCCAATACCTACTGCGCGCTGATCCTGGGTGCTCCATGGGGCAGGATCACACAGGGCGGGCAGGTCGAAGGGCCCTTGCCACGATCCGGTCGCTTTGTTGCGGCGGCATCCATTGCAATCTTGGTCGCAATGGCGCTTGCCATCCTGTCCGCGGACGGTCGCTGGCCAAGTTGACCGTCGTGGACGGGATGGGCTGCCGTCGCGATGAACGCGGTGATGATGGTGCTGAACTGGATCACGCCTTCGGCTACAGAACGCAAACTCTGGGGTCCGATCACAACGGTGATCCTCATCCTAGCTGTCGCGGTTCATTGGCCACATTCATCAGCGGTGCCGCGTAGGTTTCGACATTCCTGCCAAAGTGCCTGCTGTTTGAAGACAGCGGTTGGTGCCGTTCTGCATGGATTTCAGCATTTCGCCAACAGTATGTCCTGTTTCGTTGCCCAGGGCCGTCGTGTGCTCTTCGGCTAGAATTCCATCGGCGTTGGACATCAGAGTGTGCGAAACCACGACCCGCTAGTGTTGCCCACCGGATTGATTACTGGGCAGGTAATCGCACCGATCTGCAAGACCCGGCAGATCAAGAATTCGATGCGCCGCAGCGCCTTGAGTACATATATCACGACCCCGATGCACCTTGAGCCTTATCAGCAGGTATTGCGTGGCGGTCAGGAATTCGCGCAGGTTGTGAGCCGCAAAGTTGAAGCGGATGCGGCGGCGCAAACCAACCAGCGCAACATCGCTTGATCCGTCAAAGCGACAACCGAACACCTACACTTGGCCTTTGGTGATTTCATGTAAGCAACCGACCAGCGT
Source organism: uncultured Alphaproteobacteria bacterium (assembly GCA_942490645.1). Taxonomy (GTDB): domain Bacteria; phylum Pseudomonadota; class Alphaproteobacteria; order Rhodobacterales; family Rhodobacteraceae; genus CALNXN01. The sequence goes on along the minus strand of CALNXN010000009.1, from coordinate 16,490 downwards.
TAAGGGCATTGTTTGTCCAGACACAAACAGCCACATCAACACGGTCAGGCTACAAAGCAGCGACAAGAGTTCCAGGTCGCGTAGGCCCACGAGCAGCAGGGTAGGCTCTAGCGGAACTCTTCTTCTTCCAGCCATTTCTGAGTTTTTTTGCCCTGCTTTTTCTCTTGGCTTTGCTGCTTTTGCTGCAATGCTGGCCGGGACTGACTGGCGCGTGGTGGTGTATTGGATTGCTCATCATTTCGGGCCTGCGGTGGCTGAGGCCGCCGTTGCTCTGGCTGCGGTTGCGGTTGGTTGCGGTTGTGGCCCCTGGCCAGCCGATGGCTGCGGTCTCGGTTCCTGCGCCGATGCGGGTCGTCGAGCCAGTTGTTCGGTTTGTGGGCGCGGCACTCGGTTTGGCACCCCCCCGCCAAACTTTCTCCGGTGTTCGCGATTGCGAAGATAAGGATATCGGTCGGTGATCACGATCACCACGCGATACACCGGATCAAGGTAATAATAACTTGGCAACACCCGAGAATATATCCAGACACCGTCCCAGAAGTAGTAATATCGCCCGGAACTGATGTGGAAATACACATTGATGTCCGGGTAATAATAATAATCGAAACGACGTGAGGGGCTGTAGGGACGCTCCAGATACACTTCTTCACACCCCGGCAAGGCAAAGGCTGTTGCCGTCAGCGCCCCCGCCATTGCCAACTTCACAAAGTCGCGTCTTTCCATACCCAACACTCCCATATCCCGTCCAAACAAGTAACGGGGCATCCTGAATTTGTTCGGATTTTCGGACATCGATACGGCATGGGTATTGATCCTGCTCAATTGCAAGTGGCATATTTATAGCGTGAAGGACCTTTGCGTGACCCGGATACAATGCGCTTGCAGCACTCATTTGCTTCAAGCCAGTGCGGGGAAACTGACGAAGGAGCGGATCAGGTAGCCTTGAACAGGTGTAGCTTGCGCTTATGCCGAAAACTGTCGCACTCACAGCAGCCGATATGCTTCGCCGCAACGGAATTTACCAAACCGGTGTTTCGAACGAAAGCATTCAGAAAGACAGAACTCTTTCTGTCTAGCACCCACTCTCTGTTTGGCAGCCATCCTACTTCTGGCAGCATGGCCGCATAGACTTCCAGAAACAAAGCACCGGTGCCTGAGACCGGTGTGGCCAGTTTCGCTTTTTGATCCTTTCAGGAAATCAAACCAACTGCGATTAAGATCGCTGCCAGCGTGAACGACGTGATGACGGACAGGCAACACCAAAGTCGTCTTCACCGCCGTTGTCGCGGCGAAGTGCATGATCAAAACCGGCGTGTGGAATGCTTTTTTATGAACTTCAGGATTTCCCGCCGGGCCTGTTTGGCGGCCGATGCGTCAAAGCCGATCCGTTTACCCAGATAGCGCTGAAGCGGTATCTGAAGGTCAAAGGAATGCGCCGCGTTGGGGTACACCTTTACGTCGATGCTCGCGCCTCTGGGCGAAAATCGTGTGCAATCCTTAGGTGGAACCCAATCATCTCGTCCGCCTGCAAGAATAAGCAGCGGCGAAGAAAGATTAGGGCGCAATGACCCTGCCGCGCCGCACCACGGATAGAGCGCGACGGTTCCGCGAAAACCTGCTGGGCCTGATGCATAGCGACGGTTGGTCGAGGCCTTGGCCGCGATCAGCGCCACACTGCCGCCGTTGCTTTGGCCAATCAAGAAGACATTGTTGGGATCCACGAAGGGTTGCGCCTGCAAGTAGGCGAGAGCGGCATACGCATCTTTTGTGCGGTAGTCGCGCGCTGCCGCGAGTTGCTGAAAACTGCTGCAGACGCGCCCACCTTCATTTCGGCGCGGCCCGAAACTGTCGAGGTTCAGCACAACAACCCCATTTGCCGTAAGGTACCGAGCGTAGTCTTCGAGGGCGGCGAGAACCGGCGGCTGCCAACCGCCACACCCATGCATCAGAATGACAGCGGGTGCACGGCTCTTGGAAGACGGACGGTGAAGATGGCCGACCAGCGAAAGGCCCGATCTGGCGGAAACCGGGATCGAGACCCCGGTCGACGCATGTGCAACCGGCTTCAGAACGCCATGCGACAAAAGCACTAAAAGCAAAGCGGCAAAGTATTTGCCTGCAGGTGTCGACGCACGTGTCATTGCTGCCCGAAACAATCCGAGCATTCGCAGAATAGCCAAGTAACGTCTCCTCAATCCCACTGATGCTTTCCAGCCCGCGAGGTTGGTTTAGCGTGAAAAAATGGCGCAAATTTGGCCCCCGGATGAAAACCGGAAACGCGACGACCTTTAGAGGAGAGCTGTTAAATCGTCTTTAACGCAAGGTCCACCGCGCGTTCTGCGCGCGGCAGTTTTCGGCAAGCAACCGCGCTTGCAGATGTCTCACGCGATGCGCGCAAGTCGGCCTTGGATCGGCTATTTTTGCGCCGGCGTGAGGCTGTAGTAGAGTTGGAATGGTCCCTGCAGCCCGCCAAGGGTTTCGCGCACGGCGACAGGCTGGATGAATTGCCCAAGCACGGCGAAATTGCCGCCAAGCACAATTGCTTCCTGTATCTGGGCAGCGAGGGCGCTGCGGACTTCGTCGTCCTGCGACAGAATGAACTCGGCACGCAACGCCTCTAGCTCCGGGTCGTCCGGCCAGCCCACCCAACCTAGCACAGGGTCACCTGCAAACAGTATATGCATGGGATCAGCAAGGTCATCCGCAGTCCACCAGGTATGAAACATGTTCCAGACCTCCCCCGCCTCTCCGGTGCGTTGCCCCACAGCGTCGCGCAGGTCTCGCCAATTCATTTCCCGGTGTACGACGTTCATTCCGATTTGCCGCAAAAGGGCCACGGATACCTTCGAGAAAGACGAGATCACGGCGCTGTCGACCGGGTCGAGAATGACAACCGGAGTGCCGGTATATCCAGCCTCCGCCAAAGCTTTGCGCGCAAGCTCGACATCGCCACGCATGTAATAGGCGGATGATGTCGGTCGTGAGTACTCAGTATGGCAAGGGTAGGTGGACCGGCATGGCGACCAGAAGGCACGATCCCCAATTGCAGCATCCATGTATTCGGTCTGATCCATGGCGATCAGAACAGCTCGACGAATGGCGGGATCGTTGAACGGCGGCATCTGGTGATTGAAGATGGCGACCCCATAGTTGCCCGTCGCATCAAACACTTTCGTTTCTATGTCGTCGCGGCTTTCAATCTTTGGCAGCTCGAGCATCGACGGGGTCTCCACAAACTGGACCTCATTATCCACCAGCGCCTGAAGTGCGGCGCGCGGGTCCGTGAAGCCGACCAATTCGATGCGGTCAAACTGCGCAACCTTACCACCCGCTGCGAAGGAAGCCGGCTCTTTCCGAGGCACATAGTCTTCGTATTTTTCATACACGGCCAGTTTTCCGGGGTCCCATTCCTCGGCGACGAAGCGGTAGGGACCGGAGCCGATGGCTTCCGAAATGGGAAGGAAAGCATTGGTTTGGGCAAGGCGTGCCGGCATCATGAAGGGAACGTTCAAAGACGACTTGGCCAGAGCGTTCAGCAACTCAGGGAAAGGGGCCAGCAGCCTGATCCGGAAACTCTTGTCCGAAATTGCTCGGATCTCCGCAGTGTTCTCCAGCAACAGCCGGCCCTTTCCGTCTCTGGCACCCCATCGAAGCAGGGATGCGACGCAATCCTCTGGCGTAACAGGCGTTCCGTCGTGCCACGTCTGGTTGGGGCGCAACGTGAACGTCCATTCCAGACGGTCTTCGGATACGCTCCACCTGGAAACCATTTGTGGCCTCGGGTCGAGGTTCTGATCCAGCGCGAAGAGAGTGTCATAAACGAGATAACCGTGAGATCTGGTAATGTATTCCATCGTGAAGACGGGGTCGATTGAGTAGAGATGCGCGTGAGGGGCGATCCGTAGTGTTTCGGCCCGAACAGGGAGCACTGCACAGAGCGCCAGTATTATCGTCACCGTCAATCGTGTCAGGCTCATCATATCCTACATCCTCAGTCCGCGAGAGCGCAGACCGCGACTTGCGATCCGCTATTTTACCAGTGCCACTCTATGGGGGCGGACGAGCGGCGATTTGATGGATGTCAATTCGTCTGCTCTGTCATTGCGTTATCCATGCGTGAACAAAGAAGAAAGACCGTCCATGACCAAGACCGTTGAGCCTCCGCACGTGGCCGGATCAGGCGACGTGCCAATCGTTATTTATCGCGACCGGTTTGTATTCAATAAGGAAACGGGGGCCTTTTTCACAAGCAGCCCGGAGGGTGTCTTCATCCTGCGTGCTGCATGGCGTGGACTGACCCGAAAGCAAATCGAAGCGCAGGTCGTCGCCGAATTCGATATTTCACCCGCCGTTGCCATGAGCGATACGGAACGCTTTTTGTTGCGGCTGGAGGAAATGCGCCTACTGCCGCATGGAAAGCCGCTGGCGCAATGAGAGACACCGGCACCAATCCCGTAATCGCTGTCAGCGGTCTGCATCGTGGCGAGAGTCCACAACCGGGCGGCGCTGTCATTGATGCTATTCGCTCAGAGATGCCCGACGTTCGCTTGGTCGGGATCAGCTATGACATGATGGAAACCGGTCTGCATGCCCTTGGGCCTGATCGGGTCGATGTGGCCTACCTTTTCCCTTATCCGGGGGCGGGCCCACAGGATTTTCTGACGCGACTAAAGGACGTTCACGCCCGCGAAAACATCGATTTGATTATCCCGACGCTAGACAGCGAATTGGAAAACCTTATCGAACTGCGCCCCGAACTTGAAAGCCTTGGAATCGAGGTCGTCATTCCATCTGCCACGGCGCTCGCGGCGCGCGAGAAATCGAAACTGGCCGAGCTCAGCAAGAGCGCGAATATCCCGGTTCCCAAAACTTTTGCCGCCCATAAGGCGGCCACCTTGTCGGGGTTTGCCCTCCAGACCGGATACCCCTGCTACGTCAAGGGCGCGATGTATGGCGCACGGCTGGTGCGCAACGAGGCCGAGTTATACACCGCTTTTCAGGCGATATTTGATGTATGGGGTGGGCCCGTTCTTTTGCAGCAAGCCGTCTACGGCGAGGAATTTGTCATTGCCGGACTCGGGGACGGCAATGGCAGGATCATCGCGCAATGCAGTGTGCGAAAGTTACTGCGCACACAACTCGGAAAGGCCTTCGGCGGCGTCGTGGTCGACAATCCGGAAATGCTATCCGAGGCCAAGCGCTTGATCAGAGTCTTGAAGTGGGACGGACCTTTCGAGATCGAATTCGTTCAGCCCCCGGGCGGCAAACGTTATCTGTTCGAAATTAACCCGCGGTTTCCGGCGTGGATTTCATTTCCAGCCAAACTCGGCTGCAACATGCCGGCTTGGGCGGCACGCAACGCACTTGGGATGGAGACTCCGAAGATGGCGGTATGTCCAGCGGGCAAGATGTTCTTGCGCCATTGCGAAGACATCGTCACGGACATCGCGGCCATCGCCGACATGGCTGTAGACGGTCAGATTATGCGGTCGCCCGCAGACACTTCGGACGCGACAACCAGCGCCCCCGAAAAGGAAGTTTCGAAAAAATGAACCGTTTGTACCAAGGACCAGTGATTTCCGACGAGCTTGGCAATCTGCCGATCGAATCCGCTGCTGAGCGGAACCCGATGTCGCGCGGAACAGTGAAAAACGTGCTCGACAATATCGATGGCGTCACGGTGGAGGAGTTAGCTGAACAATACGACACGCCCATGTTCGTGTTTTCCGAAAGTTCAATCCGCAAACAGGCCAAGCAGATGCGCGAGGCGTTCCTGTCACGCTATCCAGAAACCAGCTTTACTTGGTCGTTCAAAACCAACCGGCTGGACGCGATTTGCATGATCCTGAAACAGGAGGGTTGGATGGCCGAAGTTGTCTCCTCCTTTGAATATGGCAAAGCGCGGCATCTTGGGTACGCAGGGGACCAGATCGTCTTTAATGGCCCGTACAAGCGCCGAGACAGCATCGAGCGCGCGCTCCGAGAAGGCGCCCTGATACAGATCGACAACTGGGATGAGTTGGCCTGCATCGAAAGTGTTGCGGAGGAACTGGGCGGGACCTACGACGTTGGCGTGCGGATTTGGTTCAACAGCACCCATGCGCCGCTGTGGTCGAAGTTCGGATTTAGCCTTGCCAATGGGGAAGCCTATCAAGCAGCACGACGCGTGATCGAAAACCCGTCGCTTCGACTGCACACACTGCATTGCCACATTGGCACTTATCTTTTGGACCCGGAAGCCTACCGCATCACCACGCAGGCCATGCTGGGTCTTCGCCAAGAACTCAAAGAGGACACGGGGCATCAGATTGCCTGCTTCAATATTGGCGGTGGTTTTCCCTCCAACAGCCTGCTGCACGGAATGGCCGGTCCGAGCGATATGAGCGTTCCGCACATTGATGCCTATGCAGAGGCAATCACATCCGAGCTGAACCAGCTCCCCAAGCCCGAACGGCCAGATTTGCGCTTGGAATCCGGTCGGTATCTTGTGGATGAAGCCGGGTTCCTCATCACGTCGATCGTTGCGATCAAGGGAGCGGCCCGCCAGCACCGGGTTGGATCACCGCTGTCTGATCTCGTCATGAAAGAAAATAAGCTGTCCAGCCATCCGGCAAAGCTCAGCTATGTTCTCAACGCCGGGATCAGCCTTCTGTACTCTGCCGCCTGGTTTGCTCTGAACGCGGGCCCGCACCGCTCCGCATCGGGTAAATCATACCCATCGCGTTTGTTGGGCGATCTCTGCATGGAGATCGACGTGATCCGTGAAACCATCAACCTGCCACAACTGCGTGTTGGGGATTACCTGACCCTTCATCCGGTAGGAGCCTACAATTTCGATCAGTCGATGCAATTCATTCACCTGCGCCCCGCCGTGGTTCTGATCGATGAACACTCAAAACCGCATATCATTCGTGACCGCGAAGACCTCGAATATATCGAAGACCGCGAAAGGTTGCCGGACCATCTGACCGGTGTTTTACATGAGCGCAATTGACACCGTTAGGAAGTGGCCCGTTCTGCCCAAAGAGGTTTGGACTCGGATTTCAGAGGCCTACCTGAACCCGATTGCGGCGATCTGCTTGGTGCAATCGCCTTGGGTCGGGCTGGGGTTGTGGGGGGTTTTGCTTCTGCAACCCGCGCTGGCGTTCGCAGGGGCACTGTCGTTGACGGCTCTCGAACTTTTGTCAGCAAGGCATCGACGCGTGTCCGGTCAACAGTGGTTCAAAGTCACCGACCGGGCCAATGGCCTGCTCAGCGCCATCGCGGGCGCGTGGATCTTTCTGCCGGCCGACCAATCCTTCGCACTGCGCGTCCTTATGATCGCGGCGATTGTGTTCGCAGGTCTGTTGTTCACGTTCTTGGCCAAAGACCTTGTCGGCAAAAGTCGCTTACCCGTGCTGGTATGGCCCTATTGTGCCATCGCCTTCATCGCCTTCACGATCTTTCCCGAGGCATCTGCCCGCGCAATCGAATATTTCCAGTGGCCATTGTTCGAAATCGATAGCTTTTGGGACCTGCCCCAAATTTTCCTGCGGTCCATGGGGGTGTTTCTGTTTTCGCCATCTCTGCTGTCCGGCATCCTGATCGCTTGCGTTCTGTTGGCTTGGTCGCCCGCTATGTTGCTGGCTGGCATGACAGGCTGGATCGCAGGCGTCCTTGCCTCCTCGATCCTCGTCGCGGCCGGTGCCCCGATCTATTGGGGTGCGGCCTCCTATAACTTCTTTTTGTCTGGGGCAGCGCTTGGCGCAGTTTTTTTCGTACCGGGCCTGCGCAGCTTGTCCTTCGCTGCCTTGGGTGGTGCGATGTCCGCATTGATCGCGGCGCTGCTGCAAGTGCTTCTTGACTATTCGGCGGTGTCCTTTCTGCCAATACCTTTTGCGGTGACCCTATACAGCGGATTGGTCTTGTTGGCTGCGCCACCTTTCGGCACTCCTCAAGACTTGGTTGCGTCATGGGGCGTCAAGCCGGAGGAAAACCGCGTCTCGCGCGATTGGCTGATCGCACGCTGGGGCGACCCGGGCACACCGCTTTTGGGCATTCCAGTGCAGGGCACACTGGAAATCACGCAGGGGTTTGACGATGATCTTTCTCACCGCGGAGACTGGCGGCACGCGCTTGATTTCCAACGGCCCGTATCGGCGGGAACTGGTGCACAGACGCGTCCTTCGCTCTGGGGAGAGGCGGTTTTTTCGCCCATTGTCGGAACGGTGATAGGTGCGAAGGACAGCGTGGCTGACAACACCCAAGGCGAAGTCAATTACGCTGACAACTGGGGAAATTATGTCGTTCTGGAGACAGCCACGGGTGACCAGGTGCTGCTTGGGCATTTGATGCAGAAATCACTTCTTGTGGCAACGGGTCAAAGCGTGGGGTATGCAACCGAAGTGGGTCTGGTGGGCAATTCTGGCCGTTCGCCTGTGCCGCATCTGCACCTTCAGGCGCAAGTCGGCGACGAAGCCGGTGCGCCGACCCGAGATTTTCGGCTGGCCAATTACTTCCTTTGCGATCCGAGCACGCTCTTCGGCTTCTGAATGGCGCGCGTCGGGACATGTCCGTCGCGGTGACATCGTCATGGCCTCGGCGCCAAATCCGGAGGTGCGGAACATCCTGTTGGGGATGCTGCCCGGGCGCGCGATCTGGACGGTCACACAGGAGAACAGCGTTGCGGCGCCGCCCGTTAAAGCAGGCCCGCTGGTGGTGGAGACGGCTTTACTGGAGAACGGACAATATGCGATCCGGCAAGGTGAAACCGCATGGATGACTGCTGCTCTCGAATTCGACGGGTTCCGACTGAATGGAATCGATGCCCCGCCCGACAGCTTTTTGTCACTTCTCGAGTTTTGCATGAGCACCCTGCCCTATGCTGCTTTTCCGGGATTGACCTGGCAGGATTGGCTGCCACGTACCTTTCCATCACCGATGCAGAAGCACTTGGAACAGTTAAATCCGTTGCGGGACTCCATGCTCAATCACGTTGTCTTGCGTTGCGAAGACATCGGGAACGCGTCGTCGCCATCGGTCACCATTCAGGCAACGCTGGAAACACGTTCTGCAACTTTGCCGTCATCCTGCGAGATCACAATCGCGGCGCAGCGCGGACCGGTGAAACTGGTGGCGCGTTACGAAAAGGGAACGCATACTTACCAGCAAGTGTCGTTTGAACCGCATGAAAGATGAACGCCACAGATCTTCAGAACTTGCCGGTTGGCTTGCGCTGCCGCGTTACCGTCGTCCTGCGCAACGCGGGATGGGCTCCAGACGATCTGACGCGATGCGCGATCGGGGTATTCTGACTTTGCAATGGTCACGACGAAGCACAGCCCTTGGGCGTTCTTCACATCGTGAGACTGGAGGGACTTTGAAACCTTATCACATGTTACTTTCGATCCTGCTGAGCGTCATGCCAGCTGTTGCGTCAGCTGATCCAGTCGTGAAATGCGTTCAAACTGCTTTGAAAGAGGCAGGCAATAACCCGCGCGGGGTTGACGGGATCCTTGGGCCAAATACGCGCCGTGCAGCGGCGTCCTGGCTCCGGCGCAACAAGGCCGACTTGCCAGATCTGTCAACTGAAACCGCTCCGCGCTGGTGCGCGACGCTGCTTAGCGCAAATGAGAGCCTTCCGCAGGCGGATCCGGGCACTGAACGGTATTGCATTTGGTTTGAAGAGGTCACCAACGGCGTCTGGCTGGACCCGAATGGCGTGCCTGTGCTCTTGTTTCGCTTTGCTTCTGGCGAGAAAAACGCCGGCTGTTATGCTTGGCTGAACACGAACGACAGTTGGCAAATTAGCGAGGCAGGCACCCAGATTTTGAGAGTCGAAACCAACGACAACCAAAGATCATGGGGCCAGGACGGCAACAGGATTTCCGTCAACGTGGACACGGGGTTGGCCAGTTATCTCCAGAACGGGTTTACAACGTTCGGGGTCTTGACGGATTAAAACGGCGCTGTCTAAGGGCTCAACGCGGTCATCTGACCCTTTCCGTCAGATGTCTGCAAAGCGATGGTTTCCAGCCACTCGGTGCCAACTGTTTTCGCGGCAACGTCCGCTTTCCCGCTTGAAAGACCGCTTACTCGAGGAACCGGACAGTGAGTTAGGTGAAGTCTGTGCTGTGCGGACGAAGCTGCCGTGGACCAGTCGCTAAGGTCTCGCTTTCAATTCCTCGCTCGGTGAGCTGACAGATTGACAATGCGCTGATCCCGACGTGCAGGGCAACGTCAATAGCCCGCACGGACGACCGATTTTCACGCAACCGCTCAGCTTCGTAGCTCTCCACGGCAAGATCACGGTCCCACTTCCGAATTTCTTGGGCGACGCGATCACGCCTCACTTTCGCGGGCTTGGCAAGCATCCTTCGCGCTGCCCCGACCGTCAGAAAAGGACGCGCTGACGAGCCGTGCTTCTCCTCATGGCCTTCACCGGCATCGGCCCGTATATCTCGGATCGTGCTTGCAGTTCAAGGCGCTCACCCTCCCGACGTCAGCCCGTATTAAAACCATCGGGCACAAGATAAAGCGATTCAGAATAACCACCGTTGGCCTTTATCACGTGATGTCGATCCAACGCGAAGTGTATCCACTTTATTGCGTCCTTGCCACGCACGATCCGAATGCCGGGCTGACTTACAAGGGCTTCGGCAGGCACCAGATATCCCGGCTCGAACGCGTAATCGAACTGCCGATCTTCACCTACCAGAATGATGCTGTGGCGACGATAAGGTCGGGCATTGGATGCCAGCGCCTCGAGAGCGACCGCTTGACCAGACCGGGCGGCTATCGTCGTCCAGCATTCTTCGAAGTGCTTATGCCGCCGCTTTCCGTTAATACCTGCGCTATGGCATGCCAGGCGACGCGCCGTGCGCCTGCATCCACCGTTGCCTCGTCACACCAGAACAAGGTGCAGCTGGTGTCTCAATGAGCGCGCGGCGTCCACGATGGTGTGGCCGATTTTGATCGGGATGAAAGACCTGGCTGGCGTGGCACTCCGTGACGACCTGCGAGTTGATCGTGATCACACGAATTTCATCCAATTGGTCTGGTCGTTTCTGGCGATGCAGTATCGTATATGAATTATCGGCTGCTTCTCCGCCAGGTTGGCTGAGCCTATTTCTGCAAATAGGAGAAGTAGCATGGCGAAGAATGGTTTTGATGAGCTGATGTCCATCGGCATTGATATTGGCAAGGACGTCTTTCATTTGGTTGGCTTTGATAGAGATGGTCGGCGAGTTCTGCGTAAGAAGATCAAGCGCATGGCATTGGTATCGACGTTTGAAGAGTTGCCGCATTGTATTGTGGGCATGGAAGCTTGTTTGAGCGCCCACTTCGTGAGCCGCACCCTACGTGGTTTGGGATTTGAGCCTCGCATCATTCCAGCGATTTACGTCAAGCCTTTCAACAAGGGTCAAAAGAACGACTACAATGATGCCGAGGCGATTGCGGAAGCCGCTTTGCGCCCCAATCTGAAGACGGTCTCCGAGAAGACGCAAGAACAGCTCGACCTGCAGGCGCTACACCGGGTCAGGTCGCGTCTGGTGTCGCGGCGGACAGCCGCGATGAATCAAATCCGTGCCTTTTTGATCGAACAGGGGATCACTGTCCGGCGCAGTGTCGCAGCCCTGCGCAATTCCCTTGTAGCCATTCTAGATAACCGCAGCGCCGAGATGTCCCTGCGTATGCGGAGATTGATCTTGGGGCTTCAGCAAGACTGGATCTGGCTGGATAAGCGGATCGAGATGACCACGTCAGAAATAAAAGAGGTCAGCGAAACTGAGCCGGGGTGCCAGCGCCTCATGACCATTCCAGGCATTGGCCCGCTGATCTCAACGGCAATGGTCGCCGCCATCGGCAAGGGCGAGGCCTATGACCGCGGGCGCGATTTTGCGGCATGGCTTGGGTTGGTACCAAGACAATACAGCACTGGCGGCCGCACTATTTTAGGCGGCATAACAAAACGCGGCAGTCGGTATTTGCGCATGCTCTTCGTGCAGGCTGCGCAGGTCATCATGATGCGACCCGAGCTGGCCCAAGTTCAGTTTTGGCACTTGGCTGGAGGCCGCCTCAACGCGCATGCCGCACAACAAACTTGGCGTCGCACTAGCCAACAAACTGGCCCGGATTGCATGGAGTGTCCTGAGCTCCGACAAGGACTTTGATTGGAAGGAAAAAGAGATAGTGACCGCGATCTAGGCAGACCGCAGTCACCACGATGTTCGTAAACCTCAAATGCATGGAACGGAATTAAGACGCACCCAAAGTCTGAGAGCCCATTTGGTCATCATCGATCTCGGTAGTAATGAGACAGCGGCGCGTGCGCACTCCCAACAGGGCCACGGCAACCAACAAGCCAGATCAAAAGGCCGGATACAAAGAGAGGCTCCACAAGGCTTGAGACTGACCCGCCGCAACACAGATCGTACAAAGGATGGACTCCAATGCAGCGGACCTCGGATGCGGCGCAGCAACTGATGATATGCTGCGTTGGTCAACGTCGGGTTGTCGTCGTGGGTGGGCGTGGCGGATCGGAGGATCAGTCATGGAAACACCAACTTACCTGCTATTCGCGCACTACGCCCTGCCTGGAACAAAGGTCGCATCGTCGGTCAGAAACGGCCTCTGAAACCAGAACACGTCTGGGCGATCAGGGTTCGGCTTGAAATGGCCGAAAACCATCGCGACCTTGCCCTCTTCAACATGGCAATCGACAGCAAGCTTCGCGGTTGCGACCTCGTGAAAATGTAAGTTGTCGATGTCATGCCATCAGGTCAATTCAAGGAGCGGGCATCGGTCTTGCAAAGCAAAACTCAGAAACCTGTTCGGTTTGAGACTTCGGAAGGGACGCGTGCGTCCTTCGAGAATTGGATGGAGGACGAAAACATGGTCGGCTCGGAGTACTTGTGGCCCGGCCGGTTTCACGAACGCCTACACATCTCGACGCGCCAATACGCGCGGATCGTCCGAGATTGGGTGGCGTCGATTGGGCTGGAGCCAGCGCCTTTGTCACGCATTCTATGCGACGCACCATTCACTCAAATCTACAAGAAAACCGGCAAGCTGTGTGCTGTCCAACTGCCGTTGGGTCACACCAAGGTGGACAGCACTGTCAGATATCTTGGGGTTGAGCTTGAGGATGCTCTGGCGATCGCAGAGGCGATTGAAATCTGAACATCCGGGCCGTCTTCATGGACGGCCCTTAGCGGACCTTCGTTCCTTTGGCGTCGAAGGTCCGCTTCGAGCCCTTTGTGTCGGATGCTGCAGTTTGGAAGTTTGTCTTCTTCCTGCGCCGCCCTGCGCACCTGCCTTTGGAGAGGCAGTTCAGACTTTGACAAATGTCAGACCAATCTCACAATTCAGACTAGAACTTTCTGCAAATGACAGAATTGGCATTGCTGTTGCAGTACTCTTGCCTTATGCGAGATCGAGGAATATGTCGCATTGTGGACGCTGTGAATATAGGACTGGCTTTTTGAAACTGACCGCAGCGGGACCATCCGGGCCATTGGTAAGAATGGTTGGAATTCCTTTGCGAAAGAGAACGGTGCTCCAGAACTCACTGCGGACGCGATCATTGGCCGTAGTCTGTTTGACTGTAGGCAAGGCGAGCAGGTCGCAAACAATCCGTAAGATTATGAGCGGATTTCGCATGATCCCAACTGGGTCACGGAATTTTTGCCGTTTCGATGACTCCCTTCCTGATCGTCATCGCAACATTTGCCAATCGCTTCGGCCGGTTTTTGAAGGCCATATTTGCACGGGATTCATCTTTTGCTCCTTTTATCAGAATTCATGGCAAAGACCCCCAATGCGCCTTTACGACTTCAAGAGACTTAGGAGACTGGAAGAGGAAAACCGCGACCTGCCCAACGTGACGATGTGCAGCTGGTGTCAAAGGGTTCAGTCTTCTCAAATCGCTGACGGCAACTATATCTCCGCCGAGACTTACTACGCCGAAGGTGGACGGAGCGAAGTGCGGCTGAGTCATGGTATCTGCGAGGACTGCCTTGAGACCACTTTGGATCCGCTTCCGTTATCAGAGGATTGATCCTTAGTTCCCTCAACATGGAGGTGGATCACCCAAGCGCTAAAGGCCAGTGCGTTGATATTATATCGACATCGCTCGCTCTAGATGAGCCTTGGGGTGGCTCTTTTTCAACCGAAAGTGGCCCTCAAAGTATGGAACGCCTTGCAGAAGTACTTTGTCCGCATTGCGGCCTTTGGTGCTTTGCCGCAACGAATGACCGTACTGGGCAAATGGACCAGCGAAGCTGCCAGTGATCCTTGCGCCACCTGCACCGACAGCCAGATGGAATACCTCTGGCAGTTCCGCAGCCACGAGGATTAGTTCTCCGCGCGACGTGATCTGAAACTCGTCCTCGACCGCAATGGCGCTCGCGGGCTGAGAAGGATTTCGCCGTCTTCGGCTATCGCACAGTCGCGAGGCAAGGTTGATCGCGGTACCCAGGCCGTCGCCGTCGAACCACCGCTGGAGCCGACCGTCCAACCGTTGCATACCCCAGCGACACTCCAACACCCGAAGCCCAGCCGGTAGCCCATTCGCTCCCATTTCTGGCTGCAGCTCAGGGCATTCGTGTGCGCATCGCGATAGCCAGTCGAACCGCGAATCCCGGCCGGGTCGACGCAGGGAATCGGGTCGTTGAAGAAAAACATAATCCCGTCGCCCATGCGGTGATCGACGCCAGCTGTATGGGCACTTGATCGGCCAACCCCCTCCTACTTCGTCCGGTTACGGCACCTCTATTCGTTTCTTCTGGTTCTGAGCGGTTTCGCAAAAAGCCGTGAACCCACGAATGTCGCAGAAACAGCACACCAAGCAGGGGCGGTGACTCGACAGCATCTTCTCGGACCGGAGGAAACGTTAGCATCGGCCACAGCAAAGGGCGCAAAGCACTTGAGTCTCCCCGGCCGCGCTCGGTCTCTCCCTCTTGGTCCTCGACGCGCTTCTCGAGTGACACTGTTGAGAGATAAGAACTTCTTCTATTTTGTCTTGTGGCGCACGGAACTGCTGTGCGTATCAATGGCGATCACCGCTTGCGCAACGAAAGTCTCGATCAGAGCTATTTCTTATCTCCGGAAAATGCCAGCACCTCCGCTACGGGCCAAATTGATGCCAGCCAAACGCTTAACGTCGTCTTTCAGCAAGAGGACTGTCAAACGGCTGCGTATTCCATCGACTTCGACTAGCTTGACGCGGACAGGATCACGCGCCTCGTAGAGCGGATCGTTTGCAATGTCGGGAATGTTAATAATGCGCATCTCCACGGATCGCCGGTGCTGCTCATCAATGGGCTGTCGAGATCTATCTCGAAGCCGATAGGGAACGTATCCGGATTGTCTCCCATTCCGGCCGCGAGGCAGAGATGTGTGCCAGCTTCGTTGACAAGCATCAGGCCGACATCGCGGGCATTCAATAGGCGCGCTGCATTATCGACGATCGACTGGAAAACTGGGTGCTCATCGTCACGTGACTGGCTGATGACTTGCAGAATGTCCTTGGTCGCGATTTCCCTTTTCAGTCGGGTTTGCACTTCTCGGAACTGGCGCACATTCTCGATCGCGATGACAGTCTGGGCGGCAAAACTTCGTACCAGATCCACCTCCTCATCCGAAAACGGCGCGACCTCGCGGCGGTACAGAACTATGCAGCCAACGCCGGTTTCTCCACTGACCAACGGAGGCAAACAAGCACGCTGCGTATTCAACCTTCGTCCACACATTGATACCCGGTTCGAGAACCTCTGCTTATGCAGGTCACTGTCGGCAAGATCGTCGAAGCGTATCACTTCGCGTCGGACTGGCGATCTGACCGCAAACATCAGGTCGTTCGTGATCGGTTCATTGAACCGTGCGAGGCGTTTTCGGCGATTTCGGTCTCGCAGCTCTGTACAGGAAATGTCACCTCCGATTACGCTTTATCTATCGCACAAATGTGAGCGAGCGGTGCATCGCCTACAGGCGTGAGACGGCTTCAGTTGTTCAGGGCAAACAGTCGTCGTCCCGGTTGTGGCTGATCACTTCGAGGATTTCTTGTGTCGCAGCTTGTCGTTGTTGTGCGCGGACAGTTTAGCCATCAGGTTACTCTGACCAACTCTTTCCATTGGTTTTGGCACGGCATGTCCTCAGTTTTGAAGACGGACTCGTATGATGCTATATGTACGAGAACACACTGACCAGCCAAATACAAAGCGAACGTTGACGGTCTGCATAGTCCGCAGCGCAAACTTCGGTGCAAGTTGTGGCAAATGTCTGTTCTCCACTAATACTGACGGGTGAAGCGAATTGCATGAAAGGCAACATTGGGCTCTCGACCGACATGCGGCGTTACAGCGCTCAAATTTTGCAAAACGCGCCAAATTTCTTGCTCTCACCGTTACGTCAGATGACCGCTTCCAGCCCAAAGCGCTCCTATTGCCCTCGGTGCGAAATTTCGATACCCGCCGCTCACCGCGCAGGGCGCGAACTCACACAATGCGGAT
>CALNXN010000008.1:0-11955 GCA_942490645.1 uncultured Alphaproteobacteria bacterium | reverse complement strand
TCATCAGGGCTCCGGGGTCAATCCGCCCCTGAATGACGCAGGTTTCGCCGCTGGCAAGCGCCTGTTCCAGTGCTGGACCCATGTCGCCCGGTCCCTCAACCCAAAAGCCGCGCGCGCCGCACAGCTCTGCGAATTTATCAAAACGCGGGCTTGCGATCTCGGCCCCGAGCAAACGCCCGCCAAAGAACTCCTCTTGGTAAGCCTTCTCGGCACCCCAGGCCTGATTGTCGAGGACGATAAAGATCACCGCCAGCTTGTGACTTACGGCGGTCTGCACCTCGATCATCGTATACCCCATGGACCCATCGCCCATGATGGCGATCACCGGACGATCGGGGGCCGCCGCCTTGGCCCCGATAGCCGCAGGCATGCCGAACCCGACAAGGCCGAAATCCAGCGGTGTCACAAGACCGGGGGAGTGGTAGTGCGCCAGTCGGTCGGCGGCCTGAAGGCAGGTGTTGCCGGTATCGAGCGTGACAATGGCGTCCTGCGGCAGGCCCGCGCGAATTTCGGCCAAGGCGCGTCTGGGATGCATGGGCAAGGTTGCAATCCGGGCCTCGTCTTCCCGTTCTGCCACCAATGATGCCATGTCAGCGGTAAAGCCTGTCCGCCAAGCGGCAATGTCGGGTGCGGGCGTATCCATCAGGGCGAGCGCTGTTTCATAGGCATCTGCCTGCACCGCAATCTCGACGGGGAAATAGCGACCCACGGCGCTGCCCTCAATATCCACATGGGCGATCCGCGCGGCTGGGTTCACATATTCCGCGCTATGAAACGTCGAGTTAAAGCCAAGTCGTGCACCCAGAACCACGATCACATCGGCCTCACGGGTCAGGCGGCTTGCAACGCGATTGCCGCGCGGGCCACCTTGCCCTGCGAACCACGGATGCCCGTGCGCCATGACATCGGCGTGGCCCGTGGAAGCAACGACGGGCACTTCCAACGTCTCAGCCAAGGCGGTCAGGGCAGCTGTGCCCTCCGCCCATTTGAAACCCCCACCTGCAAAAATGACTGGCCGTTTCGCGCCTGTAATCATCGCGCTGATCGCAGCAACATCGCTTGCTGCTGGTGGGCCAGCCTTGGCAGTTTTCACCGCGATGGGTTCAATTGCTGGGACCTCGGCTGAGAACAAATCACGCGGGACGTGGAGCACCACCGGACCGCGTCGTCCTGACATCGCCAAACGGATCGCGTCCTCAAGCATCGGGGCCAGACGCGCGGCGTCCGTCACCATGATCGAGCGTTTTGAGATGGGCGCAAAAAGCGCGACCTGATCAACCTCTTGAAAGGTGTCCTTGCCTTGATCCCCGCGACTGATCGCGCCTGCGATCACGACCAGCGGGGAATAGGCCAGCTGCGCCTCGGCCACGGCGGTCACCAGATTGACCACCCCTGGCCCGGCTTGCGCGCCCAGTACAACGCCCGGCCCGCCATTCACCCGCGCATAGGCGTCTGCCATATGGCCCGCCGCCCGTTCATCGCGCGCCCCGACATAGGCGATGTCGCCGCCCGCGTACATGGCGTCATAAAGTTCCAGCATCGACCCACCCAACAGCCCAAAGGCGGTTGTCACACCATTCGCCTTCAGGACGCGGTAGACTGCTTCTCCCCCTGTGATTGTATCACTCATGGTTTGCTTCCTTTCGGTTTGGGCACCAGTCGCAACGCCGGGCCTTTGGGGCGGTAGATTTCAGCGCCTCGGTTTTCATTCATTTTTGGGAACCAGCGGCGCAGAGGAAGCGTCTTTTCGATCCTTGCCTGTCTTGGGGCCGTCATGTCCTTGGCCTTTCGCTTTTAGGGTCCCACACAGGTGCATCCAGCAGATGCAGCGCATGGGGTTCGTTTAACAGTTGCACCGAAAGGCCGGTTTGCGGCGCATCGGCGCGCAGATAGGCAAAGACAAGGCTTTTGCCGACGCTGTGCCCGTAGCCGCCCGATGTGGTCAGCCCGACGACGGTGTCGCCCGACAGAACAGGCTCGCCGCCGTGGCAATCATGAGTGGTGGCCTCCACCTCTGCGTAGACAAGGCGCCATTTCGCGTCCGTGTTCAGCGTCGCATCCCGCCCCAGAAACGTCCGGTTGTCGGGTTTGAAGAACCGCATCAGATTGGCCTCAACCAGCCCCACATCCGTCGTTAACTCGCCGCTGGCCGGATAGGCCTTTTCCATCCGCATCGCGTTTAGGGCGTGGCTGCCAAAATCGCGTAAACCGTGATCGTTCCCCGCAGTGTGGAGCGCATCATAGATTGCTCCGATGGCGTCCAGCGGTGCGTGTAATTCCCACCCCAATTCGCCGGTGAACGACACCCGCAACGCAAGACAGTGTTGATCCGCAACAGCGATTTCTTGCCCGGTTAGCCAAGGGAACCCCGCGTTTGACAGGTCCGCATCGGTGATCTGGCCTAAAATATCGCGCGAGGCAGGCCCCGACAACGCCAGCATGCCCCAGTTTTGGCTCAGATTGGTGATGGTGACGTTTTCATCTGGCAAGATATGAGACTTCAACCAGTCGGCATCGGCATTGGTGCGGGCGATCGCCGACCCGACAAAATAGGTGTCGGGCCCAAGACAACAGATGGTCACCTCCGTCTCGAACTTGCCTGCATCGGTCAGCAGGTGGCAGAGCGCAATGCGGCCCAAGCTGGGGACCTTGTTGGCACTCAAGCGCTCAAACAACGCTCGTGCATCCGGTCCCTTAACCTCGATCTGAGAAAAGGCACACAGGTCGATGACGCCGGCGGCCTCGCGCACGGCTTTGACCTCTGCCGCGACGTTTTCGTGCCAGTCTTGGCGGTGCCAGCCATTGCGATCTGGCACACCCGGCGTATCCGCAAACCAGCGCGGGCGTTCCCATCCGGCAACTTCGCCAAAGACCGCACCTTTGGCCGCAAGCCGATCATAAAGAACATGGCGGCGTACTGGCCGTAGGCTATGGAACTGTTTGCCCGGCACTGGGGTGTCGTGGCGGCGCATGAATTCGTCTTTGGTGCGTTCGACGATGAACGTGTCATCGGCAAAATCGCCATAACGGCGCGGGTCCATGGACCGCGTGTTCTGGCTTGTTTCACCGCTGGTCATCCATTCAGCCAATATCTGTCCGGCCCCACCACCCCAGGCGAGACCAATGGATGATCCACAGGCCAGCCAGACGTTCGGCGCACCCGATGGCCCCACCAGCATCCCCCCGTCCGGCGTATGGGTGATTGCTCCGCGTACGACCCGCTTGATGCCCAGATTTTCAAGGATCGGCATTCGGTCAAAGGCGCGCATAAGGAAATCACCGATGCTGTCGTAGTCCGCCTCGAACAGCTCATTCTCCGCCTGCCAGGGCGCGCCTTCGGGCATCGTCCAGACCGTCGGGCAGACATGGCCTTCATAGATGCCGATCAGGCCCGATTTCTGCTCTTGCCGGATGTAGCCGCCAAAGGAATTGTCGCGCATCACGGGCAATTCGGGACGGTCCAGAAATTCTTGCACCGTGTCGGTCACCAGATAGTGGTGCAGGCAAGATACGGAGGGGATTTTGAGCCCGAACCAAGCGCCCACCTGATTGGCATAAGATCCAGCGGCGATGACAACATGTTCGGCCAAGACCTCTTCGCCTTTGTCGGTGGTCAACCGCCACATGTTGCCTTTGCGCGCCGCCCCGGTGATCAGGGTGTGTCGTTCGATCTTGGCCCCGCGATTGCGCGCAGCAAGGGCGAGGGCCTGCGTCACGCTGGAGGGGTCGATATGCCCGTCCTCAAAGGTCTGAACAGCGGCTTTCATGCCTTCGGTGTTGTAAAACGGATTACCTTTTTTGACGTCCTCGGGCCCGACCAGTTCCATCGGCAGGTCCAGTAACCGCCCCACGCCCATGATGGATTTCATCCAATCGACTTCGTCGTCATCATACGCCACGCGGAAGCCGCCGACCTCGTGCCAGCCGATGCTTTGGCCGGTTTCTTGCTCGACCCTCTTATAGGTCGCGATGGATGTTTTGTTGATCCAGCCCGAGAGACGCGAGCCCACCGCATGGGCAATCTGCCCCGCCGCGTGCCACGTCGACCCAGACGTCAGTTCTGCCTTTTCGAACAAAACCGTATCGGTCCAGCCATGCTCTGCCAGTTGATAAAGGGCCGCGACCCCCATGATCCCGCCGCCGATCACGGCGCATTGGACGGTGCGTGTCATGTCTTCCAATCCTTCAAGGGGGCAAGGGCGGCGCGGGCGCTAAAACGGGTGCAGGCAATTTCCACCTCGAACAGGTCAACGATTTCGCCTGCGCGCAGGCGGTCAAGTGGCGTGGTCAGCATCGCCAACGCCGCCGTCCGACCGTGGGTATAGTTCCACGCGGCAGAGGTGACCTGCCCCGCGACATGTCCGTCAAACCAGATCGGTTCATCATGGATCGGAACCGCATCAGGGCTGTCAAACAGCAGAGTCGCGATCTGTCGTTGCGGAGTGTGATCCGCCAGCGCCGCCTTGCCGATGAAATCAGTCTCCCAAGCGCAGAAGTGGTCCAACCCCGCCTCATGCGGCGTTGTGCCGGGCGTGAGTTCGTGCCCCCACGCACGAAAGCCCGCCGCAATCCGCAAACTGCCGGTGGCATAAAGCCCCGCGTGGCTGGCCCCGGCGGCGACCAATGCGTCATGGGCGGCCATCGCCATGTCGGACGGAATATAGAGCTCATAGCCTGCTTGCCCTGTGTAGCTAAGCTTTCCGGCAAACCCGCGCGCCAGCCCGACCTCGACAGGCGCGAAACCAAAGGGTTTGAGCGCTGGAACAGGCGCCGCACTGGCTTTTTGCAGGACTTCATGCGCCCGCGCGCCTGCCAGCCCGATGATGGCCCAACCGCTTGTGACATCGGTGATCTCTACCCGTGCCGTGCCTTTTTCGCGGCGCATATGCATCAGATCGCGGACCACTTCGCCAGCACCCGTGATCATCAGATAGGTCTCGGGGCCATGGCGCTGCACGGTCACATCGGATTCGATCCCGCCGCGCGCATTGAGGATCTGGGAATAGACGATCCGACCCGGCGCGACATCCATCTGGCTTGCACATATCCGGTTGAGGAAAGCGCAGGCATCCGGCCCTTGCACCATGATCTTGCCAAAAGCAGATTGGTCGATGATTGCGGCCCCTGTCTGGCAAGCTTCGACCTCGACCCCGACCCGATCCCGCCACGCAGGTGCGCTGAATGTCAGCGGCAAATGCGCGGCCTCACCTCCGAAATGCACGGCACGTTCCCATCCGGCCATTCCGGCAAAGCGCGCGCCTGCATTGCAGAGAGCCCCGTGGATCGGCGTGCGCCGCTGCCCCCGTGCCGTGTCCATCGCCAGACCGGGGTAAGAGATATCGTAATGTCGCCCGAGCACTTCGGGGATACGCGCCTCCAAAGCGCCAAGCACATTCATCTCGGGGCCGAAACGACGGATATCGGCCTCGTTCAACTCCATCGTCGGGTGGCCTGCGATGATCCATTCGGCCAGCGCCTTGCCAGCGCCACCGGCCAGCGCGATACCGCTGGAATTCATGCCACCCATCAAGAACAGCCCCGGCACATCCGGGCTTTCGCCCAGCATGAACTGGCTGTCGAGCGTGAAGCTTTCTGGTCCGTTTAGCAGCATCCGCACCTCGGCGGTCTCAAGCGCCGGAATACGTCGCAACGCGTTTTCCATCATCGGCGTGAAATGGTCCCAGTCTTCGTCCAGCAGATCAAAGCTGAAATCGGCGGGAAGGCGGGACAGCGGCAGGCCTTTGGCGTTGGGTTCAAAGGACCCGACCAGCAACCCTTCGACATCGTCGCGGGCATACAGAAAGGCATCTTGATCGTTGAGCGTGGGCAGATGTGCGCCACGCCCGAGCGCCTTCACTTCGGGCAATGGCTTGGTCAGGATGTAGAAGTGCTCGCAGGCATAAAGCGGCATATGCGCGCCTGCCATCTCGGCCACTTCGCGCGACCAGAGCCCACAGGCGATCACCACCTCATCGGCCTCAATCACATGCTCGCCGACCTCAACGCCACTAATCCGGCCGCCGCTTTTGCGCAGGCCCGTCACGCGCGTGTCTTCGAAAAACGAAACGCCGCGTGCCTTCGCGCCCTTGGACAAAGCCAACGCCACATCGGATGGGTTCACCCGCCCATCCGCGGGCGACCAGACAGCACCGATCACATCATCGGTGCGGATCAGGGGCCACAATTCGCCTGCGCGTTTGGCATCCACCACCTCGGCCTCAAGACCGAAGGCGCGGCCAAGGCTGACCTGTCGTTTGAGCGTCGTCAGACGATCTTCATGGGTGGCGATGGAGAGGCTGCCGGTTTGGACAAATCCGGTTTGTTGGCCGGTTTCCGTTTCCAGTTCCTTATATAGATCAATGGAATAATTGATCAGTTTGGTCAGCGTCGCGGACGGGCGCAAGCGCCGCACAAGCCCGGCGGCATGCCATGTGGTGCCACTGGTCAGTTTGGAGCGTTCCAGCACAACGATGTCTTTGCGACCCTCACGCGCCAGATGATAGGCGATGGAACAGCCAACAACACCGCCACCAATGATGACCGTGCGAGCGTGACTTGGGAGCATGCTCATGTTGCGATCACTCCATCTTTGATTAAGGCCGCAAACGTGCTTTCGAATGCGCCCAAAGCTTCGTCGATCAATGCCGGAGTGTGCGCGGCGGACGTGACGCAGGATGTATGCGACATCAGATCAACGCCCCGTTCCAACAGCCCCCCGCGCAATCCGTTCACCAAATCGGGTTGGACGGTTCGGATTTGCGCAGGAGTCAGCCCCTCCATGGGTGCCTCCCCGAAATACATGTGGCAGGTCGAACTGTCGCCGTAGACCGTGCCCGCAATCCCGAGCCGCGCCATCAGTGTCGCAATACCCGCGCGCAGCAATGCCGCCATCGCATCCGCCTGACGCTGCGGCGCACCCGTTGATAGATGCTTCATCGCCGCATTGGCTCCCGCCGCAACCAGGGGCGAGGCGTTGAACGTGCCTTTGTGGCTGACCGGGGGTGAAAGCCCATCGCGCGTTTCAGCGTTGTTCATCAGCTCCATGATTTCAGCTTTGCCGCAGACCGCGCCACCGGGTAATCCGCCCGTCACAATCTTGGCCAATGTGGTCAGGTCCGGCACGATCCCGTCCCGCGCCTGCCGACCGCCTGGGGACCAGCGAAACCCGGTTATGATTTCGTCAAAGATCAAAACCACACCCGCTTTGCGTGCCACATCATGCAACGCTTGAAGCGTATCTGTGGCCAGCGGGACTGATCCGTAATTCGCCCCCGATGCTTCGATGATCACGGTTCCAATCTGGTGGTCTTGCAGCGCGCCTTCCATCGCTTGGGGGTTGGCGGCGCAAATGGTGATCAAGTCGCTGATCGCATCTGGCACGCCAAGCGAGGTTGCGCGGTCGCTGCCGGGCCTGGCACCCTTCAGTGCATGGTCGTGCCAGCCGTGATAATGACCATCAATGCGCAACACGCCGGGTTTACCGCTGAACGCGCGCCCCAGCCGGATCGCCAGCATCGTCGCCTCTGATCCTGACGCACAGAACCGCGTGCGTTCTGCGCAGGGGAGGAGCTGGTTCACCCATTCAGCCCATTCAATCTCGCCAAGATGACAATCCGCGCTGAAAATCGCAGTGGTGGTAGCCCGTTGCAAAGCCTCGACAATGTCAGGATGGGAATGGCCCAGCATCTGGCTGGCGCTGCCCATTTTGAAATCGATGTAGCGGCGGCCCTCCACGTCCCACTTTTCGGCTCCCGCCGCGCGTTCAATGAATATCGGATGCGGCGTGCGGTAGCGTAATTCGTGGCTGACCCCGCCGGGGAGGGCGGCGCGGGCGCGACCGGACAGGTCTTCGTTTCCACTCATGATGATTTGCTCATGGCTTGGCGCGGCAATCTGATGTCAAAGGCTGCACGCAACTGTGCGTCCCGTGCGTCATCCAGATGCGCCGGGAAATGTTCGGCAATCAATTGCCGCGCAACGTCGCGCGCGCGGTCCCCGACGGTGCTTGATCCGTCACTTTCCCAGTCCCTTGGCGTGCGCCGATCCCCGATATGGGGATAAAAGTAATCTGATTTCATCCGCTCAAACGTATGGGCCTGCCCCAGATAATGCCCCTCGCCACGGCACACATTAGCAATCACATCCTCGGCAATGTTGTCAGGCGTCACCTCGACCCCGCGCAGGGTGCGCAGGATGTTCCCCAACATGTCGTTATCAGCCACATAGGCCTCAAGCGACACGCCAAGCAGGCTTGCCTGCATCCCGCAAGACTGGGTGATCAGATTGGACCCGGCATGCGCCGCCATCGTCACGGCGAGACATTTCTCCGACCCGAATTGCGCATCCAGCGTTTTGGCATCCGTAATCCCCGCTATCGACGAGGTCGGAAGATCATAGTGCCGCCCCATCTGCGCCGCGGCTGCCATCAGGATCGCCTGTTCGCCGCCGCCGCCGCACATTGAGCCGGTGCGCAAATCAGCGACCAACGGCTTTGGCGCAAAGATCGCCCGCACATCCGGATCGACGAGGCGCGCAAAAACCAGTCCGGCCAATGTTTCTGCAACAGCCTGCACCAATGATCCGGCGATGGTCGCAGGGCTGGTCGCACCTGCTTGTCCGGCTGAAATCAGTTGCACGGGGAACCCTGCCAGAATGGCAGCTTCCAACGTCTCACACGCCTCTTCGGCAAAGCGCATGGGCGGGACCACATGGCAGACCATGACCGTCAGAAAAGGACGCGCGCGAAAGGCAGCCTCGCCGCCCGCCAGCGAATAACAGAGGGCGGCAAGTTCATGCACTGTCTCAGGTTCTGTGACGCTCACCGACACATGCTTGGACGTGCCTGCAAGACAGGCATAGGCGGTGTTGATATCCATCACCGCATTGTCATCGATGTCGCGGGCGACGATAGAGCGCGAGAAATGGTGGATGTTTTCCATCGCATCACAAATACGTGCCGCATCATAAAGGTCTTGCAGAGATCCGTCGCGGTAGTGCCCATCTTCCAGATCAAAGACGCCCGGCGCACCACCGCCTGATGACATGTGCACACGGGGGCCAGAAAGATCGAGGTCATGTGCGGGGTCCTGACCACAAAGCACGATGTCACGCCGTGCCTCTGCGATTGTCTTCAGGACCAGATCGCGCGGAAACAGCAGGCGCTTATCCTCGGTGAAGTGCCCACCGTGTGCCACGACGCGGTCTACCATCGACGGGATGGCCTGACTGAGGCCGAGCGTTTCAAGAAGGCGCAGCACCGCTTCAGCAACCACCGCAACTTCGCTGTCGGTCAGAGGTTTGAACCGCCCCCCCGTGACACCGGGCCAAACCGGGGCACCCGCCGAGGTATTTGTGTCATTTTGCCGCTGCTTGCGCCCGCGCCGCGCCTTGTGTGTCTGTCGCACGTGAGTCTTCCTCATCCAATTTCTCTTATGATAGGATGGATAATTCCTCGTTTACAAAGACAAAAATCTTCCTAATAGATGAGTTTAACTAATCTTAGGATCAACATGCTCCCCTCTCTCAAAGCACTTCGCGCGTTTGACCATGCCGCCCGCACCGGCAGCTTCAAATCTGCGGCCAAGGCCCTGAATGTTTCGCCCACGGCAATCAGCCATCACATACGGACCCTCGAAGAAGACCTTGGGGTGCCGCTGTTTGAGCGCGACGGCCGGAACGTAACCTTGACCCAACAAGGGCGCGAGCTGAGCACAGATGTCGCCCAAGCCTTTGCGCAGTTGGCGCAGGCCGTAGACAGAACCCGCCGTAGCCCCAACGGACAGGTCATCCGCATCGCGGCGGGGCCCTTCTTTGCCGCGCGCTGGCTGATGCCACGGCTGGCACCGTTCTGGGTGGAACATCCGCAGATATCTCTTGAAGTTGTCCCGATCCCGCAGCGGCTCTCTGGGCAGGACATCGATGCAGATATCGTGATCTCCTGGGACGATATTACGGAAGAAAATGCGCAACCGCTTCTGACGCTCAACGCCCTTCGCCATTGCCAGCCCTTCGTTGATCAAACGCTTCGGCCGCCCCGACAGCCCGTCGGATCTTGTTAACATGCCGCTGATACATCAACGCGATACATCAGGTTGGGCCGACTGGTTTGCGGCGATGGACGTGGCCTGCGATGAGCCACTTCAAGGACCCGTCTTTGAAGACGCCAACGCGGTCATGCGCGGCGCGGTTGAGGGTCAGGGTGTAACGCTTGGCTGGATGCCACTGATCGAGCACGAGATTGAAACCGGACGGGTCATCCAGCTTTTTGATCAGTCGATCGCATGGAGAAAGCAGTACTATGTCAACATCACGCCGCGCGGTTTGCGCAATGGTGCCGCGCAATCGGTTGTGGATTGGCTGCGCAGCGAAGGCAGGCAAGGTTGATCCCGGCACAGCCGCTTTTGACCGCATGGGCGGTGTTGCGACGAAACATGAAACCCCAAATGTCTCCCGCCACAACACGATGTCGCGTCTTTTTACGTTGTTCACATAATGATTTTGGCACCATCTAAGGCGTTGGAAATGGTTCCGTCCAATCCATACCCGAAGTTATGCATAAGCCACCTTCGAAGGGCCATTTGGAATGATTTGCGGACCTTGGTGCAAGCCGCGGCATCTGTTTAAATGGGCTCTTTTTCGTCTTTCGCCGCGCCGACCACGAGTGGCCGGTTCCGGAAACAGCGCCGTTCGCCGCACCGCCCATGAACAGGTAAGATGCGGACAAAGGATACGTTCCACCAGACCCCTTACCACACTGGGGTCGGCACTGGACAAGAGGAAACCAACCGACAGGAGGTCGGACACTCGGCGACGCGATACAGCCGCAAATCGGTTTTGTCGTTCAAGCAGTTACGCCTGCACGGCTATGTAGGGCACGGCCCAGCTTGTCTGAAGCGAGAGATTCGTGTTAAGGCTAAACCTTAAAGAAAGGGGAAATTGTTATGATATATATTGTAAAATGCGCCCTTGCGGCGGTGTTTGCTGTGTCTGGGATGGCCGCGTCGGCAGCAACCATTACTGGGTTTACAGACGGGTTTGAGGGAGAAGCACCGACCGGGTCCGTCCTCAACTATAACGCTTTCACAAACTGGGATGTCACCGACGGGACAGTGGACCTGATAAAATCAGGCGGCTTCGGTATTACGTGCCAATCGGGATCGTGGTGTGTTGACATGGACGGGTCGACGAGCGACTCGGGCATCTTCACGACCAAGAACAAATTTGCGGCTGGATCTTATGTCCTCAGCTTTGGTCTGTCGGGAAATCAGCGGGGGGCGGTCCCGGATACCATCGCCATCCTCAGCTTTGGCGACTTGACCGAAAGCATTACGCTGAACTCGTCCGACCCGTGGGCGACTTATACCCGCAACGTGAATTTGACTTCGGCCGCCAAATTGAGCTTCGAGAACGCCGGTGGCGACAACTTTGGAATTATTCTCGACAACGTAAATGTCCGAACTGCGAACACGTCAGTAGTCCCATTGCCGGCTGGCTTTTGGCTGATGGGAATTGCTATTGGATCGCTGGCGTTGACGCGCCGAAAGGCTCAACGCGCAAGGTCCTAACGGCAAGAGTACACGTCGGTCCCAAACCACGGGTAAAGGTTCGCACCGGTAGTCTGTCACCGCAGGTGCGGTTTGCGTGATCGTAGGTTTGCGTACATTTTTATTTTGTCCAAGCGTGAGACAAAAATCTGAAGACTGGTCTTTGCATTCGGACATGGCACCGGACCTTGGCCCAGCCGACCGTGACCAGACTGCTGACTAGAAAACCTTCCCGAAGCGCTCAAGGCATTCTCCCGGAACACCGGGTCATGAAAGCCTGGCGACGACCTACAGCGCCTACCTGCCGGTTTCACTGGAGCGCTAAGGGGAGTTGATCCGGATGCCTGGGCAACGCAAGAAAATCTAACAGAGGACTCTTCGCGGTTATTCACTGCGCCCTGCCTGAACGACC
>CALNXN010000007.1:0-448353 GCA_942490645.1 uncultured Alphaproteobacteria bacterium | reverse complement strand
TATAACGTTCAGAGGCGATGATCAAATCCACCTCTTCATAGGAAAACAGGGCCCCGAAGGGTCTCTGTGTTTCGTCATGTTTGACGGGTATTTAGTTCGACAGGCGCACGTTATCGTTTGAAATCGTCGCCTCTGCACTGGAGGGGCCAACACGCAGCAGGATCTGATTCGCGCCGACGGTGATGACCACCAAAGCGAGAACGGAGATAAAGAAAGCTTTCATCGCATCACGCCTCTTTCTTGGAGGGTTTGGCGTTCAGCACCTCATCCGCCCAAATACTGTGGTGCTCACGCGCCCATTGCTCTTCGACCTCGCCTTTGCCCATCGCATCAAAGGCGCCTTCCATGCCGACAGACCCTAGATAGATGTGCGCGAAGATAATTGCGGTCAGCACCAGACTGACAATCGCATGCCAAAGCTGGGCAAACTGCATCTCTTCATGCGGCAAGAGCGGATAAGGCAAGTCGGCCAACCCGAACCACCCGGGCACGCCCCAGCTGTTGATCAGCGAGAACGTATGTCCGAATATGTTGAACTCAAACGGAAACAGGAGCGAAAGACCAGAGAGCGAAATCGAGCCACCCAGAACAATCACCGCCCAAAAGATCATCTTTTGACCTGCGTTAAACTTCTTTGCAGGCGGGTGTTCTCCGCCAAACAAACCACCCGCCTTGGCCATCCAGCGCAGATCTGTCCGGTCGGGAATGTTGTGCACGACCCAAACGACAAAGACGATCACAAGCGCCACGATAAAGGCCCATGAAACATTGTTGTGGATCCATTTACTGGCAATGGCCAAAGACGAAAACGCATCATGCCCAAAGGCGGGGATCAGAACTTTGCGCCCCAAGAGCGAGACCAGACCCGTCAGAGCCCAGCAAGAGGAAAGATGACGCCAGCAACCAATGACCGAAACGTTCAAACGCCTTAAAGCGTGTAATGGTCCTGCCCGTCTTTTCACCATCAATACGGATGCGTCCGCGGATCAAATAGAACAAGGCCAACGCCAGAAGTGTGCCGCCAAGCAGATAGGCGACCATTTGCACCAGTGGCCCTTCGCGGAATTCCAGCCACCACATGCCGCGATCCTGGATCATGGTCGTGACCGCCGGTCCGCGGCTTTGGGTCGAGAACATCCGCACTGCTATTGCGGTAGGCGCGCCACAGCCATCGGGATCTGATGCGCCGCCCAATGTGCCCAGTTGATCGGTGATCGGCGCGGCCGCATCGGGGTTGCCGGTCACATCACTGCGGAAACTATCGTCAACCGCCAAACTTTCTTGACGGCGCAGGATATCGTCAAGCGTTTGCGCACCGCCAGTGGCTGCGCGCGATGTATCTGTGGCCTCTTGTGCCGTGACAGGCGCGGCCATGGCCAACAGCAATGCAAAAAGTGTCATAAGACGCAGCATTGAGAATTCTCTTGGCTAATCAAAGAAGGGCGGCCCATTGAAGGCTGCCCCTTTTTTACGTATCACAAAGGGACGGTTAGCCGCCTTTTTGATCGTAGGCTGTGCCCCAACCCCAAGCGCCTGACCCGAAACCACGGGCCACCACACGCTCGCGGTAGATGTTGGAAACTGTGTCACCATCACCAGCCAACAAAGCCTTTGTTGCGCACATCTCGGCACAGATTGGCAGCTTGCCCTCGGCAATCCGGTTGCGCCCCGTATTTGGCGAACTCGGCGGTCGAGAGTTTTCCCCAGACCACCGGCGCAGAAGGTACATTTGTCCATCTTGCCGCGTGAACCAAAGTTGCCAGCCTGCGGGAATTGCGGCGCGCCGAACGGGCACGCATAGAAGCAATAGCCACAGCCAATGCAGAGGTCTTTGGAGTGCAACACAACACCGTCGGCTGTCTGGTAGAAACAATCCACCGGACAAACCGCCATGCACGGCGCATCCGAGCAGTGCATACATGCGACCGAGATTGACCGCTCGCCAGGCTTGCCGTCATTGATCGTGATCACCTTGCGGCGGTTGATGCCCCAAGGCACTTCGTGCTCGTTCTTACATGCCGTGACGCAGGCGTTACACTCGATGCAGCGTTCAGCATCGACGAGAAATCTTGCTCTAGCCATTCTACTTCTCCCTTATGCTGTCCAGATTTTGCAAAGAGTGGCTTTGGTCTCTTGCATATGCGTCACTGAATCATAGCCATAGGTCTGTGCGGTGTTGGTGGATTCACCCAAGACGTATGGGTCAGCCCCTTCAGGATACTTATCCCGCAGATCGACGCCCTCCATGTGTCCACCAAAGTGGAACGGCATGAACGCCACGCCTTCGCCAACCCGTTCGGTGACCATGGCCATCACTTTGACCTTGCCGCCTTCGGGCCCTTCAACCCAGACCTGTGCACCGTCACGGACACCAAGGTTGTTGGCATCGCGTGTGTTGATCTCGACGAACATGTCTTGCTGAAGCTCGGCCAACCATGGGTTTGAACGGGTCTCGTCGCCGCCACCCTCATATTCAACCAAGCGGCCAGAGGTCAGGATAATCGGGTACTCTTGCGAGAAATCGTTTTCCTGAATTGAGGCGTACATGGTTGGAACGCGCCAGAACTTCTTATCCGCATAGGTCGGATAATCGGCCACCAGATCGCGCCTGTTGGAGTAAAGCGGTTCGCGGTGAATCGGCACTGGATCCGGGAAGGTCCAGACCACGGCGCGTGCCTTGGCGTTGCCGTAAGGCGCACAACCACGTTCAATGGCAACCTGCTGGATACCGCCGGAAAGGTCGGTTTTCCAGTTGGTGTTCGGGCCAGCAACCGCATCAATCGACGCACGCTCTTCTGCGGTCAGATCACCGTCCCAGCCAAGGTCCATCAGCATCTGCATGGTGAACTCTGGATAGCCGTCCTCGATCTGCGATCCGGGGGTAAAGACACCCTCGGCCAGAAGGTTTTCGCCATCTCGCTCAACGCCGTAGCGTGCGCGGAATGGCAGACCGCCATCTTTCACAGCCAGCGACATATCGTAGAGGTTTGCAGAACCGGGGTGGTTCATCTCGGGTGTGCCCCAGCAAGGCCAAGGCATGCCGTAGAAATCACCGTCAGCCGGACCACCAACAGCCCGCAGTGTGGTGCGGTCAAAGGTGTGCTGGTTGGCCATGTGCATTTTCATACGCTCAGGGCTTTGGCCGGTATAACCGATGGTCCACATGCCGCGGTTAAATTCGCGGGTGATGTCCTCGATGTTGGGCTCGCCGCCCTCATCGATGGCAATATTGCGGAAGATCTTGTCGTGGAAGCCGAACTTTTCGGCAAACATCGCCATGATTGTGTGATCAGGCAGTGATTCAAACAGTGGCTCAACCACTTTGTCACGCCATTGCAGCGACCGGTTCGAAGCAGTCACAGAACCGCGTGTTTCGAACTGGGTACAAGCCGGCAACAGGTAAACACCATCAGTGCGATCCTGCAGAACAGCCGAGACGGTGGGATATGGGTCAACCACGACAAGCATGTCGAGTTTCTCCATCGCCGTTTTCATCTCTTTCTGACGGGTCTGAGAGTTTGGTGCGTGGCCCCAAAGAACCATGGCGCGGGTGTTGTCGGGCTGGTCGATGTTTTCTTTATCTTCCAGCACACCGTCAATCCAGCGGCTCACCGGAATACCGGTCAGGTTCATCATGGATGTATCGCCGTAGGAAGCCTCGGAGAACCGGCCCTTGAGCCAGTCGAGGTCTTCTTCCCAAACGCGCGCCCAGTGCGCCCATGATCCTGGCGCAAGGCCGTAGTAGCCTGGCAGCGTATCGGCCAGAACGCCAAGGTCGGTTGCACCCTGTACGTTGTCGTGGCCACGGAAAATATTGGTACCACCACCGGCGGTGCCCATGTTGCCCAGTGCCAGCTGCAAGATGCAGTAAGCGCGGGTGTTGTTGTTACCGTTGGTGTGCTGTGTGCCACCCATGCACCAGATCACAGTGCCTGGACGGTTGTTGGCGAGGGTGCGTGCCACGCGCTCCAACTGGCTGCCGGGTGCGCCGGTGACGCGCTCGACCTCTTCGGGTGTCCACTTTGCGACTTCGGTTCTGATCTGGTCCATGCCCCAAACGCGGGTGCGGATGAATTCCTGATCTTCCCAGCCATTTTCAAAGATGTGCCACAGGATACCCCAAACGAGTGCGACGTCACTGCCGGGACGGAAGCGGACGTATTCGTCGGCGTGGGCGGCTGTGCGTGTGAAACGCGGGTCACAAACGATCAAAGGCGCGTTGTTCTGCTCTTTGGCTTTCAGCATGTGCAGCAAGGACACGGGGTGCGCCTCGGCTGGGTTGCCGCCGATCAGGAAGATCGCCTTGGAGTTATGGATGTCGTTGTAGCTGTTGGTCATGGCGCCGTAGCCCCATGTGTTCGCCACACCGGCAACAGTGGTCGAGTGACAAATACGCGCCTGGTGGTCGACGTTGTTTGTACCCCAATAGGCGGCGAATTTACGGAACAGGTAGGCCTGCTCGTTGTTGTGCTTGGCAGAACCCAGCCAATAAACCGAATCCGGGCCGCTTTCGTCGCGGATCTTCATCATGCCGTCGCCGATCTCGTTGATCGCGGTTTCCCAGCTGATGCGGACCCATTCGCCGTTTTCTTTCTTCATCGGGTACTTCAGGCGACGCTCGCCATGGGCGTGCTCGCGGACCGCAGCACCTTTGGCGCAGTGCGCACCAAGGTTGAACGGGCTGTCCCAACCGGGCTCTTGCCCTGTCCAGACGCCGTTATCGACTTCGGCGATGACGGTACAACCAACTGAACAGTGTGTGCAGACGGATTTGATGGTTTCAACGGCGCGTGTCGCGGCCTGTTGTGCAGTTGCTTGGGTGACGCTGCCACCCGTTGCGGCGATGGCGGCCAAACCACCGATGGCAAGGCCTGATCCGCGCAAGAACCCGCGACGGTCAATTCCTTTGGAACCTTGGTTCACCATGATCGGCGAACGACCGGACCGGCGTGTATACCCGTTGGTCTTTTTCCTCAGCATTTTTTTCCTCCCTGATCCGATCTACTCGGATAATCCCTTTTGAGCTGCTTTGTCATGGTGCTTGGTGCCCACGACAAGGGCTGTGGCATGTGTTTAGAACCGTGTGCTTTCGAGATAAGCGCGCGTATGATCGGTATCTTGCATCGTCTCAGATGAAAGATCGGCTGGCGCGGCGGCGGCTTGTGTCGCGCCCCCGGCTGCTACCGCAACGGCGGCTGGCGCGGCGGTCCCGGCCAGTTTCAAAAAATCTCGGCGATTCGTGCCTTCTTTTTTCTCGGTCATAAGGATGTCTCCCTTTCTTTCTTTGGCGGGCATCCCCACCGGTTATGCAGCAAGCTCGTCAACTTGCACTCATGCGGAATGCTTCTTTTTCGATTTCCATGAAGGCCAGCCCTACCGCTCCGACAGATGCGTATAGGATGGATGATTTGGCCCCCTGCAGGTCGCTGAAGTAGTGTGACGCCCATGTGCCAACATGCGCGTTAAAGAACGTCTGCTGTTCGGCCACGGTGGCCACGCGGCCAAAGCGGCCCACGATCATGCCCGCCATCATTTCCATCAAGGACGCGATGTTATCCTCGGGCTCGAACACATCATCCGCACGCGTCATGCCAAAATCAGCCATGGTTGCGCGCAGGTTGGCCAGCGGCTTTTCGTTCAGGAACCCTGTGAGATAGTAGCTTGCAAAAGGCAGCAGCTCACCCCGGCCGAGGCCAATGAAAAGCGCGTTGAATTCAGTACGCACGGCCTTCGGCTTGGAGATTTTGGCAACCCGCGCCAGACCGTTGATTGCTTGACCCAACTCCGTCTCATCACCCGAAAGACCTGCGGTTTGATCCAGCAACATCTGATCCGGCGGCGCGGCGAGCATGAGGCCCAGATAATTGTAAAGGTCCGCGCGCAGGCGGTCTTCTTCGGGGATTTCAACAACTGCGGCAGAGGCACTCATGCGGTATCCTCCTCGAATTGAAATTGCATCCGGCGGGGTGTCAATGGTGCAGGGTCCTCCTCGACCACTGCACCATCTTCGGGCAGATCAACAGATGTCGCGGCGGCTGTTTCAACAACATCCTCGGTGGTGTCCTCCTCGACCTCCACCTTCGCGACAGCTGGACCTGCCTCTTTCTGGCGTTCAACTTCTAACAGATGCGCCAGCATCCCTTTGCCCACCTGGTAGGTCGTCTTCAGCGCACCTTGCCCGATGCTTTGCGCCAGATAATCGTCGTCATAGTCATTCAGCCCGTCAACACAGGCCAAAACCGGATTGCTGCGCCATAGCTTGCGCAGCGCACGCTTGCGGATGTGTTCCGGCACGGCCTTGGACATGAACGCTTTGAAATCATCGCCCATTGCAAGGGTGTCGGGATCAGGCAGACCCAGTGTTTCCAAAATCTCTTCGTCCGACTTTTCAGCCAGCGCTTCACGTTCTTGAGCGACAACAGCCTCTTGCGCGGCAAGTTCTTCTTTCTCGACCTCGGCAGCAACAGCTGCACGGCGGCGCGACCATGATGACAGCATATCGCTCAATTCAGCACCTCTTTGCGGCGCGGTGCGCGATAGACATCACTGGTTTGGCGGATACGCGGATCGCCAATGCCGTCCTGGCTTTGATCAACGCGGGTTTTGTCGCGGCGGCGCTTCACGAACGCCTCTTCCTCATAGTGCTTTTCAACAAATTCAGTCACCCACGCACCAAGGCCATCGGGCATCGGGATTTTCTCGACCAGCTCTTCTGCTGAATCGCAGTAATCCTGCGCCTCGTAGGGCGAGGCGGTGACGAGCACGACAGTCCAGGGCACATCGCCGTTCACATCACTTGGACGCAAGACAGCGTAAACAGACGGCGTCCGCGCCTGAAGCTCATGTGCGTAAGCCTCAACATCGGACACATAAAGCGTCAGGGGCAGCGTGGCCGCGTGAAACTCCGTCACATCACCGTCTGTGCGCAACACTTTCCAGTCAGCGGGCCCAGCGCCCGGCAATACTGCAGAAGCTTTCCAAGCATATTTTACCCAACGGGTCACACCCATTGAGCGCCTGACGACGACGCCAAGCGGCAACGATTGAGAGCCAGGATATTCAAATTTCAAAAGAAAGCCCCATCGGTGTTCTGTGGTATACGCCAGTTTGAACCAGAATCCGCCAAACGAAAAGGACCATTTTTTGTCCAGAATGCCGCACCCAAGCGATGCTGCGTTGCGGCATTTTTCCAAGCCCCCTGCGCACAAGGCATTTCAGCAAACCCCGCACAATCGTTAGGTGAAAAATTGTTTTCATTGCTGCACCTGCAAAATCTGTTGCGGTAGAACCACACCGATATTTGGGTTTACTGTCCCGCATTTTCCTGCCTATTTGCGTCGCGACCTGCGTTCATGAAAATCGGGGAAGACCATGTCGAAAACACTGTTGGTTTGTGACTGCCTCGGATCCCAGAAGGTTGATTCTGCCGCCCTTGAAGCCGCCACAGGTCAAAGCTGTAGCCGCTGTTACTCCAGCCTTTGCACCGATCAGATCGACATTGCGGCGAAAGCAATTGCGCAAGGCGACGTGATGATTGCCTGCCAGCAAGAGGCGCATCGATTCCTCGCCCTTTCCGAAGACATCGACGCTCAGGCGCCCGCCTTTGTTGATATCCGCGACCGTGCGGGCTGGACCGATGATAGCGGTGACGTGACACCAAAGATGGCCGCGCTAATCGCAGAGGCAGCTTTGACTCCACCGGCGCAAAAAGCGTTTGATGTGGTGTCGGAAGGCACATGCCTGATTATTGGCGCAACGGACGTGGCACTCGCCGCTGCAGAAAAGCTGTCAGAGGCCCTCTCTGTCACCGTCCTTCTTGCGCCGGGCACCGAGATTATGCCGAACCGGAACTACGACACCGTTGTTGGCAATCTGCATCAGGCGAGCGGCACGCTTGGCCGCTTTGAAGTCCGCATCAACGCATTTCAGCAAAGTGTGACAGGCGGGCGCGGCACCCCTGCGATGACCGAGGCGCGCAATGGGGCTGTGTCGGATTGCGACATCATTCTTGATCTCACAGGCGGCGTGCCTCTCTTTCCCGCCCCCGACAAACGTGACGGCTATGTGCGCGCCGACCCCAAAAGCCCCGTGGCCGTGGCGGATGCGATCTTTGCCGCGAGCCAACTGGTCGGGACGTTTGAAAAACCATTCTATGTCCGCTTGGAAACAAGCCTTTGCGCCCATTCCCGCGCCGAAAAACCAGCCTGTTCCAATTGCCTCAATCTCTGCCCCACAGGTGCGATCACATCGGCAGGCGAGCATGTCAGCATTGATCCGATGATCTGCGCCGGATGCGGGGCCTGTTCCGCGGTCTGCCCGTCGGGCGCGATCAGCTATGATGCGCCCTCGGGCGACTTCACCTTCCGCCGGATCAACACATTGGCCAGCAGTTATCGTGCTGCGGGTGGCAAGGATGCCGCGCTTCTGGTGCACGACGAACACGGCGCCGAGATGATCAGCCTTGCCGCACGTTACGGGCGCGGCCTGCCCGCCCATGTGATCCCTATGCAGGTCGATGCGCTGGCAGGGTTCGGCCACGCCGAGATGGTGGGCGCATTGGCCAGCGGCTTTGCCCGTGTTGATATCTTGCTCGCCCCGAAAACCGAACGCGACGCGCTGGTGCCGCAGGCGGATTTGGCGAATGCCATTTCGCCGGACAAAGTAGCACTGCTTGATATCGCTGATCCTGACGCGCTGTCGGATCACCTGTTTGATCAGGCAAAAACACCCGCCATCGCCACCCCGATCCTGCCGCTTGGGTCACGCAGGCAAGTGGCGCGGCTGTCGGCAAAGGCGCTGAACCCCGATGTCACGACGCTGCCCTTGCCCGAAAACGCACCCTATGGCGCAGTGATCGTTGATACCGACGCTTGTACGCTATGCTTGGCCTGTGTTTCGCTCTGCCCATCGGGTGCTTTGGGCGATAACTCTGATTTGCCACAGCTGCGGTTCCAAGAAGACGCCTGCCTGCAATGCGGCCTCTGCACCAATGTCTGCCCTGAGAAGGCAATCACCTTGCAGCCGCAGTTTGATTTAACCGATGCCGCCCTGTCCCAGACAGTACTGAACGAGGAAGAGCCCTTTGCCTGTATCGAATGCGGCAGCCTTTTTGGGGTGAAATCAACGGTTGAGCGGATCACCGAAAAGCTGGCGAATAATCATGCGATGTTCTCAAATCCGGCTGCGATCAAGATGATCCAGATGTGCGACAATTGCCGGATCAACGCGCAGTACCACTCGGAAAATAACCCATTCGCAGCGGGCGAACGGCCCCGCCCGCGCACCACGGATGATTACCTGTCCAAGCGCAAAGATCACTGATCTGGCGACCCACAAAAAATAAGGAGAAAACACGATGAGCGAAGACTTTAACATGTCGATGCGTAAGTTCCTGAAACAAGTCGGTGTGACCTCGCAACAGGCCATCGAAGAGGCAATGCGCAAAGCCGGTGACACCAGTGGGCGCAGCTTTGAGGCCAAGGTTGTTCTGACAGTTGACGGGCTTGATCTGGAACATGTCGTGACCGGCAAAATCGAGGGGCAGTCGTAACGTGGCCCTCACCCGTGAAACAGTTCTAGAGATCCTCAAAACGATTGAAGACCCCATCAGCGGCACATCCATCGCCGAGGCCGGGATCGTCAAAGCCCTGACCGTGCAAGACGGCGCCGTGCGTTTCGTGATGGAGGTCAGCGGCAGCCATGCCGAGGCTTACACCGCAATCAAAGATGCCGCCGAAGCGCAGATCAAAGCGCTGGACGGCGTCGCTTCTGTGTCAATCGTGATGACCGCGCATAGCACGCCTGCAGCGCCACCTGACTTGAAACCACAACGCGGCGGGGCCCCTGCCGGCCCTGAAAAAATCCCCGGTGTGGATCGCATCATCGCGGTGGCATCAGGCAAAGGTGGCGTGGGAAAATCAACGATTTCCGCGAACCTTGCCTGCGCGCTGGCCGCCGAAGGGCGGCGCGTTGGGCTGTTGGATGCCGATGTTTATGGCCCCAGCCAACCGAGGATGCTGGGTGTGTCGGGCAGGCCTGCGTCGCCTGATGGCAAGACTATTCTGCCAATGCGCAACTACGGTGTGACCATGATGTCGCTGGGCCTGATGGCGAACGAGGATCAGGCGGTTGTCTGGCGCGGTCCGATGCTGATGGGCGCGTTGCAGCAGATGCTGACCCAAGTGCAATGGGGCGCGCTGGATGTGCTGATCGTCGACCTGCCACCCGGCACCGGTGACGTACAGATGACGCTGGCACAGAAATCGCACCTGAATGGCGCGATCATCGTGTCCACACCGCAGGACATTGCCCTGCTCGATGCGCGCAAAGGGATTGATATGTTCAACCAGTTGGGCACGCCGATCATCGGGATGATCGAAAACATGTCGACGCATATTTGTTCCGCCTGCGGGCATGAGGAACATATGTTCGGCCATGGCGGCGTTGCAAAAGAAGCCGAAAAACTGGGCGTTCCTCTGCTGGCGGAAA
The DNA here is from genome assembly GCA_942490645.1 of uncultured Alphaproteobacteria bacterium. Classification (GTDB taxonomy): domain Bacteria; phylum Pseudomonadota; class Alphaproteobacteria; order Rhodobacterales; family Rhodobacteraceae; genus CALNXN01. The sequence continues at coordinate 437,865 of CALNXN010000007.1, read as the reverse complement.
TCCCGCTGCATATTGATATCCGCCTTGCGGCAGATGGCGGTGCACCGATTGTAGTGTCCAAGCCTGACAGCAGCCAAGCGGCCGCCTTCCGCCAAGTGGCCCGCGACCTGATTGCCAAAGGTCACGCATGAGCGCACCGTCGTTTCCACCGCTTTTTACAGGGCAGCATGCGGCGGGAGGCGATCCCTTCGCGCTTGCCTGTGCGACGGCTGAGGCAGGGTGTGATGCAGGTCTTGTGATCTATGATCTTGCGCCGGATCGTTTGCGCGCGGCGATTGTTTTCGCACCTGACGTCCCGCTGGCGAAAGCAGCAGTGATGCTTCCCATCTGCGGCGTAGGATTTCAGAACGCCCTTGGCACATTGGCCCCGCCCGAGGTCAGCGTGCATCTGGGTTGGGAGGGCACAATCTACGTCAACGGCGGGCGCTGCGGTGCTTTGCAAATGGCCGCCCCCGGCCAGCCACAGGACGAACCCGATTGGTTGGTCATCGCGCTGGAACTTGCCCTTTGGCCGCCCAGCGAAGACACTGGCCTGACACCTGACGAAACCGCCCTCTATGCCGAAGGCTGCGCCGAGGTTGATGCGATCACCCTTGTCGAATCCTGGGTACGGCACACGTTGGTTGGCATCAACACTTGGGCCGACACCGGCACCGCAACGCTGCACCGCGAATGGAGCGGCCTCGCGCATGGATTAGAGGGCGACATCACGGTCAAAGGCCAGACCGGCACCTACACCGGACTGGACGAAGACCTTGGCCTTTTGCTCAAGATCGCAGACAAGATAGAACTGGTCCCACTGACCGAAACCCTGACGAGGCCCACATGAAACTTGCCCGCGCCATTCATTTTGACGAAAGCGATTCCCGCGTGTTCCATAATCCGGCGCGCACGGGCGAATGGTGCATTTCGGGTGGGTTCGAATTTTCGAACTGGAGCGAGGCAGACTTGATGGGCAAAGCCAAGCAGGCCTTTTCCAACGGCTGGATGGGCTGCGAAACCTTCGGGCGCGTCAGCTTTGTCGCCGTCACGCAGATCGAACCGCAGGAAAAAGACGCCATCGCAGGCTTATTGGCGCGGCATTTCGTCGATATCTACGGCGCGCCCTCGCTTGAGGCCGCGCACGCCGTTGCTTTGGAAGAAATCGACCAAATGGCCGAGCTTTGCGCCGATCATGACCCCAACACCCTACTCACCGTCGCGCGTGAATTGACCGAGGCCGGCGTCAGAGAGACCTACCGCGTGATCGAACCACAAGACGCCGACCTCACGCAGTTTGCTGTGCACGGCTCACTGGATGAGCCGCACACGCATTGATCACTCAGCCGTGGCGTTGAACACAAACAGCTTTTCACCGTTGATCGTATAGTCATTGATCAGGGCCGCAGCACGCGGGCTTGTCAGCCATGTTTCCAGCGACATCGCCAGATCATTGCGGACATTGGCGTTTTTGCCGGGATCAACCGGCAGATAAGCGTATTGGTTGAACAAGACAGGATCACCGGAATAGAGCAGTGCCAAATCCGCCTTGTTGGCAAAGTTCAGCCAGCTCGCCCGATCCGAGAGAACATACGCGTCCATCGCGGCGGCGGTGTTAAGCGCCTGCCCCATGCCCGCACCCACGGGGCGGTACCAGCCATCAAAGCCTTCAACATTCAGCCCCGCTGCCGCCCAAACCGAAAGCTCTGCTTTATGTGTGCCGCTGTCATCGCCACGACTGACGAAAGGTGCGGCAGTATTAGCGATACGTTGCAACGCATCAGCAGCGCTTTCAGCGTTGGCAATGCCAGCAGGGTCCGCCGCAGGGCCGATCAGGACAAAATCATTATACATGATTTCACGCCGGTGCGTGCCGTGGCCTGCGGCGACGAACGCCTCTTCGGCAGGGCGCGAATGGACCAAAACGGCATCGACATCGCCCGCCTCACCCAGCCGCAGCGCCTGACCGGTACCGACGACCAGCAACTGCAGATCAATATCAAGATCCTCCTTGATCGCAGGCAAAAGCACATCGGCCAACCCCGAGCTATCAAAAGACGTGGTCACCGCCATCCGCATGTCTTCGGCCACAGAAGTCGTGGCCCATTGATCGCCATTACAAACGCCAAAATACCCTTGATCATGTCACAATATCTCCTCTTAGAAACGCGGCCAGTTCTTTGGTTTGCGGACGCGTAAATGCAAACCTCTGCATCGCTGACATCATGGACCTTGCCATGCAACATAAAAATCAAATCCCGCGCAAGGCGGCGGGCCTGCCCCATATCATGCGTGGACATCACAAGGCGGGTTCCGGCGGCAGACGTTTCCTGCAAAAGCGCCTCAATCTCGCGTGTGGTATGGCCATCAAGGTTGGCGCAAGGCTCGTCCAGAAACAGGACCTGCGGCTTGCGGATAAGGGCGCGCGCGATGGCAAGTTTCTGCCTTTCACCCCCCGAAAGGCGCGTCGCAGGGCTATTGCCGCGATCACCAAGGCCGATGCGGTTCAGCCAATAGGCCACCTCTTCGGCAATCTGGTGTTTTGAAGCACCCAAAAGCTGCAACGGATAGGCAAGATTTTCGGCCGCCGAGCGCCGCAAGACGATGGGCGATTGAAAGACAAAGGCATGCTGCGCGGGATCATTGTGCTGCCAAGTGATAGTGCCACTCGTCACCCGCTCAATGCCGTGCATGACGCGCAACAGCGTGGTTTTGCCAGCACCATTGGGCCCGATGATGATCGTCGGGCCACCCACATCAAGCACAAGATCCATCGGGCCAATGACAACCTTGCCGCGGCGACGCACCAGCACTTGGGTCAGGGTGAGTGGAAACATCTGTGTCACCAGCGCCCCTCCCGCTCGGTCTGCGACAAGGTATGGATCGCAAGGTTCACAAAAATCGCCAGCCCGATCAGGACAAATCCAAGCCCAAGCGCCAGAGCAAAATCACCCTTGCCGGTTTCCAGCGCAATGGCCGTGGTCAGGACGCGGGTGACATGATCAATATTGCCGCCGACGATCATAATAGCGCCCACCTCGCCAATCGCGCGGCCAAATCCGGCAAGTGCCGCCGTCAGCAAATTGCGCCGCCCATCCCAGATCAACGTCAAAATACGCTGCCGTTTCGAGGTATTAAGCGAGATCAGCAGGTCGTGATACTCGGCCCATAATTCGCGCATGGATTGGTGGGCAATTGACGCAATGACCGGCGTGATGATGATGACCTGCGCGATGATCATGGCCGTGGGCGTGAACAAAAGGTCGAGCACACCAAAAAGACCAGAGCGCGACAAAAGGATATTGACGACCAGGCCGACAACGACAGGCGGCAGGCCCATCAAAGCGTTGATCAGCGAGATGACAAAGCGACGGTAGCGGAACCGCTGGACCGCGAGGAAAGTGCCCAAAGGGATCGCAATCACAGAAGCAATCACCAGCGCGCTCAACGTCACGCGGAGCGAGCGCAGACTGATGTCCCAAAGCTCGGCGTCGAATGTGACCACCAGCCAGAATGCCGCTTTGAGACCCTCAAGAATTTCAACCATGGAGGCGTGCGCTTACCCTATTGCTTGGGCGGCCAACCTCAGGTTTTCAGGCGGAAAACACAAGCCTCAATCACGGCACAGGGCGGGCAACAAGGCGATATTTATTATTGAAAGGACTGGTGCCGCTGATAGGACTCCCGAACCGCCACGACCCCATCATTACGAATTTGCCCATATTGACCGATGCTGCGGCCTGTCTTGAGGTCCGGTCTCAAGACATGACCCATCAAGTTTGAAATGCTCGACCTATTGGCCTCTCTAGATTTGGGTCGGAGCAAATTCCACCAAGTGAGCCACAAGGCGCATGGCCAAGCCGGATTTGGAGGCGTTGGGTGGCCAAAGAACGTAGACCCCAATCGGGTCCAAAGTCCATTCCGGCAAAAGGCGGATCAGCTTTCCTTGCCCGATATCTTCGCCCACCAAACAATCGGGCAATATCGCCAATCCCGCCCCCGCTCGGGCCATCTGACCAAGTGCAAGGGCATCGTTCACAACGTGCGATGATTGCGGTTTCAGGGTGACGGTGCGATGTCCCTCGCGCTGAAACCGCGGTTTCAGGGGAACGTGGCTCAGCTCAATCCAGTCCAGGCCTTTCAGATCGCTCGGCTGTGTTATTGAAGGCAAGCCCGAAACATAGTTGGCAGAGGCCACGACGACGCGCTGGAACTCGTTCAGTTTGCGCATTTTCAAGGCGCTGTCCCGCATGTCGCCCATACGAATGGCGATATCGTAGCCGCCGCCGATGATGTCCTGCAGGGAGTCCGAGAAGTCGAACTCTAATCTGATCTTGGGGTGATCGTTGGTAAATTCGACAATCCGATCAATGACAATTGATTGCGCCAGAACGGCGGGCATGGCGATCCGGATCACGCCCGACAGCACATCGCCCCGGTCAGACATTTCCTCAAGCCCGAGTTCAGCGGCACTTACCATCGCTTGGGCTTGCTTGAGCAACCGCGCCCCATCTTCGGTCAGTGAGATTTTCCGGGTGGAGCGATAGAGCAGGGTCGCCCCAAGCCGATCCTCCAGCAGGGAGATGTGGTGACTGACCACAGAAGGCGAGATGCGCAGTGCCCGCGCTGCGCCCCGGAAGGACCCGAATTCAACGGTCTTGGCGAAGATCGCCATCATGCGAAGTTCGTCCAGCATTGTTCGCCTCACAGAACAGTAAGTGTGGTTTATTCTACCTTATGGAGGATAATCCTGTGCCTTACAATGGTGGAACACGAGAGCTTCAGGCGCGAGGCTCGGGCGACACGCAAAGGACAAAGCCCCAGAAATCAACTTGCAACCCTGACCAAAATCCAACGGAGACTCCCAATGAACCTTTCACAAGCAACTCTAGGCGCGGGACTGGCGCTATTGACCGTAACCACGACCGCCAACGCAGACAGCCACCAAAACCTGGGCGATTTCGTCGTTGAAGCACTCGAAAATACGCTGATGTCCGGGAATGCCAGCACGGTTCCAGACTACTTTTCCCCCGCCTACATCAATCACAATCCAGGTGTGCCCGACGGTCCAGGGCCGCTTGCCGGGTTGGCCGACAAGCTGCAACCGATGGGCGGGCTTCAAGGCGACATTGTGCGCGTCATCGTTGATGGCGACACCGTCGCGCTCCACAGCCAGTGGAACAATGTCGGGCCGACACCGCTGATCGCCTTTGATGTGTTCCGGGTCGAGGACGGCCTGATTGTCGAGCATTGGGACAACCTGATGCCCGCCACCGGTTTCAACCCGTCGGGTCGCAGCCAGATTGACGGGCAGACAGAGGTGACCGACCTCGACAAGACCGAGGACAACAGGGCCCTGGTCGTCGAACTGATCACCAAAGGGTTCATCAACGGCGAGGCCCTGAACTTCGCCGACTACATCGACCCGACCAAATACTTCCAACACAATTCCAACATCGCCGACGGACTTGAGGGCCTGGGCGCGGCGCTCCAGTCGGGCATGGCCATGAAATACGATGTGCTCCACCGGACTGTGGCCGAAGGCAATTTTGTCCTCACCATGTCTGAAGGCTCGCTCAACGACACGCCGACAGCTTTCTACGATCTCTTCCGATTGGAAAGCGGCCTGATTGTCGAGCATTGGGATGTGATCGCGGACATGCCAGACCCCAATGCAGAGACGAATGCGTCCGGGAAGTTCTGAAGAAATAGGTCCCCAACCGTTCAAGAGAAAAACGTCGGGCGGATGCGACGGAAACGCATGCGCCCGACGTATATAAAAAAAGCTGCTCACTCCGGGCTGCACCTGACACGAAGGCCCCTTCAATGCCCCGTTTTTCGCCCTATTGGCAGTGGTTGCTGCTCTCGCTCCGCGCTCTTGGCATGGCCCTGAAACTCACCTTCGCGCAGCAATCGTCTACGCCCTCATCGCAATGAATACGGGTGAAATCATTGTCAGTCTTGCCCGCCCCCCGACATCGCCAAGGGCCTCGGGATCGAGGTTCGATCAGGATGTGCGTAGCGATCTGTTGAAGAGTGGACTACTCGCCCAAGACTTCCATCAAGAACTGTTGGAGATGTGCTGCAAAGCCATCGCACCATGTTCCGCTCTGGCAGCCCCAAAAGGACAAGACCCATGCCCATTCTAAAAACCGAAGACGCCACCCTTGCCTCGCTCAAGGGCATCCACCTTTATCATGCTGGTATATCCAACTGCTCCATGCGGGTCCGCATTGCTCTGGAGGAGAAGGGGGTGAAGTGGATTTCCCATGAGGTTGATCTTGGCCATCAGGAAAACCTCCAGCCCTGGTATTTGGCAATCAACCCCAAGGGGTTGGTGCCTGCCATCGTGGATGATGGGATTTTGGTGACCGAGTCGGCTGATATCCTGTATTACCTTGAGGACAAGTTCCCCAGTCCTGTCCTGCTTTCGTCCGATCCTGCTCTTGCGGAGGAGACAAAAGAATGGGTTGATCTGGCTTCCGCTCTGCATATGAAGGCCATCAAGACTTGGGTCTATGGCACCACCGGTGGCGCATCCAAGAAGCGCTCCGATATGGCGCATTACGCTGAAATCCAGCCCGACAAATCTCTCGTGGCCTTCCATGCGCATTCGCTTGATGGATTCAGCGCCGAGGAAATCGAGGCCGCGCGCAAAATGCTCGCGGATGTGTTTGACCGCATGGAAACGCGCCTCAAGGATCACGACTACCTCACCGGCGACGCCCAATCCCTTGCCGATGTCGCGTGGTTGCCGCAATATGTGCTGCTGAACATGCTCGGTTTTGATTTCCGTCCTTATCCGGGCATCCTTGCGTGGGCAAAGCGGCAAGAACAGCGCCCGTCCTATCAGCGGGCGGTTTCAGATTGGATGCCTCACGTCCCGAACTGGGTGGTGCGGACAGGTGCGAAGCTCATGCGATTCTCTCGCAAACTGAGGCCCGCGTAGGCCCTGACGGAGGCTGATGGAAAACCCGTTCTTTCCACTGCCAAGTTTGAGTCTCGTGGCTTTCAGGTCTACGGTCATAGGCTACGCGGCGCTGCACACAATGTTCTACATCATAGACAAAGCAGAGGAATTTCGAACATGACCATCGCTGTCACCGCCGCCTCCGGCAAACTTGGCGCGGCCATCGTGCAGGCGCTCTTGGAGATGAATATCGACGAGAAAATCGTCGGCCTTGCCCGGACGCCCGAGAAAGCCCAAGGCCTCGGCATCGAAATCCGTCCAGGGGACTATGACAACCCAGACCAGCTCCGCGCCTCGTTGCGAGGTGTTGATACCGTGTTGCTGGTCTCGGGCATGGCCGCACCGGATGTCCGCATCACGCAACATCGCAACGTTATCAACGCAGCCATGGCGGCGGGCGTGACCAAGATCGTCTACACGTCTGTACAAGGAGCTGATGACGGCACCAGCTTTTCGCCCATCATTCAGAGCAACCGGCAGACCGAAGCGGACGTGCGCGACAGTGGCCTTGACTGGGTGATCGGTCGCAATGGCATCTATATCGAGCCCGACGTCGCATACATCGAGAGCTACAGACAAGCGGGAGAGATCGCGAACTCTGCCGGAGAGGGCCGCTGCGGTTACACAACGCGCGGCGAATTGGCCTACGCCTATGCCCGAATGCTGACCGGCGCTGAACACAACGGCCAAACCTATCGGCTGCACGGCGAAGCAATCACGCAGGCGCAACTGGCGGACTACCTGAACATGGCTTTCGGCACGCGATTGACCTATCGCGCCATGTCTGTCGAAGACTACAAGGCAGACCGCATCGCCGAACTGGGTGAGTTCATCGGTACGGTAATCTCCGGTATCTACCAAGGCATTCACAACGGCGCGGCCGACCAACCGAGCGACTACGAGAAGGCCGCCGGGCGTCCACACCAGAGTTGGGACGACTATTTCGACGAGAACAGAGTTACATAGACGGCGCTAGGCACCTTCCGTATGCCCCTGATCGGCGTCTCCCAAATTGCTGGCAAGATCAGCGTGAGGTTACCGGCCACTATTGCGCCAACTTCGACCAGTGTTCTGGCAGGCCATCTGAAGCCGCCATTGGAGCAGCCGCAGCGAATTCACACTTTGTCCCGCATCTTACCAGTTCGTGCGCGGCGCAGCGAACGGCGTCGTTTCTGAGAGCCGTCGTTCGTTGATCACGCGGCGAAGGTGCCGGAAGAGCCATACCGGAAGTGCTCCTGCGCAAACGCTAGCAAGTGCAGCAATTCAGGCACCAAAATTGTTAGCTGCGCCGCAGAGAGAAAAGCGGCCATTCGTTGTAGGTGCAGCGAAATCAGGATGGGCTATGACCGAGTTGTGGGACAAACTGGCCTTTGATCTGGATTATTGATTGAAACCGACATTCCGGTCGCTGCGTGGCGGGATGCTCATCCTGGAATAAGCAGTCTACTGTCATGACCGTCTCAACAAATACACACGCACCGTCGCTGTCCCGCACTCTCCAAGGGATCACCTGTGTGCTTGCGGGCATGGTGCTGTTTGTCGGGCAGGACGTTCTAATGAAGGGTATGTTGACACATTACCCGGTGTGGATGCTGATCTTCAGCCGCTCCATCGTCGCTTTGATGACCTTGCTGCCGCTCGTCCTGTGGCTAGGTGCGCCGCATCGTATTTTAACCCCTCTTTGGCCTTGGTATCTAGCACGTGCCATGCTCTTTGCTTCAGGCTTCGCGATGTTCTATACCGCCTTCCCTTTTATGGGCCTTGCCGAGGTCACGACGCTGTTCTTCGCCGCACCCCTGATGACTGCGACTTTGGCAGCGCTGTTTCTGCAGGAGAAGGTTGGAGTGCACCGCATTGCCGCGCTGCTGGTAGGGTTTGCGGGCGTTGTCATCGCGATGAACCCCACAGGCGGAAATTTTGGCTGGATTTCGGTTCTTCCGCTTTTTTGCGCACTTACCTATGCAATCAGCCAAATCATTGTGCGAAAGATCGGAGAGCAGGACACATCGCTCGTCATCGGGCTATACACGATCTCGTTCTCGGGTTTTGTAATCGTTCCGATGGGATTTGTGGTTACGCAAATGATTGTGGTCTCGCCAGAACTAAACCATTTGCGCATGAGTTGGCCGGTGCCAAATGTCGAGGGCATCGCCATGCTGGCTTTACTGGGGGCAATCGGAACGGTGGCCTATACACTGGTCTCGCGTGCATATCAGATCGCCAGCGCGAGTGTGATCGCACCATTCGACTATAGTTACCTGCCTTTGGCAGCCATCCTCGCATACCTGCTGTGGGGGGAAATCCCACCCCATACGACCTTCATTGGCATGGTGCTGATCATAGTGAGCGGCATGTACACAGCCTATCGTGAACTTCGGGTCAATCGCTCCGCAGACGACAACCCGCCCACGGCTCAGACGGTTTTTACCCCAGGCGCGCCTTCTATGGTATTGGCGGACGCGTTGGATGCTGAGGCCATGGAACTGGATGAGTTTGACAAGAAGTTACCTTAATCTACAAGCAGCCTCGGCTGATACTGGATGAGCGAAGATACTGCTGAAAACGCGGCTCAACGGTCGAAAGCCAGAACTAGGAAGAACACCGTTTTTCCGACGTGCAGTTGCATACACAAAAATTACCTTGACAACTGACGGGCTCGTGCAAATCTCAATAAGTTGTTTCTGGAAAGGTTTGAAAACCACATGCAAGTAAGTGTTCGCGACAACAATGTTGATCAAGCTCTTCGGGTGTTGAAGAAAAAACTACAACGCGAAGGTGTATTCCGCGAAATGAAGCTGAAGGAACACTTCGAAAAACCTTCCGAGAAAAGGCTGCGGGAAAAAGGCGAAGCAATCCGCCGCGCCCGAAAACTTGCGCGAAAAAAACTGGAACGCGAAGGGTAGCTAGACGTCCTTTTGGCTAAAGTCGCGCAATAGCAACACTTATATCGGAACCCCAAAAGCAACACTCATCATGCGCAAGTGTATCGGATCACACATGCAACGCACTCATTCACGGCAGATCCATCAGGAATAGGTTGTTCCCAATCCCCTAAGGTGACGTGATCGGCGGCGGCCTACGCCGCTTGCCTGACAGAGCGTTTCCGGCGATCGCCGCAAGCAACACCGCGCCGCCAGTCAATGTGTTGAGCGTGGCGGTTTCACCGATGAACAACCAGACCCATAACGGGCCAAGGAGCACTTCGGCCAGTGACAACAGCGCAAGTTCCGCTGCAGGAAGGCTGCGAGACCCCAGTGTATACAGGATCAACCCTGCGCCGACCTGAAACACCCCCATGCCCATTGCAATGCCGCCATCCCGGACCGACAACACCAGGGACAAATCCAAAAACAGGCATATGCCGGAGGTCACGATGATGCCGAACAATCCGGACAGAAACACCGACGGCAGCATTTCACCCGATTTCCCCCACCGCAGCGCCACAGTGAAGACCGCAAATCCAAAGGCGGACCCCAACGCCGCAAGGCTACCCCTCAGGGCAACGCCTCCGGATTTATCTGCGACCATGATCGCGATACCGGCAATGGCAACGGTGATCGCCACCCAGGTGGCAGCGCGTACAGGTTCACGCAAGACGATCCATCCAAGAACAGCCGCCATAAAGGGTGCTGTTGCAAACAGAAGCATGGCGTTTGCCACAGATGTCGCCTGGATTGCATATATCCCTCCGGAATAGGCGGCCACCAGTGACAGCCCTGCGATCACTGCTGGGAACCCGGTGCGACGGATCTGGGCAAAAGGGCTTTCACCAGAGCGCATACGAATGAACACATAAAGCAGAAGTGACAGGCTGGCCGATCGGTAAAGTAATATCTGCCACACAACCGCGTCTTCGATCAGCCGTATTCCAAGCCCGACGGTCGACCAAAGCACACCAGCAGCAAAGACAAACAGGACACCAAACCGGTGCCCGTCCGTGCCTTGTGACGGTTGGCTCATGGCAGTCATTTGGTCTCCTTGGGACATTTTTTCTCATTGCTAGCGATGCGGCTGTCGCTTTGGCCTTCCGTTTGCGACACCGAAGCTGTTCGTGGTACATAGATGCCAAGGAATGGCCTCTGACCAGCACCTTCTGCCAACGCCGCGAATTGGTACTTCGTCCCGCGTCTTGCCAGTTCAAGCTCTACGCAGAGAACGGCACCCGTTTTCGGACCAACCGTTCGTAGATGGTGCGGCGAAGGTGTCAGGAGAGCCCAGAGTCACCGATGCTGCGCCTTGAACAAGTGGCCGCTTTCTTCAGCGAGGAATTTTCGAAGAAACTGACCACGCCTATCAATCTATAAGGTGAGAAACACTTTGCGTGTTTCAAAACGTCGCTTTTAGAAAAGACCCGCTGACATTCAGACAGGTAAGTATTCACCATGCCAGCAAGGTGAAATTTGGATGACAAAGAAAACCGACCCCGAACCAATGAGCCGGGAGTGGCACTGGCATCCAGAGTTACCAGTCAGGCATGCGCCGTATTGGCTGTGGCCGCCGAAACCCGCCGCTCTGATAAAATGGGTGTGGCAGAACTGGCTACAATTTTCTGACCGCTCGTTCTTTCTTGCACTGGCGTTTTTAGTAGCCTTCTGGCTGCATCCTGTAGGGCAAGAGCAATCCAGCCTCGGTCTTGGCTGGACGGCATGGGTGTTCTTACGCAATTGGCTGCTATTGTTGATTGTCGCCGGAGGGCTGCATCACTGGTTCTATGGGATCGACGGTCAGGGAAAATTACAGAAATTTGACCCGCGCCCATATTTCAAACGCAAGAACGCATTGTTCAAATTCGGCTATCAGACATGGGACAACGTCTACTACTCGATGATGTTTGGCGCGACGATTCTATCGTCTCTAGAGTGCTTCTTGCGCTGGTCCTATGCCAACGGATTGATCGGCACCTTGTCATTCGGCGCGCATCCCGTTTGGTTCATTCTGATGTTTCCTCTTCTTGCGCTGTGGCAAAGCTTTCACTTTTACGTCGTGCATCTGTTTTTGCATCAGCCGTTTATCTACAAACACGTGCATTCAGTTCATCATCGCAACGTCAACACCGGCCCATGGTCCGGCATGTCGATGCACCCCGTTGAAGCGTTGACCTACCTCAGCGCAATCCTGATCGTTCTCATCCTCCCAAGCCATCCAGTGCATATGCTGTTTCTTGGCTATTGGCTGATGCTGGGTGCTGCGTCATCTCATTCAGGATACGAGGCGTTGTGGGCGCGAGATCGTCAAGCCATCCTGCTTGGGGCGTTCTTTCACCAACTCCACCATCGGTATTATGAGTGCAATTACGGGAACGCGGAAATGCCATGGGACAAGTGGTTTGGGACGTATCATGATGGGTCAGAAGAGGCGACGCAACGCACCCGAAATCGCAAAAGGCAAATGCACGGCTAAGGGTTCGCTGTTTTGCTCCCTAAGGGTCTTTAGCTGACGTCAAATGTCTTCGGGTAGACGGCTGCTACGTCCCGCGGCTGAATCGTTGGAACCGCCCGTGGCGAATGACGGTTTGAATTTCGTGTCTCAGCGGGGCTTTCAATGGCCGCTCTGGCGATTTTGGCTGCAACGTAGCAGCGAGCATGCCGCTTCCGCTTAGCGATGACAGCAACATGCGAGCAAACCCGCACTCACAGAAGCTCCAGCCGCTTGACCAGCTTCGCCGTTTCGCGCCATGACCGCTTGGGGCTCCAGCAGTCTTACGCGTCACCAACCACTTCTCCCCCCATCGGACAAATTTGTCGGCACACTCACGGCGGCAACCTTCCCCCCCTTACAACTCAGAGGCCCCCAAAACATTTCTTCACCAAGCCCTTCACAAGAAAAATACGGAATGCCGTCTCTCGCTACAATACGAGGTACAGCGTAAGCAGATGGCGGCTTCCATCCTTGCCTGCTGCGGTCCCCATGCCCCGCCAAGCACATATCTCGGCAAAATCTCGACGTCCGCTACTTTCGCCGTCTTGACCTGCGTGAGGTAGCCGCAGAAGTCACAGATTATGTCAGCGCATTTGAAAGCCGTAGTGGAAGTAACTCATCGCTGAGTTTCGCAGCTTCGTAGCGATGCGCTTTTGCGACCAGTTTCTGGCCATTGGCGCGGAACTGGTGGCGCTATTGGGCCGAAAGGTCGCGGTGAATTCGAGCCTTGCCGAAAATTCTGTTCTGCGCTGCGATCACGTCTAGTCGAATGGTCAAGAGCGCGCGCGGGTCGGTCAATCTCTGATTTCGCTGCCTCGAGTGTCTGTTCTCGCGACGGCGCTACGGCTGGACTGCGTCTCTGACAGTTTTCGTCAAGACTTCGACTGGCCAGCGTTGAGCGGCGCTTGCGCGGGAAGTACCCTTTGCAAGTTGGCCGTTCCGACGCGGCTCAGGCTGAGTGCGCGATTCGGCGGGCCCCTTTGACCGAGCTGCGTCTCGCTGGATGCCTTGCCGCTCAGCTGCTAGTCATGAAGATGCCGGCGATCGCTTCAAAAACTGATGCTCCGTAACTCGCGCTAACATTAGCCTAAACGGCCCGCGCTCGCCGCCGGGCGCTCCAACTTTTATCATCGTAGACAAAGACTGCTCCACTGGTCCGATGAGATCAATTCGGCTGAGATAATCAGTGTCTCCGGGCGACGTTCATCTCGCCCGTCCGCGCGGCGATATCACGTTCGGGCGCGGCGGGCCCGACTTCGAGTCCGCCCCGAGCGATCCGAGGGGTCAAGATCATCGAGAGGCACGTCACGCGACACGCGACCTGTCGAAACCGTTGGCTGACAGCCGCCGAGCGGTTGCTGCGGCGCGACAATGGTCCCTGCATTCGAGGGTCCGCGGGCGAACACCGTTGTCATCGCGGACGGTCGCGCGGCTCAGATTGAATTCGGCCCCAAGTGCTGACGTCGCCGTGCGACGTTCAAGATCCGGCGGTGGCGCGGACGCCGATCACTCGGCGCCGCACGGTCCATGATTTCGCCCAGAAGTGAATGACGCGTCCATCGGTGACGTTGGGCACACATCAGCGGCTGATGGTAACGTACGATCAGGTTGGCGAAACCCGCGTCAGTCGGCCGCCGGAATGGCTCGATGATTCTTCCGAATGAAGGACTTAATGAAAAGGACTCGAAGCTCGCAGGTCGTCTGCTACGCGCGGGCACGATGATCGCACACCGTGGACCGCGCGCCATTGAAACCTGCGTGTCGGTGATCTGGTTGAAACGGTGGATGCAGGCGCTTGCCGCGTCTGCTGGCTGCGGTCCAGAAACCATGCACTCGAAAATGCTGACGACGATAGCCGCCCGGTCCTGATCCAAGCGGGCGCTCTCGGGCGCGGGCGTCCAATGCACGACCTTATCGTCTCGCCACAGCATCGCATTCTGGTAGGTGAAGGTCGGCAGTTCGAATACGCGTTTGAGCGGGCATATCTGGTGCCTGCCAAAGCCCTGATACGTCAGCCCGGCATTCGGATCATGCGTGGCAAGGACGCAATAAAGTGGATACACTTCGCGTTGGATCGACATCACGTGATAAAGGCCAACGGTGGTTATTCTGAATCGCTTTATCTTGGCCCGATGGTTGTAAACGGGCTGACGCCGGATGAGCGCCTTGAACTGCAAGCCATTTACGGGCCGATGCCGAGTAAAGGCTCGGCCATGAACGGCTCGTCAGCGCGTCCTTTTCTGACGGTCGGGCCGCGAAGGATGCTTGCCAGCTCAAGGGTGCGAGGTGACGCGCCCAGAAATTCGGAGGGGCCGGATCTGCCGGGAGGCGCGAGCTGAGCGGTGCGTGAAAATCGGTCGTCCGCCGCGCTGTTAACAGTTCGATCATTGATAGAAGCCACCGTTCGCGAGATCGCAGCGGGAAGTCCGCATGTCGGTCACTCAACAGAAGCTCGCGAAGGTCCGCTTGACCAATCCACCTGTTTCGCGCCATGACCGCTCTGGGGGGGAGCGGCGTTAGACGTGATTGGCACCAACGGCATGTTTGGGCCGGAAACGGCAGCTGCCTACCAAGAAGCAAGAGAACGGATTTCCCTGCCGGCCGCGATGCCCTGAACCGCAGGGGTTATTATCTTCCTTCGTAGAAAGAGAGTAGCGGCAGATCATCCGGGAAGTTCCGAGGCAGTCCGCACTGCTTTGGGGGATTTTGTGGGGGATATGTCGAAATACGGCGCCATTTTTTCAATAAAAAACAATGGCTTGAAAGTCTTTAATGGCGGAGCGACAGGGATTCGAACCCTGGAGACGGTCTCCCGCCTACACACTTTCCAGGCGTGCGCCTTCGACCACTCGGCCACCGCTCCGTTGGCGCGGTTTAGCGTGGTGGGACAACACATTGCAAGGAAGAAATGATCCGAACGTGGGTTAAGCTGTCAGTCTTCCAGATGCAGATAGACGCGGCGGTTCATGCGCCCCTTCTTCTCGATCTTGCCGAGGCGGACCGGGCCGATTTCACTTAATCGTGCCACATGTGTGCCGCCACAGGGTTGCAGGTCGATTGGATCACTATCTGGCCCGATCTGGATCAGACGGATGTCGCCTGCGCCACGGGGCGGCTGGACCGACATGGTTTTCACCAAACCGGGGTTGGCATCCAATTCGTCTTGGGTGATCCATCGCTCCGTCACGGCGGCGTCTTGTGCAACAAGTGCCGCCAAGGCCGCACCCAGAGCATCTTTGTCTGGCGGGGCATCCGGCATGTCGAAATCCAAGCGCCCATGTCTGGCACTGATGGACCCACCCGTCACGCCAAAGGGCACAACAACCGACAACAAATGCAGCGCCGTGTGCACACGCATATGACCCAGTCGCCGCTCCCAATCCAACCGCTGCACGACCGCTTGTCCCACCGCTGGCAACGCCACGGGTTCGGCGGGCACCAGCACGATCGTGTTGCCTTCACCCTTGACCGTGGTCGCGATTTCAAGGGTCTGATCTTCCCAAGTCAACATACCACTGTCGCCCGGCTGACCGCCGCCCGTCGGGTAAAACACTGTGCGGTCCAGCACGATCCCGCCTTCTGGCGTCACGGCGCACACCTTGCCCTCGGCACTGCGTGCATAGGCGTCCTCGCGAAAGATCATGCCAGTCATGGGTCTGTCCCCTTCAAAGCCTCCGGATTGCGGATCCACAGATCACGCTGCGCAAAGGGCACTTCGATCTCTTCTTCGGCGAAGCGCTTGGCGATGGCGTGGTTGACGTCGTTCTTGACGCTCAGCGTCCAGTTGACGTCCCGCAGGATCATCCGCATCTGGAACTCCAGCGAATCCGCACCGAAGTTGTTGAACAAGATCATCGGGGGCGGATTACGCAGGACCATGGGTTGATCCTCCGCGATCTCTTTGAGGATCCGTTCCACTTTGCGCACGTCCGTCCCATACGCCACGCCAATATCAACGATCAGACGCCCCACCGTGTTGCCACGGGTAAAGTTGGTGACCGTTCCGCTGACCAGATCGGCGTTGGGCACAATCACATCCGAGCGGTCAAAGGTTTCGATGCGGGTCGAGCGTACGGAAATGTTGCGCACATAACCCTGCTTGCCGCCCACTTCGATCCAATCGCCTTCCGAGATCGGCCGTTCGATCAGCAAAATGATGCCCGAGACAAAGTTCGACACGATATTCTGCAGGCCAAAACCGATACCTACCGACAGCGCACCAGCCACAATCGCCAGCGACGACAGATCAATGCCTGCGGTTGTGATGGCAACCAATGCGGCCAGGAAAATTCCGACGTAGCCCAGACCCGACACAATGGCAGTTTGCGCCCCGGGGTCGATCTTGGTCTTGGGCAGAACGTTCGAGCGCAATGCTCCTTGCACGAACCGGGTGAGGGTGTAGCCCGCGACAAACACGATGGCAAAGGCCAGAAAATCCGTCGGCGAAATCTGAGTATCACCGACCTGGAACCCGCGTGCGAAATCGGCCCATAGTTCGGTCAAATCCGCAACCCGTGCACCCCATGCCAACGCCAGAACAGGTGACGCCAACAGCACGAACAAGAAGCCTATCAACACCGGGATCAACGCGTCGCGCCCTTCCCTGCCCTGTCCGGTGATCAGCCCGTAGATGTCGGCGGCAAAACGCTGGAAGGTCACCACCAAACCCAGAATGACCAGGCTGGAGATCGTGGGGTAGAGCAGCGCATTGCCGGCTTCCGCATAACCAACAGCAGCCATCACCGGTGCCGCAATCGACACCAGCATCACGCCCGTTCCGATCAGTCGGATCAGGCGGGCAAAACCGGTGCCGCGCGGGGTTGCATCATCCGCGTCGGCTCTGGGTTGCGCAGGTCTGAACCCACGCAATATCTGGCCAAGACGAAACAGGATAAGCCCCATGACGACCACGATAGGGAACGTGATAACTGCTTCCGTGGCCTCGAACGAGGCATCAAATCCGACCAAGACATCGGCAACACCGCGCAGCACGAACAGAACCGAAAGCACCAGCGCATAAAACCGTGCCTCCGACCGGCGTTCCGCGACGAGCGGGATAAGCGCATCATCGTCGTCACGCGCAAAAAGACGTTCTGCCAACCAGCGAAACCCCAGCAGAACGGCACCCCAGATTGGCACGTCATCCAGCAATTCATCTATGCGCACGCCTGCCAAACCTGTGGCGCGCAAGGCGGCGACAATGGCGAAAATCCCCGCCAGCGGCAGGAATATCCGAAACAGCGAAACCAGGAACCGCCACACTCCGGAACCGTGACCGCCCAATCGCCGCAAGCGTTCAAGTGCCAACCATGCCCAATGGCGACCACGCGCCAATAACACAACGCCCAAAGCCAGCAACAGCAGCACAAGCGGCGCATTTTCACGCAACGTGCTTTGGCGGTCCGCTTCGCTCATGGCTGATACTTCACCGCCGATGCGCGAGGTAATATCGGCAAACTCCTGTAGCGCAGGAGCCCAGTTTGCCGGGTTCAGCGGCGACGGACCCAACGACAGCAAGCGTCGGGTTTGCCGCTCTCGCACAATCGCGTCGATCTCTCCGACCAATCCGTCCGCCCGCCTGAAGGCCGCGTCCGCCACCAGCACCGGCGCTTGAAGCGCTTGCAACTGCTGCTCCAACGCGTTGCGGCGGCTCGCGATGTCTGCCGGTTCCGCCCCGTTTTCTGGCGCGGCACCCAGTGCCTCGATCTGATCGCGCAATGTCTGAATACGCTCGGTGTTGGCCTGCCGGGCCAGCGCAAATTGCTCGCGGAACGCAGCAATTCTCAGTCGCAACCGTTCATAAACGGCCGTGTCGTCCGACCTCTGATCGATCGCCGTTTCCGCACGATCGGCCACGCTGTCCCACAAAGTATAATCGATCGGAGCCGTTGCGACTTCTTGCGCGACCGCGACACCTGCCCAAAGCGCAAAAACAAGCGCCCAAAAGAGCGAAACTATTGTTTTCATACGTCCTCGAATACGCCGGGAATGCTCATCGGACCCTGATCCAGCCAGCCCGGAACCGGCAATCCCTTTTCGCGCAGAAACTCAGGATTGAAGAGCTTGGATTGATAGCGCGTGCCGTAGTCGCACAGGATCGTCACGATGGTATGCCCCGGCCCCATGTCGCGTGCCATGCGGATCGCGCCCGCTACGTTTATGCCAGACGATCCGCCCAGACACAGGCCCTCGTGTTCGAGCATGTCGAACACGATCGGCAAAGCTTCGGCGTCGTGGATGTTATAGGCGAAATCAGGCGTCAGCCCTTCGATGTTCTTGGTGATCCGCACCTGACCGATGCCCTCATTGATCGAGGATCCTTCGGACATGACCAACTCGCCATTGGTGAAATAGTTGTACAGCGACGCGCCATCAGGATCAGCCAGCCCGATTTTGACACCTTTGGGCTGCAAGGCCATCGCCACACCCGCCAGCGTACCGCCCGAACCAACTGCGCAGATGAACCCGTCGACCTTGCCGCCGGTTTGTTCCCAAATCTCCGGGCCGGTGGTTTCGATATGGGCCTGCCGGTTGGCCACATTGTCGAATTGATTGGCCCAGATTACGCCCTTGTTGGTCGTCTTGGCCAGCTCGTTTGCCAAACGTTCCGAATAGCGGATGAAGTTGTTGGGGTTGCGGTAAGGCGCTGCAGGCACTTGCACCAATTCCGCCCCTGCCAGCCGCAGCATGTCCTTTTTTTCCTGACTTTGCGTCTCGGGGATCACAATCACGGTCTTGAAGCCCATGGAGGCGCCGACCAGCGCCAGTCCGATGCCGGTATTGCCCGCTGTACCTTCTACAATGGTGCCGCCCGGCTTGAGCAAGCCTTTGGCGACCGCGTCCTTGATGATGTAGAGCGCTGCGCGATCCTTGACCGATTGGCCCGGATTCATGAACTCAGCCTTGCCCATGATGGTACAGCCTGTGGCCTCGCTGGCACCCTTCAGCTTGATGAGCGGCGTGTTTCCGATCGCCGTGGCGAGATCTTGAGCGACATGCATGGCCGTGAACCCCCTGAGGTTTGTTTCCCAACCTCTAGCGTTCACCCCTGCGGACCTCAAGCCTTGGCGCGCAGCCTGTCACGGTGTCGTGCCAGCCAATAGGCCGCCAAAACCAGCGGCGCGTTGGCCGCCTGTTGCGCGTCACACATCTCCATCAGGGCGTCAAATGACAACAGATGCGAGCGAATGTCTTCGTTTTCACTGTCCAGACCACCGATCCCGGTGCTGTTGTCCGGCAGATCCGCCAGCCCGACGTAGATATAGAAAAATTCCGATGAATTTCCGGGGGAACAATAGCTTTCGGCAACGGGCAGCAATGCACCCAAGGTCAGACCCGCTTCTTCAAGCGCTTCGCGCCGCGCGGTGTCTTGTGGGTTTTCGCCGGGATCGACCCGCCCCGCAATCGGCTCCAACTGCCACAGCGATGTGTCGCCTCTGGCCAGCGGCCCCATGCGCATCTGCTCGACCAGCATCACCCGGTCGCGTATGGGATCGTAGGGCAGGACCAGAGCGGCGTCAGACACCAAAAACACCGCCCGCAGCATCAATGGCGTCATGGTGCCGTCAAATCGTTCGTGGCTCAACTCAACTTCATCAAGCGCAAAGTAATGCGCGTAGGCGCGCCGTTTGGTCTGAATATTTACCGCGCCGTGCAATGTGCCCGCACCATGGCGGGACGTTGCAGCGTTGACGCGGCTCCAGGCACGTGCGCGGATCATTGGAAACATGCCCGCGATTTCGTCAGGCGTTTTGTGGCCCATATACCCCATGACTTCGCGCGCCGCATGGACTGACATCTCGCCCCAATGCTGACACCACGCGTCAAAATCCCAAAGCGCGCCCAATGTCCATGCGTCAGGTTTGGGCAGGTAAATCTGGGCGGGTGTGCCGTCCGTCAACACAGCGTCCGTCAATGTGTAATCGAACCCGCCTTCGTAATAGGTCAGCCGCGCGGTATCATTCTCTGTCAACCCGGCAACCAAAAGGCCTGTGGCTACGCCGTCTGCATCGGGCACAATGGCCGGAAACGGTCCTTCGGCAACGGTGCGCACGGTAAACCCGGCCACCTGCGCCTGCCGCACTGTCAGATGTGCGCAATCACCCAGCACCGCCTCCAACAAGGGGCGGTGCCGCATTGTACCGTAGAAAAACAAGGATGCGTCGGCCATAGGCCGCTATTGCACGATCAGCGCCACGTGCGCCATGCGTATTCGGTTGCCAATCCGGACAAAACGCCACCCACAGCAAGGGTGCCGATGATCACCGGGTTCACCAGGATCAAACCGAATTCTGCCATGAAGTGGAAAATCGCCAAAAGCGCTTCGAACGGGCCTTTGTACCAATTGCTCATGGCCTTATCGAACATCTCGTAACAGGCGTAGACGAACAGGGCCCAGACCACCAACGTCAGCATTCCGCCAAACCCGTTGTTGATCGCCGCCGTGATGCCACGCCCGGCGCGTTTGCCCATCACATACCAACCGGCAAGCGCACCAAGGGCGAGATTGATCCAAACAAAATACCCGAAATTCGTGCTTTCAGGCATCAGCGGCATAATCTGAAACGATACGAAAAATCCAATTACACCGACCCATATGGCGGCGGATAGTCTGGCGGCGTCGGGCATGATCCATGTCCTTGTGTCTGTCCACGCGCACCGTTGAACCGGGCGCGTTTGTTGCTCGATTCTTCTGCATTAACGTTGAGATTTGGCAAATTTATGGCAGGCTTTGCCTTTATACCGGGCGTTTTACCGTGATTTGCGTCACATCGCAGTTGGTGCTTTCGAAGGTGGCCGCACAGGATGTGAGGTAAAAATTCCACATCCGGCGGAACCGCTCGTCAAAGCCCATCGCGCTGACCTGATCCCATTTTTCGTTGAAGGTCTCGTGCCAGCGGCGCAACGTCACCGAATAGCTGTGGCCAAATTCGATGGAGCGTTCCACCGCCAACCCGGCGCGGTCGATTTGCTGGCGCAACGCGCCGGGGCTGGGCAGCATGCCACCCGGAAAGATGTATTTCTGAATGAAATCAACGCCGCGCTTGTACACCTGCCAGCGCCTGTCCGCCACGGTGATGATCTGAAAAGTAGCCGTTTTGCCGGGCTTGAGCCGTTCGCGCACTGTTTCGAAATACGCAGGCCAATATTTTTCGCCCACCGCCTCGAACATCTCGATTGAGGCAATGCCGTCATAGGTTCCGGTTTCATCGCGGTAGTCTTGCAACTTGAACTCTACCATGTCGGAAAGTCCTGCATTTTCAATGCGGTTCTGGGCGTACTTAAACTGCTCTTCGCTGATCGTCAGGCCCGTCACTTTCAAGCCCCGCTCCTTGGCCGCGTATTCCGCGAACCCACCCCAACCGCATCCGATCTCCAGTATGTGGTCGCCGGGCTGCGCGCCGATCTCATCTACCATGGAGGCGTATTTGGCGATCTGTGCGGCCTCGAGGCTTTCTTGTCCGGTGCGGAACAAGGCACTGGAATAGGTCATCGTGTCATCCAGCCACAATTGGTAGAACTCATTGCCCAGATCATAATGATAGCTGATGTTCTTTTTCGCCTGCGCCTTGTGATTGCGTTGCAGCCAAAACCGCAGCTTTTCAAAGCCACGCACCAGCGCCATGCCCGGAAACCCGTCATAGATGTCTTCGTTGTCGGCGTGCACCAGATCCATGAACGCCTGCAGATCCGGCGTGGACCACCATTCATCCAAATAGGCATCACAAAAGCCCAGATCACCCTCGCGGATCAGCCGCGCAAACAGGTCATCGTTGTGGATGCGCACTTCGGCCACAGGCCCGGGGTTTTTGCCTTCGGCGCGGAATTTGCGTCCATCGGGCAACACAAAATCCACGCGCCCATAATTCATGGCCTGCGACATCGCGAAGACGCGGGCAAAGTACCGGGGCAGGTTTGTCTGGCCGTCAGTGGTGGTCAAGATCATCAGGTCATTCCGCATTTGAGAAAGGCCGTAGCCTATATATTAAGATATACGTTAACCAACGCGCAACAGTTTCAAAAGTCTCGGTTTTCATATGCCGCAAGGGCAACTTTGCGTCCCTCGTCCGCCGCTACAACCGGAGCGGGATATGGCATGTCCGCAGACAGCCCCCAAGACCGTGGAATGGCGTCGAAGTAGGACAGCGCGGTGTCTGACGGCTGTTTGCGTCCTTCGGCGATCCAACGTTTGACGTATGCGCGATCCTTGTCAAACTTATCAAGCTGCGTGACTGGATTGAACACCCGGAAATAAGGCGTGGCATCGGGGCCTGATCCTGCGGACCACTGCCAGCCCATTGCGTTGCTGGCCGGATCCCAATCAATCAGGCAATCCTCGAACCACTGCTGACCGATCTTCCAATGGCTCAGCAGGTGTTTGGTCAGGTAGCTTGCGACAATCATGCGGCCGCGGTTGTGCATCCGGCCCGTTACGTACATCTCCCGCATGGCGGCATCGATGAATTGAAGCCCGGTGCGCCCATGTTTCCAACGCTGCACTTCGGCCTTGCGCTCATCGGTGTTCCACGGAAAGCCGTCCCAGTCTTCTTTCCAGTTACCTGTCAAAATACGCGGCGTGTGGTGCATCAGATGATAGGCAAACTCGCGCCAGACGAGTTCTTTCAGAAACGTCTCGGCACCGGGTTTGCCTTCTGCACGCGCGCGCAATCCCGCATGCCAGCATTGATGCGGGCTGATTTCGCCCAAGGCGAGGTTTTCAGACAGGTTGGACGTGCCGTCGGCCCAGGGTTGATCCCGCGTGGTGTCATATTTTGCGACGATATGCGCGATGAAATGGCCAAGGCGGCTTTGTGCGGCCTGCTCACCCAAGCGCACATAGGGGCGCACTACATTGGCACCCCTGTGCATCGCGGCACCCATCTCCCAATCGTCCAGATCATCGCTGGTGGGCCACGTCTCAGGCGCCGTAATCCGGGTTGGCGTGGACACCGGTGCCTCGACATCGCGCGTTTTGACCGTGTTCCAGAACGGTGTGTACACCCGGTAAAACCCACCCGTTTTTGTCTCAACGGTCCACGGCTCAAACATCAAATGGCCACCAAAGGACTTGGCCTCGATGCCGTCCTTCTTCAGCGTCGCTTTGACCTCAGTGTCGCGCGTCACGGCCTCCGGGTCATAAAGCCGCGACCAGTACACCGCCCCTGCCCCGGTCTGGGCAATCAGGTCGCGCAAAACGTCCAGCGCATCACCTTTGCGCAGGATCAGTCGACTGTCTTTGGCCTGAAGCGTTTCGGCAAAATGACCAATACCCAGCCCCATCCGCCATTTGGGCGCAGCCCCCAGTTTGGCCACGGTCGCATCATGGATGACCACAGGAATAACGGGTCGCCCCGTAGCACAGGCAGCACAAAGTGCCGCATGATCACTCAGCCGCAGATCACGGCGAAACCAGACGATAATGGGGGAGGTGCTCACAGGGATGCATTAACCTTTGTTCTTTCAGCCTGACCTAGCTCGCACTGGCTCAGGTCAAGGCTCAAAGCACCGCATCAAGCGCGTTGAGCAACTGGTCCATTTCGGCCTGATTGGTGTAGTGGGTAAAACTCAGGCGCAGCACGCCCTTTTCCATGTCCACGCCCATCGCCTCAAGCGCGCGACCTGCATAGAAATCACCGCCCCCCGCCATGATGCCGTGGCCTGCCAGTTCCGCCGCCACCTCTTCGCCCGGACGGTTTAATTCCAATGCGACCGTTGGCGCGCGCCCCTCAGCCTGAGCGGGTCCGATCAACCGCACCGAATTGCGCGCTTTGACCGCATCCAGAAGCTGCTGCAACAGACCGGTTTCCTGCGCACGCATCAAGTCATGCACCACACGGCCCCGTTCAGATGGGTCGGTTTTGGACGCGGTCTGTCCGGTGCTGTGATGGGCAAAGAGCGCATCCACATAATCGGCCATGCCTGCACAAGCCGCCACCTGCGCGTGATCGGGGCCTGCGGGCGTAAACCGCTTGTAAAGCGTGTCAGCGTTGAACACATGGCCCTGATTGGGCAGCAATTCACCCAATGTGCGCCGGATGACCATCAAACCCTGATGCGGCCCAAATGTCTTGTATGCCGAAAAGAGATAAATGTCGGGGCCAAGGTCGCTGATGTTGGTAAACCCATGCGGCGCATAAGACACCCCATCAACACAGGTGAAGGCCCCGGCGGCATGGGCCAGTGCGGTAATCTCCGTGACCGGATTGACCTGTCCCACAACGTTGGAGCAATGCGGAAAGCACACCAGCCGAACGGTGTCGTCCAACAGCGGCTCCAATGCCTGCGGGTCGAGCACACCGGTCTCTGGGTCAATACACCATTCGCGGATCTCGATCCCGCGCTCGGCCAACCTGCGCCACGGGCCGGTGTTGGCCTCATGATCTTGGTTCGTCACAACGATCGCCTCACCCGGCTGCATCATCTGGCCAAAGGCCTGTGCCAAGACATAGGTGTTCTGCGTCGTTGATGGCCCAAAGCTGAGCTCGTCCGGTGCAACGCCCAGAATGGCCGCCATCCTAGTGCGGGCCTCGTCCATCTCTTCGCCAGCCAATCTGCTGGCGGCATAGGGCGCGTAGGGTTGCACTTTGCGCTCCGTGTAGAACCGCATCAGCCGGTCGATCACGGGCTTACAGGTATACGAGCCACCCGCATTCTCAAAAAACGCCTGACCTTGCAGGCTGGGCACCTCAAACGCAGGAAACTGTGCGCGAACGAAATCAATATCAAGTGTCATGGTAGTAATTGGTGGCCTGTTGCGCCGCGACCGTCAAGCGCACAAAAAAGGCCGCCCCGAAAGGCGGCCTGATTTCTTGTTTCTGCTTGGGTGAATCCGTTACTCGGCAGGTTCCACAATTGGGTCTGAAGTGGTCGGCAGACCGTGTTTCATGCGTTGGCCGTCGCGCCAGATCGCCTTGATTAGCGAAATGCCCATCAGAACCATCACGAAGCTGAACGGCAAGGCACCGATCACCATCGCGGTTTGGATCGCGCCCAAACCACCGGCGATGATCAAGCCGCCCACAACCAGCGCCAGTGCCGCACCCCAAAAGAGGATGTGTGGCCGCGCTTTTGGTCCTTCGTCACCCGCGGCGTTGATCGTGTTGATGATCAAGACCGCGCTGTCTGCGGATGTGACCAGATAGGTCAGCAGCAGCACTACGATCAGGATCGACATCAGCCACGCCAGTGTCTCGCTCAGGATCACGCCCAGCATTGCAAAGAGTTGGTCGGCCTGACCCGCCCCAACGATGGCCCCATCAGCAACACCCGTCAGCTCCAGATCAATGGCTGTGCCGCCAACGATGGCGAACCACACGAAACACATCAACGCAGGGATCACCATCGCGCCCAGCACGTATTCACGCACCGTCCGGCCCTTGGAAATCCGCGCGAGGAACACGCCGACGAATGGTGCAAACGCGATCCACCACGCCCAGTAGAAGATCGTCCAACCCCCTTGCCAGCTTGCCAGCGCATCACCGGTTTCCGTGCCATCCTTCGACCAGACAGTAAAGATGTTGCCCGGGATCGAAATCACATAGTCCCAGACGCCCAGTACCAGTGCCTGAAGGCCAAAGAAGGTCGATCCGAAGATAATGAAGAACGTCAGGACGAAAAAGCTCAGGCCCATGTTGATGTTGGACAGCCATTTGATGCCCTTGCCCACGCCCGACAACGCCGACAGCGTTGACGCGCCCATGATGATGCACAGGGCAAAGATGATGGCGCTGGTCGAGGACGATTGTGTGCCATCTGCGGCGGTGGTGTAGAGCCAATCGCCAAAGCCGATGCGCGACAGACCCGCGATGAATTGCTCCACCCCAAAGCCCAGCGTTTGCGCCACACCCAGCACGGTCGCAACAACCGCAACCACATCAACCGCGTGTCCGACAGGTCCCGACAGGGTTTTCCCGAAAATCGGCACCAGGGCGGAACGGATCGTCAGCGGCAAACCGCGACGGTAGGAGAAATAGCCAAGCGCCAGCCCCACAATTGCGTAAGACGCCCAAGCAGCCAGCCCCCAATGCGTGAATGACCAGACATAGGCTTCGCGCACGTTGCCAGCAGTGCTGCCCTCGGTCAGACCCATGATCGTGCTGGGGTTTGTGGCAAAGTGATACATCGGCTCTGCGGTGGCAAAGGTCAGCATGCCAATGCCGATCCCGGCACCGAACATCATGGAAAACCACGAAAAATTTGAAAACTCCGGCTGGTCGCTTTCCAGCCCCAGTTTGAGTTTACCTGCCGTTGGCCAGAGCGCGAGTGCAAAGCACAAGATCACGAAGAAGGCCATCACATAGACGTACCAGTAACTGAAAGACGCGAGAATAATGGTGTTCAGCGCGCCCAGAACGGACCCCGCCTGATCCGGAAACGCGATGGCCCACAGGATCAGGGCTCCGACCAGAACCTTGGCCGTGATTGTGACGTCTTTGGTGAACCCTCGATAGAAACCGGCAGCCGCAGTCTTGATTGGCAGCTCCGTAAGTGCTGGTTTTATTGGCATTTTTCCCTCCACGGTCGCCTGTCTTGGCACGACCTCCATTGGCGTATTGCGCTGTTTTTATGTGTGAAATGGTGCGCAACACTTACAACCCAGAGTCAACATCTGAGCCACGGTGTCAAACAAAAAACCATTGGGCGCGCCGGTCTGAGCTTGGCCGTCCTGTGTTTCGCCCTCATCGCCACAACGACATCGATCGGCCTTGTGTCTTGCGGCGCTTGGACATCCAGCGCCCCTTTCGTCAATGCCGAGCGCGATGGCGGCGCGCCCAATATCCGCACCAACGGCCGGCGCTGCACCAAACGCATCGCTTCCCTTCACCCAAAGGCTTGACCTGCCACAGACATCCGGTTTCAGTCAGGATTAGGCAACCCGCCGCGCAGGAGCGACCTCGGGATAAGACACTCAACGCGGCCGATCAGAGGCCCGACCATACCGCCTGATCCCCTTTTCGATGATCGCCTCACCGTGTCCGACGATTTACTTGATGTCCCACGAGACGCGCATCTCAAACGCGATTACCCCGCTTGGGCACTCCGCTTCACCTGCCATAAGCTGTCGGATCCTTCGAAGGCGACCGACGGCTGGTCAAGTCTCAGGACCTGCGCATGTTCTACGACACCAAGTGCACCTATTTCGATAGCGTTGACGTAATCGACCACAAACGCAGAACCCTGTCAGCGCTGTTCATTGACGCGCTCAAAGTGCAGGCGACGTTTGTGTCCCAACACTTGCTGGAGGGCTACGTATTCAGCGATGAAGTCTTTGCGCACGGCACATTGGATATGGCTGACAACTCATGCCGGATCGAGACACTGTAGCGCGCGCTCGGACCGCCGCGCGGGTCTGCATGACCCAAGAAAATACAGCCATGGCGTCTGGCCGTTTGCGTCATCAGTCCAAAGGCGGATGCGTCAAACGCAGGATAATCTCGAAACAGTAGTGCAAGACCAGCGGCAGCATCGAAAGCGCCACAACTGACGCGCCCAAAGCCATATCAGCGCGCATCAGTGTCTCATTGATGACGACGACCAAAATCCCCATCAGCGCATAGAGCTTTAACAGATGGCGGCGAAACGCCAGCGGCACCGTCGCTTCGTCTTCAACCGGCACAAATCCGTCCAGGACAAACCGATCTCCCCAAACTCCCAGCGCCATGACGGTTGCGTAAATCGCGCAATAGACGCTCAGCAAACGCTGTGTGAGCCAAGGTTCAGACCACCAGACCTGAAGCAAAAGCAACGCTATGGCCATCAATACACTCACCCTGACCGCGCCATGAACCCGGCCAAACACTCGGTGTTGCCGCCGGACCGTCACCGGCAAAACACTCCATACGTGCACAGATTGCGCAAAGACCGCCGACCAGACAAACGCGACCTGTTCAACCGCGCCCAGCGCACGCAGCAGCGTCCAGCTGCACAGAAAGACCACAGGCATCAACAATCGGCCCGGCGAGATCGGAGGCAGATCGCGCAGCAGTATCCAGACGAAAAGGGACCATCGATAAAACGGGCTCATACCCAAAATTATCGCACGGGATTAGGACAGCCCTGCGGCAACGGGAGGGCAATACAACGACACATGCGCTGACTGCGGAACTCAAAGCCAAAGCGTACGCGCCGCCGTCAAAGCCATGGCGGCGGAGCGTCTACACCAGTGTCAGGCGTTCAGGTCGACAACGACGCGCCCCTGAACCTGGCCCTTCAGGATATCTGCGCCCAGCTTGGGCAAGTCCTCAAGTGTGGCAGGAACGACCATCGCCTCCAGTTTGTCCATAGGCAGGTCCTTGGCGATCCGCTTCCATGCGCGCAGACGATTTTCGTAAGGCTGCATTACGCTGTCGATGCCCAAGAGGTTCACACCGCGCAGCAGAAACGGAATGACCGTGGCCGGCAATCCGGCACCCCCCGCAAGGCCAACCGAAGCCACGGACGCACCATACTGCATCTGCCCCAACACACGGGCCAGCATTGCGCCGCCCACCGCATCCACGCAACCGCCCCATGTCTCCGCTTCGAGCGGACGCTTGACGGTTTCATTGATCTCTTCACGTGCCACGATCTGCGTCGCCCCCAATGATGTCAGGTAGTCCGCCGTCTCGGGCCGCCCCGTGACACCTGCCACCGGATAGCCCAGCGCCGCCAGAAGCGCCACGGCGACAGACCCCACACCACCCGCAGCGCCGGTAACCAGCACCGGGCCGTCCTTGATCCCATGATCTTCCAAGGCCATCACCGCCAACATCGACGTAAACCCAGCCGTACCCACAGCCATCGCTTGCCGCGTGTTCAGGCCCTCTGGCAGCGGCACCAGCCAATCGGCCTTCACGCGCGCCTTTTGGCCATACCCGCCCCAATGCACTTCGCCCACACGCCAACCGGTCAGCACGACCTTGTCGCCGGGCGCGTAGCGTGGATCATCCGAGCTTTCGACCGTACCGGCGAAATCAATCCCCGGCACATGTGGGTAGTTGCGCACCAGACCGCCACCCGGACCAATGCACAAACCATCCTTGTAGTTCACCGTCGAATACTCGACCGCAACCACCACATCGCCCGCAGGGAGCTGCTCAAGGCTCAGCTCTTCCACCGCCGCGGATGTCTTGCCGCTGTCTTCATCTTTGTTGACCACAAGTGCCTTGAACATCTCATTCTCCATTCCGGGGGGCGTCCCCCCATTCATCTTTCCAATTAAACTCCCGCCGGAGGCTCCGACGGTCCGATCAGGTGCTAGATCCAGAAACCGGGTTGCACGGTCGCCCCACGCATCCCCTCAGGTGTTTCAACTTCCAGCTTAGTGCCACTGTCCCAATGCGTCATCCGCACCATACCAATCGACACATTGGTGCCGAAATCCGGGCTCCACGCTGCCGATGTGACCTGACCCACACGCTGGCCATTGCCATAGAGCGGCCAGGCACGGTCACAACCCGGGACCTTGTCCCCGTCGATGGCAATCGCACGCACCTGTTGCACCGGGCCTTCCTTGGCCACCCGTAACAACGCATCGCGCCCGATACACCCGATAGCTGTCTGCGTGTCGCAAAACCGCCCCAACCCGCATTCATGGGGGGTGTTGTCGTCGGTCATGTCATTGCCATAGGATAACAGCCCGCCCTCGACGCGCTCAATCGCATTGGGGCAGCCTGCGCGCACGTTCAGGTCTTCTCCGGCCTCAAACAGCGCATTCCAAAGCGGCATGCCCAGATCCGTGCCCTCAACGTAAATCTCAAATCCACCCTGTTTGGAATACCCCGAACGGGCCACAACCAATTCGCGGCCTTCAAATTCAAACTGCCCGAACCGGAAAAACTTCACGTCGCGCACACTCTCACCAAAGACCCGCGCCATCAGATCGTCCGACTTTGGCCCCTGCACGGCCAGCGGGCTGATGTCTGGCTCATCCACCAGCACATCCAAACGGTACCCATTGGCGATGCCCTTGACCCACAACAGCAGATCACTGTCGGCAATCGAAATCCACCAGCGGTCCTCGGTCACCTTTACTGCGACCGGATCATTCAGCATACCGCCAGTCTCATCCACGATGGGCACATAGAAACACCGCCCAGGCAGCATGCCGCGCAGATCGCGCGGGGTCAGCATCTGCATCAGGCGCGCGGCATCCGGGCCACGCAGTTCCACCTGCCGCTCGACCGCGACGTCCCAAACCTGCACATGGTTCTTGAGATGATGGTAATCCGCCTCCAGGCTTTCAAAGACCGTGGGCAGCAACATGCGGTTGTAGACCGTGTAGGCTTTGACGCCCGCGGCCTCGACACCGTCGGAAAAAGGCGTGCGTCGCAACCGGCGCGAAGGAGAAATCAGGGCCATATCAGGCATCCTCTGGCATAAAGATCAGGTCAGTGACCGGGGCTTGCGCTCCGGCGGCTGTCAGCATGGCATGGATTTGCCCACGATGATGCGTCTGGTGGTTGAACAATTGCACGATGGCCTGCGCCAGAGGCAGCGTGAAGTCCCGCTTCATCGTGCCGGAGTACCACGTCAGATCGCCCTTCAGATCAAGGGTGCGCAGCGTATCGGCCCAATAGCGGATCTTGCCGTCCATGCGGAACCGATCCGCAGCCCAAGCCGAGCCGGTGGGATGCAATTCGGTGTGAACAACCCCTTCGGCAGGCGGTTCCACGGAGGGATCAAACCGGCTCATCCACAGCGTGTCGCCCCACAGCACGTGGTTTGCCGTACCAAGGATTGAGCCGAAAAACGCAGACCGGTCCTTGACCAGCTCCGCCTTTGGCAGCGCTTCGATCACTGGCATCAATTGATTGTTCTGCCAGCTGTTATAGCGCGCCATCATCCGAACGTAGCCCGCGTCGATCAAGCCGCCGGACCTTTCCAGTCGATCGGGCAGATCTCTGCCGACTTACCCGCAAAATCCCACACCCGGCCATAATCACGCACGCGCGATTTCAGACCTTGGGCGGCAATGATATCCGGCCCCATCCAGTACTTGGAATTCGAAACCATAACCGGATGATCTGCCGATTTGCCCGCGATCATCTCGATTTCGCCCTGAATTTTCCGCCCAATCATGATCGAACGTTTGGGGCCCTCGCGCACGATCTCGACCGGCGCGCGTTCGGCACCGATGATCTCGCTGACCAGCATTGTGAACAGGCCCGTTGTGCCGCCCGCTGCACCGCTGAAGATTTGCAGGATGCCGTTGTAGGCCTTGCCAGATGCGCGCTCGTCGACATAAGCGGCCACCTTCCAGTTGCCCTCGCCCATGCGGCCCGGAATATCTACCAAAAGCCCCACGTTCAGGCCCGCAAGGCTTTCGCCTTCATAATGGCCCTCGTCAATCGCGATGGCCATCCACGCATGGCAATGCCCTTCCGTCGGGGGGTGCGCGCCAAGGCTGACCACGCAGGGGCAGAACACCGTGCATGAGCAATTCAGAAACAGCTCGCCCTTGATCGCCCATTCCGTGGGCGTCGCCTGACGCCGCTTGGGGTTGGGCATACGCTGGTCGATGCGCTGCGAGATTGGCAGCTTGTCGGCATCGGGACGCTTGTTCGTCGCCATTGGTTATCCTCCCATCAAAACGGGCCAGCCCATCACCGCGATCCCCGCGATGATCAGAACCGTACCCATCGGTTTCGTCACAACATGCCCCACTTGAGGCAGTTTTTCGAGCACCATGAACAGCGTCGCCAGACCCATCCATGCCAAATTCATGACACCGCCCACAAATCCCAGCGCCATAAAGCCCCAGCAGCAGCCCACGCAGAACGCACCCAGGCCGAGCCCCATGCGCAAACCACCGCCGAACCCGGTACGCCAGTGGCCCAGAAAATACATCGCAGGCGCGTGGCATACCCCGTGGCAAACCTCCTTGGCGCGGGTGAACTGGAACGCACCGACCACCAGCAATAGCCCACCAGCGACCCAAGGGCTGCGCGCGATGCCCAGCATATCGACCACTCCACCGAACAACAGCGCCATCTGTACCCCGGTGATCAGCGCGGCAAACCCAACCCAGATCACGAAGTATCCCAGCAGCACTCCCAGCCATCCGGCCCGCGTGCCCGTGGCGCTGATCATCAGGTCTTCGTAAGCGCGCAACGTCGGCACCAGCGTCGGCAGCATCATTGCCGCCATCATGATCGCCCACATCCAGAACAGCGGCCCGAAATTGGCCATCGGCATGTACATCGGCATCCGCGGGTCCATCGCGGCCATGCGCGCGCCCATCTCTCCAGGACGGCCCAGCAGGTCCAAATCCATGTCCAGTGCCATCACGTACATCATCCACCACGCGGCCAGAATGGCTCCGAAGAACCCCAGCCAGAGTGTGGACCGTACGACGCCTTGCATGAATCGCTCCCTTTTGGATACTTGCCAATCAAATGCCAGACAATTAAATGTAAGACAAATGAAAATTGATCCCGCCAACCCCGCTGACCTCTCTGCCCAGATTGCATCTGCCATCCGCGATGCGATTGTGTCGGGCGATTTGATCGTGGATGAGCGCCTGCCGTCCGAGGCGGAACTGAGCGAGCAATTCGCGGTTTCTCGCCCCACAGTGCGCGAGGCTCTCAAGCGTCTGGCGGCACAATCGCTGATCCGCACGCAGCGCGGCGCAACCGGCGGCGCCTTCGTCAACCGCATCTCGTTTGAGGAGGCATATCCCCAACAGATCACGACCTCCACGTTGCTTTTGTCCATGAACGCCGTCAGTTTCGAGACCGCCTGCGAGGCGCGCTATGCATTGGAACGGTCCTGCGCACCCCTGTCCGCTGCGCGCCGCACCGCCGACCACTTGGCCACAATGCGTGCAGAGATCCACCGCCAGGGCCAACCCGGGCTGACAGATGAAGCCTTTTGCGCCTCTGACGTGGCGTTTCACCGCGCGTTGGTCGATGGCGCAGGCAACCCGGTGCTGAGCTATCAACTGGCCGGAGCCGTTGAGGCAATGCAGCCCTTGATGAACATGATCACCTTTACCGCGCGCGACCGGGCGCGCATCGTGGCGTTGCACACTGATGTCGCCGATGCGGTCGAGGCACAAGACGGCGCGGCCACCGCAGCCGCGCTGACGGCGTTGGAGGCCGAAACCCAGACCCTCGCGCACAGCGTCTTTGCCGCACGCGCTGCCCGCGATACCCCGCAGCAAGGCACGGATGGCTGACATCCATCGTCACACTTTATTAATGCACCGCCCCTAAACCTGTTCCGACAATCGGGCCTCTCCGATTGCGGAGTGCGCCATGACCCGGATCAACACCATCCACAGCAATATGCAGCCTGCATTTGCCAATCTGCCGACCCTTGCAAGCATCCTGATCGTGGATGATCACCGATTTGATCGACAAAGGTTGCGCCGGCTCAGCGAAAAACTGGAATTCGACACCCATATCCTGGAGGCCGATTGCCTTGAGACGATGGGCACACGGCTTGAGGCCGATACGTTCGATCTGATCTTTCTCGATTACAATCTGCCCGACGGCACGGGGTTGCAGGCGATCAAGTCCATCCGGCTCGACCCGAAAAACCGCAATGCCGCGATCATCATGATCACCGGCGACGGGCAAGATGCCATTGCAGTAGAAGCGCTCAAGAACGGGTGCAGCGATTATATCGCCAAGGATGACCTATCACCGCAGGCCTTTGAACGCGCGACCGTTAACGCTCTGCAAAAATCGTCGCTGTATATCGGGTTGGAGACGCAAGAGGCGCGGCGTCAAAAGATCGAAGCGGTGCTGCAAAGGTTCTCGTCCGAGTGCGCGCGCGAGATCAAACCGGTTGTCAGCCGCATGATGCGACAAATGCGCGATCTGCGTGACGCCCCGACGATCAGCGCCGAAAACGCGGCTGAGATGCATCAAAAAATGGAAAAGTCCTGCATGCGGTTGTGGGAATTTCTCGAAGAACTGGATCACTATGAAGGAACGGACATCGCACAGGATGTCGTACCCGCCGCTTCTCTGGATGCTTCCCCCGTCACGCCACGTCGTGCGACCGCCGCCGCACCCAAAACCAAGGCGCCCCCCAAGCGCAGCCTCTTCAATCGTGACGCGCCGCCGCCGCAGACATAAATTCAGCCCGACAGCTGCTGACTGTCTTGCCGCCACGCGCAGGCCTGCTAGGTCTGACGCATGATAGATCTTCTCAATCTGATTTGCGCGCTGCTGACCATTGGCTTTGGTCTCTTTGGGTTTCTCGCCCCGCGCTACACCGCTTCGGTGCTGGATCTGGAGCCGACCGCGTCGACGATGGGCTTGTCGGAAATGCGCGCGTCTGTCGGCGGATTATTCGTGATCATGGGCATAGCTGCGATTTGGCTCGATCAACCATTGGCCTATGCCATGATCGGCTTTGCCTTTGCGGGCGCCGCCATGGGTCGGGCGTTGTCCCTGATCGCAGACAAACCTCCAATGGGTAAAGTGCTGATCTTTGGCGGCATCGAAGCGGCGCTGGCCGCGTGGTTCCTGATCGCCAATCTGGGTTGAGGTCTTCGGCGACGGGGTCCCAAAAACTCCGCCCAACACATTGGGGGAAACTGCTGACAGGTCATAAAATACGCATCTCGGCTATTTCCAAAACAAACAGAAAAGTGCGGTTTTTGCGTACTTTTCCACTCAGCCCAACGCACGGGGCATTTCGGCCCGACCCACCCGACCAGCGAAGCATCAATACTCATCTGCGCTAGCTTTGCTCAATCACCTTGCGCGCGACCCGAAAACATTCAAGCGCTTGCGGCACGCCGCAATAGATACCGATCGCATGGATAATCGCGCGAATTTCATCCTGTGTGACGCCATTGTTGATCGCGCCACGACAATGGGTTTCCCATTCGTGCATCTTGCCCAAGGCCCCGATCATCGACAGGTTCATCATCGACCGCGTCTTGGCGTCAATCACGTCGTCCCCCCAGCCAAAGCCCCAACACCACGCGGTCATCGCCTCCTGAAACGGACGGGTGAAGTCATCTGCCGCGGCGAGGTTGTTCTCGACGTATTCCGCACCGAGCGTGGCTTTTCGCTGTTCCAGCCCCTTCAGAAACAGGTCTTCATCGAATATACTCACATCCTACCCTTTCAGTTTGATGGCGACGTTCTTGGTCTGCACATAATTCAACAGGGCCTCGCGACCTTTTTCGCGGCCGTACCCGGATTTTCCATACCCTCCAAAA
This sequence comes from uncultured Alphaproteobacteria bacterium, assembly GCA_942490645.1. Classification (GTDB taxonomy): domain Bacteria; phylum Pseudomonadota; class Alphaproteobacteria; order Rhodobacterales; family Rhodobacteraceae; genus CALNXN01. The sequence goes on along the minus strand of CALNXN010000007.1, from coordinate 402,337 downwards.
GGGGTTTCGACACCCCCGGTGTACCACTTATTGACAAAAACCTGACCCGCACGCATCTGCCGCGCAGCACTCGTTGCACGGTCAAGATCGCGCGTGAACACGCCACCCAAAAGGCCGTAAGGCGTATCATCGGCGATCTGCATCGCTTCCGCGTCAGAAGAAAACCTAAGCACTAGACAACACCGGGCCAAACACTTCTGCGTTGGCGATATCCATGTCCGGCGTCACATTCGTCAGGATCGTGGGTTCCTGAAAAGCGCCGGGGATGTTCAGCTTGCATCCACCGGTCGCAACCTGTGCCACTTGGGCTTGCACATTTGCGATCACACAGCTCACAGCGGAGCAGATCTGGCCCACTTTGAAAAGATGCCCCACCGCACGTCGTTCTCAAGCGCGTCGAGGTCCGCATCCCCAAGGACAATAGCAGCGGATTTGCCACCGAGTTCGAGCACACTAGACACGACATTTTTCGCCGCAACAGTGGCGATGGCAACACCTGTGTCGACCGAACCGGTAAAGACGATCTGATTGACGTCCGCGTGCCCGGACAACGCGGCCCCGGCTTCTTGGCCACCTACAACGCCACACTGCGGAAATGCGGAGTGTTCAAGTCACCCGACAAGCTTTACCCGTCGCTGGCCATCACCGAAGCAGATCTGAACGTGACGCGGGAGGCGATTTCACATGCTGTGCTGGCCGTCGCACAGGATTAGACTACCGCGCTCGCCCGTTTGGGAAGAACACCGCCCGTACAAACGTTTTGCGTAAATGCAAAAATCGCGAGTTGCCCAAGCGCAATGCGGACCACCGTCTATTCCTCGGGCTCAAGGGCCGCCACATTGGCATCCGGTGTAAGGCCGGATATCTCAAGCACAAGCTTGCGCCGCACCGTTTCGGCAAAACTGCTGCGCCCTTCGGCCGTGACCATGAAGGCCCCCGGCCCGCCAATGATCCGGTTTGCATATTCCTCTTCGAGGTTTGCGCCCGCGCGACGCCCGTCTTCGGGACGCAGGATCGGAAGGGCATTGATGGTGATTCCGGCGGCCAAGACTTCGGCGCGGGCATCTCGGATGGACGGCCCGGATGAATTGCGAATGCTGTCGCCGGAAAAGTCGATAACTGCGCGCGGGGCAAAGATGTCATTGCCTTCAATCAGGCGTTTGGCGTCCAGCAACGCACCCCCGATGGCGTTGCTGCCATAAGCCTGACGCGGTGGGCCGACCAAAGCATCGGCAAAGGCGCGGGCGGTCTCGGGACTGTCGATGATGGTCCAAGGCACCACAACGGCTGTGTTGCTGGCCCATTCGACATAGGTCACGGCGACATTGCCATAGATGGAGTTTTGGATGGCCGAGATGACGGCTTCGTCTGTGATGGCGAGGGCATAGCCTTGCCGCTGAAAGGCAAGCTCTTCTGTGTCGATTGACCCTGACGCATCGGCCAAAAGCACCAGTTCCAACCCCGCTTCTTGCCGGGTTTGAGCGGCAACCGGGCTGGCAAGGAACAGGCAAATGACCAGTCGCAAAAACATGACGTAACACTGTGTCACTTTGGCTGATCCGGCAAGGGTTTTGCCGCCCTATGGGCCAGGCGATCCGCGCGACGTACTGTGTTTGCCTGCAAAGCGAGCAGCCGGTTTGCCTAGCTGGCGTGATGTCTGGCGACAGGTAGGATCGTACCTTCGAACAGGCGCATCAGATCGCCAAAATACCCTGCGCTTCGGGCGGGTCGCGTCGGATCAGAGGTGATCGCGATGCTGAGCCCCAGCGTTGGTACGACGCAGATCACCTGCCCGCCATATCCTCGGGCCAGCGCATATGCGTCGTCGCCGGATTGGCCCAGAAACCAGCCATAGCCGTACCGCAATCCGGACCAAGGCGAGCGGGTCATAGGCTGGAACGAAGCATCGACCCAACGGGTGCTGATCACCCGTGTCCCGTTCCATGAACCGCCCAAGCGATACATCTCGCCAAAGCGGATCATGGCCGGCAGGCTGAGCGACATTTCGTTGCCCCCAAGGTATCGACCTTGGGGATCGCGGGTCCAGGCCGGAATATCAATGTCCAGCGGCCCGGCAAGCCGCTGACGCGCGAGAGCCAACAGGGTTTGGCCCGAAACCTGTGATAACACCGCCCCCAGCACGTGAAACGACCCCGTCGAATAGAGCATCCGACTGCCCGGTTCGGCGACAAAGGGCCGGTTCAGCGCATCGCTGACCCAGTTCGCACTGCTGACCCAAGCACCATAATTCGGACCAGAGGTGCGTTCCAACCCGGCCTGCATCGTCACAAGGTTTTCGATGGTAATCTCACCCACACGCGGATCGGCCCCTTGTGGGATCAACGCCGGGGCAAGCGCGCCAATGGTGGCTTGCGGGGATGGAATTTCGCCCCGATCTAGCGCTGCACCGGTCAGAGCCGCGACAATGGTCTTGGAGACCGACTTGATCGGCACGGCGCGACCCATCTGTGCGCCGCGAAACACGTCCGACACGACCAGTTGACCATATTGCTGCACACGTATGGCGTGGCACTGCTCAAGTGCGCCCGCATCGCGCGCAACCTGCCCCCATTCCAGCGGTTGTGCCCGCAAGGGAAAGGCTGCGAGTGCTGCGCTGCCCGCAATGACGTTTCGCCGATTGAGATAAGCCATATGATTTGCCCTGATCCTTTGATCGAGGGTAGCGTGCCGCACGCAGAGGGCAATCCGTCACCCGATCACAGCTTGTTGTGAGCCGCCGCAGCCTCTGTTGCACCCGGGCTCGCCGTTATACGTTGAGATACCGGACCCCTTGCCCAGCTCCACGCAATCGAACGTTGTGTCCCGTTTCAAGTGCAGACGCGACCTTGTGCAGAATAGCGAATGTCAGTCCCGTTCGACGTCGAAAACGGGGGCTTTCTGGATCAATTCGTTATCGCGTCATGCAATCTCTGGTCATCGGATGTGTTCGTCAAAAAAAGCGATTGTGCGATCCCATGCGAGGGTCGCGGCCTCTTCGTCGTAACGGGGCGTGGTGTCGTTGTGGAATCCATGGTTCACGTCGGGGTAAAAATGGACGCTGAACTCCTTTTGATTGGCCCGCAACGCCTCCGAATATGCGTCCCAACCTGCGTTGATACGTTCATCAAGGCCCGCATAATGGATCAAAAGCGGCGCCTCTATGGCTGGCACGTCTTCGGCAGCGGCCTGGCGCCCGTAGAATGGGACAGATGCGGCAAGGTCCGGATAGGCGACCGCAAGGGCGTTGCAAACGCCGCCGCCATAGCAAAAGCCGACCGCACCCACCCGCCCGGTCGTGTCGTCGTGATCGCGCAGGAATTCGAAGGCGGCGAAAAAGTCCTCCATCAGCTTGGCACCATCCAGCGTGCGCTGCATTTCCCGGCCCTCTTCATCAGTGCCCGGATAGCCACCCAGCGGCGTCAAACCATCCGGCCCGAACGCCAGATACCCGGCCTTGGCCGTGCGCCGAACAACGTCCTCGATATAGGGGTTGAGGCCTCGATTCTCATGCACGACAAGCACCGCCGGAAGCGGTTCGTCCACACCTGCGGGCTTGGCAATCAGCCCGCGGATCATGCCATGTCCTTGGGGGCTACCGTATTCGATCACGGCGGTTTCTATGTCGGGATCATCCGGCGACACCTGCTGCGCAAAGGCGTAATTGGGCTGCAATTGCTCGAGGATCATCGCACCGGTAACGCCGACGGCTGCATATTTGCCGGCTTGGCTCATGAACTGACGCTTGGTGATCTTGCCGTGTACATAGCCGTCGAAAATCTCAAGAATGCGTTGATCAAAATCTGTCGCCTTCTTGCGTTTTACTGGATGCGTTTGGTTGTTCATTTCGAAACTCCCGATCTGATGGTGTGAGTGTTTGATGATCCATACAGGGCGAGCTTAGCACGTGTCTTACAACGCAGGGCGGGTCATTTTCTGGCCCGCGCGGGTTTCCCCCCCGACGCAAACAACTCCTAACCCGCCATACCGAGACGCAGATGCTCTTTCAGATCATCCAAGTGCGCGCACTGGACAGCCGCAACGCCCGCGTTACCTTTCCTCCATGCGTTGGATTTTACTGATATTTCTTCTGAGTTCAGGTGCCGCGGCGGATGACGACTGGGAGGCGTTTTCGCAGCCCGGCGCGATTGCAATCATGCGCCATGCACTGGCTCCGGGTACCGGGGATCCGTCAGGTATGGAGATCGACAACTGTGCGACCCAGCGCAATCTGGACGCACGCGGACAGCAACAAGCCCGTGCGACCGGTGCGGCGCTGCGAGCGCGCGGCATCACGTTTGACGTCGTTTTCACCAGCCAGTGGTGCCGAACGCGCGAAACCGCGGATCTTCTTGCGGTCGGACCCGTAGTCGACGCTCCCTCGCTCAACTCGTTTTTTGAGGACCGTTCCACCCGTGATCAACAGACCAAAGAAACCGTTGATCTGATCTCGGCGACGTCAGAGCGTTTGATGCTGGTCACACATCAGGTGAATATCTCAGCTCTGACCGGGCAAAGCACACGGTCCGGCGAAGTGCTTGTCATCCGCCTGATCGACGGTGAGATCGACGTCTTGGGTCGTGTTTTGATCGCACCTTAACGCAAAGATTTGGACTCGAACCCGGCTTTGGCCCGACCCGGCCGTTATGGACACTCAACTGATCAAAAAGCCCGATGCATTCTGCTGCGCAAGTCACGCTGAGCAGTTCGTTTCAACCCGTCATTTCCTGTATTGCAATGAGCGAGATCTCGGTTTGCATATGCGCAGGGCGACACACACCCTGACACCCACTTCATAAAAAACTATCGAATTCACGTGAATTTTTACATTAATAAGCCCGCTTAAATATATATTATTAAACAACTACTTGTACATTTATCCACGCAACTCCGAAAATTGCCATTTGGTGGTTACCCCTTGAGATTTCGGCGATCTTCACCTATGTCTATCGTGTCCTTCGGGACTATGGACATAAACGCGCTCGTAATAAGCGGATCGGACCCGGGGGCGGTACCCGGCGGCTCCACCAAAATCCTTCATTTGGGGATCATGGGGCCGAAACAGGATCGACGAACGTCTAAAGGGGTTATGCTTTGTCTCGGCAGTCTGCCACCGTTATCGGCGAAACTTGTACAATTGCAAATGACAATCGTGCTCCAGTAGCAATGGCCGCGTAAGCGACCGGCGATACTGAAATCTAAGTCCTCTCGCTTTGCAGCGTTTGGCGGGGTTCGCAGGCACCTGGCAACAGAAGCCTGCACTTTCTCCCCTCAAGCTTTCCTGAGTGATACACTTATAAGTTGCACACGTTTACAACTTATACGGAACTTGATGTCAAAGTGCGTCAACCCGTATTTGCCTGAGGTCGTTATGCTAAGCAAAACCGAAGTCGTCGCGCGCTGGTATCGCATCCTCTGGACAGAGGGGCGCGTCGACCAAATCGGCTCGCTCTATGCACCCGCCGACGCCGCCGATTGCCTGATGCCGCAAGGGTCGATAGACCCAAATGAAATCAGTGACTTGATCTCTATTCTTCATGAATTTCTGGACGCGATCAACGTGGATGTTCTGCACTGTGTTCAAGATGGCTCTTGGATCAGCGCCATGTTGCGGCTCAGCGGCGAAAAGGCCGGCACAGGTACGCCCGTCACGGCAGTTTGGCAAACATCCATGCGCATCGAAGGCGAAATCATCGTTGAAAGCTATCCGACCTTCGACTTCGTGCCCTTCTTCGAGCAATTGGGACAATTGCCGCACGACGCCTTTGCGCTTTTGCTGAGCGGCACCATCCTGCGTTAACCATTGCCGATTGACGCGCCCGCTTTGGCTGTGGCATTGGTCGGTCATGGGGAGTGCGCGATCGCCCCGTGAGGCTCAGGCCCAAGTATCGCATCCTGACTGCTGATCAAAGGATGCTTCAAAATGGCCCGCTTTACCTCTATCTCTCCCGCTGCTCTCATGCGTCTTATCGGAACACCGCAGGCCCCGGTGGTCCTTGATGTCAGCCTCGACGACGACGTTAATGACGATCCGTTTCTCATTCCGACGGCGCGGCGTTGGTCGCATGACGCCCTGCCCGACTTGGTTCAGGAACTGCATGGCCAGCGCGTGGTCTGCATCTGCCAAAAAGGGCGCAAACTCAGCCATGGTGCTGCTGCCTTGCTGCGCAGCCACGGTATCGCCGCCGAGGCGCTGGAGGGCGGCAATATCGCGTGGCGCGACGCGGACTTGCCGCGGGTGCCTCTTGCCTGCATCCCCGCCTCGACAAACGGCACGCTCTGGGTCACGCGCCACCGCCCCAAGATCGACCGCATCGCCTGCCCTTGGCTGATCCGGCGCTTTGTCGATCCGCAGGCGCGATTTCTATATGTTCCTGCCTCCGATGTACTTGATGTTGCGTCCAAATTCGATGCGACACCCTTCGACGTGCCCGGCGCCGACTGGACCCATTCTGGTGCTTTTTGCACCTTCGACATGATGGTGGATCGTTTTGGGTTGGCTCATGATGCCTTGACGCATATGGCCGACGTGATCCGGGCGGCGGACACTGACACCCACGATCAATCTGCGCAGGCCGCCGGGTTGCTTGCGCTCAGCGTCGGCCTGTCACGGGCCTATTCCGATGATCTGGCGCAGCTGGATGCGGGCATGGTCCTCTATGACGCGCTCTACCGCTGGGCACGTGACGGGCGCACCGAAACCCACACGTGGGATGAGGCATGACTGACGTTTCGAACCGCGAACTCATCGCAACATTCGGTCGGATCGGTCTGTTGTCTTTTGGTGGCCCTGCGGCACAAATCGCACTTATGCACCGCGTTCTTGTCGATGAAAAAAAATGGCTGAGCGAGCAAATTTTTCTACGCGCCTTGTCCTTGTGCATGCTGCTGCCCGGACCCGAAGCGATGCAACTGGCGACCTATGCGGGCTGGCGGTTGCGCGGCACGACCGGCGGGTTGATCGCGGGGCTGCTCTTTGTGCTGCCCGGTGCCTTTGTGATCGCCGCTCTGGCCGTGGGATATGCATCTTTCGGGCAGGTGCCTTTGGTGCAAGCCGCCTTTGCCGGGATCAAGGCCGCCGTCATCGTGATTGTGCTTCAGGCCTTGCTTAAGGTGGCGCAACGGGCGCTGGAAACCGGCGCGGCATGGTGGCTTGCGGCAGGCGCGTTCGCGGCGCTTTTTGTGTTTGGCGTGCCCTTTCCGCTGATCATTCTTGCCGCTGGCCTTTACGGCGCGTTGACGGTGTCCGAAACCACAGCGCCTGACCACCCCGTCGCAGGGCCCGCACCGAACATCCTGCGCACGGTCGCCCTATGGGGCGCGATCTGGGCCACGCCACTCGCCGTTCTTTGGCTGCTGGATCACACGTTCTTGCTACAGCTGGGGCTCTTTTTCTCCAAACTGGCGGTTGTCACATTCGGCGGTGCCTACGCGGTGCTGGCCTATATGACGCAAACGGTCGTGCAGGATTTTGGATGGATCACCACCGCGCAGATGATCGACGCGCTGGGGCTGGCGGAGACCACGCCGGGGCCGCTGATCCTTGTGACGCAATTCGTGGCGATGTTGGCCGGCTACGCTCATGAAGGCGTCGGCATGGCCCTGGTCGCGGGTCTGATTGCTCTTTGGGTAACGTTTGCCCCCTGCTTTTTGTGGATATTCGTCGCGGGCCCCTATCTCGACATCATTGCGACCAAACCGCGCTTGTCCGCCGCGTTGCGGGCGATCACGGCGGCCGTGGTGGGCGTGATCCTTAACCTTGCGATCTGGTTCGCGCTGCATGTGATATTTGCGGAAGTCACCCATCTCGCGCCTCTGGCCTTGCCGGTGCCCGTGCTTGCCACACTGGATCTTGGCGCGCTGGGGCTCAGTGTGCTGGCGGCGGTGCTTCTGCTGGGATTGCGCCTTGGGATGGTGCCCGTTTTGGGGCTCATGGCTGCCGCGGGCCTGCTTATGTCTCTGCTCTGAGCCAAAGCCACGCTATTTCGACGGTGCCCTCTTTTCTCCGGCACGGAATCGGCTATGTTTGAGACAGACAGCCGAAAGGATCGTCATGTCCCGCAGCATTGATTACGGCAACCTTATGCACGAAGCCATGAGAGGCCTCATTCGCAAGGTGCTGCAAGACGTGTCCGACAATGGACTGCCCGGAACGCACCACTTCTTCATTACCTTTGACACCGACCATCCGGATGCGGAACTGGCCGATTGGCTCTTTGATCGCTACCCCGGTGAAATGACGGTGGTCATGCAGCACTGGTATGACAATCTCGATGTTGGCGAAGACGGGTTTTCGGTCACGCTCAATTTCGGCGATGCACCTGAACCGCTTTATATTCCGTACGACGCGATCAAGACCTTCGTTGATCCATCCGTCGAATTCGGTCTGCGGTTTGAAACCCAGTCAGATGAGGGCGATCAAGACAGCGACACGCCATCCAAAGCGATCGTGCCCACGGTTCCGCCCAAGTCAGCCAAGGTCAAGGACACCAAACCTGCCGCTGATGAGAAAGATGACGCACCCAAGGACGCCGACATCGTGTCTCTGGACAGCTTTCGCAAATGATCACTGCTTCTCGAGGAAGCTGTTGACGGTGCGCTGAATTTCTCCGTTTCGGACGCGCGAAAACGCCAGATCCAACCCGCCCTCGGCCAATGTGCGATCAAATTGCTGGATCTCGTAGCCTCCATCTGCTGCGACAAAGAGCGAATAGACGCTCAGTGTGTCGCTGTTGATCCGGGCCCAGACGAACGGCTCGCCTTTCATGGGGTTCAATTGCACCTCATGGCCAAACACGTTGCGCTGCATGGCTGCTGAATAGACGTCACCACGGTCGGTGGGCAAGAAATTGATGGTGTAGGATTTCTCAGACACCCGACCATCGCCGCGATAAGTGGTCGACGTCCAGTTGATCTGAAACCCCTTCTTTAGTTCCGAGATCGTCACGCTCATATCACGTGGTTCAACCGTCCCATCGGCCTCGACGACCTCGGCGGACCCGGTGTATTCCCCCGTGAAACGTGAAATATCTGCCCAAGCTGGCAGGCACATTGCAAAGGCCACAATAAGCCCCAAAGCCGCAGATCCAACGCGGATAACACCCATGACACATCCTCCAATACAGTCGCGCGTGCGCGGTACAAATTCCCTCAAGTATAATATAGTCTTTTTCCAGCCACTTCACAGGGTTTGCCTTGGGTGAACACAAAAACCTGCATCGCCAATGACTGATATCGCGGCCTGTCGCGGGGCATTCCGCCGCAGATATCTGTATACAACTGTATACAGTATTGATGTTTGCTTGGGGATAGGTAACAGAGTACCTAAACGCCACGCCCGCATCAGGAGACATCCCATGACAGACACGCGCACAGAGACCGACAGTTTTGGCCCCCTTGAAGTGCCCGCAGACAAATATTGGGGCGCACAGACACAACGCTCGATCATGAACTTTCCGATTGGGTGGGAAAAACAACCTATCGCCTTGGTCCGCGCCCTCGGTGTGATCAAGAAGGCCTGCGCACAGGCCAATGTGGAATTGGGTGATCTTGATGCTGAACGTGGCAAAGCCATTACCCAAGCCGCCGGGGAAGTCATCGAAGGCAAGTTTGACGACAATTTCCCATTGGTCGTCTGGCAAACCGGATCGGGCACGCAATCCAACATGAACGCCAACGAAGTCATCGCCAACCGCGCGATTGAAATCATGGGCGGCGTGATCGGTTCCAAAGACCCCGTGCACCCCAACGATCACTGCAACATGGGGCAATCTTCCAACGACACTTTTCCGACGGCCATGCATATCTCGGCGGCGATGACTGCGCATAACGTGCTCTTGCCGGGGCTGGCCAAACTGCATTTCGCGCTGGAATCCAAGATCAAGGAGTTCGACGGCATCATCAAGATTGGCCGCACGCACACGCAGGACGCGACGCCTCTGACACTGAGCCAGGAGTTTTCCGGCTATGCGCATCAGGTTGCGATGGGCATTCAGCGGGTCAAGGACGCGCTGGGGCGCATATACGAGTTGGCGCAAGGTGGCACTGCCGTTGGCACCGGGCTGAACACCAAAAAAGGGTGGGACGTGATGGTCGCAAATAACATGGCCGAGATCACCGGCCTGCCCTTTATCACGGCGCCCAACAAATTCGAGGCGCTTGCCGCACATGACGCGATGGTCGAAATTTCCGGCGCGCTGAAAACCGTGGCCGCGAGCCTGTTCAAGATCGCCAACGATATCCGCCTATTGGGTTCCGGACCGCGCTGTGGGCTGGGCGAGCTGATCTTGCCGGAAAACGAGCCGGGGTCGTCGATCATGCCGGGCAAGGTCAACCCGACCCAATGCGAGGCGCTGACCCAGGTTTGCGCGCATGTCTTTGGCAATGATGCCGCGGTCGGCTTTGCAGGATCGCAGGGTCATTTCGAGCTGAACGTCTACAAGCCCATGATGGCCTATAACGTGCTGCAATCCATGCAACTTTTGGGCGATGCTGCCTCGGCGTTCACCGACAATCTGGTGGCGGGCCTTCAGGCCGATGCGGACCGGATCGAAAAGCTGATGCGTGAATCACTGATGCTGGTGACAGCGCTGGCGCCGGAAATCGGGTATGACAACGCCACCAAGGTCGCCAAAACCGCGCATAAAAACGGCACAACCCTCAAGGAAGAAGCCATCGCGCTGGGGTTTGTCGACGCCGAAACATTTGAGCGCGTGGTGCGCCCGGAAAACATGATTGGACCGAAATGAGCGCCCCCATCAATCTGAACAAGGTCAAGAAAGAGCGCAACCGCGCATCCCGCAAGGCACGCGCTGGTGAAAACGCCGTCGCTTTCGGTCAGACCAAGGCCCAAAAAGACCTGCTGAAAGCCAAAGCGGAAAAGATTGCCCGCAATCTGGATGCGCACAAACGCGACACATGAGCGGACGGCCCATCAAGCATTCGGTCACGCTCAAGGGGCACCGTACGTCGATTTCCCTTGAGGATGCCTTTTGGCAGGAGCTGCGCGCCATAGCCGCGCAAAACTCCATGCCAATCAATGCCTTGGTGGCCGAAATTGATGTAGATCGCGGCACCGACACCGGGCTGGCGTCGGCGATCCGGCTTTATGTGCTGCGCAATTTGCAGGCGCGTGCCACCGCACCGGACTGATGTCCGAGACGGGCCTTAAACAGAGGCGCGATAAATCTTGTCGATATTCGCGCCCAAGGCTGCATTGAACGCGGCATCCGTCATCTTGACGTTCAGCCCTTCGGTCAGTGCCCGGCTGAAGCTGGCGATCATCTTGGCGTTCTGCGCCAGCTTTTCAGATGCCTCGTCCGTCGAATACCCCCCCGAAAGCGCAACAACACGCAGCACGCGCGGATGATCGGCAAGGCTGTCATACAGACCGGCCACGTTCGGCAATGTGAGCTTGAGCATCACGTCAACGCCGTCTTCCAGCGTGTCGAGGTGGGTTTCGATCTCCGCCTTCATCAGTGCTTCGGCTTCGGCCTTGGTTGCGGAATGAATGTTCACCTCCGGCTCAAGGATTGGGACCAGACCGGCCGCAATCACCATGCGCGCCACGTCGAATTGTTGGGCGACCACATCGGCGATGCCTTGCGCGTTGGCCTCCTGAATAACGGACCGCTCCTTGGTGCCGAAAATGCCCTTTGCCTTGGCCTCGGCCAACAATGCCTCCAGGCCCGGCATCGGCTTGAGCATCTGAACCCCGTTTGCCTCATCTTCGAGGCCCTTGTCGATCTTGAGGAACGGCACCACGCCGCGGTCATGCCACAGCAATTCCGCCACCGGTTTGTCGTTGATCGTCTCGTTCATGGTGCGTTCGAACAGGATCGCACCGATCACCTTTTGGGACGTGAAATCATCGGCCAGAATGATCCGCGCGCGCATGTCGTGCATTGCCTGAAACATCTCTGCGTCGCCGGAATAGTCCGATGGCTCAACCCCATAGAGCGCCAAAGCCTTGGGTGTGGAGCCGCCCGACTGATCCAGGGCTGCGATAAACCCGGCACCTGTTTCCATTTGGGCGCGCATTTTCGATTGGTCTGACATGGGGATACTCCGTCACTGGTGATTCCGATTTGCGTCTGCATAGAACAGACCGCCGCACGATGGTAGTTGTTAGCGCCTGACAATGCGCAGCCATATTCCGCCGCGCGCCCGCACAGTCAGATGGGCCTGTGGCTCTGGCTCGCGTCCCTCGATCCGCTCAACCCGGTAGGTGCGCATCAAGTGGGCCAGAATAAGCGGCCCTTCGATCATGGCGAACCCTGCGCCTGGACACACCCGCGGGCCTGCGCTGAAGGGAATAAACGCATCGCGTGCGCAGGCTTGGCCGTTTTCAGTGGACCAGCGCCCCGGGTCAAACCCATCGGGATCGTCCCACAGGCGTTGATGACGGTGCAGGTGCCAAGGGCTCAGAACAATCTGAGCGCCCCGTGGCACGCGGCGCTTGCGAAACACCTCCTCGCCCGCGGCCTCGCGCACCATCATCGGCACCGGCGGATAGAGCCGTAACGTCTCGCGAAAGACATCGCGGGTCACGCGCAAGGCCGCCACGTCTGCCGTCCCGTTCAACGGAGCGTTGGCAACTTCTGCCGCCACGCGCGCCTGCCAGTCGGGATAAAGCGCCAGCAGGTAAAGCGCCCATGACAGTGCAGAGGCGCTGGTCTCATGGCCGGCCAAAAAGAAAATCGCCACCTGATCCACCATTTCTTCGGCAGAAAAACATGCGCCGGTCTCAGGGTCGGGCGTCGTCATGATCTTGGTCGCCAGATCGTCAGGCGCGGTGCCGTCCGCGATCTGTTGCATCCGGGTGTGCGTCATCTGCGTGATCAGGCCGCGGATGACAGCTGCAGTGGCCTTGGTTTTGCGCCGGTGCCCGCGCGGCACCCAGCGTGGCAGGGGCACAAAAGCGGCAAGGTTGAGGATGGGTTGGCTGCGCTGATGCGCGCGAAACGCCTCAAACACCGCACGTGCTGTTGTGTCCTCGATAGGTAGCGAAAAGAGCGTGCGAAAGATCACGTCGGCCGCGGCGTGGCTGGTCTCAGCTTCGATCTCGACACCCGGCTGGCCAACGTGCGATCCGCAACCGCGCCACGGCTGCCTGAGGCGGCCGCACATGGCGGGAAAGGTCTCGCGCAAGCGCCCGCCCTCGAAGGCGGGATCAATGATGCGCCGCTGGCGCTCCCATTCGCGCCATTGGTCAGAAAGACCGAATTGCCCAGCAGCGGGCGCAACCCTTCGCCAATCCGGTTGGACTTTGGGAAAATCGCGCGGGCGGTCCTTGAGCACTTCGCGGACCAGGTCCGGATCATTGGCCATGAAAGCTGCGGAAAAACGGCGTGCGAAACTCGGCCATCCACGCGCGATAAAGCCGTTCGGGCTGTGCCGACAGGATGTCGCGCCGAAACAGCCGCATGTAGCGCCAGAAGCGACACGCCCGTCGGCGCGATTTGGCGGTTTCGGCGGCAGGGTCATGCGGTCACGCGACGTGTATTTGTGTTCACCGGCGTTTCGATCCGCGATGGCGACGGCGCGCGCCCAGCGTAGCGCGCGCCAAGGCGTCATCGGCCCTGCGGTGATCTGGAAATAATCATAGTCCCTCGGCCGATCGAAGGCGCAAAGGTACTGGAAATGCAGCCGGAAAAACCGCCAGCGCAGTGCCGCCCAGCGCGCGGGCGTCAGGCTTTGCGTAAAGGCTGCGGAAAACACCAGCGGCCAGCGTTTGTCGGCCGTGGCCTGCCCCGAGACCGACACCGGGTCGCAAAGCGCGAACGCGCAGCCGTCGCCGGGTGCCGTCACATCGACCCAAGGCACAGCCTGCTGTGCAGCAAGATCATGCAAGTCCGAACGCAGACGGTGCGCGTTGGGCAGAAACGAGACCATTGGCACCACCTGCCCCAATGTCAGCAACGATAATTCCGGAGCAGCACCCCGCACCCGTCCATCGCGCAACAGATCCGCCACAATCGATACTGCCAGAGATGCACCCGACGAATGACCGACGACCAGCACCTCCTGCACATCGTCCTGCAATGCCGTGGCGATCTGGGCGGTAAACTCGGCCATGCGCGCCTCAAGCTCGGGCGGATTGGCCCCGCGGTCAGAGGCGGCAAAGGCATAATCATGCATCAGATAATAGGCAAAGAACCGGCCATCGTTGCGCCTGAACCACCGCAATATCACGACCACACAGAGCGCAGCCCCACGCCGCGGCCATCACAATGCCAAGGTCTGCAGACCTGCGGCACCTAGGTCAGCCGGCGCAGCGCCATGGCCCACCGCGCCCGCAATCAAGACACCCAGCCACAGCCAGCGCCAGTTGCACCAGCAACATCGCCACCGGGTAAAGGGCCGCAATCACCGGCCCCTTGCGCAGCCGCATCAGCCGCCACAGCGCGCCGCTGGCGATATAGATCCACGCGGTGCGCAGCAGTTGCACCATAGGTGCCCAGGATCGACGTTGGACATGCTGTCCGCACGATGTCGGACCAGACCAGCACATCGATATCCGCCTGTGTCCTGCCCGTCGATCCATGCGCCGCCACCTGCCAGCCATAGCCCGTCCCTGTTTTCGCGCGCGCAATGTCGATCTCATAGCCGGAAATCGCGGCCTGTTCGGCGCCTTCGGCGCGGTAAAGTTCGCGGTAGCGGCGTGGTGGCATAGGGTCGAAACCCGGAATATAGAACACCCGGCGGCGCGTTACGGTCTGGCTTGCGTCTTTGTGCATGTTCTGCCCTTGGCCTGCAGCACCGACACTAGCGGGATGTGGGCTGGAACGTAAGGTGCTTAACCCAATGCACCCAAGGCCGGGAACCGTTCGAGCAGCCACCATGAGAACGTCGTGAACGCGCCGGTGACCAGTGCCAGACCGACCACGACCAGCAACCCGCCCATGACCCGCTCGATCAGCTGCATGTGGCGCTTGAGGCGGTTCATCACACCCACCGCGCGGGTGATGAACATCGCGGCCAGCAAAAATGGAATACCCAAGCCCAGAGCGTAGACACCGAGCAAAACAGTGCCACGGGTGACGGACGCCTCGTTGGCAGCCAGCGACAGGATCGCGCCCAGTTGCGGGCCGATGCAGGGCGTCCAGCCAAAGGCAAAGGCCAGCCCCAGCACATAGGCACCAAAGCTGGAGCCACCCTGATCGCCCGCATCCATCCGCGCCTCGCGATCCAGAAACGGGATACGGAAGACACCCAGAAAATGCAGCCCGAACACGATCACGACCACACCCGGAGATTCTGCGCAAAAAGCACCTGGTTTTGCAGGAAAAACGCCCCGAAGGCCGAGGCTGTGAAGCCCAGGATCAGAAAGACCGTGCTGACAGCCCCATAACGAAGAAAAGCGCAGCGATCATCGCCTTGCGCCGCGCGCCGCCGCTCCCCGACATCTCATTCAGGCTGACGCCGCTCATATAGGCAAGATAGGGCGGCACGATAGGCAACACGCAGGGGCTTAGAAAGCTGATGACACCGGCCAAAAGCGCCACGAACATTGCAGGCAGCAGGCTTGCGTCTATGATTTCAATTCCGAACATATCGCAGGCTTATGCCATTCCGTGCGGCGCGTCACGGGGGCCGTTGGTCACAACTGTGTGGACAGCCTGAAACATCGCGCTTATCTCAACGGTATGAGCGATCCAAACCACCATCTTGATGCCCTGGGGCTGCTGTGCCCCCTGCCCGTTCTGAAGGCGCGCAAACGGCTGCAGGCGTTGCCTCCGGGCGATGAATTGACGCTGCTGGCCGATGATCCGGCGGCCATGGTGGATGTGCCGCATTTCTGTGCCGAGAAGCCGGGCATGACGCTGGTCGACACCGCGATCGATGGCGACGGTTCAGTGCAGACCTATGTGATCCGCAAGAAAACCGGCTGAACCGGGCGAACCGCCAAAACTTGGGCACATACGAAACAAGGGCGCGCCCGAAGGCACGCCCCTGTCTGTTCCGTTTGCTCAAGCTCAACCGCCCAGCGACCACCAGCCTTTGCGCTTTGGCTTGGCTTTCGCCGGCTTCTCTGCGACCGGTTCCGGCTCTGCAGCAACAGGCGCGGGTTCGGCCGCTGGCTCGGGTGGTTGGCTGCAGGGGCGGCCGCCTTGACGGCCTCTGGTGCAGGCACCGGCCGCTTCCTTTGCTCGTTTGCATCTTCAACCGCCGCAGCTTGCGGCGTCCGCCTTGGGCTTTTTCGCGGCCGCGGCGTGGCGGCTCGCTGTCCGCTTCTTGGCGCTTCGGCTGCGGCTTCTTCCGCCTGGCACGGTCTCGTCGGTCTCTGTCCTGTTGCGTCTGCATCCGTTTCGCCTTCGGCCACCGCTTTCGGCCTTGGGCTTGCGGCTGCGCGACGTCTGGTCAGCGGGTCTTGGGCTTTGGCTTCTCCTCAGCCGCAGGCGCATCTGTGTTCTGCTCCGGCGTGGCGTCTTGCGTTGCAGGCTCGGGTGCCGCATCGGCTGCGTTTTTCTCAGGCGCTGTGTCTTGCTGAGCGTCAGCGTTTTCGCCTTGTGTCTCGGCGTTCTCGCCATTTGATTTGGAACGGCTCCGACGACGCCGGCGACGACGACGCTTGGGCTTGCCCTCACCATCGCCTTCGGACGTGTCGTGGCCGTTGGGTGCAGGGGCAGCAGAGGACGATGGCGCGGATGGCGCTTCGCTCTCGTCAACCTCCGCGGCTTTCGTCTTCGTCGATCTGATCCATGAGCGATGTATCCACCGACACCACAGCGGCAGAAGCGACCGGTACGACCCGCGTTGCCGTCTTGAACTTCTCAAGGCTGAAATCAGGGCTGACCAGAGTATGGTCGCCTTCGATCCGCACCGACAGACCATAACGGGATTCGATTTGGGCGATGTGTTCGCGTTTTTGGTTCATCAGGAAATTCGCAATCCCGACCGGCGCCTTGACCAGCACCTCGCGCGAACGTTTGCGCGTGCCTTCCTCTTCGATCTGACGCAGGATCGAAAGGGCCAGATTGTCATCCGACCGGATCAGACCCGTGCCGTGACACGCCTGACAGGGCTGTGTCGTGGCCTCGATCATGCCGGGACGCAGACGCTGGCGCGACATTTCCATCAGGCCAAAGCCCGAAATCCGGCCCACCTGAATGCGCGCACGGTCGGTCTTGAGCTTGTCTTTCATGCGCTTTTCGACGGCGGCGTTGTTCTTGCGCTCGTCCATGTCGATGAAGTCGATCACGATCAGACCGGCCAGATCGCGCAGACGCAACTGGCGCGCCACCTCGTCGGCGGCCTCCAGGTTGGTCTTGAGCGCGGTCTCCTCGATCGAGCCTTCCTTGGTGGCCCGGCCGGAGTTCACGTCGATGGCCACCAGCGCCTCGGTCACGCCGATCACGATATAGCCGCCCGAGGGCAGTTGCACCGTCGGGTTGAACATCCCCGCCAGGTAGCTTTCCACCTGATAGCGCGCAAAAAGCGGCAGACCTTCGGAATAGAGTTTCACGTTCTTGGCGTGGGACGGCATGATCATCTTCATGAAGTCCTTGGCGATGCGGTAGCCGCGCTCGCCCTCGACCAACACCTCGTCGATGTCGCGGTTGTAAAGATCGCGGATCGACCGTTTGATCAGATCGCCTTCTTCGTAGATCTTGGCGGGCGCGATGGATTTCAGCGTCAGCTCGCGGATCTGTTCCCACAGGCGCTGCAGATATTCGTAATCGCGCTTGATCTCGGCCTTGGTGCGCTTGGCGCCGGCGGTGCGGATGATCAGCCCCGCGCCCTTCGGCACGTCGATCTCTTCGGCGATGGTCTTGAGCTTCTTGCGGTCCACGGCATTGGTGATCTTGCGCGAAATGCCGCCACCGCGCGCGGTGTTGGGCATCAGCACGCAGTAGCGCCCGGCCAGCGACAGATAGGTGGTCAGCGCCGCGCCCTTGTTGCCGCGCTCTTCCTTGACGACCTGCACCAGCAGGATCTGGCGGACCTTGATGACTTCCTGGATCTTGTAGCGACGCGGGCGCGGCTTGCGCACCGGTCGGATGTCTTCGTGATCGTCATCGTCCGCCACGGATTCGATGCGTGTCATCCTTGGCCGCCGCATCGGCTTTGCGCAGGGCCGTCATCGTCGTCATCGTCATCGTCGGCATCTTCATCCGTGTCTCGTCCGGCGTCGGCTGTGTCATCGCCATCGTCTGTGGGCTCTTCATCGGCGCTTCGACCGGGGGTTTCCGGCAACGCGCTCCATGGGCGAGGATGCCTTCGTCGTCGTCCAGATCGATGGTTTCCATGCCGGTAATCTGATCGGCGTCTACGTCCTTGCGTTTCGACAGCATCATCGGACCGCCGTGTCTTCCGGCCTTGCCGCCTTGGACGGCTGCGCGAGCGCGCGCGCGACGGCGTTTGGGTTTTCGTCCTCGTCTTCCTTTGCGCGCTGCGCTTCGGCATAGGCGCGCTCTTCCTCCATCAGCGCCTCGCGGTCGGCGACGGGGATCTGGTAGTAATCGGGATGAATCTCCGAAAACGCCAGGAAACCGTGACGGTTTCCGCCGTAATCCACGAAAGCCGCCTGAAGCGACGGCTCGACCCGTGTTACTTTTGCAAGATAGATGTTGCCAGCAAGCTGGCGTTTGTTTTCGGATTCAAAGTCAAACTCTTCGACCTTGTTTCCGTCCACCACCACGACGCGGGTTTCTTCCGCGTGGGTGGCGTCGATAAGCATTTTCTTAGGCATAAGTCCAAATTGCACAGCCGCGACCGCGTCCTCCCCGGAGGAAGCACACGATGCGGGATATGTCTTGTCAGGGCGATCTGTGACATGCGCAAGGCCGGACCCGATGGGGCCCTTGCCTGTCTGCTCACTGCATTTGCGCGCGTCATCGCGGTTCTTCTCCGACACGGGCACGTCTTGGCGGCCTCGTATCAATTATATGCTGCGGTTCTGGGGCCTTGGCCTTGCAACGCGTCAGCGGTTCTCTGGCCGTTTCCGGCCCAATCGGTCTGCTCCGGTCTGGGCACGATATCGTCACACCCAATGGCCCCGAAACAGCGAAACTCATCTCATGACACAAGGAACACCGAAACGCCTTGCCATGTCCGTTACCAATTAAAGCCAGACACGTGAAAAAGACAATGGCCAATCTGCACACAATTGATGTGCATTCGCGACATCATCGCAAAAGCGCAGAAAATCAGCCGCTTGGCAACTCAACCTTTACGCGAAGCTTTGCCGCGGTGGCGATTTTCACAACTCAGAGATAATCTGACCGCTGCAATCCGTACTTGGCCATTTTCTCGTTCAGTGTCCGACGCGGCAGACACAATTCATCCATCACGGAGGCAATCGAACCTTTGTGCCGGCGCATTGTGTTGTCGATCAGCATCCGTTCAAAGGCTTCGACATATTCCTTGAGCGGCTTGCCTTCGGTCGTCATCACGGGCTGCATTTCCTCGTGATCCGACATCAACAGCGACGCGATGGTGCCTGACCCGCGGCGCGATTGCAGGACCGCACGTTCGGCCACATTGATCAGTTGGCGCACGTTTCCGGGCCATGGCGCTTGCAGCAGTTGCGCCGCCTCCTGCGCCGACACCTGCGGCGCCTCGCAGCCGTATTCATCCGAGAACTGTTCGCTCAAACGTGTAAACAACGTCAGAATATCTTCGCCACGCTGGCGCAGTGGTGGCACAGTGATCCGAAGCGCAGCGAGGCGATAAAACAGATCAGATCGCAGTGCATCTTCGCTGGTGCGACCCGCTTCTTGCAGGTTGGAAATCGCGACAATGCGCGTCTCGGCTGGTGTGCCCTGCTCGTTGATCATGCTCAGCAAACGCGCCTGCATGGTTTCCGACAGCGCCTCGATGTCCTCCAACACCAAAGTGCCGCCACGCGCCTCTTCAACTGCGGGCAATTGGGCGTCTTCAGGCATCATCGGACCGAACAGACGTTTGCTCAACGCGTCTTCTTCATAGGCGCCGCAGCTGACCAGCACGAATTTCTTGCCCGCACGGCTGCCCACGGCGTGCAGCGCATGCGCGACCAGCGTCTTGCCGGTGCCGGTTTCGCCGTCGATCAGCACATGGCCATCGGCCTGCCCCAGATCCAGAATATCTTCGCGCAGCCGCTCCATCACCGGCGACTGGCCGATCAGCTTCTTCATCAACTGGCCACCATCCGACAGCTCGCGCCGCAGCGCGCGGTTGTCCATCACCAGACGGCGCGCGTTCGTGGCCTTTTTGGCCAGTTCCGACATCCGGTCCGGGTTGAACGGTTTTTCCAGAAAATCGAATGCACCCACGCGCATTGCTTCAACCGCCATGGGCACATCGCCATGCCCGGTGATCATGATGACCGGCAGCGCAGAGTCGTTGCCCATCAGTTTCTTGAGAAACTGCATCCCGTCCATGCCCGGCATCTTGATGTCGGAAATCACGATCCCCGGATACTCCGGCCCCAGCGTTTTGAGCGCGTCTTCTGCGCTGCCGAAGGTTTCGGTGTCATAGCCCGACAGCGCCAGCCACTGGCTGATCGACTGCCGCATGTCCTTTTCGTCATCAACGATCGCAATCTTCATTGCCTGTGCCATGATTTACTCCGCCGCTTGTGTTGTGGGCTCGCCCCCGAGAATCGGGAGCTGCATTTCAAATACGGCGCCACCGTGCTGGCCGTTACGTGCCATCAAGCGTCCCCCTAGGTCGTTCACAATCCCCGATGAGATCGCAAGTCCCAGACCGACACCGTCACCCGGCTGTTTGGTCGTATAAAACGGCTCAAAGAGCGCATCCAGATCTTCAATCCCGGGGCCGTTGTCGCGCACCGTCAATGTTCGCTGTTTCACCGGCTGACAAAATAATCTCTACCTTCGGGTCTCGCTCTGATTTGGTGGCATCGAGGGCATTGCGCAAGAGGTTGACCATCACCTGTTCGATACGCAGCCGATCCCCCATCACCTCAACGGGTGTATCGGGCACAATTCGGCTGATCTGCACCTGCCGCTGACGCAGCTGCGGCTCCATCATCGACAGGCTGGACGCCAGCGCATCGCCCATATCTACAGGAGAAAACGCCTCTTGGCCCTTGCGCGCATAGGATTTGAGCTGCCGGGTGATCGCGCCCATCCGCTCGATCAGATCGTCGATCCGCCCGAATGAAGACAGCGCCTCTTCCTGACGGTTGCGCCGCAGCAATAACCGCGCCCCGGCCAGATAGGTTTTCATCGCCGCCAAAGGTTGGTTCAATTCGTGACTGACAGCCGCCGACATCTCGCCCAGAGCCGCAAGTTTGCTCGACTGTTCAAGCGTTTGTTCGGCCACGGCGAGGGTTTCCTGCACCCGCTTGCGCTCGGCGATTTCCCGCTGCAGCGCCACGTTCAATGCGCGAAGCTCTGCCGACTCACGTTGGAACAGGGCCATCCGCACCGCAGTGCGTCGGCTGAGCGCATAAAACGACAGCGCCAGAAGAATCGCAAAGCCCATGATTTCCAGCGCCAGCACCGCATTCACCCGTTCCCGCACCGACGCATAGGTGGTGTAGGAGGTCATGCTCCACCCGCGAAACGGGATACGCTGTTGCAGGCGCATCACGGCTTCGCCTTGCAGGTAGGCATCGGGGGGCAAAGCCGTCCAATCCGCAGTCGCCTGAATGGCACGTTGAATGGCGTTTTCGGGCGTCTGCTGCGCCAATGCCTCTTCCTCAGAGCGGCCCCGCCAGCGGGGCTCCGTCGACAGGATAATTGCACCAGACCCATCGCTCACGATCACCGCATCCGATATCCCGGCCCAGGCCTGCTCGAACGACTGCAGATCGACCTCCACCGCGATCACGCCCAACGTGTCGGCCCGGCTTGCACGCGCCGCGAATAAATGAAGCCGAAAGCGCCGCTTTCCAACTGCGTCACAGTGAATATCGTCGCATTGGAACGGATCGCGTCCAGAAAATACGCTTGCGAGCGGTGCAGCGATTCAAGCCGGCTGCGATCTGTGGCCGCCACAACGCGTCCATCACTGTCAAACAACATCAAGGAAGCTGCGCCGATCTCTTCGACGAATGAGATCAGGCGACGCGTCGAAGCACTGTAGTCCGCAGAGTTCAGCGCGCCGATCAATTCCGCGTCACGGGCCAGAAGCTGCGGGACAATCGCCTTTTGACGCAGTTCCGACAACAGGTTCCCGCTATACAGTGCCAACCTGAGTTCGGCGCGATTGCGGGTGCTTTCGGTGAAGCGGTCGGTCAACAACCGGTTCGTCACGGACACGACGACCACGGCCAATACCAAAAGTATCAGCAGCGCAACCCGAACACGCCAACTGATGGTAAGGGGCCGTCGCTGAGGATGATCCGCACTGTCCATGACAGCAACCTACGCCAAGGACGCAACTGCGCTCAAGTCACGCCAGCGTCACCGCCCCCACCAATGCGCGAAAGAGCGCCTGTCCATCCGTCCCGCCATGGCCGGGATCCGCCGCCCGTTCAGGATGCGGCATCATGCCCAGAACACGCCGGTTCTCCGACAGCAGTCCCGCAATGTCGGCGCGTGCGCCATTGGGGTTGTCGGTGTATGTAAAGGCAATCCGATCATCGTCGCGCAACGCGGCCAGCGTGGCATCATCCGCGAAATAGTTACCATCATGATGCGCTATGGGAATGTCGATCACATCACCCGCGTTATACCCTTCGGTAAAGGCGGAATTGGAAGTTTCCACTTTCAAACCAACGGTTTTGCAGATGTACTTCAACCCTGCATTGCGCAACAAAACGCCGGGTAAAAGCCCCGTCTCGGTCAGAACCTGAAACCCGTTGCACACGCCAAGGACATAGCCCCCGCGCCCGGCATGGGCCGCAACCGATCGGCAGATCGGAGAGGTCGCCGCAATGGCGCCGCACCGCAGGTAATCTCCAAACGAAAAGCCACCTGGAATACCCACCACATCCACCCCGTCAGGCAAGCTGGTATCCTTGTGCCAGACCATCGACACCTTGGCGCCCGCCGCCTCAAATGCCACCGCCATATCGCGATCACAGTTTGATCCGGGAAACACGACAACAGCGGCGTGCATTACATCATCTCCACGGTGTAGGATTCGATCACGGTGTTGGCCAACAGCTTTTCGCACATCGCCTTGACGTCTTCTTCGGTCGCAGCCGCATTCCAGATCAAGCTCGATCACCTTGCCCTGCCGCACGCCTTTGACCCCGTCAAATCCCATCGCACCCAACGCATGCCGAACGGCTTCACCTTGCGGATCAAGCACCCCGTTTTTCAACATGACATGTACCCGTGCCTTCATCTGCGCGGCCCTTTCCTCATTGTTCCCCAAATATGCACCTGCCCGGCCTGCCTCAGTTGATCAGCGTCGGCTTGGTGATCGGGCTTGCGTTCTTTGGCATCACCCCAAGCCGGCGCGCGACTTCGGTGTAGGCGTCTGTCAGATTGCCCAGATCCCGACGAAACACGTCCTTGTCGAGCTTCTGACCCGTTTCGATGTCCCACAAACGGCAACTGTCGGGGCTGATCTCATCAGCGACGATCAACCGTTGAAAATCGCCATCATAGACCCGCCCCACTTCGATCTTGAAATCGACCAGCTTGATGCCGACGGCAAACATAACACCCGAAAGGTAATCATTGACCCGCAGTGCAAGGCTCAGAATGTCATCCATATCTTGCTGGCTGGCCCATCCGAAGGCGGCAATATGCTCTTCGGTCACAAGAGGATCGCCAAGGCTGTCGTCCTTGTAGCAATACTCGACAATCGGGCGTGGCAATTGCGTGCCCTCTTCGATCCCCAATCGTTTGGACATCGTCCCTGCGGCATAGTTGCGCACGATTACTTCAAGCGGAATAATCTCCACTTGGCGGATCAACTGCTCGCGCATGTTCAGGCGCTTCAGAAAGTGGTTCGGCACGCCGATCTGCGTCAACCCGGTCATGAAAAACTCGCTCAGGCGATTGTTCAGTACGCCCTTGCCTTCGATCACGGCTTTTTTCTCGGCGTTGAAAGCCGTGGCATCATCCTTGAAATACTGCACGATCGTGCCCGGTTCAGGGCCCTCATACAGAATCTTTGCCTTGCCTTCGTAGATTTTCTTGCGGCGCGCCATAAGCAGCCTTTCCCAACAGCATCCGCGAAGGCCAGTGCCCCGCAGTTTCATGCCCCTCTTAGTGCAACCAATCTCACCCTGCAAGCCAGCGGCCCTTGTGTTGGCTCGCGCAAACTCGCATATCTATAGCAACCGACCCAATATCCAACGGAGACCGCCTGATGAGCACATTCGACGACCGCGAAAACGCATTTGAAAACAAGTTCGCCCATGACGCAGAAATGCAGTTCAAGGCAGACGCGCGCCGCAACAAGCTTTTGGGCCTCTGGGCAGCTGAGTTGCTGGGCAAGTCAGGCGAAGACGCCGCGAACTATGCCAAAGAAGTTGTGAAATCCGATTTTGAAGAAGCCGGGCACGAAGACGTATTCCGCAAGGTTTCGGGCGATCTGGGCGACAAGGCGGATGAGGCAACAATCCGTGCCAAGATGCAGGAATTCATGGTCGAGGCCAAATCCCAGCTGATGACTGAACTGTAAGCTAATCGCTTTTGCAGTGGCAAAACGACCGTGCAACCTTCGGGGTGCGCGGCTTTTTTGTATGGGCATTAACCGGTCCGTCACGCCGATGCGCTATCTCAGCGTCTCAGCAAGGCGATGGAACATGGGCCCGGACCGCAAAGTCATTCTTCAAGCGATCATGCGCTCGGCCATACCATTGGGCGTTCTTTTTGCATGCCTTTGGCTTTTGCGCGATTGGACCACGGGCGTAGAGCTTGAGACAGTCGTGCAGCAGCTGTCGGCGATTTCAGCCCTGCAGTGGTTGTGCGCCGCTTTGGCCACCGCGGCCAGCTTCTGGGCTGTCAGCAAATACGATGTCGTCGCCCATCGCCATTTCGGTACCGGTGTGACAGACCGCGACGCTCAAGTGTCAGGAGCGGCGGCAATCGCCATTGCGCAAGTGCTGGGCTTCGCCGCGCTGACCGGCGCTTTGGCCCGGTGGCGCGTGCTGCGCGGCCTCAGCGTGATCCGCGCGGCGCATATCTCTCTTTTTGTTTCGGTGAGTTTCGTATTCGGATGGAGCATCTGCACCGCCATCGCCCTCGTTACCTTGCCCGGGCCTGGCTGGGCGTTTTGGCCTGCTGCCGCAATGCTGATTGCACTACCTTTGCTGTTTGCACTGACGTTCTGCTTACCCAACTTGGTCATTGGTGGACGGCGCATCGATTTGCCAAGTCTGCGGGCCTGTGTTGCGATCCCCGGGTGGGCTTGCCTGGATCTATTGTTTGCCGCCGTTGCGTTCTTTGTATTGCTTCCCGCATCCGCAGACCTTTCTTTCGCACACATGTTGCCGCTGTTTCTGCTCGCTCTGGGTGCGGCTTTGATCACAGGCGCGCCCGGCGGTGTTGGGCCATTTGAGGTGATGCTTCTGGCCCTGCTGCCAACTGTGCCGGTCCCAGAACTGATGAGCGCGATGGTTGCATTTCGGGCGGTCTACTATATCGGCCCTGCCTGCTGTGCCAGTCTCTTGCTCGTGTGGCCCCGTCACATATCACTGAGCGATCCAGCGAGAACTGTTCCGCCTCCGCATGACCCCAAACGGGCGGAAACCGGCATTCTGGCGCAAAACGGTGGCGCGTGGCGCCAGATTGGCGCGGCGACCCATGCCATTTGGCCAACCCGGCAAACACTCACGTCGCTTTTCGACCCCGAAGGTGCGGCACCAGAATTATCCGCCTTCAAAAGAGCGGCACGAACCTCCAACCGGATACCGGTGTTCTACAAGCTGACGGCGAGAACAGCCGCCGAAATACGTCGCGCGGGCTGGAATGTCATGCATATGGCCGATGAGGCGGTTCTCCCTCTCGCGCAGTATCGCACCGACATGCCGGCGCGTCGCACGCTCAGACGAAAACTGCGCCACGCTGAACGCGCAGGGCTTCGGATCACGGCCTGGAATGCGAGCCAAGACCTTGGGCCCGTGGATGATGCGTGGCAAGCACTGCACGAACGCGCCCGCGGTGGCACCATGGGTCGGTACTGTCCCGCCTATATCGCGGGACAAGCCGTGTACTGCGCCACCATGCACGGCGAAATCTGCGGCTTCGTGACCTTTCACACGGGCCCTGAAGAATGGACCCTCGACTTGATGCGTCACACTCAAAACGCGCCGGACGGCACGATGCACCTGCTCGTTCATCATGCGGTTTTGCAGGCCAAGACACGAGCGGTCACATCGGTCTGCCTGGCCGCAATCACTGCATGCCCGAACCCCTACAGCCGATTTTTTCGCTTTGCGGCGCGCATTGCTGCTCGTCGGGCCGGCGGCCCCGGTCTTCGTCAGTTCAAGTCCAGTTTTGCGCCAAACTGGCGCCCAGTCTATATGGCGGCCCCCGGACCAATTGGGTTGACCTTGGCCGCTCTGGACATCGCGATGAATGTGAACCGCCCTACGCCACTCCCCGAAATCGACAGTTACGACCCTCATAACCAAGATGAAAATAATGAGTTTGCTTCACGCGTTGCATCGTGACAAATGAGGTAACTTTTCCAACCGGGAGCCGCGACATGTCGAACCTTTTTCTGGACCTTCTGGCACAGCGCGGCACACTGCTTGCGGATGGCGCGACCGGCACGAACCTGTTCAACATGGGTCTGATGTCAGGCGACGCGCCTGAAATGTGGAACACTGAAGAACCCGCCAAGATTACCAAACTTTACAAGGGTGCGGTCGATGCGGGCAGCGATCTGTTTTTGACAAATTCTTTTGGCGCCAACGCCTCGCGACTGAAACTACACAACGCTGCCAATCGCGCCCACGAACTCAGCCGGGTTTCGGCAGAGATTGCACGTGACGTGGCCGACACCGCAGGACGCAAAGTGATCGTTGCCGGGTCCGTCGGACCAACCGGTGAGATCATGGAGCCGATTGGCGCGCTCAGCCATTCGGTCGCCGTGGAGATGTTTCACGAGACCGCGGACGGGCTGAAAGCGGGCGGAGCAGACATTGGCTGGCTGGAGACGATAAGCGCACCCGAAGAATATCGCGCCGCCGCCGAAGGTTTTGCGCTGGCTGGGCTCGAGTGGTGCGGCACCATGAGCTTTGACACAGCCGGACGCACGATGATGGGCATGACCAGTGCGGATATGGTCAAGATGGTCGAAGACCTCGACAATCCACCCATGGGATTTGGCGCAAATTGCGGAACCGGTGCGTCTGACCTGTTGCGCACTGTGTTGGGATTTGCCGCGCAAGGCACCGAGCGACCCATCATCGCCAAAGGCAATGCAGGCATTCCCAAATACGTCGACGGCCATATTCACTATGATGGCACGCCCGAACTGATGGCCGATTACGCCGTGATGGCGCGTGCCTGCGGAGCCAAGGTCATCGGTGGATGTTGTGGCACAATGCCGGATCACCTGCGCCACATGCGCGAAGCATTGGACACCCGCACGATGGACCACGTCCCGGCGTTGGAGGAAATTGTCGCCAAACTGGGTGCGTTTTCGTCGGAGACCGACGGAACAGGCGACAGTGAAGCGGCCCCGCGTCGCACATCGCGGCGACGTCGCACCAGCGTTTAAAACAAGCTCAGTTGAGCGGTTGCGGGATAAGGTGCACGAAAGAGATCGCATCGCAGAGGGTCGGCCCTTGAGAGCAAGCCCAACCGTTTGATGGCCAACGCAAATCGGCGGGCGATCATGTCGGCATAGGCCCCTTCGCCGCGCATCCGGTGCCCCCAGCGCGCATCATAGTCGCGCCCCCCATGCATTTCCCGCAAGCGAGCCATGATCCGACCCGCGCGGTTCGGCAGATGCTGTGCCAGCCAGTCCTGCACCAAAGGCGACACCTCCCGCGGCAGGCGCAACATGATCCAACTGGCATGGTGCGCGCCCGCTTTCGCCCCAGCCTCAAGGATCGCCTCCAACTCAGGATCGGTCAGCGCCGGGATCAACGGCGACGCCATAACGCGGACCGGAATACCCGCCGCGCTCAACCGCTCGATCATACGCAGGCGACGTGATGGCGCAGGCGCGCGTGGTTCCATCAGGCGCGACAGTTTCGCGTCAAGCGTGGTTATGGACACGCCGACACGCACAAGGCCCTGCCCCGCCATCGCGGCCAGAATATCAATATCCCGCTCTATCAAAGCCCCCTTGGTCACGATGGCGACGGGATGCCGTGTTCGGTGCAACACCTCCAAACATCCACGGGTTATTTCGTGTTCTTTTTCAATTGGTTGATAGGGGTCCGTATTGGTCCCGATAGCGATGGGCGCAACCTTGTAGCGTCGGGACGCCAGCTCTTGTTCCAATACTTTGGGCGCATCCGGGCGTGCAATCAACTTCGTCTCAAAATCCAACCCTGGCGACAATCCCAGGTAGGCATGACTGGGCCGCGCAAAACAATAAACGCACCCGTGCTCGCACCCACGATACGGGTTCAGCGACCGGTCAAACGGCAAATCTGGCGATCGATTGTAAGTGATAACCGAACGGGGCCGTTCAATACGTGTTTGGGTGCGCAGAACCGGCAGAGCCTCGCCATCCCCCGGCCAGCCATCCGCCTCGGAGACCCGCGCAACAGGTTCAAACCGGCCGGTCCGGTTGGATGCCGTGCCGCGTCCTTTTATCCCGTATTGCCTGTCCTCACGATCCACCTGACGACAATAGAACATAGAGTGAACATATGCAAGATTTCTACTTTAACGGTCGCGTAAACTCTTTTAGGATAGCGTGCAGGTCGCGCACGGCGGCGGTCATGTCGCAATTCGCAAAGTCTGCCTGCGACGTTCTGTCAAAAGGTTTCAAACGGGCAGATGCCCCTAGTGACACAAAGGACATCCCATGTCTGACGAAGATGACATCATTCTGGCGGATCTGAACGACGAAGAACTCGTTCAACAAATGTTTGACGATCTTTATGATGGCCTCAAAGAAGAGATTGAGGAATCGGTCAATATTCTGCTCGAACGCGGCTGGGAACCTTATGATATCCTAACCAAAGCCTTGGTCGGCGGTATGACGATCGTTGGTGCAGACTTCCGCGACGGTATCTTGTTCGTACCCGAAGTTCTCTTGGCAGCGAACGCGATGAAGGGGGGCATGGCCATCCTCAAGCCTCTGCTGGCAGAGACCGGCGCGCCACAGATCGGCAAGATGGTCATCGGCACAGTCAAAGGCGACATTCACGACATCGGCAAAAACCTTGTCGGCATGATGATGGAAGGTGCCGGGTTCGAAGTCGTCGATTTGGGCATCAACAACCCGGTAGAGGCCTATCTCGACGCGTTGGAATCCGAAAAACCCGAAATTCTGGGTATGTCCGCTCTGCTGACCACCACCATGCCTTACATGAAGGTCGTCATCGACACGATGGTGGAACAAGGCATTCGCGACGACTATATCGTCTTGGTCGGCGGCGCCCCACTGAACGAGGAATTTGGCAAGGCCATCGGCGCTGACGCCTATTGTCGGGATGCCGCCGTTGCCGTGGAAACGGCCAAGGAATGGGTCGCGCGCAAGCACAACCAAAAATCCGCCTGAGACGGAGACGCAATTGAACACGCGGCCTGTTTCGGATACCCGAAGCAGGCCTTTTTCATGGAGCCCCCATGACCCAGATCAGCGATACCCAACTTACGGAAAATGGGCTCGACCTGTCGACCCGAACGGGCCAGGTCCTGCTGATCGCCTGTGGCGCTTTGGCCCGCGAGATCCTTGACCTCAAGCGGATAAACAATTGGACCCATCTCGACTTGACCTGTTTGCCTGCGAAACTCCACCTTTACCCAGAGAAAATCACGCAAGCGGTCCGTGACACGGTGGCAAAACACCGTGCCGCATATGATACGATCTTTGTGGTTTATGCAGATTGCGGCACCGGCGGCTTGCTCCAGGCTGCATGCAAGCAGATGAACGTCGAGATGATCGCCGGGCCTCACTGCTACAGTTTTTTCGAGGGAAATGATGCGTTTGCACGTCAAAGTGAAAGTGAAATCACCACATTCTATCTGACAGATTTCCTCGTGCGCCAATTCGAAGCCTTCATCATCAAACCCATGGGCCTCGATCGGCACCCTGAACTGCGCGATATGTACTTCGGCAACTACGAAAAACTCGTGTATCAAGCACAAACAGACGACCCAACGCTGACGGCCAAGGCCAAGGACTGTGCCGCACAACTCGGTCTCACCTTCGAACGGCGCATGACCGGCTACGGAGATCTGGCGACAGCACTCGCGCGGCTTTGATTTCATTGTTCGTGCAATATGCCCGCCGGAGGCAGCGCCAAATTCCATGGGAATTTGCAAACATTGTGTGACGCGGAACGCGTCTCGCTTCCCAAGATATCAAAAACGGCACGCCGGCCAACTTACGCCGCCTGCGACGCGCTTTCCTGAACCCGTTCGATCATGGCGCGCAACCCATTGGACCGCTGCGCTGACAAGTGATCGTTCAAACCCAAACGGCCCATCTCGGCGCGGGCATCGACGCAAAGCACATCCCCAACACTCAACCCATTGTAAAGCTTACGCAAAACTGCAATCAACCCATTCACAATCATCGCGTCGCTTTCACCGTCAAAATGAAGCGTTCCCGCATCAATCGTCACGTGCAGCCAAACTTGGCTGGCACAGCCATCAACCTTGGTTGCCGGGACCTTGAGCGCCGCGTCCAAAGGGGGCATTGCCTTGCCCTCTTCTATGACAAGCCGGTACCGATCTTCCCAATCCTCAAGGAACTCGAAATCCTCGACCAATTCCTCGAATTCTGCCGTCGCCATAGCTGCACCCCTTCTGATCGCGACACAGGTAAGTCCTGCCCCCGCAAACGTCCAGTGTGCGAGACGCTTTTCAACGATCACCGGATAGGATAGTTGAAAGCATCACGTTAAGAATGGCAGTCCGCATGCGCACATCGATTATCGCCCTTTTGGTTTCGACCCTGATCCTGAGCGCCTGCGGCGCGATCCGCGACAGCCGGGTGAACCCTTTCAATTGGTTCGGGGGCGCACGCTCTGAACCGGTGGAGGCCGGCGACCCGCAATCAACGAACCCATTGATCCCGACCCGCGGCGGCCTGTTCGGCCCGCGCCCGGTCCGCGAGGAAGCCTACGAAGGCAAGCCGATCGAACGCGTGTCCTCGCTGATTGTCGAGCGCGTGCCCGGCGGCGCGATTGTTCGGGCAACCGGCGTGGCGCGATTGCAGGGCGTTTATGCGGCCCAACTGACACCGACGACCGAGGATGAAACGCCCGTCGACGGTGTTCTGACGTACCGGTTGGAGGCGCTCAAACCGGACACTGTTCAAGTGCAGGGAACTGTCGCGACGCGAGAAGTGACTGTGGGCCGCGCTTTGACGGCACAACAACTTGCCGGTGTGCGTACCATCCGCGTCGAAGGGGCTACCAACGCGATGGTCACGCGCCGCTAATCCAGCGCGATTACCTTCACGTCGGACCCATCGGCCGCAAGCGCGATTTTACCGTCACACAGTCGCAAGGCATCGTCACCGAAAACCTCCTTGCGCCAGCCGCGCAACGCAGGCACGTCGCGCAACCCAGCGGCGATCGCGTCCAGATCCGCGGAAGGCGCAATCAACTTGGCCGCCACGCCCGCGCTTTCGGTTTTCGCTTTCAACAGAACCCGCAGCAAATCGGCCAAAGCCGGGTTCACCTGCAACTTGTCGCGCGACCGATCAGGTTGCGGCAGATCATCATTCGGGCAGGCCACCCCATCCGCCACAGCTTTGAGGATGCCTTCCGCGATATCGCCCCGCCGGGCTTCGCGCAGCAGCAGGCGCGCACGGCCCAATTCTTCGTGTGACTTGGGCTTGTTGGAGGCCAGTTCGACCAGGGCATCATCTTTGTAGACACGGTTGCGCGGAATATTCCGAACCTGTGCATACTCTTCACGAAACGCCGCGAGTTCCCGGACAATTCCCAGAAACCGAGGCGAATTCGTGCGCGTCTTGACGCGACGCCATGCCTCTCGGGGTGGAGTTATATAGGTTTCAGGGCTGGTCAGAACGGTCAATTCCTCCGCCACCCAACGGCTGCGCCCGGTCTCTACCAACTTGGCGGCCAGATGTTCGTATATCTCTCGCAAATGGGTAACGTCGGCCAATGCATAGGTTTTTTGTGCATCCGTCAAAGGGCGACGCGACCAATCGGTGAACCGCGATGTCTTGTCCAGCGGTTGCTTGGCAATGCGACGCACCAGCGTTTCATACCCGACCTGCTCGCCAAACCCGCAGACCATCGCGGCCACTTGTGTGTCAAACAGCGGTTCGGGGAAGACCTGCGCGTCGACAAAGAAAATCTCAAGGTCCTGCCGCGCAGCATGGAATACCTTGACCACATCGGTGTTGCGAAAGAGATCGTAGAGTGGCTCCAGCGACAATCCGTCAGCCAACGGGTCAACCAGAACGGCCGTGGTGTCGTCCTTACCCGGCATCGCGAGTTGGATCAGGCACAGCTTGGAATAATACGTGCGCTCGCGCAGAAACTCTGTATCGACGGTCACATAAGGGTGTTGCGACGCGGCCGTGCAAAAGGCGGCCAGATCCTCGGTGGAGGTGATGGTTTTCATCAGGGGGTTCTTTTACTTTTGGCGGTTTTTCAGACCCATTTACACTTCTGTTACACCAGCCTCTGGTGTTTGACCAGAACCTCGGCTCATGGCTTGAGATGCACAACCCGGTGGTCGCCCGAAACGACCCTGCGCAAAACCTCTGGATAGAGCCGATGCTCTTGTTGCAAAACGCGCGCGGCCAGTGTCTCAGGCGTGTCATCCGGCAGAACGGGAACCTCTGCCTGTCCCAGAATAGGCCCGTCGTCGAGCTTTGCCGTCACCTGATGCACCGTGCAGCCATGCCGTTTGTCGCCTGCCGCAATCGCACGTTCGTGCGTGTGCAAGCCGGGGTACTTGGGCAGCAAAGACGGGTGGATGTTCAGCATCCGACCGGCCCATGGCTCTACAAAACCAGCGGTCAGTTTGCGCATGAAACCGGCAAGGCAGATCATATCAGGTTGATGGTGGGCTATCGCGCCTTCGATGGCCGCCTCAAAGCCTTCGCGGTCGCCCTTGAACGGCTGGTGGCGCACCACCTCGGTGGGCACCCCGCGCGCTTCGGCCAATGCCAAACCACCAGCTTTTGGATCGTTGGACAGCACCAGACAGGCGCGTGCGGGATGGTCTCCGGTCATGCTTTCGACCAGTTTGAGCATGTTTGATCCGCCACCAGAGATGAAAATCGCAACACGCAATGTCACAGGAGCTTGCCTGTATAAGCCATGCCCGGCGCGTCCGTCACGACGCCGATGTGGCTGACGGCTTCGCCCATATCCGTCAATGTACCACTGACCGCCTCGGCGCGCGCAGCCTCCACCACAAGGATCATGCCCAAACCGCAGTTGAACGTTTTCAGAAGCTCCGCCTCGGCCATGCCGCCCGTTTCAGCCATCCAGCGAAACACCGGCGGCAGTTCCCATGTGTTCAGATCAATCTGAGCACCCAGCGTATCCGGCAGCACACGCGGCAGGTTTTCGGTCAAACCACCACCTGTGATATGCGCCAGCGCATGCACACCGCCCGCGTGGATGGCGGCCAGCGCGGGTTGCACATAAAGCCGTGTCGGCGTGAGCAGATCCGCACCAAGGCTGCCACTGCTCCAAGGACAATCATCGTCCCAACCCAAACCGGACATCTCGACCAGTCTGCGTACCAGGCTGTAACCGTTGGAATGCACTCCGTCAGAACCAAGGCCCAGCAGCACATCGCCCGCTTGCACACCCGCAGGCAGGGCCGCACCCCGCTCCATCGCGCCGACGGAAAAGCCCGCCAGATCGAAATCCCCGGGCGGGTACATGCCCGGCATTTCGGCCGTCTCTCCGCCAATCAGCGCGCACCCTGACCGCTCGCATCCCAGCGCAATGCCTTCGATGATCTGTGCCGCCGTTTCGGTTTCCAGCTTTCCAGTCGCAAAGTAGTCCAGGAAAAACAGCGGCTCAGCGCCCTGGCACACCAGATCATTGACGCACATCGCCACCAGATCGATACCAACACCGCCGACATGTCCGGTGTCGATCGCAATTCGCAACTTGGTGCCGACGCCATCCGTGGCGGCCACCAGAATTGGGTCATTGAACCCTGCATCCTTGAGGTCGAACAAAGCGCCAAAGCCACCTAGACCCGACATCACACCGCTGCGGTTGGTGCGCTTGGCCGCTGGTTTAATTCGATCTACCAGCGCGTTGCCGGCATCAATATCCACACCCGCATCAGCGTAGGTCATTCCGTTCTTCGGATGTGTCATGCAGTGGCCCCTTGTGCGCGGTTTCTCACGCGCCGATTAGAGCATTCACAACGCGCTTGCAACGGCAGGGCTTGACGAAGCCCAAGCTGCCGAATACCCACCTGATATGGCGGGCCTGTAGCTCAACTGGTTAGAGCAGAGCGCTCATAACGCTTTGGTTGCGGGTTCAAGTCCTGCCGGGCCTACCATACCTCCCTCCCTCCATACGCATCCGAAAATTGGTTAACGAATTGATTCGTTTTCGCTTAGTGGTTGAGACTGTTCAATTTTGTCGAGAATGTGGCGTGGCGCGAATACAACCCCCTATAGAATAAGCGTCAAAACAGTTAACCTTAAGGACATATTATTGACAAATTTTCAGAAACCTGTGCTAAAACCGATTTAGGGGCGTTGCGTGTGTGTTTGCGCAGCGAAGGTGGAACAGAGTTTGTCAGTTCACCCACAGGGGTAAGAAATGTTAAAATGTAAAGCGCGGGAAATCGCGCTGTTCCTAAGTGCGGTGCCGCTTTGCGCGGCGAGTATGGCGTATTCGAGTACAGTAACTCAAATCGTGAATCCTCAAACCCGCCCATCCGCAGATATTCATCTGTCCGACCTGATTTTGCAGGACGGGCTTGGCTATGAGTGCATAGAAGAAGCACAGATCGATGTGGCGTTCTTTGCCGCAGGCAAGGGTGCACGTCTGCCTCAGACATGCCTTCCGGAACCTTGCCGCGAAGCGCTCTCCAAGGTGCGGCTTGCCAGCCTGATCGGGCGCGCGCCGACAACGACAGAATGGGACGACTATTATTCCCGCTATGCTGAAATTTGCCGCAATGAAACCACCGCTTTCAATCAAGCGGGTTCAGAGCAGCCCCAAGACCCAAGCGGTTTTTGGATACCAATTCTGTCGGCCTCAAACCCAGTTTTGGATGCGTTCATCGCCGGATCAGGCACGGGCGGTGGTGTTACCGGATCCGGATCTGACAGCGGGCCGATCATAATCGGCGGCGGCGGTGGCGGTGGAACATCGACCAGCGGCCCTATAATTGTTGCAGGTGGCGGAGGTGGTGGCGGGACAACACCAACCAACGGCGGCCCAGAGGTCTCCTCTGGCGGGACCGATCCGACCGACGGCGACAGCAGCTCAACCAATGGCGGCGGAACTGACCCCAACAGCGGTGGTGGAACTGACCCCAACGGCGGTGGCGGAACTGACCCCAACGGCGGCGACGGAACTGACCCCAACGGCGGCGGCGGGACTGACCCCAACGGCGGTGGCGGGACTGACCCCAACGGCGGTGGCGGGACTGATCCCAACGGCGGCGGCGGAACCGATCCCAGCGGTGGCGGCGGTGGTGATGGACCGTTTGGCGGCGGCGGCGACGGTGAAGATATCACCGGTGGCGGCGGAACCGGCGGCGAAACCAACCTTCCGGTTGTCCCCTTGCCTGCGGGCCTTTGGTTCATGCTTTCAGGTGTCGCGGCCTTTGGTGGTCTGCGCCTGCGCAAGAACCGTAAATCCTAGAAAGAGCAGCTTCGCCGTCAGGCGGGGCTGACGTACCAGTTCACGGTCATTTGTGCGACGGTGTCTGCATTGGCATCGGTGATATCGACATGGACATCGAAGGCGACTTTGCCATTTGAACGCAGTTCTTCCATCAATTCGGAGCCTGCGCGGTCAACCTTGGCGGTTGCGGTCAACGTGCCCTTGGCGATCTTTTGATACGACACCTGCGCGGTGGCCGCGACCGGACGCGAAGTCAGGATAACAGGGGCAAGCGCGCCCGCCATCGCGGCTCCGGAGGCAGCTTCCCCCAGCGTGAACATTGCACCTGCATGTTGGGTGCCGATGTGATTTGAGGTTTCAGGCCGTTGCGCCAGCTCGGCGGTGGCCAACCCATCTGCGATAGATTTCAGCGTAACGCCAGTATGCTTTGCAAATGGTACAGACTTTTCAAGCTGGTTCAGGATAATGTCATAAGGCGTCATGCGAGGCTCCGTTTTGGGCGAGGTTGCGCAGGCTACCCACGGGCGTCGTTCGATAACAACCCGTTCCGCCAGGTCATGCCGCAGGCTTAACGTGCAATCACGATGTCGGCGCGCAGGCCGCCCAGTCGCTCTGACACGCCCAATCGCAAGACCCCACCATGCGCCCGTGCAATATCCGTGGCAATCGCGAGGCCCAGCCCGACGCTGCCGCCCTTGTCCTGATTGCGTGCGGGATCCAGCCGGGAAAACGGTCGTGTCGCCTCGCTGCGTCTGTTTTCGGGAATGCCGGGTCCATCATCTTCGACGCGAATGCGCAATGTTTTATCCGTCAACAGCACCCCCACTTCGGCCTTGGCACCGTAACGGACCGCGTTGGAAATCAGGTTATCGACGGCGCGTCGCATGGCCAGCGGGTTGAGCGTCACCAATCCTTCGCCCTCCCCCTCCAGCGGCAGCAACGTAACATCTGACCCGGCGCGCCGCGCATCCTCGACGATCTTGGAGACCAAGGCATAAGGCTCCAGCTTCTCCGGCTCGCCCTCGCCCGCGCCTTTTGCAAAGCTCAGGAAGGCATCCAGCATATTCTGCATGTCGTCCACATCCTGTTCGAGCACCTCGCGCTCTGCATCATCCAACATCGACAAGCTCAGCCGCATCCGGGTAAGCGGCGTGCGCAAATCATGACTGACCCCGGATAACATCAAGGTGCGCTGTTCGATCTGCCGTTCGATCCGGTTGCGCATGTCCACAAAGGCGTTGCCGGCCGCACGCACTTCAATAGCGCCTGTCGGGGTATAGGGCTCGTGACGACCCCGGCCAAACGCTTCGGCGGCACGCGCCAGACGCTTGATCGGGCGCAGTTGGTTACGCAGGTATAAAATCGCGATGATCGTCACCAGCCCACCGAAAAAGATCATATTCACAAAGAGTTGGTGCGGGTTGGTCGCTGATATCCGCCGCCTGTCAAAGCTGAGCTTGACCGGTCCGTGCCGGGATTGGGCGTAAACGTCCACCTGGCGGTCGTCCATCAAATCGATCTGTGTGACCTGCGGCACTTTCTGTGGCAACTCGCGCAGGATCACATAGCCCGAAAAATCATACCACAAGCGCTGGTTTTGCGCGGGTACATCCTGGGGCGGCACGCTTTGCGCGATCACCGCCAACTGTCCGACACGATCAGACACCGTCTCCGCGACCTCAGCTTCACTGCCCGCCTGATCCGCCACATCCAGCACAAGCCGCAATTCACGCGCGACTGCGTCGGTCATCTGCTGGGTGACATCCTCAAAATGCCGTGTGACGAACAGCACGGTGACCACCAGTTGTACCCCCACGACAGGCAGCAACAGGATCAGCGCGGCCCGACCATAGAGGCTGCGTGGCATATAGTGTTTGAGCCAACCAAATAACATGCGCTAAACCCTAGCGACGCCCCTGCCCTTTAGAAAGAGCCAAACCCATGATCCCGCCTGATGATTTCGACCCGCCCATTGGCCTGCCCGAAGTGCTTGAACCGGGCCTACGCCGCGTGGTTGCGCCAAACCCATCCCCCATGACCTACCGTGGCACCAACAGCTATCTCTTGGGGCATCGCGATATCACCGTGATTGATCCGGGCCCAGATGACACGCGCCATCGCGATGCACTTCTGGCCGCACTCGCGCCAGACCAGCGCATCACGCAAATTCTGGTCACTCATGCCCATGTTGACCATTCGCCTCTGGCCACACGGATGGGCGCGGAATTAGGCGTCCCGGTGCTGGCGTTCGGCAAGGCCCATGACGGGCGGAGTGACGTCATGCAGCAGCTGGCCAACACCGGTATGGTCGGCGGTGGCGAAGGGATCGACACCCGCTTCGCCCCCGATCAAACCGTTGCGCATGGCGATATCGTGACCGTCGAAGGCATGGCGCTGGAGGTCATTCATACGCCGGGGCACATCGGCAATCACATTTGCATCGGATGGAATGACGCTTGTTTTACAGCCGATCACGTGATGGGTTGGGCATCATCGCTGGTGTCTCCGCCGGATGGCGATCTGACGGACTTTATGGCGTCTTGTGACTTGCTGTTGGAACGCGATTGGCGCGTGTTCTATCCCGGACATGGTGATTTGATCGCGAACCCAAGCGCACGTTTGAACTGGCTGATCACGCATCGCAAGGCCCGCGAGGCGGCCATACTTTCGGCGCTGGATGCAGGCCCCGCCACGGCGGCCACACTTGCTGCGGGCATTTACACCGATACGCCGGCACCCTTGCTGGCTGCTGCAACACGAAATGTTCTGGCGCACCTTATTGATCTGCAAGGAAAATCCAAAGTGTCTGTCTCGGGCGATCTTCATGCTGAAGCGGTTTTTGCCAAGCATTGAGCCGCTCACCAAAAAATCCTGCTTTGCCGGGAAATCCCTCTGGACGACAGCAAGACCGCTTGCTATATCGCGCAGACCGTTCCGGCGTAGCTCAGCGGTAGAGCAGTTGACTGTTAATCAATTGGTCGTAGGTTCGATCCCTACCGCCGGAGCCAAATCCTTCCTTCAAAATTAGTCACTTGCCGAATTCAATTGGCAGGTTTTTGGTGTCGAATCTTTGTCAGGGTAACATCTGGGGTAACAAACTCGACCAGATCCCAGGATCTCCTAGCGGATCTGGCAGTGCGGATGGGTTAAATCTCTCGAATGAGGGGCGGTTCTCAGTGCTTTCTCCATTGCGGCAAGACGCTCCGCACGATGAGCTAACTTTATCAGACGATTATCCTTCGGGCGACGTCCGTCAGCCCGCATCTAAGAGAAGCTCATAGACCTAACAATCCAGAACGAAATTCTACCTATGATTGATTTTGGTCAATATCGCATTCTCTTCTGCGACTATTATTCAAGCACATTTTGCATAGGAGGACACAATGGTAATCAGGAGAAAAGAACCGCGCGCACTCATTGCAGAAGATCGCGCTTTTGATCATGCATTGATGACGGCCAGGCGGTCTTGGGCCGGTGGGACTGAAGACCTTGGGGAGTGGGGGGACGCCGATTATTCGTCCAAACCGCTCACCATCTATGATCTCAATGGCGAACCCTTATTCTACGAATTCAGCGTAGACGGGCGCGAAGGCGAGATCGGAAGGATCAAAGCTTCAGCCTCGCAGCTTGTGGGAACCGGTGTGGTCGCTCTTGAGCAAGGCCGACGCGGGTGGGATCCTGATACGGCACGCAAAATGGCCATGGAGCGGGCCAAGGAGCTTTATCCGCGCAGCAAGGCCGAGGCGCAGGAATTCGTCTGCTACTGTTATCCAAAGGTCGGTATCCGTGTGGAAATCACAGGTGGCAAGGGTCAAGAAAGCGGCAGCGTGATCTTTGACGTCTCCGACGGGAGTCAGGTCACACAATTCGGTGACGATGGTATCGAAGGTCAGATGGCCTATTCCTTCCTCGACAGTTTGGATGCCCACGAAGGTCATGCCCGCATATCGCGGTTCAAGGCGGAGGATGAAGAGCTTGATGCGGCGCGCGAACAGGCTCCGCGCCTGTTTGACAGAGACCTTGGTAGGGATGAGCTTGAAAAGGCCAAAGCCGAATTTACGCTGCAAAGCAGCTACACACTGATCCCGTTTTATTCATCAAGGGTCCTCAAATATGGGCCAAGATGTACGCCGCATGACTGCTTCGAGCTATATGCGCAACAGACCAACGTGTATTGCGCTGTGGCGACGGGTCAGATGATCCTCGATTTCTACCGTCGCTACTTTGACCAGACCGCAATAGCGGCGGCTATGGGCACCAGTGCTTCGGGAACCTACAATTCCGGTCAGGTCGCAGGCTATGAAAGCCTGTCAAACGGCTGTCTGGATGCAACTTACGACACTTCTGCAAATTGGTCCGAAGCCAAGGCCGAAATCGACGCCAACCGACCTCTCAAAAGTGGCATTCCGGGTCATGCGCGTGTGTGCACTGGATGGAAGCGGCAAAACTTCTGGCTGTTTGGCACGCAACCCAAGAAATGGCTGCGGATACATGACCCGTGGCCCTGGAATTCCAACATCTGCAACGGTGGTGCCGTTTATTGGGAGGATTGGGCCGCTGTGAACCACACCAACTTTATTTACGTGCGTCACAACACAACAAGCCACAGCTGATTTTTCAGGGTATGATGGCGTTGATGTCATCACGTAAACGAAGGTCAGGATACATTTCGACAATAGCGGCAGGGCTCCTTGGTCTTGCCGCTATTGCTGTTGCGGAGAATGCAATGATTTCTGAGAACGACGCCCTTATGGCGGCTGAACGCGCGCTGCTCCACGACGTTGGCGCGGACAACGAAGAATTCGCGCAGTGGCCAGATCTCTCGGCAAGCAGTGTGCATTTGGTCCATGATCTCACCGGCGCGCCGTCCTATTGGCTTGTCAGCTTATCCTCAGGCGACCACGTCGTGGGATTTGCGCGGGTGATGAGCGATGGCGCGGTGGCTGCGGTCGGTCTCACTTGCCAGACACCTGAGGCACCGCAGGATTGCCCGACACCGGTCTTTGCAATGACGCAGGCAGCCGTTCAAGAAACGATCAGCGCAGCACTTCCTGAGCCGGAAGACCAAACTGGAACTACGCCGCTTCTTGTCCATGACGGACCGCCCGGTCGCGAGGTTTGGTGGGTGGAAAACCGCAAGAATGGCAGCCCCTATCAGTGGCTCTTCGTCGGCCCGGGAGGGCTATACGAACGACCCGCCGGAACAGTTCTGGGCGACAACCCGCTGCGAGAATGAGGGGGAAGAATGGCCCGAGCCGCTGACACGCAAAGCGCAGCGGCTCGGGCTTTGGGCT
The DNA here is from genome assembly GCA_942490645.1 of uncultured Alphaproteobacteria bacterium. GTDB lineage: Bacteria > Pseudomonadota > Alphaproteobacteria > Rhodobacterales > Rhodobacteraceae > CALNXN01. The sequence continues at coordinate 361,237 of CALNXN010000007.1, read as the reverse complement.
TTATGGCGTCCGATCAAGCGCGAAAGACGCCACCTCGCGTTCATCGAGATAGTCAAGGGTGTCAGACCCATTGGTGGTCTTGGTATGCACATAAAGCTCAAGGCTGAACGTGCATTTCAAGTCGCCACTCAAATCAGCGTTCAGCATCTCTGCGAACGTCTTTGTGGCACTGATACCGGGGTTCTCCACACTGCTGCCACTGTCGAGCGTTTCCGCTGCCCCGCCGAGACCTTTCCAGTAGGTCAGCTTCCAGTTATGCATGAAGGAAACGTTGAACGTATCTCCCGGCGAAGTGGGGTGGTAGGCCTTGAACTCCGCCCCGAAGGTTGAGCTGTCCGTGCCTGACATGAACTGGCATTGCGCGTCATTGGCCACGCCGGTATTGCGCAGTTTGGTAATCTCGGCCACGCAATCCTGATTGTCCCACCAGAACATATGGGTCAGTGCTGCATAAGGCACGGTCTGGGTATCCTCCGGATCGACGGGCACCAGCGGATCATGCCACCATTCGTAAGTGAATGCCTTTTGTGTATCCGACCCTGCCGCATCCAGCGCGTTGTTGGGCGCCAGCCGGTCAAGATTGGAATCGTAGAGCTCAAGCGTCACAAGATGGCGCCCGTCGCCCCACTCGCGCGTGTCGACGTGCACGTGACTGTATCTCGACAGCCAGTTCTGGTCCTGAATATATGGGATCTCGTAAAAGCTGGGATTGGTTTCCAGATTGAGGGTCTTGGCGCGGATCTTATGATCGCCTCCAACAGTTTCCCAATACTTCCAAGTGATCGGGCCATCCATATAATCTATCGTGCCGGTCGGTTCGCCAACGGCATTCGCCTTACACACACGCACGCGGTAGTATTTCGCGCCCTGTGCCTTTAGCGAAGGGGTAAACAGATAACGAAGCGCCAAGACCCCACCAAAGTTGCGATCGAGAAGTTGGCCCACGGCTGCGGCCTGTGAAATGGCCGGTTCGGCCAGCCCGTCGTTGTAATCGAATGGCTGTGCACTGTCCCATGCGCTTGGCACTGGTGTCTTGAACTCCCACGCCTCGTAATCGCCGATCCGTTCAAGCATCGCAAAGGGCGTGTCGGTCGGGAACGGCAGGTCGATACCGGGACATTCGATCGCATCGGGGTCATAGGTCGTGAGCGTGATGTCTTCGTCCGCGTCAAACCAGATGCCTGCGGCCACGCCATCATAGATAACTCTGTAGATGCCATCGATCTTCTGGCGGACACGGAAGGTATATTCGCGATGGCAGTTGGAGGGCAGCAATGGATTGCCGCGATAACACATACTGAACTCGCCATCCGGACCTATGATTGCGTAGCCGCGGTATTTCCTGGCGCTACAAGTGCAAATCATGCGCATAAGATAAGGCCGCGCCTCGACATAGGCCTTGGCCTCGACAAAGGGCGCGCTTTCCAGATACGCAAGATCACCTTCGGCATTCAGAGCTTGCTCGTCCAACGTACCGGAAATGAATACGCCAGCCTTTTTGAAAGGGATCGGATCGGGCTGGGGCCGTGGGGGGATCCTGATTTCTGGCAAGCGTTCCAGCAGGTCGCGCAGCTTGTCGCGGATATCAACAATGACAGGCGGAACAATGATTGGCCAACAACAGCAGGTCCGCTCATAGACATCCACGATTCCTTCGCAAACGGGGCGGCATTGCCGGACTTTCAAAGACCCCGGGAAAAAGCTGGCCGTGGCTGAGGCGCCAAGAACACTCGAAGGTTTGGCAATGGCGATGCACTCGGCAACCGCAGACGCGTTCGCCGTCCGCGCCTTAAAGGCTTTTTTGTAGATGGGCCACCACCAGCATTTGCGTACAGAACCGTCCACACAGATGCCCAACGGAAGAAGCGGACGCCACCGCGAGGGGCTCAGCTCGAGCTTGCCAGAAATGTCCGCAGCGTGGGCGAGTTGCGTTGGCGACAAACGGTATCCCTCCTTGAGAGCTTCCTGATCAGGCTCGATGTCTGCCGACAGCACGACAATTGCATCAGCGGACATCGCCGCATCCGTCAGCTTGATCTTCTCGCCATCACTGGCGGTCACTCTATCAAGGATCTCCCCATCCCGCGTGACCGCGTGGAACGCCAGTTTTGGGGGGTTTTCATCGTGATCACGGCCTCTGAGCGCCACGATCAGTTCAATCGACTTGTTTCGTCCTTTTGCCATTCCTACTCTCCCGATTTTGACTCCAAATCTCCAAGAGTATTGGATCTGAATTCCCGTAATACGGGTTGACAAAAATCAATCACAGATTGAATTTTTGCCTCAATCCACCACGTCGGGCAGATGACGAAAGACGTGTTTCTGATACGGGCACGAGAGCGATTGGCGTGTCACTGTTCCCGAAGCGGGTTTTTTGGATCGCCTATCTTGAGCCAATTAAACACTGACATTTGAACAGATGCGGTGGAAACCAAGTAAGCCTTGCACCCCGGCCATCGCCACCGGTCCCGTTTGGCTCCCTCAAGAGATCGCATCACCCCCTCGGGTGGCCACACGCATGTGACAGCCAAAGCGCGTGTTGTTCATCCAATTTGCTGACATTGGGCGAAAAAATTCCGCGACGGCTCTGCGGACAAAGCCACCATTCGTCAGATGTCTTGCAATGTCTGCTTTATACAATCGTGGATTTATTGTGCGGGTTTGTCAGATTAAACCTACGACGCACTGCGCCTCTGCTCTGCCTGATCGTTCTCAATCGCATGATCACGATCCCATTTCCGGATTTCCTTGGACACGAGACTGCCTTGCTCTCTGAGATGGCTTGCGATCCGGCGCTTGACTGCTCCTATGATCAAGCACTCATGCGCGGGCTGACCGTTTAGGGCCATATCAGGGAGATCGGCAGAACGCAGCCATCGTCATGAGGCGATGAATTTATCGCTCGATTGTCCGAACTGCCTTCACAGGATACTTGGTGTCGACGCTCATGTTTCCCCAATATCCGGCATTTGCCCAAGTTATGAGTAGCACTCCGTACCATCCGTACTGTGTGTCGCGAACATAATCACTGCTCTGGCAGAAATAGTGGTTCTGCGAGAATGCACTATCGAGATAATTCAGCGTACCTGTTGCAAAGAAACTCACTTCCTCTCCGCGGGATTGAGTCAGCGATGCGAGTTCCTCAGAAGTAGGCACTCTCCAATTGTCAAAGCCCAGATACTTATCCCTATTCAACTGTTCCACGTAAGTGACTGCTTCTCTTGGGGTATAGGGACCTGATGTTTCCCGATCCCACATGAGCTGAGTGGCGCAGTCGACAACAGATTTGCCTTGCTTGACAAAAGCGTTCTCAAAGGTTCCAAAGTGCCGCCACGTGTTCTCAGGTCCAAGTTCCACTGTTCCAGTGAAGCCGTAGAGCTCAATCATTTTTTGAAGTTTGATCAGGGAAACCGTTGCCGGCGTTTGTCTGAGTGTAACCACCAACCCTTCATAATATCCTAGGCACGGATCGTCTTGTTGCAGCTGTGAAACGCCCTCAGGCGATCCACGGGGCGATAAGTTGTTTGCGCCGTCGTGACTAAGCGCCGACACCAATACACCGTAATTGACAGAACCGGGACGCCCCTGTTCGCCTCCGGCCCTGTGGAAGGCAATCACCGTGTTGTCTTCGTCCGAGAAGATCGGCGCGCCTGAGCTGCCCGGCAGAGTGTCGCAGTAGTGATAAAGGTCTACCCCGTCTTGATCGGTCGCACGGGGAGATGCGGCACGGCACCGTCCACGGGTGACATGCTTTGGAGAGCCGCCCGGGTGGTGAATAACGAACAGTCCCTCGCCGGGCTTGGGATCTCGCGGCGAAAGCGTCGCCCATCCCCACTCGCGCCCCGGCGTGCCCCTCACCCGTAGGAACGAAACGTCGTGCGCGGCGTCGTCGCGTATCGGCGTCGGATCGACCTCATATTTTCGGACGGCGGCCTCGTCGGTCTCGTCGTAGTAGCCCATCACCAGCGTGACCACATCGACAGGGCCATTGGCAACGATAAGGCGGTCGATGTTGGGCACGCAGTGATGGTTCGTCACGATCTCGTCGACCGCGATCAGTGTCGCCGTGCACGTCGTCCACTCGCCAGTCCGCGCGAAACGGATATCAAGCCGACCGACGGGCCTGCTCAGCCTGCGCAGCCGGCTTGTGGGCGCATAGGTGGCCAGACGCTCAAAGTTGGCGTTGGTCGCGAGGACGCTCTCGATGTCGCCCGCAGATGATTGCCGCGCCTTGATGTTGATCTCGCCCCATTGGTCGGCGGCATATAGAAGCTGCTGCGCCGATCCGTCATCCGGACGGACGAGCATCGCCAGCGCAACGATCGCGGTAATCAGCCATCTCATTTGACAAATCCCTCAAAGTCGTGATCCTCAACTTATAGTATATAGGGAATATTCTGTATGCCCAAAGTCTGTATGCGTTTTTTGCTGGCGGCGGCCTTCTGGCTCGCGACGATGGCTGCGACTGCGCAGCCGACGGAGCAGATCCTATCAGCACCGCTCGACAGTACCCAGATTCCGGAACAAAACGTCCTCAGCGGGACAGGAGTAGCGTCCGCCTCGCCGGCTGCGGCAGACAGAGCGCTCGGTGGCCTCTGCAGTGTGGAAAAGAAATCAGACACCATAGCTGCGGCGTGCGAGGCGGCCACGCTTGACTTGATCCAGTCCTTTGCAGCCAGCACGCTGGCAGCTAACGAGGCGACAAGGCGTGCAACCGACTCTCGAATTGACTTCGACACGCAGGCGCGTGTGCACACACTCGCTGCGCTGGAGGCCCAGGCCGCCCGCAGCGAGATGCTGTTTTGGACCGCGATGATCACCGTAGCGCTTGGCTTGATCGCAGCCGCGCTTCAGTTCTGGCGGGCATGGAAAAGCGAGCACAATTCAGCGCCCACCGAGATCGCAATCAGCGAGAAGCAGATCTCGATCAAGACAGCGTGGATTGGGGTTGTCCTGCTCGCAATGTCTATGGGCTTTCTGACGCTCTATCTCACGCTCGTCTATCCAATCGAACCCATCTGACCAGATTGTTCCAGTTGCGCCAGAAAATGCACTGCCAACCGCGCAGATCACTGAATAGAGCTTGGCCAAACTCACCGGTCTATGTCGCGGCTCCTCGGAGCGGACGTTCACTTCGAGGACATTTACGGCTGCTTAGTCCGCTCAGCGGTCGTTCGTACTTGGCGCAGCGAAGGACCGCCTTGAACCCAGAGCCAACGTTCTCGACCTCAGGGTGAATGTCTGGTTGGTCGAGTTGCTAAATCTCGTAACTGGCACCCTCTAACACGCATGCATGCTCCATTGCTGTGCAAAGGAAGTCCCAAGGGAACCGCAACTCACGCGAATTCAAGAAAAGAAGCGGAACTGACCTTGGTAGCCAGGCTGTTGTTCGTGATCAACGCTTTCTCCTAGTGACGCTGGCTGCAGTTTGTTGCAGTCTTCCGTGAAGACAAACCCATTTCGAAATGACGGAAGTTATTCTATTGCCACATCCCGCTTTTAGGTTCTTGGCGCTCTTTGTGTTCTTGACGGCCGCAATGCCCGCAGATGCGGGAGACGGATCGTCTGATGATCCATTGGTTTTCGGTATCATACCAGCAAGGAGCCCCGAGCGGGTCCTGACCGACTTCGGGCCACTGGTTGATGCTATGGAAAAGAAACTCGGCATTTCGGTGAGGATGCGCGGTGCCCCTGACTACGAGACATTCCTGCGACGGGTGCTTGCAGGCACTACTTACGATATGATCCTGACCGGCGGAGACACCATTCAATACTTGCGCGAGCTGGACCTTTATCGGCCTCTAGCCCAGATGGGCGGATCGGGTATTTTTGCCGTGATAGCAGTTCAGGCGGATAGCCGATTTACCGAGCTGGAGGACCTTCGCGGGCAGGCAACCGTCGCCACTGCTGATTTGCTAGCCTACTCGACCGGTCTGGGGTTCCGTCGTCTGGAAGAGGCAGGTATTGACCAGAAAACTGACCTCAACATGGTCTTCGTGCCAAGTCAGAGCGCCGCTTTGGCAGTGCTCGTACGCGGACAGGTGGACGCTTCGATTATCATGATGCCAGTTTTTAGAAGTGCTCCACCGGAGATGCGCGAGGCTGTTAGAATACTTGCCGAGACTGAACGCGCGCCGCCCCCGGCGATCAGTGTGTCCACAAGCATGCCTTCTGACCTCGCTGATCGGATCTTCGATTTCTTGGTCTCCGTGGAGGGCTCTGAGGCCGGTTCAAACGTTCTGCAGAACATGGGCTGGCCGGGGATCGTACCGGTGCGGATTGAGGATTACTCAGGGTTGGAATGGGCCGCTGAATCGATTGCCGAACGTTTGAGATCATTGGCGAAATAGATGTTCAGGTCACTTCAATTTCGCTTTGGTTTTGCTGTGATCATCCTGCAAGCTTTAATGCTGGCGATCATTGTTTGGAACAGCAACAGCAATTTCCGGCACAACTACGAACACCGTCTTTTTGACACGGCCCAGAACCTCGCAACGCAGGTTGCAGCAACATCCTCGCGGTTTTTGTTTGAGCTCGATACGGCGCGGCTCGATGAATATGTCCGCCAGACGATGTCCCACGACGAATTGCTGTTTGTGGTCATCTACGATGCCGATGGGGCGCGCGTGGCAAGTCGAGGAGTCGTGCCCGAACAAGGCTCTTACCTGAAAACCACCGATCCACATGAGATGGACAATGGTGTATTTGCCATCGTGCGGGACGTTCGGAACAATGGTGAGTATCTCGGCCGCGCAGTGCTTGGGTTTTCACTTGAAATGATGGAACGATCACTAGCCGAGACGCGTCGCCAGTCGCTTGCACTTGCTACCGCCCTTGTACTTCTGACTATCGTGCTTGCCTATTTCATCGGTCGTTCGCTCACACGCGACCTGTCGGCTGTTTCGACGGCAGTGGCAAATTACGGCTCGGGCCAGAACGAACTCAAAACCCTGGATGCATCCACCGAAGAGGTGAAAGCAGTTGTCGACTCACTGGTCAGCATGGCGCGCGAGCGAGAAGAGGCTGAGGCATTGCGTGACGAAACCGCAGCTTTCTATCGATCACTGATTGAACGGTCTTCGGATGTGGTCATTGTGCTCGGATCCGACAGGGTCATCCGCTTTGTGGGCCCCTCGGTCGAGCGCGTGCTGGGGTATGAACCCAGTGCGATTCAAGGAACACCGTTTGTCGATCTTGCCGCCGACGATAAGAACAAAGAACTGATCCAAGCAAAGTTCGATGGCACCCTGATTTCTGACGTGTTGGAGCTCGATTTATCGACTCGCAAAGGCGAAAGGCGCACCCTCGAAGTCGTGTGGCAGGCACGTGAACGCGATAAAGATGCTGGCGCATTCGTGCTAAACGGGCGTGACGTAACGGAGAGACGGATTCTGGAAAACCGCATGCGTGCGACGGAAAAACTGGAGGCGATCGGCCAACTCACTGGCGGCATCGCCCACGATTTCAACAACCAACTCGCAGTCATTATGGGCAACCTCGAACTCATCGAAGACGAAGCGGACGAGACCGAAGTAAAAGCCGCACTAACCGCAGCGATAAAGGCCTGTGCGCGCAGTGCAGACCTTACGAAAAATCTTCTGAGCTTCTCACGGAAATCCCACCTGTCGCCACAAATCGTCGACCTCAATACACTTGCACGCGATGCCAGTTCTTGGATTCAGCGCACACTGCCAGCGACGATCCGTGTTGAAACCTCATTGTTGGCTGGGTTGTGGCCCGCGCGTCTGGACCCCAGTGCTTTTGAAAATGCATTGTTGAACCTCGTGATCAACGCACGAGATGCGATGCCTGACGGGGGGGTGCTGACCATCGAGACGTGCAACATGCGTATTGACCGATCATATCTGCAATCCCGGATGGAGGATTTGCCAGAAGGGCAATATGTCATGCTCGCGGTCAGTGATACCGGTACCGGAATCGCCGCAGAGGATATCGATAACATCTTCCAGCCCTTCTTTACGACGAAACCGATAGGCGCTGGCTCCGGCCTTGGCCTGCCATCCGTGCATGGATTCATGCGCCAGTCGGGAGGCACAATACGCGTCTACTCCGAGCCCGGCGAGGGCACGACTTTCAAACTCTATTTTCCAGCACAGGCTAACTCCGATTTTGACCTCGAACCCGCCCCGAAGGTTCGGATCAAAAAAGCGGAGACGGGAGCACGGGTCTTGGTCGTCGAAGACACCTCAGATGTTCTTGATCTGCTTAGGCGCACGTTGGAGGGTGCAGGGTATGAGGTGGTTACGGCGAGAAATGGCGATATCGGTTACGAGCTCTTCAACTCCGATCCCAATTTCGACCTTCTCGTGACGGACATCGTAATGCCCGGCGAGATCTTGGGCACGCACCTCGCCAAAAATTTGCGAGCAATACAGCCGAACTTGCCGGTGGTGTTCATCACAGGCTACGCAACGGAAGCCGCAATGTATGGCAATGGCCTCAGGCCAAATGATATCCGCCTCATGAAGCCTGTCAGGCGGGTCGATCTGCTTGAAGCAGTTGAACGAGCGCTTTCTGGGGCCTCCAACCCACCGTCACACCTGAGTTGAGTGGCGGGGATGACACCAATTCTTGGTCGGTGATTTTGTTTTCCTTCCTTGGGATATACCGCCTCTCGGCGGGAGGTATTGTTTTCAGTTTGATTTCTCAGATGCCTAAACCGTGGCCTCAGGTTTAAAGCGGTGTGTTGGCGGTAGAGGTTAGCCACAGTAGATTTCGTGTATCTGTATTTTCTTTCAAGTTTGGCTTCCGATGGGTTCAACAATTCGCAGGGTTCATGCGTGATCTTGGTTGTAAATCACCGGCATGCGGCCGTTCCACATCTGCCAGACAGCGTCGTCGTCGATCAGCTGGGCCATAAAATCTGCGACATTGATGCGGCTCGTCGTTCCAGCGTCGAAAATCGCACTTCGCGTTGGCGACGGGTGAACGGAATAATCGGTGACGTCGGCCTGATCGACCAATCCATCCGGACGCACGGCGGCCCATTCGACCGAATTGTGATGCTGTCCGATGCTGACGCGCAGATAATCGGCCGCCATTTCATTGTCCACATGCGGCGGCAAGACCACCCGCAACAGGGCCATCACGCATTTTTGCGCAAATGAAATTGGCTCATCGAGGTCGCGGTTGCGATTGCCGGACGTGTTCATCAGCACGAATTTCACCGGGCGCTGAGGCGATAGAGAAATGATCGCATCGCACAGCCGACGCGTGGCGTCGGTTACCAGCCTGCGCGGATGCCCGAAGAGCCCCTTGAACGTCATGTTGTGCCCCAGACAGGACGCAACCGCATCACACCCCTGCACATGGCCGGCGATTTCGGTGTCATCAAGATCCAGGATGCTTGCTTGGATGACAGTGACGCGCGGGTGACTGATGATCTTTTCGGGTAGGCCGTTGCGAGACCGGAGCACGACTTTGACGTCGTGGCCACGCGCCAAGAGCTGCTGCACGAGCAAGCGCCCCGTGGCGCCGGATGCTCCGAGGATGAGAACAGTCATGGTCGTTCCTTTTCATTACATTGCTTATGTCGATTGAGCCCGGTGTAAACCGGTGCATCAAGCATGCGAATTGACCAATTCCTGTATTTTGGTATGCATATTTGCATGGATTGGAGATCAGTAAAGTTCGACTGGAACAAAGCCAGGGCGTTTCTGGTCACAGCGGAGGAAGGTTCACTCTCGGCGGCGGCGCGGGCCTTGGGCATGGCGCAGCCAACACTGGGCCGTCAGGTCGACGGTTTGGAACAGGAACTGGGCGTTGTCCTCTTTGAACGAGCTGGTCGCGGCCTGCAACTGACACCGAGCGGCATGGCGTTGCTGGAGCATGTGCGCGACATGGGCGCAGCAGCAGGTCGGTTTTCGTTGACCGCATTGGGTCAGTCGCAAGCGATAGAGGGCACGATCTGTATTTCGGCCAGTGAAACCTACGCGGCTGTTTTGCTTCCGCCGATTGTAAAGAAACTGCGTCAGCGCGAACCGGGCATTCACGTCGAAATCGTCGTTGCCAACACCGCGAGCGATTTGCGCCGCCGCGAAGCTGATATCGCGATCCGCAATTTTCGACCCACAGAACCGGATTTGATCGCCAGAAAAATCGCCGATGCAGATGCGGTGCTTTATGCGACCCCGGACTACATTGCGCAGATCGGCAACCCGACGCGGCCATCTGATTTGCGCCACGCGGATTTTGTGAGCCTTGACCATGGGAACATGCTGATCAAGGCGCTCAACACCCTTGGGCTTGGGCTGAGCGAGGCGAATTTTCCCCTGCTCACGGAAAGCTATCTGGTGATGTGGGAATTGGTGCGTCAGGGGGCCGCCATTGGTATTCTGGATGCCCATATCGGCGATGCGGACCCCACCGTGGCCCGTGTCTTGCCGACATTGGACCCGCTGGTGTTTCCCATATGGCTCGTGGCGCACAGGGAGGTGTTGACCAACCGGCGTATTCGCATGGTCTATGATTTTTTGGCGCAGGAATTGCGGCGCGCATGAGCATGATGAAACGCAATGACACGCGCCGCGGTCAGTTGAATTGAATGAACCGGCTCAGGCTCGTTTGGCAGACCCCGCATCGGATCCGTTGACCGGAGAAACCGCTCTGAGCCCAAACCGAGTGATCAACATCCCGGCGATCAAAGCCGCCACAAAAATGATCACGCGGCTATCCAAAGTACCCAAGGCAGGTAAAGCACCGCCCGGACAGAACCCGGCAATCCCCCAGCCGATGCCAAAGATGCCCGAACCCACGATCAGCCGTGTATCCAGCGACGTTTTCTTTGGCAGATCAAACGTCGGCTCAAACACAGGCTGCGGTTTGCGCAACACCCAACGGTAGCCGATGAATGTCACGATCAGCGCGCCCCCCATGACGAAGGCGAGACTTGGATCCCAAGCGCCCGTGATGTCAAAAAAGTTGATCACCTTGGCCGGGTTGGCCATGCCGGAGATTGAAATTCCGGTGCCAAAGATGATGCCGGTCAGAAACGTCAATAGATTGCGCATACTTCAGGCTCCAAATACGTGGCGAACAAAGTAGACGGTGATAGCGGTGGTGAACATAAAGGTGCCCGTGGCCACAAAGGAGCGCGGCGACAACCGTGCCATACCGCATACGCCATGCCCTGATGTGCATCCGCTTCCCAAGGTCACGCCGATGCCAACAATTACACCGCCCACGGCGAGCATGACGGTCGAAACGGGCACTTCGATCGGCACTGGTGTTCCTGACAGCACGAAATAGACCCAAGGCCCGCAAACCATACCGGCCAAAAGCAACGCGCGCCATGTCCAGTCATACCGACTGGCCGGCAACAATGCGCCCGCAAGGACGCCCGTCGCGCCGAAAATGCGACCGCGCAGCCACATCAGCAAGATCGATGCCAGTCCGATCAATATCCCCCCAGCGAGGGAGGCAATGGGTGTAAATTCAGTTTCCATGAGTCAGATCTTGCAGGTTGAGAGGCCGAGAATTCGGTAAAGCGGACAAAACCGGAAAAGTGACGTGCCCACAAGCACCAATCCAACCACGATGCTGAGGTACGAAAGCGTGACGTTCGACCAGACAGCGGGCATGTTCAACATAGGCGCCAGAATGAGCAGCGCCCCCAGAATGAACCGCGCAGCGCGGTCAATGCGTCCTACATTTGCAGTCATGACTTAACCCTCCTCAGGTTGCGTTCTAGAGGTTCCCAAAGCGTGACAAACTACGTTTGAGAGTTGGTCACACCACTTCAAATTCACTCGGTGCGGGCAAGGTTTTCGATCGCGGCTTGGTCGCGCAACTCCACCTTACCGCGGCTCAGAGCGACCCATCCGCGCCGTTCAAACTCCTTTAGCTGGCGCGAAACGACCTCGCGCGCGGTGCCCAGTTCAACCGCCAATTGCTGATGGGTCAGGTTGAGTGCGCCGACCGCATCCGTCAGCTCCGTCAGCTTTTGGGCCAAGCGGATATCCATGCGTTTGAAGGCGATTTCCTCGATTACCAGAAACAAGTCGGTGATGCGTTTGGAATAGGCTTCGAACACAAACGCCCGGAACTCCCGCGAGATCGACATCAACACGTCAAAATCGTCCCGCGCGATCAGGATGGCCTCCAGATCTGTCTCGGCAATGCCTTCGGCGGAGTAATCCTCAAACGCCAATAGGCACGCCGTGGTCAAGACACAGCTTTCGCCCGAATGGACACGGTAAAGGACAATCTCGCGCCCCGCTTCGGACAATTGTTGAACCCGCACGGTCCCTGACACCAACAAGAGCAAGTTCTCGGCTGGACGACCGGGTCCAAAAATCACAGCACCCTGTTCAAGGTGCAGCACTTTTGCCTTTTCGTCCAGAACCTGAGACACGTCTGGCGAGATTTCCGCAAGACCAGGAAAGTGTTCGCGCCATTTTGGACGTGTAAGCATAACCATATCCTTCAAAACCTGACCCATTGTTCATCACCCTTTCCATCCACGTTTTGACTTTTGTCAAAAGCTGTCACGCAAAGCATTGCAAAATACACGGCGTCGTTCGGTTTTAGAGGCACCTATGTCACGCGAATCTGCATCCATCGTCATCCTTTGCTACTCGCGCACGGGCCATTCGGCGCGGCTGGCACGCAAACTCGAAGACCGCACCGGTGCGGGTATCATCACGATGCAGGCACCCGCCTATGGCCGCGGAACCTGGGGATTCATTCGAGCCATCTTTGACAGCATCCGGCGTCGTTGGGTGTTGCCACAAGAGGTGGACGATCGACTGAATACCGCCAAGTGCATCATTTTGTGCGGTCCGGTCTGGACGTCTTTTCCGGCAACACCTCTGCGTGCGGCGCTGCACGCGAAACAGCTGGACGGCAAGGCCATCGCGATATTTCTCACAAGCGGCAGCAATTCATCCGGCCAAAAAGCGCTGGACGTGGCGCAACAGGATCTAGGGCGCCCATTTGTGGCCTTTGAGGTGCTGAGCAACGACAGTGAAGGCTCCGAGCGTGAAACCGCATTGATCGATCAATTCAGCCATCGTCTTGAGACAGCAGCCGGTTTTCAGGTCGTGGGTTGAGATACATCAAATCATCCAGACGGCATTGAGGATAGCTTGACCTCATGCAGACAGACACCCCGCCCAAGATCGTATTCAGAACGTCCGGCGTCACCAAGGTCTATGATACGGGCGAGGTGAAGGTCTATGCGTTGGCCGGCGTTGATCTGGAACTTTACCGGGGCGAACTGACGGTCCTCTTGGGGCCTTCAGGCAGCGGCAAATCCACTTTGTTGAACATTCTGGGCGGTCTCGATCATGCCACCGAAGGGCGCGTTTGGTTCGAAGACACCGAATTGACCAATATGGCCGAGCGCGGCCTGACCCGGTACCGGCGCGATCATGTGGGGTTTGTCTTTCAGTTCTACAATCTGGTGCCCAGCCTGACCGCGCGGGAAAACGTGCAATTGGTGACCGACGTGGCGCGCGACCCGATGCCCGCCGAAGAGGCGCTTGAGCTTGTCGGGCTGGGCAAGCGGATGGATCACTTTCCCTCCGAGATGTCTGGAGGCGAACAGCAGCGTGTGGCCATCGCCCGCGCCATTGCCAAGCGCCCCCAGATTCTGCTGTGCGATGAACCCACAGGCGCGCTCGACAGCACCACTGGCGTTCAGGTGCTCGAGGTGCTGCGCGACATCAACGAGCGGTTTGGGACCACCACGGTTGTGATCACGCACAACGCCGAAATTCAGCGCATGGCGCATCGGGTGATCTTTTTTCAAGACGGCAAGATCAGCGAAACACGGGTCAATGACGCCCGCATCGCGCCGTCAGAAATCGCGTGGTAAGGGGTGATGCAAGCGATTGACCGCAAGCTACTGCGCGATTTCAAACGCCTCTGGGTGCAGGCCCTAGCGATATCATTGGTGCTGGCCTGCGGAGTGGCGATTTTGCTGACCTCGGTGGGCATGTACGGGGCGCTGTTCGACACCCGCGCCGCATACTACGAGCGCAACAGGTTCGCGGATGTCTTTGCCCACGCCACCCGAGCCCCTCAACAGATCCTGAGCGAAATCAGCGAGATAGAAGGCGTTCTTGCCGTTGAAGGTCGCATCAGGGGGAATGCTATTCTTGACATCGAAACGCGCACCAAAGGCGCCGTTGGGCAAATCCTGTCGCTTCCTGAAGCCGGAACACCGGTGCTGAATGTACCGCTGCTGGTGACGGGGCGATACCCCAACCCGCTTGCGGTGGACGAGGTCATGGTCAACGCCCCCTTCGCGGAGGCCAATAGCTTTCGCATCGGCGACAGTTTCGGCGCGAACCTGCATGGCCAAAAGCGCACATTGACGATCGTTGGCACCGCCCTGTCGCCTGAGTTCGTTTACACGATCGGCCCAGGAGCATTGATGCCGGACAACAGCGCGTTTGGCATCATCTGGATGTCGGATCACGCAGCCGCGGCGGCTTATGACATGTCAGGAGCGTTCAATGATGTGTCGGTTTCCCTGTCCAAAGGCACGCAATCGGACCCGGTGATCGACGCGATTGATGTGCTTTTGGAGCCCTATGGCGGGCTGGGGGCCTATGACCGCACCACGCAGGTGTCAGATGCTTTTCTGGACGCGGAAATGAAACAGCTGCGCGGCATGGCGATGATTTTGCCACCGATCTTTTTCGGCATATCGGGGTTTCTGGTCAGTATGGTCATGGGCCGTATCGTGTCACTGGAGCGCAGCGAGATCGGACTGTTGAAGGCCATCGGATATTCCAATACCGAGGTCTGCCTGCATTACCTCATGCTGGCGGGTCTGATCGCACTGGCCGGGATCGGGCTGGGCTGGTTTGCGGGTACGATGCTGGCACGATCAACAGCGGCGCAATACGGCGAGTTCTTCAACTTTCCCTATGTCATTTTCCGGGTGTCGTTCTGGGTCTATGCCGCCTCGGGGCTGGCGGCGCTGCTGACGACATGCGCAGGGGCGACACAAGCTGCGCTGAAAGCTGCACGTCTGGCTCCGGCCGTGGCCATGCAACCGCCCGCTCCGCCCCGGTTCAAACGTTCACTGGTCGACGTGGCCATGGCACGGATGCGACTGTCGCAACCGACCATCATGATCTTGCGCAGCCTGTTTCGCTGGCCCCTGCGCAGCGCCATGACCACGCTTGGCATGTCATTGGCCGTGGCCTCCGTGATCTCGGCGATTTTCATCAATGATGCGCTGGATGCGATTGTCGATCTGGCGTTCTATCAAACCAACCGCCAAGACGCGATGCTGCTCTTTGCCGATGACATCCCCGAAACTGCCCTTGAGGATGTCCGCAACCTTCCGGGCGTGTTGCAGGCCGAAGGCCAGCAATTCCATGCCGCCATTTTGCGCAACGGGCATTTGTCAAAACGGATCGCAGTGGAAAGCCGACGCCCTGGCACCGATCTGGCGCGTGTGTTGGACGCCGACGGGCAACCTCTGACCGTGCCGCGGGGTGGTATCTTGTTGTCGGAGCGATTGGCAGAACAACTCGAGGTGCAAAACGGCGATATGCTGGAAGTCGAATTTCTCAGCGGGCGGCGCGACACCTTCGATCTGACAGTGACAGGATTGGTGGAGCAGTATTTCGGCATGGGCGCCTACATGGACCTTGAGGACATGAACGCGCTCTTTCGGCAGGCGCCGCGCCTGTCGACCGTGAACCTGACGCTGGACGACAACCAGACAGATGCGCTGCATGCGGCCATCAAGGACCTGCCGCGCCTGACCGGGTTGATCGAGATGAATGAAAACCGCCGCGCGTTTCAGGAGACCATCGAAGAGAACATCACGGTGATGAATTCCATCTACATCGTCGTGGCCGTGATGATCACCGTTGGGGTCGCCTACAACGCCGCGCGTATTCAGTTGTCCGAGCGGTCGCGCGAATTGGCCAGTCTGCGCATTTTGGGCTTCACCCGTGGCGAGGTGTCCTTTGTTCTGGTTGGTGAAATGATGCTGCTGGCCTTGCTGGCGCAACCTTTGGGGTGGCTGATCGGTACGTGGATCGCCACCGCAATGACCAATGCCTTTACCAGCGATCTTTACGCCATTCCGCTGGTGCTGAAACCTGCGTCTTTTACCACGGGCAGCCTTGTCGTGCTGATTGCGGCATTTGCCTCCGTGATGATCGTGCGGCGCAGGTTGGACAGGCTCAATCTGGTGGCTGTCATGAAAACACGGGAATGAACATATGGCTTATTCTGCTCGTACTTTGATCTTGGGGGGGCTTGGCGCGGCCATCGTGGTCGGGCTGGGCTATGTCAGCCTGCGCACCGATCCTGTGCCCGTCGATCTGGCGCAAGTGACGCGCGGCGCTTTGGAAGTGACCATCAACGCAGATGGGCGCACCCGTATCCGCAACACGTTCGACGTGTCAGCGCCCATTGCGGGCACTGCGCTCAGGTCTCCGGTCGATGTCGGCGATCCGGTCGTGAAGGGCGAAACCGTGGTTGCCATTGTGCGTCCTGCGTCGTCGGCCCTTTTGGATGCCCGTTCGCGCATGCAGGCCGAGGCGACCCTGCAAGAGGCCGAGGCCGCGCGTCACGTGGCGCAGGCAGAGTTGCAACAGGCACAGGAGACACTGACCTTTGCGCGCGCCCAATTCGACCGCACGCAGGCTCTGGTCACGCGCGGTGTGTCCTCGGTCACGCGCCTCGAAGATGCCAGCCAGAACCTTGCAATTGCGCAGGCCACGGTCGAGGCCGCACAGGCCCGTATCGATATGGCCCAAGGCACAATAGAGCGCGCGCAAGCCAATTTGGTACCGCCAGACGCGACCGCCGCGGCGGATGAAGGGTGCTGCGTGCAGATCACCGCTCCTGCGGATGGGCTGGTCTTATCAATCGACACGATCAGCGAACGCCCGGTTCTTGCCGGCGCGTCCTTGCTCAGCATAGGCGACCCGACGGACCTGGAACTGGTGGCGGATATCCTATCGACGGATGGTGTGCGCTTGTCGCCGGGGGCCACGGCCTATGTGGATCGATGGGGCGGTGATCAGCCGCTGTTGGCGCGGCTTGATCGGATCGACCCCAAAGCGCGCACCAAAGTCTCGGCGCTCGGCATCGAGGAACAGCGGGTGGATGCCTATTTCACGCTCGTCAGCCCACCACAGGACCGCGCAACTCTGGGCGACGAATTCGCCGTGTTTCTCAGGATTGTGGAATGGCAGGCCGACGACGTTTTGCAAATCCCGCTCAGTGCCATTTTTCGCGATCAGGATGGTTGGGCTGTCTTTGTGGCCGATGGCAGCCTCGCACAGCTGCGGCCCGTAACGCTGGGCCGTCGCAACACCCAAGTGACGCAGGTTCTCTCTGGCCTTGAGGACGGCGAGGCCGTCGTCGTACACCCCAGCGATGCAATTGCCGACGGTGTGCGCCTTATTGAAAGATCCGAGCTATGACCCATGACAGCCCAAACAAACCCACACTGGATGCGCATTGGCACGCAGCGCTGGCGCAGTTTACCGGTGGATTATCGCCCTCCGCCTTGGCCACGGCCTATCTTGATTGGTCGCTGCACTTGTTTGGGTCCCCAGAGAAACAAGCAAATCTGGTGCGCCAAGCCCTGACGGCCCCGTTGCACACCGCAGATGTTGAAGACGATCCGCGCTACGCCGATCCCGCATGGTCTGCGTGGCCTTACAATGTGTTCGCACAATCGCATCTGGCCGTTCAGAGCTGGTGGGACGCGGCAACGCGCGACATTCCCGGGGTGGCTGACAAACACTCAGACATCGTCAACTTCACCGCGCGCCAGTGGATTGATATGGCCTCGCCTGCCAATTTTGCGCTGACAAACCCCAAGGTGATGCAACGCACGCGCGCCGAAGGCGGTCAGAACCTGCTGCGCGGCGCGCGCTATTGGCTGGACGATTTCAACCGTCTAATTTCTCAAAAACCCCGGCAATCCAGCGCATTGAAGGTCGGTGAGACGCTGGCCACCACGCCCGGCGATGTGGTTTTGCGCAACGATCTGATGGAACTGATCCGCTACCGCCCGAACGGCAAGACAGTGCACCCCGAACCCATCTTGATCGTGCCTGCATGGATCATGAAATACTATATTCTCGATCTGACGGACGAACGCTCGCTGGTCGCGTACCTGCGCGATCAGGGGTTTGAGGTCTATGTGATCTCTTGGAAAAATCCCGGTGCCGAGGACTCGGATATGTCGATGCAAGACTACGCCGATCTGGGCGTGCGCGCGTCTCTGGCCAAAATCCGCGAAAACGGGGCCACATCGGTGCACGGTGTGGGCTACTGTCTGGGTGGGACGTTGCTGTCGATTGTGACGGCCGCAATGGCGCGGGACAATGATGACACCTTCAAAACCATCAGCCTGCTGGCCAGTCAGGTCGATTTCTCCGATCCGGGCGAACTTGGGCTTTTCATCAACGAAAGTCAGGTGGCTTTTCTCGAGGACATCATGGAAACGCGCGGGTATCTCAAGGCCGATCAAATGGCCGGCGCATTTCGGATGCTGCGCTCCAACGATCTGATCTGGAGCCGCGTCATCCGGCACTATCTGCTCGGCGAACGCACGCCTGACAATCCGCTGTTGGCTTGGAACGCCGATGCCACGCGCATGCCCGCCAAAATGCATTCGCAATATCTGCGCGAGCTGTTTTTGAAAAACAATCTGGCCAAGGGCCGCTATAAACTGGATGGCTCAAGCGTGGCGCTGACGGATGTTCGGCACCCGATCTACTGCGTGGCCACGGAGACAGACCACGTGTCGCCATGGCCCTCTGTGTACAAACTATTGTTGCTGACTGACACGGATGTGACCTTTGTTCTGACCAACGGCGGACACAACGGAGGCATTTTGTCGGAACCCGGCCATAAGGGGCGTCACTTTCGAACCCTGCACAAAACCGAAGGCGACAAATACACCGCACACCTGAAATGGTACGATGCAACGCCGCCTGTCGATGGGTCATGGTGGGCGCATTGGAGCGATTGGCTCAAATCCAGAAGCAGCAAAGCCACTGCACCCAGACCCCTTCAGATCAAATCAATCGCGCCAGCGCCTGGCAGTTACGTGTTGGGCTAGTCCTTTTTCTTGGTCGCCGCATCATCTGCCAGTGTTGCAAAGGCCTGTGTCCCCATTTCGACCAGCTTGCCGGTTTCTTCGTGGTATTGATCCATCGCCTTTTGCATGAACTGCGCCTGTACATGCTGAAGGTCGGCCACAGTGCGGCACTTCATGATCTCGTGCTGGGTTTTCACGTCTTCCTTGATACGCTCGGCGACAAAGCTGACCACTTCGGCCCCCATGTCGCCCATCGCATCAAGCCAGGCAGTGTTCATGCCCTTCAGGCTCCCGAGGCTCGCTTCTTGCATTTGCAAAAACGGGTTCATCAGGTCTTCTGCGGATTTGGGGGGTTGCGTCGTTTCGCCTTTGGCCATCGTCTTACCTCCTTGGGATGAAAAATTGAACGCAGGTTATCAAGCAGAGCGCCATTTTCATTGACATTGATCAATTCGCTGCAGTGCCGCGTCATGGTATCAACCCGCTGCATGCCATGCCCGGGAGTGAACAGGTGCGCGACAACTCAAATGATCCCGGACTGACCGCCCAAGAGGTGGCACAAGCGCGCGAGAAAAGCGGTTGGAACGAACTGCCCGATACCGCTCAATCCAGCGCTTTGGCCGTCTTTGCACGGCAGTTTTCCAGCTTTTTGGTACTCATTCTGATCGTGGCCGCATGCGTTGCATTGGCGCTGGGTGAAATCGTGGATGCAGTGACGATCGCGCTGGTGGTCGTTTTGAATGCGGTATTGGGGTTTGTACAGGAATGGCGGGCCGAAACGGCCTTGGCCTCGCTGCGGGCATTGTTGGCCCCCAAAGCGATGGTGATCCGCGACGGTCTCGAGCGATTGATCCCCGCGCGCGACATCGTTCCGGGCGACATTCTCGTTCTGGGTCCGGGCACCAAAGTGGCCGCCGACGCTGATTTGATCCGCGCGGTGGATGTGCGGGTTGATGAAAGCATCCTGACCGGCGAGAGCCTGCCTGTCGACAAGGGCGCCTCGACGGAGGCAAACCACGTCTATACCGGGACGGCCGTTGTTGCCGGGCGAGCGGAGGCCCGGGTCACAGCAACCGGCCAGGGGACTGAATTTGGCAAGATCGCCCAACTCACGGGGTCGATCGGTGCCAGAAAAACCAACCTGCAGGTCAAACTCGGCGGTCTGGCACAGCAACTTGGCGCCGCAGCACTGATCGTGGCCGCCTCGGTAACGGGGCTGGGCATCGCGATGGGCCGCGATGTCGCGGAGATGGTGATGATGGGGCTTTCATTGTCAGTTGCGATGGTGCCCGAGGGACTGCCTGCCGTTGTGACCATCACCTTGGCTTTGGGTGCGCGTGCAATGGCGCGCCACAACGCCTTGGCGCGCAGGCTTCAGGCGGTCGAAACACTGGGGGCCGCGTCGGTGATCTGCACCGACAAGACCGGAACGCTGACAGAAAACAAAATGACAGCCACCAAGGTCTGGACCCCCAAAACTGTTTATGAGGTGACCGGAACAGGGTATGACCCAGCCGGCCATATCGAAGACGGCGGGTCGCGGTTGCGGGTGGCAGATGACCCGGCATTGGCGGCGGTTCTGCGTGCCGGGCTGTATTGCAGTCACGCGCATATCGACCAGGAGGGATCAACTTGGCACATGACCGGCGAGCCGACGGAAGGGGCGCTTGTCACGTTGGCTTACAAAGGTTGGTGCCCACTGCCGGACCGCGATGCCTGTGTCGCCGAAATTCCCTTCAGCAGTGAACGCAAACGCATGAGTGTGCTCTACCGTGAGAACGGCGGCGGCATTGTTTTGACCAAAGGTGCGCCGGAACAGGTGCTTGAGATCTGCACCAAAGTGCACGACGGTTCCGAGCCGCTAGATATCACGGCGCAGACCCGCGACGATATCTTGCAAGCCTATACCGACATGGCCAGCGACGGGTTGCGCGTGATCGCCTTGGCACAGCGCGTCGTGCCTGATCACAACCTTGTCGAAGCAGAGCTCACGTTTCTGGGCCTTGTCGGTCTGATCGACCCGCCGCGCGCCGAAGTCAGGCCCGCCATCGCCGCAGCCCAATCCGCAGGTATTCGGATCGTCATGATCACAGGCGACAGCCCCGTCACCGCCGGTGCCATCGCGGACCAGCTCGGTCTCCCTGTGCAGCATCACCTGACGGGCAGCGATCTGGATGCACTCGACGGTACGGCACTGGCCAAGGTCTTGCGCAGTGGTGCTTTGTTTGCCCGCACCAAGCCAGAGCAGAAAATGCGGATCGTCGCGGCGCTGCAATCACAAGGGCAGATCGTGGCAATGACCGGGGATGGCGTGAACGATGCCCCTGCCCTCAAGCAAGCGGACATCGGAATATCGATGGGGCTGCGTGGCACGGATGTGGCGCGCGACGCCTCTGATCTGGTGCTGCTCGACGACAATTTCGCCACCATCGTCGGAGCCATTTCCGAAGGCCGCAGGCAATTCGCGAACGTTCAGAAATTTGTGCGCTACCTGCTGTCGTCCAATGCCGGCGAGGTCGTCGCTTTGGTCGTCAACATCGCGATAGGTGGACCGCTGGTGTTTCTGGCCACGCAAATTCTGTGGATGAACCTTGTCACCGATGGGGTCACAGCCGTCGCGTTGGGGCTGGAGAAATCAGAGCCTGATCAGATGCAACAGCCGCCTCGCGACAAGAACACCCGCATTCTGGGATGGAGCGGCATCGGTGTGATCTGTCTTTTCGGTCTGTATTGCGGCCTCAGCAGCTTGTGGATATTTTTCAGCCTGTTGGATCAAGGCACCGATCTGGCGCGCACGACGGCTTTTACCGCGATGGTTGTTTTCGAGAAATTCAGCGTGTTTGCCTTTCGGTCGTTGCGGTTACCGGGCTGGAAAATCGGCTGGCTCAGCAATCCGCTTTTGCTGGGTGCATTGGCGGTAACACTTGGGGCGCAGGGTCTTGCGGTTTATTGGCCGCCTTTGCAGGTGTTGCTGCACACGGTGCCGATCGGCGTGGATGAATGGCAGATGATCGCTGCATTTGTTCTGCCAATTGTAATCGTGCCCGAAGTCATCAAAACGATCGCAGCGACACGTCAGCGCGCGAAAAAGTAAGCAATGAGACTGGAGGCAAACACAATCAGTACCAGTATAGAATCCAGCCCGATGGCTCCGATTCGCGGTTTGCGACGGACGATCAACCCAACCAGATAGATCGTCGTCACCGCAATACCAAACGACAGTGACAAGCTGACAGTGGGGGACGTCCCTGCAAGGATTGGTCCCGACCGAAACAGGGCATCCGCCGGAAACACCAGCACCAGCATGATCAGGTTGCTGCCGAAAATGTTGGAAATAGCCATTGTGTAGGCGCCGATGCGCACCGCCGTGATACTGGTGGTCAACTCCGGCAAGGAGGTGGCCCCGGCCAACAGTGTGACCCCGATGAAACTGCTGCCTAACCCGGTTTGAACAGCGATGCGTTCCGCGAAGACAACCAGCAAAAGCCCAAAGACAAGGATGGCGGCGCAAGCCAGCAGCGCCTGAAAGATCAGGCGGCCGTTGGTCGCATCGGACAAGCCGAATGGTGCGGGAAATGGCAAAGGTTCAGGGTCAGGTAAATCCACCGGCACCCAGTCGTTGGCCCCGTCATACCACCGCAACAACCAGATCGCGCCTGCGTAAAACACGGCAATCACAACGCTACCCACGCCAATGCCGAACACTGCGAAGGGCTCTTTGAGGTCGATGACAATGAGCGTGAGGGCCAGCAACAACACCAGCAATGCGGCCTCCAGTGCATGATTGGCCTTGCGCGGATAATTGGTGATCGACCCGCGTGCCCAGAAATCCGACATTGCCAGAATGGCCGTTTGCAGGGCGATGCCCCCAAACAGGTTGTTCAGCACCAGATCGCGCGATTGCTGCACGGCCGCCGTCAGAGTCGTGGCGACCTCCGGCAATGACGTGGCCAGCGACAAAAGAATGAGCCCAACCAGCGACTTGGCCAGTTTGAAGCGATCAGCCAATGTATCGGCGAGATAGGCCAGCCGTGCACCGGAAAACCAGACGGCCGCTGCGCAGATGGCAAAGACTGCGAAGCTGAACAAGAGAGATGTCTGCGGAATGAACATGCATAGCCTCTAACGCACTGTTGGTCGTTGCATTTGATCTTGCTCAAGGCAGGCACCCGTGCGGCTTGGCACAAAGGGTCATGACACAAGACCATGGGCACAGCCCCGACGAAATCGCAGACCGCATTCAAGGCGCACCTGAGGGGATGTATCTGCGCGACATGATCTATGGCGGCATCGACGGCGCAGTGACCACCTTTGCCATTGTGGCCGGAGTTGCGGGCGCGGGTCTGTCGCATCACATCATTGTCGCACTCGGGCTGGCCAATATTCTGGCCGATGGGTTTTCCATGGCGGCCAGCAACTATTCGGGCACCAAGGCCGAACTTGATGATCGCAAGCGTATCATTCAGATCGAAGAACGCCACATCCGAGATCACCGTGACGGCGAAGTTGAGGAGTTACGCCAGATCCTCGCGCAGCGCGGGTTGGAAGGGGACGTGCTGACCAGTGCCACGGCTGCAATTGCCTCCAAAAAAGACAAATGGATCAATATGATGCTCACCGATGAATATGGGCTAACCCTTGATGAGCCGCACCCGATGCGGTCAGCGTTGGCGACGTTTGTGGCGTTTTTGCTGGCAGGATCGGTCCCTTTGGTGCCCTTCGTGTTCGGGTTGACCAATCCCTTTGAGATTGCGGTCATCGCCACCTTGCTGACCTTCTTTTTGATCGGTACGGGCAAAAGCAGATGGTCGCTTGCCAAATGGTGGTGGTCAGGCGGCGAAACCTTGTTGATCGGCTCAACCGCGGCGCTGATCGCCTATTTGGTCGGCGGGCTTTTCCACGCCGGTTAATGCAGTCCGTCTCTTGATAAAAGTCAAAAGCGCCGTGGCGCTATGCCCCTAACATCATACTTAAAAGCGTGATGGGTTATGTTCACCAAAGCCGTAAAAATTTTCTCAGTCCGTGGCATCGAGATAAAGATTGATCCCAGTTGGTTTCTGATCGCGACGTTGATCACCTGGAGCCTCTCGCAGCACTATTTTCCCGAAACTTATGGCGGTGGCAGCAATCAATTGTACCTCTTGATGGCGCTCGTTGCGATGCTGTGCTTTTTCGGGTCGTTGCTGTTGCATGAACTGGCGCATGCCCTTGTTGCGCGGCGTCATGGTGTGCCCATTGCTGGCATTACGCTTTTTCTGTTCGGTGGTGTGGCCGAATTGACGGCACAACCTCAAACGCCGCGCCAAGAGCTGCAAATCGCTTTGGCCGGTCCGCTGATGAGCCTTGCCTTGTCGTTTGGATTTTGGGCACTCGCGCAGGTGATCGGCAGCATGATCGCGGCCAGTCCCATCGTCGAAGTGGTCGGATATCTGGCGATGATCAATCTGGTGTTGGCACTTTTTAATCTCGTGCCTGCCTTTCCACTGGATGGTGGTCGGATCTTGCGCGCCTATCTGTGGCAACGCAGCGGAAACATCTTGCAGGCCACGGAAACTGCTTCGAAATCCGGGACAGCATTTGCGCTTTTCTTGATCGCTTTGGGCGTTTTGAACTTGGTTTGGGCGGGGGCGGCTGGCGGGTTATGGTATGTCATGATCGGTGCGTTCATTCTGTTTGCCGCCCGAAGCACCTATCAAAACCAACTGGCACAGTCGGAATTTCAGACCCGCATCGTGCAGGATCTGATGACCCGCAACCCCATCGTCGCACCGCCGGAAATGACACTCACAGATCTCGCCGAACACATCATGATGGCGCATGGCATCAGCTTTGTGCCGGTGTTGGAGGATGGTGTTTTGCTCGGCCATGTCGACAAGGGCGCTTTGCTGGGGATTGACAGGGAAAACTGGAACACCACCAAAGTGGGGGATGTCTTCGTCGGTTTGGCCGAAACACCTGCCGTGACACCGCAAACGCCGATACTGAGCCTGATCGCGACCATTTCGAATACCCCACAGCGCAAATTTCTAGTGACGGAGGATCATAGGTTGATGGGGGTGATCACCCTGTCTGATCTGACGGATTTTCTGCAAAAGGCCGATCACGATCGCCACGCGACTACACGGAGGCATGAACGATGACGCATGTACTGATCGTGCAGGGCCACCCGGACCCGAGCCCGGACCGGTTGTGTCAGGCGCTCGCGCTCTCGTATCGCGATGCCGCCGAAAAAGCCGGTCACACGGTCCAGCAGATCAGCATCGCGCATCTGGACATTCCGATCTTGCGATCCCGCTTGGAATGGGAGGCCGACGTCATTCCGCAGGTCGCACAAGAGGGCCAGCAAGCAGTCATGGCCGCAGATCATATCGTGCTGATCTACCCGCTCTGGATGGGCGATGTCCCTGCCCTTTTGAAGGCATGGATCGAGCAGGTGTTTCGCAGCGGCTTTGCGTTCAATATGCACACTTCGGGCTGGCACCCTGCGCTCAAGGGTAAAAGCGCGCGGGTCGTGGTGACAATGGGCATGCCCGGGTTGGCGTATCGGTGGTTCTTTTTCGCACACTCGCTACGGAGCCTTGAACGCAACATCCTCAAATTCTGCGGTATTCGCCCCGTGCGCCGGACGATCATCGGAAATGCAGAAGATGGCAGTGGCAAGGTGCAAAGACGTGCGATCGAAACAATGGCCGCACTTGGTGCGGCGGCGCGCTGACGGGCGCGCTTCAGCGGCGCGCGACCTCAGACCACGGACAGGCACGCGCATTTCGCCATCTGGTTGACCCGCAGCGTTGTGCTGCCCAAAATCAGTGTCGAAAACCGGCTTAGCCCTCTGCGCCCGGTCACGATAAGGTCGGCGCCGATCTCTTCTGCATGCAAAATGATTTCGGTGGCCGCGTCGCCGTGCGGCATATGGGTTTTGATGGTTTTGAAGCCAAGGTTTTCTGCAATTTCCAGACCTTCGTCGAGGATCTTGCGGCCCGCCGCCTCGATCTCTTCGAAACTTGGTGCTGAAATATCGGCGTGATAATCCGACGCTTCACCGAGGCTGAAGGCCGCAGCCTCCGCGTGCGGGACATGGATGAGTGTCACCACGCCTGCATAGTGCTTGCCCAGATCACAGGCGATATGTGTTGCGCGTTTGGCCCGCTCTGATCCATCAAGACCTACAATGATTTGTCTGAACATATGACAGCACCTTTTTTGTCAGAGCTTTCGCTCCGCAACCCTCATTTACGATTGTTGTTATCGTTTCGGTCCCAGTGCGCCTTGACGGATGTCAATGCGCGCGCACCATATCTACAAAGCGAAACCCTCAGGCAGCAACCACGCCACCCGAGAACCAGATCACGTGTTCGAAATGGCAGCTATATCTCAGGCGTTGCTGTTCACTGGCACGTTTGGGTTTTTGACGGAAATACCACTCGCAAAGCTGTAGCCGATACCCCGCACCGTCTTGATCAATTTCGGCTCGGCGGGGTCACGTTCAATCTTTTTGCGCAAGCGGGCAACCTGGTTGTCGATCGTTCGGTCCAGCGGGCTCCATTCGCCACCGCCGGTCAAATCCATCAACTGGTCACGCGACAGCACACGTTTGGGCCGCTCCAAAAAGACCATAAGCAATTTCAGGTCACCGCTGGTCAGTTTGCAATCCATTCCGTCGCGGTCCAGCACCAACATTTGATCCGGGATCGCTATAACCCCGTCAAACTCGAACCGCTGCTCGGTGGATGGCACCGGAATGGCGGCAGTGGTGTCCCTATCTACATCTTCCAGGCGACCTTCCGAACGGCGCAGGACGCTGCGCACACGCGCCACGACTTCGCGGGTGTGAAAGGGCTTCGTGATATAGTCATCCGCCCCGACTTCAAGACCGACCACCCGGTCGATCACGTCGTCTTTTCCTGACACCATGATGATGGGAACTCTGGACTGTTTGCGTATTTCGCGCGCAAGCTCGATGCCGCTGTCCGGTCCCAGATTGATGTCCAATGTAATCAGGCAAAGAGGGCTCTCGCGCAAATGCTCCATCGCGTCAACTGCACTGCCCGCTTCGAGCACGCAAAACCCTTCTTCTTCAAGCACGTTGCGCAAAAGTTTTCTGACTTTTGCATCGTCTTCCACCACCAGAACGGTTTTTTGATCCATAGGCTCACTCATCCCTTTCCGGGATCTTACCACTTCCTCTACGTATAGTTGCGCAGTGAAACAAACAGGGCCGATTACAATTTGATACAAATCTCGTTTTTTGAATGTAACGCGAATTACATTGGATGCCCAAGTTGTTTTCATTAGCCGAGGGGGACTCTGCCAGATGTATGTAACAATTCCATCCGACTTGCCAAATGCTTCGCCACAAATGGTGCGCGCCACGGCAACAACTCGCCATGCCGAAGCCAGACACAAGGCCGGCGACTACCTGTTTTTCGAAGGCGACACGGTCGAGCATCTATATGAGGTGAATTCAGGTGTTTTGCGCCTGACACGGTTGCTTGAGGACGGCAGACGGCAGGTTATCGCATTCGGGTATCCGGGCGATATCGTGGGCTTTCCCAGCAATGGCAAGCATCACACCGACTGCGATGTTCTGGTGGATGCGCGTCTGCGCCCCTATCGCAGGTCCGCCTTGGAAAAGGGTGATGGCGATCCTGCCTTGCATAAGGCTTTGCTTCAGGCTGCATTGCGCGAAATCAGTGCCATGCAGGATCACTTCATGATGCTGGGCCGCAAATCTGCGCCCGAAAAGGTTGCGTCCTTTTTGGTGGTGCTGGCCAATCGGGTGGGCGAAACCACCGACGGGATCACATCCGTCAATCTGCCCATGAGCCGGGCCGACATTGCAGATTTTCTGGGCCTGACAACAGAAACGGTCAGCCGCACGTTCACGCATCTTCGCAAGACCGATGTCATCGAGATCAAGAATATCCATTCGGTGGTCATTCTTGACCCTCAAGCCCTGCTACACATGTCGCAAGGCCACAAAGACTGACGCCGCAGCGGTCTGACTTACGCAGGCGGCCATAGTGCGCGGATGTCTTCAGGCAGGCTTGCCCGCACATCCTCGATTTCTCCGCGGCTCAGTCTGGCGGACAGCAGGTCAAAGACGCATCTGATGTCCTGCGCGCCCTGAAATTCCTCTGTCTCATCCATTTGGTCGCTGATCGCGGCGATGAATTGGGCCGCGCGGCGCTCTTTGATGGGGGTGTTCTTGGGCACCCAGCCTTCGAACACCATGCCCCGGATAATGATGGGCAGCTGCGCCGAAAACTGCGCCAGTTCATTGATCATAAGGTGGTCGCGCAGATGCGTCAGCGTCACCCGCAAAAGCCGTAAGGCGCTGCGCTTTGACCCCCACCCCAACCGCGCGGCCAATTCGTTGATCCACTCATGCGTCAGGTGAACCGTGTGATCGATCACGTCCAAGCCTTGTGATGACATCGCGTCGCTCCTTGTTTTGTGTCTGTTGCTCAGGTGGCTGGCGTCAAACGTGTCAGCCGATGAAACGCACTTTCGGCCATGGCTCCGATCCCCAGCAAAACAAGCGTGTAATTTGCCACCCACCCCACGAATGGTATGAAATTGAGAAGAGCTATGACAGTCAGTGATCCCGCCAGCACCAAAAGGCGCGTGGTGTTGGTGACACTCTCAGCCCCGCCCAATCCGGAATACAGGCGCATGCCCACCGCATAGGCTCCCAGTGCATAGCCAATGGTCCAGGTCACGATGATCGCCAGAAAGACGATTGGAACGAAGGGCAAGCCAATGATGGTCATCGCCGTGACGGGCACCATTCCGAACATGATCGACAATCCGATCACGCCAAACACCAGCGCATATCCCGCACGCTCGATCGCGGTGCGCCGCAGACGCTCCAACCGGTCCGGAACAAATCCCAACGCCAAGGCCCCAAGGACCAAGAAAAACAACAAGGAAATCACGAACCCCATAAACAGCGATGCCACAGTCGGGAACACCGGAATGTCGCGCACCTTGTTCAACTCAGACAGCTCTTTCCATGCCCGCGACGGCGTGGCCTGTTCGAATACGACCCTGTCACCGCTGGCCACCCGGTCTGGCACATCAAGCTTTTTCGGCGTGGAATATGTAAGCGTGCCATTCACCTTGGCGTCCGGGCCGAAGGTGATGGTATTCGCCAGAACCCGCATGTCACCTTCGACAACGCCGTTCAGAACAAGGGCGCGGGCCGTGCTGGTCAAAGCGCCGTTGACTGTGCCTTCGACCGTGACGGAATTCCCGAACAAACGAGCGTTGCCTTGGGTGTCTGAGGACTTTTCAGTGCGCACGGTAAAGCCTGCGGCGGTCAAATCCTGAAGGGTGCTGCCACGCACGACGACTGTGGCACCGACGGCATAAAGATCCTGCGCCGTTTCGGCACTGACCGACACATCAAACCCGCTGATGTGAAGATCGCCCTCAACGGATCCGCGTGCGACCGCCGAGCGGCCGGCGACAAAGGCATCGCCCGGCGCATCAAGCGTCTGGGTCACCGAAGCCCCCGCAACAAATGTGTCTGTGCCCGTGTTGGACACGGCTGTTTCTGCCGCAAGTGGCAGAGCAAAGAACGCCAAGCATGCAGCAACTGAAAGGGATTGGGAAAAGGACATTTCTGACTCCAGTTCTGAAAACCGTTCTCGTTCTCTAACCCGAAACGCAGAACATCGATTGATCGGGATCAATCACCACCCCAATTGCCACGGTAGAATTATCTCACGCAGTTTCGCGTTCACGTTTTTCGAAAGGAGGCACATCATGCCGAACGATCCAGCTCAACGTCCTTCGACGACACCATCCACCCCCATTTTCCAGACATTCCAGAAAGAGATGAACCAGCTTTTGGACAGATTTCGCGGCGAGAATCCTTTGCTGCGACCTGATGCCTTCCAAGGTTGGGGCGAGCCGCTCTTTCCCGCGATCGACGTTGCGGAAACCGATGACGGACTAGAAGTCACAGTCGAGGTTCCGGGCGTCGAAGAAGACAAGCTCGACGCGTCGATCTCCGGTGAAATCCTGACCATCAAAGGCGAGAAAAGCGCGAGCAAAGAAGACAAAAGCAAGGATTACCACATCGTCGAGCGCCGCTATGGCAGTTTCCGCCGTCAGGTGCCTTTGGGGTTCGCGCCCGAAGACGGCGCGGTGGACGCCACGTTCAAAGACGGTGTCCTGAGCCTGCGGATCGCCAAGCCGCCGCATGCGACGTCCGGCGTACAAAAAATCCAGATCAGCAAGTCTTGATCCGGTCGGGGCGCTCATAAGCGCCCCATCATTTGACACTTCGGGGGGGACAAGCCGTGACGATTAAAACAATTC
Source organism: uncultured Alphaproteobacteria bacterium (assembly GCA_942490645.1). Classification (GTDB taxonomy): domain Bacteria; phylum Pseudomonadota; class Alphaproteobacteria; order Rhodobacterales; family Rhodobacteraceae; genus CALNXN01. The sequence continues at coordinate 330,855 of CALNXN010000007.1, read as the reverse complement.
TGGTATGCCTGACCACACAGGCGCATGCGAGCACGCTGATGAAGGTCGCCGTCCCTCTTGCGCGCCGACACAACGCGCATCTGGTCGGCCTGCACACGGTCGAGGCGCTGATGGTGTATCCCGGCATTGCAATGCATGTACCCGAGCCCGCCTTTGCCGAATTCAACGCCAGCCAGAAAGAGCAGGCCGCAGCCATCGAAGCCGTATTCCGCCAGCATACGCAAAACGAAATCTTTCCAAGCGAATGGCGGCTTTTGCGGGCGGAATCGACAACCGCAACCGACCGCATGGTAGAAAGTGCGCGGGCCGCCGACGTTGTGATCATGTCGCACGAAGACAAGGACGCGGACCGCTATGACCAACGCAATGTACAGGTGCAGGTGATCCGCGAGAGCGGTCGCCCGGCCATCGTGGTGCCGCTGGATTACGACGGGCCACCGGTGGGCAAGAACATCCTTTTGGGCTGGAGCGACACGAAAGAGGCCACACGGGCGGCGCATGATCTGATGCCTCTGGCCGCAAAAGATGCCGAAATTACGATCCTGAGTGTGACGTCAGAGCGACGCGATGCACTGAGCGATTCAACTGTGCTTGAACTGGCGGAGGCGTTTGACAGGCATGGATTAAAGGCGCGAGTACAGTATCTGGAGGCCAGTCCCAAAGACGTCGCATCGACCTTGATGCAAAGCGCCTTTGAAATCGGTGCCGACTTGATCGTGACAGGGGCATTTGGCCATTCGCGGGCCTATGACGTTGTAATCGGAGCCGTCAGCCACACACTCTTGCGCAGCGCCACAGTCCCGGTCTTGTTCAGCAAATAGTTCAGGCGGCGGATACTTCGATGTCCGCCCAGATTGGCAAATGGTCTGATGCGCGTTTGGCGAGCTTGCTCTCGTCAACACCGGCACCCTGCAACTGCAAGTTTGCGCCCAGCGCGACCCGGTCCAAAGCGGCCATAGGGCGACGAGCATGAAACGACAGCCCGGGCGCGTGCATCTGAAAATGCCCCGCCAACGGTTCAAGACCGCGGCGCGGCGACCATTCATTGAAATCTCCCGCAATCACGGTACGCGCATGATCTTGGGCCACTGCGCAAACTGCGGCCAGCTGCGCGCGCCGGTCACTACGCCGCAACCCCAGATGCAGCGCCACGACGGACACCTCGCCACGGTGTCCCAGCCCGACACGTACGGCACCGCGTGGCTCAAACCCCGGCAGAGTAATCCGCTCGACGCTCGCAACAGGCGTGGTTTTACGCACCAGCATAGCATTTCCGTGCCAGCCAAGGCTGACAGCGTTGTCAGACACATCAACCACCCGAAAATCCGTCTCCGCTTCGATCATCGCATGTGGCAACGCGGCAATGCGCGCGCCGAACCTGCGGTCGGCCTCCTGCAAGACCACCACATGCGCATCCAGCCCGTTGATCACATCAATCGTGCGGTTCGGATCACGCTTTTGGTCCAGTCCACGGGTTTTTCGGATGTTGTAGCTGGCCAGCCTGAAGACGTTCATGTTCATATACCCTATATAGGATGGTGCATGCCGCAATTACAGTTGGAAGGCGGAAAATTAGATGTCGATCCTGAAAACAACAAGCCCCATCATGCTTGTGATCTGGACACTGCTGTTGATGGCTGCCGTGGTGTCCTTGGTGCTGGGGCGCTGGTCTTTGGGGTTTGTCAGCCTCGCCACGTTGCTGCTGTCACTTGTGCCGCCCGTGCTGGCGCACCGCTGGTCTTTGACGTTGCCCGTCCCGTTTTTGCTGGCCACCACGCTGTTCTTTTTCGCCTCCATTTTTCTGGGCGAAGCCTTTGATTTCTACGAACGCTTGTGGTGGTGGGATCTGGCCTTGCATGCCTCGTCGGCGGTTGGGTTCGGATTGATCGGTTTCTTGTTTGTTTTCATGTTGTTCGAAGGTGACAGATTTGCCGCTCCCGCCTCTGCGCTGGCTTTCATCGCCTTTTGCGTGGCCATGACGATCGGCGCTCTGTGGGAGGTCTTCGAATACGGAATGGACAGCCTGTTTGGCCTGAACATGCAGAAATCCGGCCTCGACGATACAATGGGCGATTTGATGATTGACGCGCTTGGCGGTGCGATCGCCAGCATGACGGGGTACTTTTACATCAAACACAATTCGGCAGGCTATCTGGGGCGCAGCCTGACGCAGTTCATAGATCTGAACCGCCGACTATACCAAAAGTCCAAGCAACGCCTGCGCAAGTGATACCGCTGGCGCTGGTCTAAACAGGCACGCCCCACCACGATGACGCCGAGGTCTTCTGCCTGAACCATGGGCTGAGGGCGATCATCAATATCACCACCGAGAACAGGCACCAAACAGCAGGCATCTCATTTGGATTGCTGGTCAACGTCCACGCCAATATTGGTCCGCTGAAAGCGTGAAGAGCCACGAACCGCCACGCGCCATAGACCAGCGGCAGCGCAAACGCGGTCAGCATGTAGGTTGCAAACCCGGCCTGAAACCCCACCGCCTGATCGAATGGCACAAGCAAGCCGTTGTAGGGGATGTCCCAAGCGATGTGCCAATTGCCCGAAACCGTACAAAAGGCAGCGCCACACAAGGGCGCACCGGGGACGCAGTGCCCTAGCGCGGGCAGCGGCAGCAATTGCACCAACATGACCAGCGAAGACAAGGCGCACAGGCCATAGACCCACCGTCTGACCTTTTGCGCGACGACGGAAGGCACCAGTTCCATCGCAAAGGCATTGATGAAGAAGGGCTGAAAGACGATGTGCAGAAATGAAAGCACCGTGACGGCAGTATTGGCCGACGTACCGCAAGCATCAATGACACCGTAACCGGCCACCTGAAGCGCCTCCATCGCGGTGAAATAGCCCATGGTGCCCCAGATCGCAAAAGGCTCGCCGCGCCGCCACGTCACGGCACTGGCCATCGCGCCGCCGACCACCAGTGCCGCTGATGCCTCGATGCTCCAACACATTTGCTATGCGCCCTCGTAGCGGGCCAGCCTGCGCATTAATCGGTCGCGTTCCTGCAGCAAATCAATCACCAGCGCCACGCCTGCTGTGTTGATCCCCAGGTCACGACGCAACCTGCTGGCGCGTTTGGCGCGCGCAATGCTGATCCCGCGGAACCGCCAGGATTGAACGGACGTGCCTTTGGGTTCCAACACACCGTGTTCGACCAATTCCACGATCCATGCTTCATCGGCTTCGCAGAACCGGCTCAAATCGGCGAGCGTCAGGGCGTCCACGAGGTCCGCCGTTGGTTTGGCTATCTTCATGCTAGGATCCTCCGATCTCGGCACGCGGATTGAAGGGCATCTCGCGGGCCATTTTTTCAAAAAAGCTGCGGGCCTCGTCGGTTGTCACCTTGGGGTTCACGATGCGCAGCGTTGCATAGAGGTCGCCGCCAAGCGCACCGGGCAAACCCTTGCCCTTGAGGCGCAGCTTCTGACCGCTCCGGGCGTTTTGCGGCACTTGCAGATCGACCTTGCCACCCGGCGTGGGCAGCATGACCTTGGTGCCCAGTGCAGCCTCCCATGGCGCCAGCGGCAAGTCGCAAAAGAGATCACGGCCTTCCACGTGATAGACCGGATGCGGCGCAAAACTCACTTCCAGAAACAGATCGCCTGCGGCCCCGCCCCCGGGTGCGGCCGCCCCCTGCCCGGTCAGCCGGATGTGCTGTCCTTCGGAAATCCCTTTCGGGATCGAGACGGAAATGCGCTTTTCACGCATACGCACCTGACCATCCGGTCCGATCTGCGGCACCGACAGGGTCAGAACACGATCGTTGCCTTTGAACGCGTCTTCCAGTGCGATCTGGATGCGGGCATGTTGATCGGTACCATGGGCATAGCGTCCAGCCCCGCCCTGACCCCGACGAAAGAGTTCCTCAAAGAAGTCGCTGAACGGCTCTGCGCCGTCCATATCGCCCGAGGAAAACGAATACCCGCTGTCCCAGCCCGGCGGCGGCTCAAACCCCTGACCTTGCGGGCCTCCGCCTTGCCGCAGCTGATCGTAGGCCGCACGCTTTTCAGGGTCTTTGAGCACCTCATAAGCCTCATTGACGGATTTGAACTTCTCCTCAGCCTCGGACCCCGCGTTCACGTCCGGATGGTAAGTGCGGGCCAATTTGCGAAATGCGCGTTTGATCTCCGGTTCCGTGGCGTCGGGTTTTACTCCAAGGGTTTTGTAATAATCTTGAAAGTCCATTTGTGCTCTGTCCGTTTCGGTACCTATTCATGATCTTGGCACAGATAATTTTCCGGCTTTTTGATCCAAGTCAGTTGTCCGTACACCGAATGGGTCAATGGTGATTGTGGTGGGCGTCTGCGGCGCACCACTCAATGAACCCGACGGAGACATAAACATGGACAACCGCACCTGCCTTTTCGTGATTGATATGAACACTGATGACGCCCTTGTCGCACAACACGCGGAGGCAGCCGCCGAACAGGGCACGCATCTGGCGTGTGTTCTGCTGGGTCCGGCACCTACGTTGCCTTATGCGTCCTATGGGGTGCCGCCATACGGTGCGATCAACATTCCCGACAATTGGGTCGAGTTGGTTCAAACCGCGCAGGTCGATACAAAGGCGCGGGCGGACGAGGTTGAACAGATCCTGGCCCGCTCCGGCGCGTCCGGCAGTGTCGATCCGGTGACCTGCGCCATCGTCGACATCCGCCATGCCATTTCGAAACGCGCGTTGTGTTGTGATGTGGTCCGCATCGCCGATGGGATTGATCGAAAGTCCGACATCTTTCGCGAAGCGGCGCATGGTGCCTTGTTTCAGTCTCCCGCCGGTCTGGTGCTGAACGCCCGGCCCTTGGGCGACGCCAAACGTATACTCGTCGCTTGGGACAGCAGTCTGCCTGCAGCACGCGCGGCGCATGTGGCCTTGCCGTATTTGATCCGGGCCGATGAAGTGACGATTGCGTGCTTTGATCCCGCCATGACAGCGGATCGCGATGGCGAAGACCCGGGCGCAGACATTGCCGCATGGCTCAGCCATCACGGCTGCCGCGTCACCGTCAAGCAGGCCCCCAGTGGTGGGCGCGAGATTGGCCGTTGTATTCAGGACAGTGCCCAGGAACATGGTGCCGACCTGATTGTGATGGGGGCATATGGGCAGTCGCGTATGCGCGAGGCGCTGTTCGGAGGCACCACCCGCACGATGCTGGAGCAAACCGAACTGCGGGTGCTCTTTGCCCATTGACCGGTTGCGGGGCGGCGCCTATTGCGCCGCCTTCGGCTCATCAACGGCTTTTGTGAGCGCGGTATAGGCGTCGTATTGCGTCAAATAGACCTGTCCGCTCAACTCTTGCAGCAGGTGGCTGCGCGTCAAACGGTCCATTACCGGCCCCTTCACTTCGGACAGCGACAGCGTCACGCCCATCTCATCAAGACGCGCATTGATTGCTTCAAGGGCCTCCAGCGCGCTGAGGTCGATCTCGTTTACGGCAGAGCACATCAGGATCACGTGTTTGAGGTTCGCATCCCCGAGGGCACGTTCGTAGATGTAATCCTCCAGAAAACGCGCATTCGCAAAATAGAGGCTTTGATCAATCCGCAGGCTCAGGATCGCCGGGTGTGTGTCGACCCGGTGGCGGTGAATGTTACGGAAATGCTCGGTACCCGGAACGCGCCCGACCTCTGCCACATGGGGCCGCGACGTATCGAACAAAAAAAGCGCAATCGACAGGATCACCCCGGCAGACACACCGAATTCCACCCCCATGGCCAGAGTCAGGACAATCGTCACAACGACCGCGCCAAAATCCCGTTTTGAATAGTGCCACGCATGGCGCAGCACACTCAGATCGACCAAGGACAAAACCGCCACGATGATCGTGGCCGCCAGCGTCGCCTTGGGCAAATAAAAGATCAGCGGTGTCAAAAACAGCGCGGCAATCGCCAATCCGACTGCCGTAAAGGCGCCTGCTGCCGGCGTTTGCGCGCCCGCATCATAGTTTACAACAGAACGGGAAAACCCGCCCGTGACGGGAAAACCGCCGGTCAAAGCAGCGCCGATGTTGGCCGCACCCAGTCCGATCAGTTCCTGATCCGGGTCGATGCGTTGGCGTTTCTTGGCCGCGAGTGTCTGTGCGACTGAAACCGATTCCACAAATCCGATCACCGAAATCAAAAGGGCCGGCATGAACAAAGTGGTCACAACGTCGAGGCTGAGTGGCGGCCAGGTAAAGGGCGGCAGGCTTTGCGGCACACGCCCCACGATGCTGACCCCTTCGAGGTGCAAATCGCCCCACCAAACCGCCAGCGTGGTGCCAACGACGGCCAGAACCGGGCCGGCCTTGGCTGCGAAGTCCGCAGCGCGCGCCCCCAGTCCGATCTTGACCAGCAATGGCTTCAGCCCGGCCCGCACCCAGAACAAAAACCCCAACGCGATAGCACCAATCATCATCGTGGGCAGGTTGGCCTGATCCAGTTGGCTGAGCAATCCATGCGCCAATTCGAACAAGGTATGCCCGCCTGCGGAAATGCCGAGAAGTTGGGAAAGCTGGCTGGTCGCGATGAGCAACCCAGACGCGGTGATGAAGCCTGAAATCACAGGGTGAGACAGAAAGTTGGCCACGAACCCCATTCGCAGCAGCCCCATGCCCAACAAGATCGCCCCCGACAGAGCCGCCAGCGTCAGTGCAGCCGCCGCATACCCGATATCAAGCGTTTGCGTGGCCGTGCCGATGGCCGCAGCCGTCATCAAGGATACCACCGCCACGGGCCCCACGGCCAAAGTGCGGCTGGTGCCAAACACACTATAAAGCAGGATCGGTACGATGGAGGCATAAAGCCCTGCTTCGGGCGGCAAACCGGCCAGCAACGCATAGGCCAGCGATTGCGGGATCAGCATGATCGTAACGATCAGCGCTGCAATCACATCATTGGCGGCCGTGGCACGGCTGTAGCTGCGCCCCCATCCCAAAATCGGGAAATAGCGAGCAATGCCGGGCGTAGATGTCACGTAGCCCGCCCCCAGATCACCTTGGGACACCTGATCGGTGCGATCACAGGACGTTGACCGGCACCTTGAGCATCGGCTTGCCGTCTTTTGTCTTGGGTATGTCACCTGCGCGCATGTTGACCTGCAAGGACGGCAGGATCAGTTTGGGCACGTCCAGCGTGGCGTCGCGTGCTTTGCGGAACGCGATGAATTCGTCGCGTGTCTTGCCCTGCCCGACGTGAATGTTGTCGGCCTTTTCGGCGGCGACGGTCGTTTCCCACATGATGTCACGGCCCTCTGCGCCATAGTCGTGGCACATGAACAGACGCATCTCGTCCGGCAAGGACAATACTTTCTGGATGGAATCATAAAGTTGGCCCGCGTCACCCCCGGGAAAATCGGCGCGTGCCGATCCGGCATCCGGCATAAAGAGCGTGTCCCCCACAAACGCCGCGTCGCCGATCACATGCACCATGCAGGCCGGAGTGTGGCCCGGTGTGTGCATGACAAAAGCAGTCATCGTACCGATCTGATAGGTATCGCCGTCTTTGAACAGCCGATCGAATTGCGAGCCGTCGCGCTGAAACTCCGTACCCTCGTTGAACACCTTTCCGAATGTGTCCTGCACGACGGTGATCTGGTCACCGATGCCGATCTTGCCGCCAAGCGCCTGTTGAATATAGGGCGCGGCGGACAGGTGATCTGCGTGCACGTGGGTTTCGATCAACCATTCAAGTTCAAGGTCGAATTTCTTGATATAGGCAATGATCTCATCGGCGTTTTCATGCGTGATGCGCCCGGCGGCATAGTCGATGTCCATCACGGAATCTATCACCGCGCAGGATTTGGAATTGCGGTCCATCACCACATAGGAAATCGTATTCGTCGCCGGATCAAAGAAGGATTCAATCTCGGGTCTGGTCTGCATCGCAATCGGGTAGCTTGTCATTGAATTCTCCACTCTGTGCTTGATGAACACGCTAAGGCACCGCACGGGCGCGCTCAGTGACAAGCTCATTCTGGTTCAAAAGCACTTGGTCGACGTTGAGAAATATCAATCGCCGCAGGCATCAGATGCCTTGAAGCGAGCTATGCTTCGACAATCCGAAACACACCGATAATACGCGATATCTTACCGGTTGCGTCGGCCTTTCCGATCCCGATGGCCTCAACCATGATCTCGGTCCCGTCCTTTTGTATCAGACGCTTCTGGAATTTGAACTGTCCACCGTTTTTTGCAACGTCTTCAAGGTGTTGTCGCACATCTTCCTGATCATCAGGGTGGTAGTAGTTGACGCCCTTGGTCAAATTCACGTCAAAGCTGTCCGGATCTTCGCCGTGGATGCGATACGCTTGCCGAGACCAGAACACTTTTTCGGTAACCAGATCCAGCGACCAATACCCCGTTTTGGCCAGATCCTGCAGCAAAACCAATTGTTGCATGGCGTCTTCGGACGCATCGCGCGATGCAACGACCTCGGTGACATCCGTGCCGACGGTATAGATCGATGAATTGGGCAGAGTGTGATCCGAGAACACGAACCGCTCTGCATTCATCCAGATTTTCTTCTGCGTCGCCTTTGACAGGATGGCATGCATGTTGCCGACACGCCCCACGTCACTCTCCAGCAGCAGGTGATCCTGCTGACGTTCGATCTCCACGGTGTTGGCATCGGCAAGCTCGTAGAAATTCTCGCCCTCCGCCTTGACGCGCGTCGTGCCGAGCGCATTGGCGTAGGTTTCGCTGATCCGCAAAATCGTCCCGTCGGCTGCACGATTCATCATGAATATCTGCGAATTGTTCAGGATCAGATCCAGTTCCAACGCCAGTCCCGGGAACTCGGACACCACCATTGTCACACCTTTCATCTGCCCGCGCAGATCGAAAAACGGTGATGATGTCAGCTTGATCTGCGTTCCAAGCGACGAAAACTCGCGTACAACCGGTTCGCCCAGTTTGAGCGTTTCGCTACAGATCGGCGCGAGCGACGGGAAATTGTCAGGCAGCACACATTGGCTGATATGCGGATTTGCAATCGGACGCGACAGATCGAACATTTTCGCCGCCGCATTCGTAGCCTGCGTAATCTGCAAAGCGGTATCGAGCACCATGATCGACAAGGGTGCGGTTTCCAGCACCGACATCAATTCACCTGTCCGGCCGCTCAATTCCGCCGTGGTCACCTGCAACTCTTCGTTGACGGTGATCAGCTCTTCATTGGTGGACTGAAGCTCTTCGTTGGATGTCTCCAACTCTTCATTGGTGGCTTGGAGCTCTTCGTTGGTGGATTGCAGTTCTTCGTTAAGAGATTGCAGTTCCTCGTTGGATGTTTCCAACTCTTCGATCGTCTGTTGAAGCGCCTCGCGCGTGGTCGCCACCTCGTCTTCAAGATAACGGATGCGATCGCTTTCCGGGCTCTCGCCGGGCGAGGACGGCGCGCTATTAACGGCGCGCAACGGCTCGGTCGCCAATTCCGTGAAGACGACCAACGCCGCGCGTTCGTTGATATCCCGTGCGATGATCGGATAAACATCCAGCCGGACTTCGCCCTCATCACCTTCGGTCAGCAGATGCCGCACACCCGACCGCAGCGCCCCGCTTTTGAGTGACAGCGTCACCAGACTGCGCGCTTCCTCGCGGAAGGGCCTGCGAAAGAGATCGATATGCATCTTCAGGCTGCTGGTCTCATTCATCTCGATGTACGGGCTGACATTGCCGTAAACCCGCACGATCGAGTATTCGTCGGTCACCAGCACGGAGTTCTTGCCCAAAGAGAGCGCCAGCGCTTCAAACATCTGGCGTTCCGTCGAGTGACCCGGCTCCAATTGCGCGCTGGGTTTCACCGCGCGCGACACCGGCGTCGAGCGTACCCGGCTCGCGCCACCCTGTTCGTTCCGTCGGATGATGCGCTTGCGGAAAATATGCGCTGCCTGGCTATCGGGGGTGAACAACTCGTCAGAACCCGCAACACTTTCAGCCGTTCCCAAAAACAGCAAAGACCGATCCGACAGCGCATAGTGAAACCGCGACATGACCTTTTGCTGAAGCGTATTTCCGAAATATATAAGCAGGTTACGGCAACACAGCAGATCAACCTTTTGAAATGGCGGATCCTGGCACACGTTGTGATCAGAGAACAGTATCGCCGTGCGTAACGCGTCTATCACACGAATGCCGTCGTTTTGACGGATGAAATACCGCTCTGCGAAATCCTTGGGAATATCATTGAGAGCGGCAATTCCATATACACCGCGGCGCGCCACTTGCAGTGCGTCTTTGTCGATGTCGGTGGCGAAGATTTGCACGTGGTTCTTGAGGTTGACCGTCGGGCCCCCCAAAGCCTCGCACAGTAGTATCGCGATGGAATATGCCTCTTCGCCCGTGGCGCATCCCGCGATCCAGACCCGCAACGGTCCGTCCTCACGATTGTCGATCAGCGCGGGCAGCATCGCGCGGAGTTGTTCAAATTCCGCTTTGTCGCGGAAAAAACGGGTCACCGAAATCAGCAGATCCTTGAACAGCGCGTCAACCGCATGAGGGTTATCGCGGCAAAACTGCGTGTAGGCCTCTTGGCTTTCAATGCCCAGCGCCACCATCCGTCGTTCGATCCGGCGATTGATCGTCGTTTGCTTGTAATCTCTGAAATCAACCCGGGTACGGGCCAGCAACACATGCAAGAGGTCCGACACGGGGTTTTTCTTTTCCTCGCCCTGACGGAACGAATCGAAGTCACGCGGGGAAGACAGGATTTTCTGCAAATGAGTGCCGATGTCCTGTGGCCGCAAGATCAGATCCACGCATCCCGTCTGCACGGCGGCGGCGGGCATTCCATCGTATTTTGCGCTGTCGGTGTCTTGAGCGATGGTGATACCGCCCGCCTCGCGAATGGCTTGCACGCCATAAGCCCCATCCGTTCCGGTGCCCGACAGGATGATCGCCATGGATTTTTCACCATGCTTGTCGGCAAGGCTCAGCAAAAACCGATCGACAGAGGGCTTGGGCGATGCAATCTCTGGGCTGGGATCAACAAGGCGCAATTGCCCGTTGTTGTAGATGATATCGGTTTTGGGTGGCGTGATGTAGATGACGTTCGGTTCGGGTCGCGTCGCGTCGACCACATCCTTGACCTGCAATGCCGTCTGGCGCGCGACCAACTCAGTCATCAGGCTTTTGTGATGTGGCGACATGTGTTGGACGACCACATAGGACACATTGATATCCGCAGGCAACGTCGCCACCAGTTCGCGAATGGCCTCCAGCCCGCCCGCAGATGAGCCGATGCCAATGATCGTCAATGTGTCGGTTGTAGATCCGTCCAAAATATTGCTCCCCCGGGTGTAGCGGTCCACCGCAGTCGCGAACGGCGGGTTAGTTCAATTTTAGGATACAGTCTATACGTGTCTCGATTAACTTCTAGTTGTAAACCGTCTGGTCGGAAAATTTCTGTCCGATCCGTCACGCCCATTGGAACACAAGTGCGCTGGATGTTGCGCGCAACACCCACCGAACGGTGCATTTACAAACGTGAAAGTCACTCAGGCTAGTTTTGCGATATTGATGTAAAACCTCAGGATGCGAAAAATGAAAGATGCTCAAACAGCGATTTCCACGCAGTCCATTTTGTCCGAACGGCGCTTGACACTCAACCTTGTGTTGAGTGATCGGGGCGATGTAGATGTCCGATCCTGCGAAGTAATCAGCAAGACATTTCGAAATCGAACCACATTCCCCGACTTCAGAAGACTTGAAACCGTTGTCGTCGAGAAACTGGCCCAAGCGGTGCGCGTTGCACTGAAAGACCTGCCCGAGGGGGCGCAGGTTTTGTCACTGCCTGATTTTCTGATCGAATTGCCCGGATTGGTTCTGTCCGGGGTTCATCTGCTGGTGACAAACACCAAAGGCGGGGTGCGTAATGCGATCTTTCGCTTCAAGGAGTTTCTTGGCGCTGTTAACGAGATGTTTCTCGACAAAATCGGCTTCAACGGCTCTTCGGTCGATCACAATGAACGGCTGGCGACCCACGTCCTTACCGACATTTGTCTGCCACTTCTGAACCTGTGCAGCCAGATGGAACATATGATGCGCGACGTACAGCGCCCGGTGCACACCACATTGAAGGACCGTGCAAAGGAACTGGAATTCAACACTGAACTGCTGAAGCGTTTCATCTTCAATTCAGCAAGCGGCAACCCGGAAGCCCCACAGCAATATATCCACGCGGAAATCAGCAATCATGGGCTGCTTTCGGATCACTGAACCCACGCAAGGGTTGAACCACTTGGCGGTGCTGCATGCTGCGCGCTAAGACTGCGCTATGACGCACTGCCCAAAGCCTGCACCATGATCAAACTCAAGACCGCAACGCTGGAGGCGTGGGTACACCCCTATGGGGCGACGCTTGCGGGTTTGTGGATCAAGGGCACGGCCCGCAGCCTTGTTTTAGGGTTCGCCGGGCCTTCGGGTTTCAAGGCCGAACCGATTTATGCAGGTGCGATTGTCGGCCCCGTGGCGAACAGAATTGCCAAAGGTCGCATCGCGATGGACCGAAATGAATGGCAGATGCCCTGCAATGATGGGGAAAACGCGCTCCACAGTGGTCCTGATGGATTGCATGCCCATGTTTGGGACATCCGCGCACAGTCAGATACACAGGTGACCCTGACCACAGATGTACCCGACGGCGGCATCGGCCTGCCCGGCCAGCGCCGGATCGAAGCACGCTATGTGCTGAACGAAGACAACACGCTTGATCTTTTCCTGTCCGCAATAAGCGACAAGGACACGATCATGAACCTCGCGCACCACCCCTACTGGACGCTCGACAAACATGACGATGTCTCACGGCATATTTTGCGCGTGCAGGCTGAAACGTATCTGCCGACGGGCCCGGATATGATTCCGACTGGGCAAATCGCACCCGTCGCGCAGTCGGATTACGATTTTCGCACTTTCCGACCAGTGCCCGTCGATCGCACTTTGGACGCCAACCTGTGCCTCGCCCAAGACAAAAGGCAAAGCCCCAAACCTGCAGCTGTACTGCAAGGCCCCACAGGTCTGACGCTGGAGGTTGAGACAACCGAACCCGGATTGCAGGTTTACAATGGCAGCGGCCTGCCCACTTCGGATACGCGGATGCATCCGGGCCAGCGACTTGCGCCGTTTGCAGGCATAGCGCTTGAGCCGCAGGGCTGGCCCGATGCGCCGCATCACGCGCAATTTCCTTCCATCGCATTGCGGGCTTTGCAGATGTATCGCCAGCACACGCGGTATAAAATTTCACGCAAAAGCTGAAGAATGGTCACAAACTGGTCACTGGCGCGCCCAGTGATCGGCAGTTTGCTACGGCAGTGTTCGGCATATCGGGTCTTGAACCCATTGCCAAAAAGGACACTGCCATGCCCAAGCCTGAAAAACCAAAACCTGTGCCAACCGCACAGCAACCCAGCAAACCCACACCTCAGCAACAGCCTCCCATCACCGATTACGCCAGCCTTTGATAGCAGGTGACAGCGCCCGCGCACTGGCCTAGGTTTTGCCTATGGGCACACCCGTTTCCTCCATTCGCAACCTTGGCCCGGCCTACGAAGAAAGCTGTGCCAAAGCGGGCATTCACTCGGCCGAAGACCTGCGCAAATTGGGAGCGGATACTGCCTACGCGATGTTGCTGCGCACTGGAACCAAGCCGCATTTCATCGGCTATTATGTCTTGGTGATGGGCCTTCAGGGCCGCCCGTGGAATGATTGCAAAGGCGCCGAAAAAGCCGCCCTTCGCAAGCGTTTTGATGCCCTCAAGGCCGAAGCCTTCGACAAGGACCTCAGCGCGTTCGAGCGAATGATGAACCAGATCGGCGTTCGCGCGCCCCGCGGTTGAACGCAAAAGGGCCAGCGCGAAAGCGCCAGCCCTTGGTCATTTCGGTCAAAGGCTTGAATCAGCCGACCAATTCCAGACCAGAAAAGAAGTACGCGATCTCAACAGCCGCTGTTTCAGGTGCGTCGGAGCCATGCACCGAGTTCTCACCAACGCTTTCGGCGAACTCAGCGCGGATCGTGCCGGGTGCCGCATCGGCAGGGTTCGTGGCCCCCATCACTTCGCGGTTTTTGGTGATCGCGTTTTCGCCTTCCAGAACCTGCACAACCACGGGCTCGGACGCCATGAATTCGCACAGCTCATCATAGAACGGGCGCTCTGCATGCACGGCGTAGAACACGCCAGCCTGCGCCTTGGTCATGTGAATACGCTTTTGTGCGACGATACGCAGACCGGCATCTTCGAACTTGGCGTTGATTTTACCGGTGAGGTTGCGGCGTGTTGCATCGGGCTTGATGATCGAAAAAGTGCGCTCAAGGGCCATGAAAGCTCTCCTGTCAGGGGTTTGATTTGACGCGCGTCTAGCATGAGGGTTCTGCATGGAAAAGGGCTTTGTTTACCGCCCGGGGTACGCGTGGTCACAGCGCATTGACACCGGCTGCGTGGTGGTTCAGTGCATCGCCCATGTTACGCATCAACGATATCAGCTACTCGGTCGAAGGTCGGCCATTGTTCGAAGGCGCCAGCGCCGTCATCCCCGATGGCCATAAGGTCGGATTGGTCGGGCGCAACGGAGCGGGCAAGACCACGCTCTTCAAGCTGATCCGGGGCGAATTGGTGCTTGATGGTGGCACCATCACCCTACCCAGCCGCGCCAAGATCGGCGGTGTTGCCCAAGAAGTGCCCTCCTCATCGACCTCACTTATCGATACTGTGCTGGAGGCCGACACCGAACGCGCGGCCCTTCTGCGCGAGGCCGAAACCGCGCAAGATCCCACCCGCATCTCAGAGGTGCAGACCCGCCTTGCCGATATTGACGCCTGGTCCGCCGAAGGCCGCGCGGCCAGCATCCTCAAGGGTCTGGGCTTTGACCACGAAGAACAACAAATGCCCTGTTCGGATTTTTCCGGCGGCTGGCGGATGCGCGTGGCCTTGGCGGCTGTGCTTTTTGCACAGCCCGATCTGCTGCTTCTGGATGAACCGACCAACTATCTCGACCTCGAAGGCGCGCTCTGGCTCGAAGCCTATCTGGCCAAATACCCGCACACCGTCATCATCATCAGCCACGACCGCGGGCTCTTGAACCGCGCCGTCGGCGCTATCCTGCATCTCGAAGAACGCAACCTGACCTTTTATCAGGGCCCTTACGATCAATTTGCCCGCCAACGCGCCGAACAGCGCGCCGTGCAGGCCGCGATGGCCAAGAAACAACAGGCGCGCCGCGACCATATGCAATCCTTTGTGGACCGCTTCAAAGCCAAGGCATCCAAGGCCAAACAGGCCCAATCCCGCGTCAAGATGATCGAAAAAATGGACATGATCGCCAGCCCCGAACAAGCGGCCAAGCGTGTCTTCACCTTCCCCGAACCCGAAGAACTGTCCCCGCCCATCATCTCCATCGAAGGCGGCGCAGTGGGATATACCCCCGAGACGCCCGTGCTCAGCCGGCTGAACCTGCGCATTGACCAAGACGACCGTATCGCCCTGCTGGGCAAGAACGGTCAAGGCAAGTCGACACTTTCCAAACTGCTGTCGGACCGACTGGTTCTGATGAACGGCAAGGCGGTCAAATCGAACAAGCTGCGCATCGGCTTTTTCGCCCAGCATCAGGTCGAAGAGCTTCATGTTACCGAAACACCGCTGCAACACATGATATCCGCGCGCCCGGGCGTCTTGCATTCCAAACTGCGCGCGCAGCTGGCGGGCTTCGGGCTGGGTCCCGAACAGGCCGAAACAGAAGTCGGCCGCTTGTCAGGCGGGCAAAAAGCGCGCTTGTCGCTTTTATTGGCCACGTTGGACGCGCCGCATCTGCTCATCCTCGATGAGCCAACCAACCACCTCGACATCGAAAGCCGCGAGGCGCTGGTGGAGGCGCTCACAAAATACTCTGGCGCCGTCATTCTGGTCAGCCACGACATGCACCTTCTTTCGATGGTCGCGGACCGTTTGTGGCTGGTCTCCAATGGCACCGTTGTGCCTTATGACGACGATCTCGACAGCTACCGTAAAATGCTGCTGACACCGGAAAAACCCGTCTCCAAAAAGCCGCGCAAACAAGCGGATGCCCCAAAAGCCAAACGCGCCAGTCGCGAAGACATCCTCGCTCTGAAATCAGAGGCCCGCAAATCCGAAGCACGTGTCGAAAAACTCAACGACATGCGCGACAAACTGGCAAAAAAGCTGGCGGACCCGGCCCTCTATGAAGACGCCAAAACTGGCGAGCTAGAAGTCTGGAATCGCAAATACGCCGAGGTTATGGACGCCTTAGAACGGGCGGAAACACTATGGATGTCCGCCCTTGAACGGCTCGAAACAGCCCAAGCCTCATGATGTTTTCCTTTCGCCCAAAATACCTCGGGGTTTGGGGCAGCGCCCCAATGAACGCTCAATGATCATCGACACCGCCTTTCTGATCACGGCTTTCGTGACGATGTTCGTGGTTATTGATCCCAT
The DNA here is from genome assembly GCA_942490645.1 of uncultured Alphaproteobacteria bacterium. Classification (GTDB taxonomy): domain Bacteria; phylum Pseudomonadota; class Alphaproteobacteria; order Rhodobacterales; family Rhodobacteraceae; genus CALNXN01. The sequence continues at coordinate 314,424 of CALNXN010000007.1, read as the reverse complement.
CGGCCTCGCCCCGCTCTTTGTGGCGCTGACCCAAGGGTTGAAGGGGGCCGCGCGCCGCCGCATTGCCTTTCGTGCCTGCGCCGTTGGAATCGCCGTTCTGCTCGCTTTCGCCTTTTTCGGCGAGGCCCTCTTGGGGTTTATCGGCATCTCCATGCCCGCCTTCCGGGTTGCGGGGGGTATATTGCTCTTTCTGACCGCCCTCGACATGCTGTTTGAACGCCGCACCAAGCGCCGCGAAGACCAATCCGACGAACACCGCGAAGATCCGTCTGTTTTTCCCTTGGCAATCCCACTCATCGCCGGTCCGGGCGCCATTGCGTCCGTGATCTTGCTGATGGGTCAGCGTCCCGGCGTCGAAGGTGCTGTGATGGTGCTGGGGGCCACCGGTGCCGTGATGGTGATCGTGCTGGCCTTTTTCCTCGCAAGCGGCCTCATCGAACGCGCGCTCGGCAAGACCGGCATCACTGTGGTCACTCGCCTACTGGGCATGTTGCTGGCAGCGCTCTCGGTTCAGTTTGTCCTTGATGGTTTACGCGACTTCGGCTTTGCCGGTGGGGCGGGCTGAATTTCCGGCTCGCAGCCTTATATCATAAGGACGCGGTAAGGACGTGCAAAGGACCGATCATGGATGCATTCGACACAGGCCGCCTGATCTACCTGATCATTCTCGTGATCATGGTGGGCAGCTACTTCCTGTTTCAATCGCGCGAGACCCTCAACAAAACGCTGCAACAGGCGGCGATCTGGGGTTTGATCTTCATGGGCGTGATCGCCGCGATTGGGCTGTGGGAAGACATCTCGCGTACCGTTCAACCGCAACAGATCAGCCTCGCCAGCGAGGGCAAGATCATACTACCGCGCGCGCAGGACGGGCACTACTACCTGACCGCCGAAGTGAACGGTCATCCGACCTTCTTTGTCGTCGACACCGGCGCCACCAGCATGGTCCTGACGCAAAAAGACGCGCGCACGGCAGGGCTGGACCCGCAAAACCTCAGTTATTTCGGACGTGCCATGACCGCAAACGGCGAAGTGCGCACAGCACCGGTACGCCTCGACAGCTTGCGTTTGGGCAGTTTCACCGACACCAATGTGCCCGCCGTGGTCAACGGCGGCGAAATGGCACAATCGCTTTTGGGTATGGATTACCTGCAACGCTGGGGCCGCATCGAGATTGCGAACGGCCAAATGATATTGACGCGGTAATCATTCAATACCAGCATGTTACGTCTCGGCCTTCATCTCCCAACGGCCGCTTTCTTCTGACCAATACTGTGCCGATACGCCAGCGTCCTTAAACGCCTTCCACTGTGCACGGGCGCCAGCCAGCATCGCGTTGTCATTGCCATCAAAAAGCACGCAGACCCGTTCATATCCAGCGACCTCGTCGGGTGCGACATCCGCACCGTCGATGGCCATGACGCAAGTGGCCCCATTGGGTACCTGCGCCTGCGTGGTCAGCAAAATCGGCTGTTCGGCGTCATGCTCACCCCCCGCCAGACCATGCGGCAAGAACCCGTCTTCGACCCCCAACCACAGCTTTTCATCCAGCCAGTGCAGCCGCGCCAGATCAGGGCCACGTACCGCCACCCGCATGCCCCGCTGATGCGCCCGGCCCAACAGATCGGCCAAAGACACCTCAAGCGGGTTGCGCGTCAGATGGTAGAACATGGCCTGGCCCATGACGTTACTTGCCCTCGAACATATCTGCCACCAATCGATCCAGCGCGCGTACGCCCCAGCCAGTCGCCCCCTTGGGCGCCAGTGTCGTGTCGGTTTTCAACGAGGCCACGCCGGCGATATCCAGATGAATCCACGGTGTTTCGTCTTTCACGAAGCGTTGCAGGAACTGCGCCGCCGTGATCGATCCCGCAGGCCGCCCACCCACGTTTTTCATGTCCGCAACCCGGCTTTTCAACTGATCATCATAGGCCTGCCCCAGCGGCATCCGCCACGCGCCTTCGCCCTCTGCATCCGCCGCTTTCAGGAACGCATTGCACAGGGCGTCATCATTGGAAAAGACGCCCGCGTTTTCATGGCCGAGGCCAATGATGATCGCACCCGTCAGCGTGGCCAGATCGATCATGCCCGCAGGCTCGAACCGCTCTTGCGCATACCACATCACATCACACAGAACGAGGCGGCCTTCGGCATCGGTGTTGATGACCTCGACGGTGTCGCCCTTCATGGATTTGACCACATCGCCGGGCCGCGTCGCATTGCCCGATGGCATGTTTTCAACCAGCCCAACCAATCCAACGACATTGGCCTTGGCCTTGCGCCGCGCAAGGGCGCGCATCACACCCGCCACAGTGCCCGCACCGCCCATGTCCATGGTCATGTCTTCCATGCCGCCCGCGGGCTTGAGGCTGATCCCGCCCGTGTCGAACACGACGCCCTTGCCGACCAGCGCCAGTGGTGCGTCGCCTTTGGCCCCGCCCATCCACTGCATCACGACCACCTTGGACGGGCTGTCAGACCCTTGGCCCACACACAAAAGCGTGCGCATGCCCAGCTTTTCCAGCGCGTCCTCATCCAACACTTCAACCTTGAGGCCCAGTGATTGCATATCGACCAGACGGTCGGCAAAATCCTGCGTGGTCAACACGTTGGCGGGTTCGTTCACCAGATCGCGCGTCATGAATGTGCCTTCGGCCACGGCCAACAGAGGTGCCGTCGCACGTTCCGCGTCATCGGGTTTGGAACACATCACTGTAATGGCGCCTTGGGGCGCTTTCGCGTCCGTCTTGTGATCGCTGAACGCATAATCCCGCAGCACCGCCCCGAGCACGATCTGTGCCACTTTGGGCGCGTTGCCGGCCGCCAACAGCAGATCGTCCTTGCCCCGTTTTGCGCCCAGTGCCGCCCCCGCCTTGCGCGCGTCCGCGAAGGATGCGCCGCGCGGCACGCAGGCCACATCGACCGCTGTGGCCGCCATGCCTGCCGGATAGGCCAGCGTCATCACCTGCCCAACCTTCATGCCATCTTCGCCCTGATCCTCCATCGCGCGTTTGAGCGCGCCTTTGGTCAGGCGGTTCACCCGGCGGCCAGCCGTGTCCAGCCGCCCGGTTTGATCCACGATGACGGCCACACGGCCTGCGTGGTCGGCCAGCGTCTCGATGTCGGTGTCAGTAAAGCGGACGGATGTCAGGTCGGTCATGTGTGATCTTTCATGTCAGAGGGTTTGGTCCAAGACCTAGCGCGCAGGTGGACCAAAGACCAGATAGCAGTTTTCGCCGCTTCAAAGTTGGTCTATTGTGTTCAAAACGAAACGAGGAGCAGCAAGGGTGGGCAAGATCGACAGATATCTGCTGTCGCAACTGCTGGTTCTGTTTGGCTTTTTCGCGCTCGTTTTGGTGGCGATTTTCTGGATCAACCGCGCCGTGATTTTGTTTGACAGGTTGATTGGCGACGGGCAATCCGCACTTGTTTTTCTTGAGTTTACCGCGCTGGGTTTACCCAAGTTGATCACCACCGTTCTGCCGATCGCCAGTTTCGCCGCTGCCGTCTACGTCACAAACCGCCTCAATAATGAAAGCGAACTGACGGTCATGCAGGCCACAGGGTCAGGTCCGTTCCGGCTGGCGCGGCCTGTTTTGCTGTTTGGGGTGATCGTGTTTTCGATGGCCTCGGTGTTGACGCATTTCCTGTTGCCCATGGCGCAGGCCCAACTGGCCGAGCGCGAGGCCGAAATATCCCAAAACGTCACCGCGCGCTTGTTGACCGAAGGCACTTTTCTCAACCCCTCTGCCGGCGTGACGTTCTATGCGCGCGCCATCGGCGCAGACGGCGTGCTGCGCGATGTGTTTTTGTCTGACCGGCGCGACCCGAGCGAAGGGGTGATCTACACCGCCGCCGAAGCGTATCTCGTGCGGGCGGGCGACGGCACGACGCTGATCATGGTCGATGGCATGGCGCAGCGGTTCACGACACAGGATGCCCGGCTGGCCACGGCCAATTTCGCCGATTTTTCCTTTGACATCACTTCGTTGGTGCGCAGCGAACTGGCGCTGATGACGTCCAGCCGTAACATGACCACGCCAGAATTGCTGATACCCTGGGATCAGGTGAGCGCCCTCACCGGCGAAAGCAGCGGGACGTTGACAGAAGAATTCCATTCGCGATTTGCCGATCCGCTGTTTTGCATTGTGGCGGCGATGATCGGGTTTTCCACGCTGCTGGTTGGCGGGTATTCGCGGTTCGGTGTGTGGCGCGAAGTTGTGGTCGCCTTTGGGCTTTTGCTGGTCATTGATGGGCTTGGGGGGGCTGTCCAAGACCCGGTGCGCGCGACGCCATCGCTTTGGCCCGCGCTTTATGCGCCGGTGGTTCTGGGCAGCGTGATCGCGATTGCGTTGCTGTCCTATGCCGCCAATCCAGGGCTGTTGCGCCGCAGGAGGCTGGCATGATCCTGCACTTCTATTTTGCCAGACGGTTCGCAACGAGCTTCTTCTTGCTCACCACGGTGCTCTTTGCGCTGGTCGCGCTGGTGGATCTGGTGGATCAGGCACGCCGCTTTGGTGATTTTGACGTCAGTTTTGGCCAGATGGTGCGCCTGACGCTGCTGAACACGCCCGAAACTATCAATCAGATTCTGCCCCTGATCATGATACTGGCAACCGTTGCGCTCTTTGTCAGCCTCGCGCGCTCGTCTGAACTGGTTGCCACCCGGGCGGCGGGCCGCTCTGGCATCCGCGCTCTGATCGCGCCGGCCGTCGTCGCAATGGTCATCGGTGCGCTGGCCGTCACGATGCTGAACCCGATCGTTGCGGGCACTTCCAAACGCTACTCTGCCCTATCCGAAGGATACCGCACCGGGGGGGCATCGGCGCTGGCCATTTCCGGCGAAGGATTGTGGTTGCGTCAAGGCGGCGCGCAGGGCCAGACCGTGATCCGGGCGTGGCGTTCGAACGCGGACGCCTCGGTGCTCTATGATGTGACGTTTTTGGCCTACGCGCCCAACGGCGGCCCGGTGCGCCGGATCGAAGCGGCCAGTGCGGCCCTGCAAGATGGCAACTGGCAGTTGCGCAACGCCAAGGTCTGGCCCATCGTGCCGGGTGTGAACGCAGAGGGCAATTCGGTGCTGCACGACACGCTCAGCATCCCGTCGACCCTCACGCTCGAACGTATTCGCGAAAGCTTTGGCAAGCCCAACGCGGTCTCCATCTGGGAAATGCCGCAGTTCATCGAACAGCTGGAACAGGCCGGGTTTTCCGCCCGCCGACACCGGGTCTGGTTTCACTCCGAACTGGCGCGCCCCTTGTTTTTGTTCTCCATGGTGCTGGTGGCTTCGGCCTTTACGATGCGCCACACCCGTTTCGGCGGGACAGGCGTCGCGGTGCTGACAGCCGTACTTTTGGGGTTCACGCTCTATTTCATCCGCAGCTTTGCGCAGATCCTTGGTGAAAACGGCCAAATACCCATCCTTCTGGCCGCATGGGCTCCGCCTGTCGCCGCCGTTCTATTGGCCTTGGGCCTTCTGCTGCATGCGGAGGATGGCTGAGCGATGCGCCTGATCCTGGCCCTTTTGCTGATGTGCCTGCCGGCACTGACCCGCGCGCAAGACACGCCGCCCCAAGCGGCGGTGCTGGTGGCCGACAGCATTTTCATCACCCGCGAACGTGAGCTTGTCGCCGCTGGAAACGTCGAGGCATTTCAAGGTGATGTCCGCTTGCAGGCACAGGAAATCCGCTACAATCGGCAAACCGGGGCGCTGACGATCCTTGGCCCGATCACATTGCGCGATGGGCCGGATGTGACCATCCTTGCCTCTGCCGCAGAATTGGATCCGGACCTGCGATCGGGCCTGCTGACCGGGGCGCGGCTGGTGCTGAACCAACAATTGCAACTGGCCGCCGTGCAGATCAATCGCATCGGCGGGCGCTACAACCATTTGTACAAAACCGCCGTGACTTCGTGCAAAGTCTGCAATGATGGCCGCCCGCCGCTCTGGCAAATCCGGGCCAAACGGATCATTCACGACCAGACCGAAAAGCAGCTCTATTTCGACGAGGCACAATTCCTGATCCGGGATGTGCCGGTGTTCTACATCCCGCGCCTGCGCCTGCCTGATCCATCATTGGCGCGCGCAACGGGGTTTCTGATCCCTTCGATCCGCACGGACTCGCAACTCGGCACCGGGATCAAGGTACCCTATTTCATCATGCTGGGCGATCACCGTGACATCACTTTGACCCCCTATCTGTCGGCCAGCACCACGACATTGGAATATCGCTATCGCCAGGCGTTCGAAAAGGGACGGATCAGTTTTGAAGGCGCAATCAGCCGCGATGATGAACGCCCCGGTGAAACGCGCGGGTATCTTTTCGGGCAGGGTATTTTCGATCTGCGGCGCGACTTCGTTCTGACCTTCGACATCGAAGCGACCTCAGATGATTCCTACCTGCTCGATTACGGCTATTCCTCCAAGGACCGGCTCGACAGCGAGCTGCGTGTTTCGCGCACGCGGCGCGACGAGTACATTCAGGGCAGCCTGATCAACTTCACGTCCCTGCGCGAAGGCGAGGTCAACGCGACCCTTCCAACGGTGCTGGCCGACGCGATTTACGAGGCACGTTATTTCCCCAGCGTCGTGGGCGGTGAACTGCGGTTGGCACTGAATGCGCACGGCCACTACCGGTACTCCGATCTTGATATTCTGGGCCGCGATGTGAACCGCCTGAACGCCGAAGCGGACTGGTTGCGCGGATGGACATTGCCCGGTGGCCTGCGTGCAGATGCACAGCTTGGCCTCGCGCTTGATCTGTTCAACATCAGCCAGGACAGCAGCGTGCCTGAGACCCAGACGCAATCCAGCCCGCGCGCGGCTGTGTCCCTGCGCTATCCGATGGTGCGGCAGGGCAATGATGGCGTGACCCACTACCTCGAGCCTATGGTGCAGGTGGGCTGGACAGAAGTGAGCCGTCTTGCCATTCCCAACGAGGAGAGCACGCGGGTGGAATTCGACGAGGGCAACCTGCTGTCTTTGTCGCGCTTTCCCGCGGCGGACCGGCGCGAGCGTGGTTTTGTCACCGCCTACGGCGTGAATTGGACGCGGTTTGACCCCAACGGTTGGGATGCCGCGCTGACGGTTGGCCAAGTGCACCGCAACATGGCAGATGCCAGTTTCACGCAGTCTTCCGGCCTGACGGGCACGACGTCGGATTTTCTGGTCGCCGGGCAGCTCAAGACAGGCAACGGGTTGGCCCTGACGGCGCGCACGCTCTTTAGCGACAACCTTGATTTCACCAAGGCGGAGTTGCGCGGCGATTGGGCCGGAACACGGGGGCGGTTGGGTGGCAGCTACCTGTGGCTGACAGAGGACCCGTCCGAGGCACGCCTGCGCGATGTCTCCGAGGTCACATTGGACGGCGCCTACCGCCTCGACAAGCACTGGACGGCCAGCGCGGATTGGCGGTTTGATCTGGCCTCGGACCGGGCCGCAACGGCCGGGTTTGGCCTGAGCTACGAAAATGAATGCGTGTCGGTCGATATTTCGGTGAACCGGCGTTATACATCCTCGACAAGTGTTGAGCCCTCGACCAGTCTGGGCGTTATCAATCGGATTGCGCGGGTTTTCGGCGCAAAAGGGAGAGCAAGTTACACAAGAGCATGCGGAAAGCAGGCGAAATGAGCGCACGGAACCATTAAACGCACTGGTCCTGATGATTGCACTGACCGGATTGGTGCTTTGTGCACCGGCGATGGCGCAAAACCTCTTTGCCCCGGTGATCAAGGTCAACGACGCTGTCATCACCGAATATGAAATCCAGCAACGCGTGCGGTTCCTGCAGGTGCTCAATGCGCCCGGCGCGACACGTGACTGCGTGGCTGAGGCGCTGATTGATGAACGCCTGCGCGCGCAGGCGGTGGCCGACGCCGGGCTGGAGCTGACACCGGAAGGCATCGAAGAGAGCCTGACCGAGTTTGCGGGCCGCGCGGAGTTAACCAAGGATGAATTCATCGCGGCGCTCGCTGGCGCTGGTGTGGCCGAGGAAAGCTTTCGCGATTTTGTAATCAACGGCATTGGCTGGCGCGAATTGATCCGCGCGCGGTTTGGTGCGCGGGTGGAAATCTCCGAAGCAGAGATCGACCGCGCCCTGTCCGCGACAGGCGGCACCAGCGGCATACGGGTGCTGGTATCCGAGATCATCATCCCGTCCCCGCCCGAACGCGCGGCCGAAGTTCAAAGCATCGCCGAGCGCATATCCGCCACCACGTCTGAGGCGCGAGTTTTCCGCCTTTGCCCGCCAGTACTCCGCCACCGCGTCGCGCGGCGATGGTGGGCGTCTGCCGTGGCAAGCCGATCACCAATCCTGCCGCCTTCCTCTGCGTCCGGTGCTGCTGGCGCTGGCGCCCGGCGATGTCACGGACCCGCTGCCCATCCCCAATGCGGTGGCGCTGTTTCAGTTGCGCGGCATCGAGGAAACCGGTGCTCCGCGTGCCGGAATACGGCGCAATCGAATATGCCGCCTATTACATTCCCGGCGGGCGCAGCCCGAGGCCACACTGGCCCAAGCCGAGCGGATCGAGGGCGCGCGTTGACCGTTGCGATGACCTCTACGGAGTTGCCCAGGGCCAGCCCGAAGAGTTTCTGGAACGTGGCAGCAACACACTGCCCCCGGCGATATTCCGCGCCGACATTGCGATCGAGCTTGAGCCAAGCTGGATGCAGGTGAAGTCTCGACCGCGCTGACCAGTGCCGGACGGTCAGGCGCTGGTGTTCCTGATGCTGTGCGGGCGCACGCCACTCTGGCCGGCCGAGAATGCAAGAGATCAGACCGCGAGGATGTCGCCCAGTCCCTGCGCAACAGCGCTTGTCAGCGCTATGCCGACAGCTTGCTGGAAGAGCTGCGCGCCGACGCCCGTATCGTCAGTTTCAATGAGCGACACTCAGCCCCGTCGCCATCACCTGTGGCGAACCTGCGGGCATCGGCCCCGAGGTTGCGGCCAAGGCATGGGCTGCGCTGAAGGATGAGATGAGCATGGTCTGGATCGGTGATCCGCGCCATTTGCCGCCCGGCACGCCCTTTACCATCGTGAACACCTGCACCGAAGCCGTGGCGCTGACGCCGCAGAGCCTGCCTGTGTTGCCTCTGGAGTTTGTCGGTGCCCAGACCAGCGGCACCGCTGACCCGCGCAATGCGCAAATGGTCATGGATGCCATTGCCAAGGCCGTGTCACTGGCCCTGTCGGGCGACGCCTGCGCCCTGTGTACGGCCCCCATCCACAAGAAGGCTCTGCAAGATGGTGCGGGCTTTGCCTTTCCCGGTCATACTGAGTTTCTGGCCCATCTGGCCGGTGGCAACGCCCAATCGGTGATGATGCTGGCCTCGGATCAACTGCGCGTCGTGCCTGCAACGATCCACATCGCGCTGGAGGACGTGCCCCGCGCGCTGACGCCGGACCTGCTGCGTTCCACGATCGAGATCACGGCGCAGGGTCTGCGCGATCACTTTGGATTGGCGGAGCCGGTGATCGCTGTCGCAGGGTTGAACCCCCATGCGGGCGAAGGCGGCGCCATGGGGCGACAAGAGCTGGACTGGATTGCCGGTCTGGTAACAGAGATGGGTGCCGAAGGGCACAATTTGTCTGGGACCGCTGTCCGCGGACACGATGTTTCACGCCGCCGCCCGCGCGCGCTATGACGCGGCGGTGTGCATGTATCACGATCAGGCGCTGATCCCGATCAAGACGCTGGATTTCGACCGGGGCGTGAATGTCACGCTGGGCCTGCCGATTCATCCGCACCTCGCCCGATCACGGCACCGCCTTTGACATTGCAGGCAAGGGCATCGCCAACCCGACCAGCATGATCGAAGCCATCAGGCTGGCGGCACGTATGGCAGCGTCGTAACGCCGCCTGCGGGCGCAATTGGAGAACCCCAAGATGGCCACCATCGACAGCCTGCCCCCCGCTGCGCGAGGTGATCGCAACCCACGACCTGCAAGCCCGCAAATCGCTGGGGCAGAATTTCCTGCTGGATCTGAACCTGACGGCCAAGATCGCCCGGCAGGCCGGGGATCTGACCGGATGTGATGTGCTGGAAATCGGCCCCGGTCCCGGCGGGTTGACGCGCGGATTATTGGCGGAAGGGGCGCGCCGTGTTCTGGCCATCGAAAAGGATGCGCGTTGTCTGCCGGCATTGCACGAGGTGGCCGAGGCCTATCCCGGGCGGTTGCAGATCATCAACGGCGACGCGTTGGAGGTGGACGCCTTGGCGCATTTGACCCCGCCCATTCGTGTGGCGGCCAACCTGCCCTATAACGTGGGCACTGAGCTGCTTGTGCGCTGGTTGACACCGCCGGAGTGGCCGCCGTTCTGGCAGAGCCTGACGCTGATGTTCCAGCGCGAGGTGGCCGAACGGATCGTGGCGCAGCCGGGCTCCAAGACATACGGACGACTTGCGATACTGGCGCAATGGCGCGCGGATGCCAAAATCGTCATGTCGCTGCCACCCGAAGCCTTCACGCCGCCGCCCAAGGTGTCCAGCGCGGTCGTGCATCTGACGGCCCTGCCCAAGCCGAAATTTGAAGCGGATGCGGCTGTCTTGTCGCGGGTGGTGGCTATGGCCATTCAACCAGCGCCGCAAGATGCTGCGCGCGGCGCTCAAGGGGATCGCGCCGGACATCGAGGACCGGCTGCGCGCCGCAGGGCTCAAGCCCACGGACCGGGCCGAACAAGTTCCGCTGGAAGGGTTTTGCGCCCTGGCGCGCGCGATCGCCGCCGCCTGAAACGCAAAAAGGCCCCGCATCTCGCGGAGGCCTCAAGCGTTTGTCAAAATCTCTTCCGACTATTCGGCTGCTTTCGGCGCATCTGCGCCGCCATCAGGCGCAGAGCCACCATCGGAGCCACCCGCTGTCGCGCCGTCGTTGGCGCGCGGCTTGGGCTTGCGCCGTGGCGCGCGTTTGGGCTTGGGCTGGCTTTCGGGCGTATCCACGAGGTTACTGTCATCGGCACCGGCTGCATCGGTTTGCTCAGGCTGGGCCTGATCGGTCGGCGCGGGCTGGCTGGCTTCGCGCTCCTGACGCTCGGCCCGCTCACGATCGCGTTCGGCCTGGCGCTCGCGGTTCAGCGCTCCTGTTCGGCCTGGCGTTCGCGGTTCTGGCGGTCCTGCTCCTCGCGGCGGGCGTCAATCTCGCGCTGCGCTTCGCTCAGCAGCCGCAGATAATGTTCGGCGTGCTGCTGGAAGTTCTCCGTACGCAACCCGATCGTTGCTCAGATGGGCATCGCGGGCCAGCTGATTGTATTTCTCGATGATCTGCTGCGGCGTGCCGCGCACTTTGCCCTCTGGGCCGGAACTGTCAAACACGCGGTTGATAACGTTGCCGCCAGAGTTGTTATTGGACCGATTGCGGTTGCTCTTTGAGCGGGACCGGGATCTTGAAGATTTCATGAAGTGTGCTCAGCCTTCGTGCTGTGGATCGTAAAACCGGGACGCGATTTGCGTTGATGACTTAACCGGATGTTCGACATGTTGGGCATATAACGCCGCGCGGGACCACCGAAGGCCGATCCACCGCTGCAACATCTTTGAATAAGCATGGCTTGGGCCTCTGCCAAGAGGAAATCGAACAAATCGTCAGAAATCTGTGGGAAATCGCCGAAAATTTGAACACGCAACCGGGGATTTGCGCGCACAAATCACACGATCACGCCCATCCAGATCGCATGCAACGTCGACACCATGCCCCAGCCTTCGCGGGTGAAAATCTCAACCACATCCGCGCCCTGCCGCGCGCCGATCTCGACCAGCACACGACCCGTTCGCCGTCAGATAACCCTGCGCCTGCGCCGCAATCATCCGATAGGCGACAGCCCGTCGCCCCCATCGGTCAGCGCCATGCGCGGTTCATGATCGCGCACCTCGGGCGCGACGTCGTCCATTTCCTCCAAGGCGCAAGATAGGGCGGATTGGACACGATCAGATCAAACCGCCCTGTCGACTCGCGCGAACCAGTCCGACTGCAGGATCTCGGCGCGATCCGCCACGTGATGCAGCACGGCATTGGCGCTGGCCTGCAGACAGGCGGCTTCGCACAGATCGACGCCCGACGCCGCGCGCCTCGGGGCGTTCCGCCAGCAGCGTCACCAGAATACAGCCCGACCCGGTGCCCAGATCCAGCACCCGCTCGAAAGGCTCGGCCAGGGCCGCCTCGATCAGGGTTTCGGTTTCCGGCCGCGGATCAAGCACTTCGCGGCTGATCTTGAAGCTGCGGCCATAGAATTCCGCTCCCCGATCAGATGCGACACCGGCACACGCACCGCCCGCAGCGCGACCAGTTGCTCGTAGCGCTCCTCGATTTCGGGCGCGATGTCTTCGGGGGCGATCAGGGTGACCCGCGCCGCATCCACCTGACGCCGCATGGGCCAGCAGCAAACGCGCATCGCGCGCCGGATCCGGCACGCCCGCCGCCCGCAGCCGCGCGCGCCGCCGCCACCATGGCCTCGGCCGCGGTGTCATTGGCCCATCTCCGCCATCATGCGCGCCTGCGCGTCCGCCGTCAGCGCATCGATCAATCTCGTCCAGATCGCCCTGCATAACGGCATCGAGCTTGTAGAGCGTCAGGTTGATCCGGTGATCGGTCATCCGCCCTTGCGGAAAGTTATAGGTCCGGATCCGTTCGGAACGATCTCCTGATCCCACCTGCATTGCACGATCCGCCGAGCGTTCGCTGTCGATGCGCTGACGCTCCATGTCATACAGCCGGGTTTTCAGAACCTGCATCGCGATCTCGCGGTTGCGGTGCTGGGATTTCTCGGAACTGGTCACTACGATCCCCGGACGGTACATGGGTGATCCGCACGGCGGAATCGGTGGTGTTGACGTGCTGCCCGCCGGCGCCCGAGGCGCGCATCGTGTCGATGCGGAGGTCCTTGGGGTTGATCTCGCATATCCACCTCTTGCGCCTCCGGCAGGACCGCGACCGTGGCCGCCGAGGTGTGAATGCGCCCGCCGCTTTCTGTCGTCGGCACCCGCTGCACCCGGTGCACGCCGCTTTCGTATTTCAGCCGGGCAAAGACGTTCTCGCCCTTGATATGGGCCACCACTTCCTTGATGCCGCCCAAGCTCGGTGGCCTGCTCCTCCACGATCTCGACTTTCCAGCCCCGCGCCTCGGCATAGCGCTGGTACATCCGCAACAGATCGCCTGCAAAAAGCGCCGCTTCGTCGCCGCCCGTGCCGGGCCGGATTTCCAGCATCGCGGGGCGCGCATCCGCCGCATCCTTGGGCAACAGCGCCAGTTGCAACGCCGCTTCGGCGTCGGGCAGGCGCGCCTTCAGGCGCGGCAACTCCTCCTCGGCCAGCTCCGCCATGTCGGGATCGGCCAGCATCGCTTCGGCCTCGGCCATATCGGCCACAATCTGCTGATAGGCGTCGATCTGCTCCACCACAGGGCGCAGATCGGAATATTCCTTGGCCAGCGCGCAATATCAGCGGAGCCGCTGCGCCATCCGCCATCGCCGCTTCAAGATACTGAAACCGCTGCGTGATCTGGATCAAGGCGGTCCTCGGGGATCATGTCGCGGGTCTGATCCATAAAAGGCTTTGGTCAAGAGCGCAGGCCATGCTATAACGCTGCATGAAACGTCACGTGCTGATTTGCTGCTCTGTCGCATATTCGGCCGTCGCCGATGTCACCGTCGGGCCCGGTGGCAAAACGGTTGATTGCTATTGCACCGACAAATCCGGCAGCCGTGTTGAACTGGGCGAAACCATCTGCCTGCAGGTCGATGGGCGCATGTTCATGGCGCAATGCCAGATGTCGCTGAACGTGCCGATGTGGCGTGAAGTGCAACAAGGCTGCCTCAGTTCATCCCTGCGGCGACGCGGCCGACCAAGCCACCGCTCAGTCGCGCGCGCATTGACCCCAAGATCTGACTGCCCGAACCGCAGCCGCGCATACATCTTCAGCGGCCCCGTCCTGTTCGACCGTCGTGTAATCGGGAAAGCCGAAGAATTTGGAGCGCGTGACGATAGGTGATACGCCCCTTCGGCCACTGATCCGGCGACAACCTCCGTGCGCGGCGTGCGCGTTGCCGCGCGGCCATCCGCGATTTTCGCCAGCTCTGCGCATCCGCCGCGATCACCCGCACCGCACCATCCAAGGTCCGCGTCTCATCGGCCGTTGCCTCAATCGGCGCGTGCCACCGCGCCAGATCCGTCGGCGCCAGCCGCACGTAGGCCATCGCCGCGCCACAACGCAAAAAAACAATGATACCAGCATACATGACCGCCTCATCTTCATTTCTGTCCCAGATCATGCCCGCCGGAGGCTCCATGCCTGCTCACCGATACGTAACGCCCGGGCAAGAACGCACAACAGTTCATAGAGGATATTCGCCCCCGTCAGCGCCGTATTGCCCGGACGTGTCATAGGGCGGCGACACCTCGACCAGATCACAGCCGACGATGTTCAAACCCCTTTGCAGCGCTGCGGATCAGTTCCATCGCCTGCGGCGTCGTCAGCCCGCCGATCTCGGGCGTGCCCGTGCCGGGCGCGAAGGCCGGATCAAGGCTGTCGATGTCATAGGTGACGTAAACCGGCAAATCCCCGATATCGCGGCGAATCTCCGCCCCCAGCGTGCTCAGATCCCGCCCCCATAGATCCGGAGCCAGAAAGTGCTGAAACCCCCAGCCCTGCGCCTCGGTGAAATCTTCGGCCGTATATCCCGATCCGCGCAGCCCGATCTGATAGGTCTTGCCGGGGATGACCAGCCCCTCTTCATAGGCGCGGCGAAACACCGTGCCGTGTGTTTCCCGCTCTCCGAACATCTCGTCGTTCACATCCGCATGGGCATCCACATGCACCAGCGCCACCGGCCCATGCCGCGCATGCATCGCGCGCAGGATCGGCAAGGTGATCGAATGGTCCCCGCCAATCGCAACCGGCATCGCATCGAACTTCAAGATCGCCTCGTAACTCTCTTGAATAATCCGCACTCTATCCTTGAGCGAGAACGTATTGATCGCCAGATCGCCAATATCCGCCACCTGCAAACTGTCAAAGGGGGCCGCACCGGTGCCCATGTTGTAGGGCCGGATCATCGCGCTTTGCGCACGCACGTCCTTGGGGCCGAACCGCGTGCCGGACCGCCACGAGGTGCCGATGTCCATCGGAATGCCCAGAACCGCCACGTCCAATCCCTTTAGGTCCGCGACCATCGGCAGACGCATGAATGAATTGGGGCCGGAAAACCGCGCCAGATCGTTGCCGCTGATCGGTTGGTTCTTACCGCTCACTGCGCATCCTCCAGCCCAGAAGACAGCAAATTTCGGTGGCCACATGCGCGCCTGCGATGGCCGTGGCCCCGGTGGTGTCAAAGGGCGGCGACACCTCGACCACATCGCCGCCCACGAATGTTGATCCCCGCCAGATCGCGCAGCATCGCCGCCGCCTGCGCACGAGGTCAGCCCGCCCCAGACCGGCGTGCCGGTGCCGGGCGCAAAGGCCGGGTCCAGCGCGTCGATGTCAAAGGTCAGATAGCATGGGCTGGTCGCCCAGAATCTCCTTGATCCGCGCCACCACCGCCTGCGGCCCCAGTTCATGCACCTCGCGCGCGTCGATGATATGCACGCCCAGCGTGTCCTCGTTGGTCGGTCCGGATGCCGACCTGAACCGATCGTCGCCGGGTCCACGATCCCCGATTTCACCGCCTTGTAGAACATCGTGCCGTGATCCACCCGCGCCATGTCGTCATCCGCCCAGGTGTCGGTGTGCGCGTCAAACTGCAACAGGCTGATGGGCCCGTATTTCTCCGCATAGGCCTTGAGGATCGGAAAGCTGATGTAGTGATCGCCGCCCAGGACCACGCTCGCGGCACCGGCCTCCAGGATGCCGCGGATATGCGCGGTCAGCCGGTCCGGAAAGCGCGGCACATCGGCATAGTCAAACGCCAGATCGCCGTAATCCACGATGGCCCGCTCGCTCAGCACGTCGAAGGGCCAGCCATAGGGCGCGTCGAACGCCTGCAACGCGCTCGCCTCGCGGATCGCGCGCGGCCCCAACCGCGTGCCGGGCCGGTTGGTCACCGCCTGATCGAAGGGCACGCCCGTCACAGCGATGTCCACACCGCTCAGGTCCTTAGTGTAGCGCCTGCGCAGAAACGACAGCGCGCCGCCGAACGTCAGCTCAAAGCTCGGACCGCGCGGGTCCTCGCGCGTAAAGGCATGATCTATCTGATTTTTTGCATCTTCCAGTGCCACAACTCAGCCCCGCGCAACAGGCTGTGCCCGCTCGACCAATTGCGCAAAGAACGACGCGCCGATCGGTGCTATTTCATCGTTGAAATTGAATTTCGGGTGATGCAGCCCCGCGCCCTCGCCCTGCCCCAGCATCAGATAGGCCCCGGGGCGCGCCTCAAGCATATAGGCAAAATCCTCGGCCCCCATCACCTTGGGCATATTGTCGTCGTCGACCGCCGTCCTCGCCGGCCACGATCTCGCGGGCCACCTCGGCGGCGAAGGCGGTCTTGTCCGGGCGTCGTTGACCGTCGCCGGGATAGCCGTGCTCGTAAATCCAGTTCCGCCTCGACCCCGTAGGCTCGCGGCCTGCCCGGCCACGATCTCTCCCATGCGCCGCTTGACCATCGCCTGCACCTCCGGATCGAAAGTTCGGATCGTGCCGTTGATATAGGCAGTGCCCGGAATGACGTTGTTCACAGTCCCGGTGTGGATCTGCGTGACCGACACCACCAGTTCATGCTCTGTATGGTGATTGCGGCTGACGATGGTCTGAATGGCCTCACGATCCCGCAAGCGGCCACCACCGGGTCAATCGTTTCATGCGGCATCGCGCCATGCCCGCCGCGCCCGGTGATATTGATGGTAAAGCTGTCCACCGCCGCCATGATTGGCCCGGGCGTCGTGAAAAACCCGCCCTCCGGCATGCCGGGCGCGTTGTGCAGCGCATAGACTTCGCCGATGTCGAAACGGTCCATGATGCCTTCCTTGCACCATCACCTCGGCCGCCGCCGCCGTCCTCTTCGGCGGGCTGGAAGATCAGCGCGACGCGGCCCGCGAAATTGCGCGTCTCGACGAGATATTTGGCAGCCCCCAGCAGCATCGCGGTGTGCCCGTCATGGCCGCAGGCGTGCATCTTGCCCGGGTGCGTCGAGGCATAGTCAACGCCGGTCTCTTCGGTGATCGGCAGCGCATCGAAATCGGCGCGCAGCCCGATGGTCGGGCCCGTCGCCCTGCCCTTCGATGATCGCCACGATCCCGGTCTGCGCGATCCCTTCGTGCATCTCGTCGACGCCGAATTCGCGCAGCCGCTCGGCGACGAAGGCCGCCGTCTTGGGGCAGTCGCAGCCCAGTTCGGGAATGGTGTGCAGGTGCCGGCGCCAGGCCGTCATATCCGCGCTCATATCGGCAATCCGGTTAATCACAGGCATGGGGTGGACTCCTTTTGAAAATCTGGTTGATGTGCATCTGACACGGGAAAAGGCAGGGCTGCAATGGCGGATGAACTGATACATGACGCAAATGCAGGGATTGAGCGCCTGTTGGAAATCATGCGCCGCCTGCGCGATCCCGATACGGGCTGTCCTTGGGACATTGAGCAGGATTTCGACACCATCGCGCCCTACACCATCGAAGAAGCCTATGAGGTCGCCGATGCCATCGAGCGCCGGACTGGGCCGATCTGGAGGGCGAATTGGGCGATCTGCTGCTGCAGACGGTCTATCACACGGCAATGGGCGAAGAGGCCGGGCATTTCACCTTTCAAACCGTTGTGCGTGCGATTTCCGACAAGATGGTCGCGCGCCACCCGCATGTCTTCGGCGACGCCTCACGGGACAAATCCGCAGAACAGCAAACCGCCGATTGGGAGGCGATCAAAGCGGCAGAGCGCGCCGGCAAGGCGCAGGGCGGCACGCTGGACGGCGTGGCCGTGGGCCTGCCCGCGCTCTTGCGCGCGCGCTGAAGTTGCAAAAGCGCGCGGCGCGCGTTGGGTTCGACTGGCCGTCAACAACGCAAGTTCTTGACAAGATTCACCGAAGAGGCCGCCGAACTGGTCGAGGCGCGCGACACGCTGACCCAAGCTGAGATCGAAGAGGAATTCGGCGACCTCTGCTGTTTGTCATGGCCAATCTGGGGCGTCATCTGGGTGTCGATCCCGAGGCGGCGCTCCGGGCCACGAACGCCAAATTCACCCGGCGGTTTGAAGCCGTCGAGGCGCATCTGGCCGCTTTAGGCAAGCGCCCCAAGGACAGCGATCTGACGGAAATGGACGCGCTGTGGGACCGCGTCAAAGCGGAGGAGCGCCGCTGAGCCGCGCGCCCTCTGGACAAGCCGCAAGGCGTTTGCGAGTGTCCGCGCGACCCAGAACACCGGAGCCATCTATGCCCCCCCGTAAAATCATCATCGACACCGATCCCGGACAAGATGACGCCGTTGCGATTCTGTTGGCGCTGGCCTGCCCAGAAGAGCTTAACGTGCTTGGGATCACGGCGGTTGCGGGCAATGTTCCACTGGAGCTGACGGCTAAAAATGCACGTATTATCTGTGAGTTGGCGGGCAAAACGGATGTGCCGGTCTTTGCCGGCTGCGACCGCCCGCTGGGCCGCCCGCTGGTCACAGCGGAACACGTTCATGGAAAAACCGGCTTGGACGGACCGGACTTGCCTGATCCCGTCATGCCGCTTGCCGCAGGCCATGCCGTGGACTTTATTGTCGACACGTTGCGCCGCGAAGCCTCCGGCACGGTGACGCTGTGCCCCTTGGGTCCTTTGACGAACGTGGCCACGGCCTTGACACAAGCACCCGATATCGCCGAGCGGATCCATCAGATCGTACTGATGGGCGGTGCCTATTTCGAGGTGGGGAACATCACGCCAGCCGCCGAATTCAACATTTATGTCGACCCACAAGCCGCTGATATTGTGTTTAAATCTGGAATTGATATTGTTGTGATGCCACTTGATGTCACGCATAAGGCTCTGGTCACACAATCGCGAAATGATGCCTTCCGCGCACTGGGTACACCAGTGGGTCGTGCCGTTGCCGAGATGACGGATTTCTTTGAACGGTTTGACAAGGAAAAATATGGATCTTCAGGTGCGCCTTTGCATGATCCCTGTGTCACGGCGTACCTATTGAAACCCGAACTGTTCACAGGGCGGAAGGTCAACGTCGAAATCGAAACCACGTCGGAGTTGACCCTCGGAATGACGGTCGCCGATTGGTGGGGCGTGACGGATCGGGCGCCAAACGCCACATTCATGGGCGATATCGATGCGGATGGGTTCTTTGCTCTGCTCACGGATCGGTTGGCCCGGTTGTGAGTGCTATCCTGACCCTGGCCAAGCCTGATCATCTGGACCGTCTTGATGCGTTGGTGGCCGCTTTTCATTCGGAAATGAACATCAAGCTCGGCCAGGACGCGCGCCGCGATGGCATCGCGCCTTTGCTGGACGGCAGCCCACATGGGGCCGTCTATCTGATAGGCCCGCCACGCGCGCCGATCGGATATGTGGTGATCTGTTTTGGCTGGTCACTGGAGTTCGGCGGCCTCGATGGTTTTGTCGACGAATTGTACATCCGCCCGGGCGTGCGCGGGCGTGGTATCGCCAGCGAGGTCTTGCAGTCACTGCCCCGCGCCTTGTCCGGCGCAGGCCTCAAGGCATTGCATCTGGAGGTGGATCGAACCAACGCGCAGACACAACGCCTATACGCGCGATCGGGATTTGCACCACGCGACGGGTATATGCTGATGACCCGAAAGCTTTAAACTTTGCAAACAACAGCGCACCACTTTGCAAAGTTTCTTTGCAACCCGCACACTGGTGCCCAAAGAAATGCCGCCTATATCTGACCCATGACCCTGACAGCCCCCTTTGACAACAGCTATGCCCGCTTGCCCGCCGCCTTTTACACGCGGCAGGATCCGACCCCAGTGCGTGCACCGCAGCTTATCGCCTACAACGAGGCGCTCGGGCGCGTGTTGGGTCTGACGGATGCCAGTGACGCAGAACGTGCGGCGGTTTTTTCCGGGGTCACAGTACCCGAAGGCGCGGCACCGCTCGCACAGCTTTATGCGGGTCACCAGTTTGGCAGCTACAATCCGCAGCTTGGTGATGGCCGCGCGATTTTGCTGGGTGAAGTCGTCGGCACCGACGGACTGCGTCGAGACATACAGCTCAAGGGCTCGGGCCCCACACCCTACAGCCGTATGGGCGATGGTCGCGCATGGCTGGGGCCGGTGCTGCGCGAATATGTGATCTCCGAAGCAATGCACGGCCTGGGCATCCCCACGACGCGTGCACTTGCCGCGACGCTGACCGGCGAAGATGTCTTTCGCGAGAGCGTTCTGCCCGGTGCCATTGTGACCCGCGTCGCCGCCAGCCACCTGCGGGTCGGCACGTTTCAGGTTTTCGCCCATCGTGGCCAGATCGCGGAACTGAAAGAACTGACCCAATATGCGATAGATCGCCATTACCCCGAGGCGGCCGGCCCGATGGACCTGCTGCGCGCTGTTTGTGCGGCACAGGCGCGGCTGATCCCGGCGTGGATGGCGGTGGGTTTCATCCATGGGGTTATGAACACTGACAATTGTTCCATCGCGGGAGAGACCATTGATTATGGTCCCTGCGCCTTTCTGGACACTTATCACCCCGACACCGTCTTCAGCTCCATCGACCAGATGGGCCGCTATGCCTATTCCAACCAGCCGCGCATCGCGGTTTGGAACATGGCACAGTTCGCCACTGCGCTGATCCAGCAGATGGACGACAAGGAAGCCGCCATCGAAGAGGCGACCGCAATCATTCATGCCATGCCCGACCAGATCGAGGCCGAATGGCGCAAGCGTTTCGCCGCCAAAATCGGCATCAGCACTGTGCAAGAGGGCGATCAGGCGTTGATCGACGATCTTTTGGCACTGATGCAGACGGATGGCGCGGATTTCACCAACACCTTTGACGCTTTGGCACGGGGCGATGCGCGCGACCATCTGCTGAACCGAGAGGCATTTGATCAGTGGGCCGCGCGCTGGCAGGCACGTATTGCCACCGAGACCGATGCGCAAGCGACCATGCAGCGTGCCAATCCGCGCATCATCCCGCGCAATCATCGCATAGAAGAGATGATCGAGGCCGCTGTTGCCGGTGATTTTGCGCCGTTCCAGCGGCTGAATACGGAATTGTCGCGCCCCTATACGACAGCCGACACTGATCTGATGCGCGCGCCGACCAAGGATCAGGTCGTGCCTGCGACCTTCTGCGGCACCTAAGCCATACGCGCGGCACGGCTGCGCGTGTTGATCATGTAGATCCCGCCTGACACCAGAAAGAGCGCGATCCAGACCTGTGCGCCGACGTGTTCGTCGAGCAATAGCCAGCCAAGGATCACTGCAAACACCGGTGACAAGAAGCTGAAGGAGGCCACCGAGGAGGCTGGATAAATCGACATCAGCCAGAACCACGCGAGAAAGCCGAGACTGGCCACTGCGATAGTCTGAAAGGCCAACCCACCCCAGTGCAGCAATGTCGGGTCGCGAAAGAACTCGCCGAAAAAGAGCGATCCGATCAACAGAATGGGTGCGGAGACCATCACCTGAAACAGGAGTTGCTGCGCTGGTGGCACGTTTTGCAAAGGCGTGATCTTGACGCAAAGCGCAATCGCCGCCCAGCATAGCGCCGAGGTCAGCGCGAGGATATCCCCCAAAAGGCTGGCCGTGACATCGCTGCGGTCGAGCAAGGCCAGCGCCACGCCTGTCATGGCAAGGCCCAAACCCATCGCCTTGCGCCGGGTGAAGCCGTCGCCCGGGATCAGGAAATGGCTCGCTATCGCCAGCCAGACCGGCATGGAATAAAAAATCACGGACGCGCGGCTGACGGTCGTGAAATCAAGCGCCGAGAACAGGCACATGAATTCCAGCCCGAAGAGGCAGCCCGAAAAGATGCCGGCCGGGATCGCATCGCGCGAGATGTTGAAGCTGACCCCGCGCAGACGCATCCAGATCAAGAGCACCACAACCGCCCCTGCCGAGCGCAGCCCTGCGGCGAACACTGGGCCAAAGCCGCCGTTCGTGACCTTGATAACAACCTGATTGAACGCAAGATGCAGTGCGAAGGTGATGAGGGCGGCCGCGCCAAACGCGTCCATGTGTGATTTGCGCTCCATCCGGCAAGAAGGGGGTATGAACGCGCCGATTGTCAATCACATCGCCCCCAATTCCCGGCCTCCGATCCGGCGAAATGGTGCCCAGCCACCAGAATTCCCCTGTGATACCTTCGCAAAGACTGCAAAAGTGGAGATGTAAATTTATCCAGCGGGGGATTGTGACCAATGAGTTTGATGAAAACACTGGCCAAGGTGGCCATCGGTGTGGCTGTGGCAAAAGGCGCCCAAGGCATGATGAAGGGCGGCGCGTCCGGCGGCGGTTTGGGTGGCCTTTTGGGCGGCTTGACCGGAGGCGCGAACGGGACGCCCGGCCGTGGCACGCCCTATGGAGGCCCGCAAAGCGCGCCTCAGGGCGGTGGCATTGAGGATATGCTGGGCGGGCTTTTGGGCGGTGCCGGTGGCGGTGCTGGCGGTTTGCCCGGTGGTTTGGGCGGTTTGCTGGAGAGCCTTGGCGGTGCCAAGGGCGGCAGCGGCGGCGGGCTGCAGGATATTCTGGGCGGGCTGGCTGGTTCTGCCGGTGCGGGCGGTCTTCTGGGCGGGCTTGCGGGCGCGCTGCAAGGCAAGCCTGCAGCCAACGACCGGAGCTTTGGCGAGGTGCTCAATTCCAGTTTTGACGCCAACCCGGAGCCCGAGATCGCACCATCTGCCGATCAGGAGGCTGCGGCCGCGCTGATGCTGCGCGCAATGATCCAAGCCGCCAAGTCCGACGGCAAGCTGGATGATGCGGAACGCGAAAAGCTGCTTGGCCAATTGGGTGACGAGGTCGACAATCAGGAGGCCGCGTTTGTGCAGGCCGAGTTGCAGGCCCCTGTGGACGTTGAAGCGCTGGTGCAACAAACCCCGCGCGGCATGGCCCCGCAGGTGTACGCGATGAGTGTGTTGGGCATCAACCTCGACAGTCAAGCCGAGGCACAATACCTGCACCAATTGGCACAGGGGTATGGGTTGGACAGTGCGATGGTCAACGATATCCACAACCAGTTGGGCGTGCCGCCGCTCTATTCATAAAGCGCGTGCAATGCGACCCGGACGCCAAAAGAGATTTTGGCCTCCGGCGCAGGTATTTGGGGCCATTTGGAAGGGCGGATCTGTGATGCAGGTCCGCCCTTTGCATTTTTAGGCTGCGCGTTGACCGCCACCGCCCGGTTTGCCACCGCGACGGCGTTTGCGGTTTCCGCCCGGTTTGGCCGCCTGCACGCCTGCAGGTTTTTGCCCGCCACCGCCGCCCGGGCGACCGCCGCGTCCACGGCCCCTGCCCTTGGGCTTGCCTGCATCCGGGTTGTCGATGGCTTCCCACGGGCGACCGGAGGCCACAGGAATAGCGATTTTCATGACCTTCTGGATCGCCTTCAATTCGTCCATCTCGTCTGGGGCGCAAAACGCAATCGCGGCACCATCTTTGCCCGCGCGCGCCGTGCGGCCGATGCGGTGCACATAGTTGTCAGGCACATTGGGCAGGTCGAAATTGTAGACGTGTTTGACGTCCGGAATATCCAGCCCACGTGCGGCCACATCGGTGGCCACGAGCACGGTGATCTCACCTGACTTGAAGGCAGCAATGGCGCGGTCTCGCTGACCTTGTGATTTGTTGCCGTGAATGGAGGCCGCGTCGAACCCGGCCTTGACCAGCGTTTTCATCAGCTTTTCGGAGCCGTGCTTGGTGCGGCCAAAGACCAGCGCGCGTTCGCCCTTGTGTTTGCCCAGCAGCTCGATCAGGAGGCTGGCCTTTTCGGCCTTGGCGATGAAGTGGATCTCTTGGGTGACCTTGTCGGCGGCCTTGCCCGGAGGCGACACTTCCACCCGGATGGGGCTGCGCAGATAGCTGTTTGCGATCTCGTTCATCAGCTTGGGCATGGTTGCGGAAAAGAGCATCGTCTGACGCTCTTCAGGGATCAGGTTCGCGATTTTGCGCAGATCATGGATGAAGCCCATGTCGAGCATCTGGTCGGCCTCGTCCAGCACCAGAAAGGTGGTTTCATCCAGCCGCACCGCACGGCGGTCGATCAGATCCAGCAGACGACCGGGCGTGGCGACCAGCAAATCAACACCCCGTTCGAGGCGTTTGATCTGTGGATTGATGGATTGTCCGCCCACCACCATTTGTACTTTGATCGGCGTCCCTTCGGCAAAGCCGCGCAGGTTCACCGCGATCTGGCTGGCCAATTCGCGCGTCGGCGCCAGGATCAACCCCTTGACGCTGCGGGGTGCGGGACGACCGGGCAGTTCCAGCATCTGGGCGATCAGTGGCACACCGAAAGCGGCCGTCTTGCCGGTGCCCGTCTGGGCCAGACCCATCACATCACGCCCGTTCAGGGCGTGCGGGATGGCTTGTTTTTGAATTGGGGTCGGGTCGGTCAGACCCATCGCTTTGAGACGCTCTACCAGTTTGCCTGGCAATTGCATCATGTCGAAGTCACTCATATTTCTCTTTCCGGCACGCCAGGCGCACCATGTGTGCCGCCCAAAAGGCGGCGCGTTCGGGTCGCGCGTAAACCAGATCGCGGCCAGCGGGCCACATGCCCACAGCCGTCTGTCGCGCTTGAGCCCCACGCGTGATTTTGGGAACATCGGCGGCCTTGTCTCGTCAGATTTGTAAGCGCAGGATCGGGACCTTGGCGCTGACACTGCTCACGCGGCAGAAGGCGTCGCCTGAGGTGCACATGGGCCTTTGGCGCACGGAAGTCAACCGTCCGGCCAAAACCCATCTGGAACCGCCGCGCATTTGCCGCTACATCTGAAGGCCACCTGTCGAGACACCCAAGGCGCGCGTACATGCACAAACCCATCATCAAACGCTGCGAAGCCAAGGGCCTGCGCATGACCGGGCAGCGGCGCACCATCGCCACGGTGCTGCAAGACAGCGAAGACCACCCCGATGTCGAAGAGCTTTATGCGCGCGCCTCAGCGATTGATGCTGGCATTTCCATTGCCACGGTTTACCGCACCGTCAAGCTGTTTGAAGAGGCGGGCATCCTCGACAAGCTGGAATTCGGCGATGGGCGGGCGCGCTATGAGGATGCCGAGCGCGACCATCACGATCATCTGATCGACATGAATTCGGGAGAGGTCATCGAGTTTGTCGACGCCGAGATCGAAGCCTTGCAAGAACGCATCGCGGAAAAGCTGGGCTATGAGTTGCGCGGTCACAGGCTGGAGCTTTATGGTGTGCCGCTGAAGAAGTAAGGCGCGGGATTTGCAGGGATGGACGCCCTTTGCAGAATGCACCTTTCCCGGACACTTGATGTTCAATAGAAGTCTCCAAAGCGCCATCATCCCCGTCACATTTTGAATTGGACACCGACACCATGCGTATCGAGATCGACGTCATGATGGAGTATCACCTTGGCGGTGACGACATGGTGTTGCTGACGCTGGAGGCGTGCCAGACCGACAGCCAGCACATCGTTGAAAGCAGTCTCGACATAGACGACGGCACGGTGCACCGCATCGGCGATCCGGGCGCGCTCAACCGTCGGGTCTGGGCGCGGGTGCCGCGGGACACGATGAACCTGAGCTATCACGCCAAGGTCGATGTTGACCGCCCGGCGGTGGTTTTGGACGGCTTGCCTGCGACACCGATCTCAGCGTTGGCACCCGATGTGCTGTACTACCTGCGCCCCTCGCGCTTTTGCCAATCGGATTTATTCACGTCCTTTGTCGCCAAAACCTTTGACGGGCTGAGCGGCGGCGCCAAGGTGGCCGCGATTCAGGATTGGGTGAAAGGCGAGTTGAGCTATGTTCCGGGCCGCTCCACTGGCACGACCACGGCGATGGATACCTTTGTTGCACGCGAGGGGGTGTGCCGCGATTTTACCCATGTGATGTGTGCTTTGGTCCGCGCGGGCGGCGTTCCGGCACGCTACACGTCCGTCTATTGCGCCGACGTCAATCCGCCCGACTTTCACGCCGTGGTCGAGGTGTGGCTGGATGGAGCATGGCACCTGATCGACCCCACCGGCATGAGTGCAGCCCCGGGCCTGGTGGTCATTGCGTCAGGCCGTGACGCGACCGACGTGGCGTTCATGGAGACCGAGAAATGGGCCTACATGCTACGCCAGAGCGTCACGGTATCGCGCCTCGATTGAGACGCCCGGACCCCGGCGTTGCCGGCCAAGCAAATGCCTCTGCCTGACAATCCAGCGCACGGCTTGACCTTGGCCCGCAATCCTGCGACGCCACGCGCACACATCCCCGCCGAAGGACAGAAATCACATGGACAATCTGCGCGGCGCGACCTTCATGGTGCTGGCGATGCTCGGCTTTGCCATCGAGGATATGTTCATCAAGCTTCTGGCTGGGGCACTGCCCATCGGGCAGATCATCGCGATGCTGGGAATGGGCGGCGCGGGTGTCTTTGCCCTGATCCTGCGCGCGCAGGGCCAACGGTTTTTCTCGCGCGATATGCTGACCGGGCCGATCCTGTTGCGTTCGCTTGGTGAACTGATCGGCACGTTGGGCTTTGTCACGGCGATTGCGCTGACGCCGATCTCTTCGGCGTCGGCCATTTTGCAGGCCACGCCGCTGGTGGTCACCTTGGGGGCTGCGCTGTTCTTGTCGGAACCCGTAGGCTGGCGGCGCTGGTCGGCAATTCTGGTCGGGTTCATGGGCGTTTTGCTGATCATCCGCCCGGGTATGGAAGGGTTTGACTGGCTCTCGCTCTTTGCGGTGCAGGGTGTGGTCGGGCTTGCCATCCGCGATCTGGCCACACGCCGGGTGCCTGCGCATACCTCGTCGATGCAGCTGAGCTTTCTGGCGTTTCTGGTGCTGATCCCCACCGGCATTATCCTGCTGGCCGTGGTCCAAACCCCTGTGATCGTGCCAGATCCGATGCAATCGGTTTTGATCGCCGGGTCCATTCTGATCGGGGCCTTGGCCTATTACGGCATCGTCGCGGCCATGCGCGTCGGTGAGGTCAGCTTTGTCACACCCTTCCGCTATAGCCGCATGGTATTCGCGCTGATCGTCGGATGGTTTGTCTTTGCCGAGCGGCCCGATGCGCTGACGCTGATCGGGGCCGCGGTGATCGTGGGGTCGGGCATCTACACACTCTGGCGCGAGCGGCGGGTGCGCGCTGCGGCGTCCTAGCCCTTTCCTTGCCAGCGTCAGCCCGCTATGACGCGCGCAACGCCATTCCAAAGGAGCCTTCTTCATGAGTACCATCATCGACATCCACGCCCGCGAGATCCTCGACAGCCGTGGCAATCCAACCGTCGAAGTCGATGTGATCCTCGAAGATGGCACGATGGGCCGCGCCGCCGTCCCATCGGGCGCATCCACCGGGGCATATGAGGCCGTGGAACGGCGCGACGGTGACAAAGCGCGTTATATGGGCAAGGGCGTTCTGGACGCCTGTGCTTCGGTTAATGGCGAGATCGCCGAGGCGCTGGTGGGCATCGACGCGACCGAACAGGTCGAGATCGACGGCGTGATGATCGAACTGGATGGCACCGACAACAAATCGCGCCTTGGAGCCAATGCCATTTTGGGTGTGTCGCTGGCCGCTGCGAAGGCCGCAGCGGATTACTGTACACAACCACTTTTTCGCTATGTGGGCGGCACATCGGCGCGCGTTCTACCTGTGCCCATGATGAATATCATCAACGGCGGCGAACACGCCGACAACCCGATCGACATTCAGGAATTCATGATCATGCCCGTCGCGGCCGACAATATTCGCGACGCGGTGCGTATGGGCGCAGAGGTATTTCACACGCTCAAGCGCGAGCTTTCAGATGCAGGTCTCGCGACCGGAGTGGGCGATGAAGGTGGCTTTGCGCCGAACATAAGCTCCACCCGTGACGCCCTTGATTTCATTTTGAAATCCATCGAAAAAGCAGGATACAAGCCCGGCGATGATATTCATCTCGCCCTCGATTGCGCCGCCACGGAATACTACAAAGATGGCAAATACGTTTTGTCTGGCGAAGGCAAAACGCTTAGTTCAGAGGAAAACGCGGCCTACCTTGCAGCACTGTGCAACGACTACCCCATCATCTCGATCGAAGACGGAATGTCCGAAGACGATTGGGACGGCTGGAAAGCGCTGACCGACATGCTGGGTGGCAAGGTGCAACTGGTTGGTGACGATCTTTTTGTGACGAACCCGCTGCGTCTGGCCGACGGGATAGCGCGCGGATGTGCGAACTCCATGCTGGTAAAAGTCAACCAAATCGGGACGTTGACGGAGACCCTTAAAGCTGTCGACATGGCGCACCGGGCCGGTTTCACCAACGTCATGTCGCACCGCTCAGGCGAGACGGAAGACGCTACGATTGCGGATCTCGCCGTGGCCACCAATTGCGGGCAGATCAAGACAGGCTCGCTCGCGCGCTCGGACCGGCTGGCAAAATACAACCAGTTGATCCGTATCGAAGAAGCCTTGGGCGAGACCGCGGAATACGCAGGCCGCAGCGTCCTAAAGTGACGTGCGGCGACGCGTTTTCCCACTTAAGGGCGAATAAGACCTCACGTATTCTAGCAAAACGTGAAAAAATACCGTTTATCCGCCGACAAACCGCAAAACCCTTGATGTGATAGACGCTCCTGTCGCAGGATACTGCATCTTTTGAACTGTCATCATAAGGCGGTGGTACGAAGCCGTCCAACATCGAGCACACACTGACAGACACCGCCAACATAAGCCAAACTCAGCTTGACGCGCACGACTTCTGGCCTGTCGCAGAAGCCATGGTGCGTTCCGATTTGGGGTCGCGCTACGATCTGATCGCGCGCTATGGCATCATCATCGTCAGCGGTGTGTTGCTGTATCTGGCGACCGAACAGGTCTTTATGCTGCTCTGGCTCGGCTTTTATCTGGTCACCAACTTCATTTACAGTTGGATCCTCTGGCGCACCCGCGGACCGGTGCATTTGCCGGAGTATGCCCGCCTAGTCGCGCTGAATATCGTGACGTCGGGCAGTTTCACCTTCATGCTGTTGTACCTGACGCTGCAGGACAGCGTGGCATTGCAAACCATTGGCGTGTGCGGTGTGGCTGGCCACGCAATGTTTAACCTGTCGCGACATACAATGCTGACGGCTGTCGCCCGTTGGGACACTCTGAGCATTGTGTTCAGTTGCATTTTCATGGGTGTGGTCCATTCGACCCGGTTTGAAGGCGAGTTGGCCCAACAAGCTCTGATTGCCTTTGGGGCCGTCGCGGTGGCCGGGTATTACATTGTTGCCCAACGCAGCATGCTGCGCACCAGTGCTGATCTTGAGCAGGCCCGCGAAGTGGCCGCTCAGACCCAGAAGATGCGCGCACTGGGGCAGCTGACATCTGGTATCGCACATGATTTCAATAATTTGCTGACCGTGATGCGGGGAAATGTTGAGTTGGCGGAACTGGCTGGCTCAGACGATGAACGGGTGTCCGCCCTGCAGGAAACCAAAGATGCCGCCGATCGGGCCGCGCGATTGATCAGCCACATGCTGGCCTTTTCCCGCAAGGCGCATTTGCGGCCCAATATCATCGAATTGCCGGAGTTTCTGACGCGCTTTCAACAGGTGGCCACCCGCGTTTTGCCGCCCAATATCCACTTGGACGTCGATGCCCTGTCAGCGCCTGATCAGGTGTGCTGCGATGAGGCCCAGTTGGAGACCGCATTGCTTCACCTTGCCACCAACGCCCGCGATGCCATGGCCGAGAGCGGCGGGCAGATCACCATCAGCGCCACATTGCTCAACCCATCAGCGCTGCACAAGGTCACGCCGCTGCGCGAAGACCTCAAATACGTGCGCCTGACCATCACCGACACCGGGCCCGGCGTCAGCGACGAAATTCTGTCCCGGATCGCCGAGCCGTTCTTTACGACCAAACCCGTGGGCCAAGGCTCCGGTCTTGGTCTGTCGATGGTCAAGGGCTTTGCCGAACAGTCGGGGGGGGCTGCACTGTTTGCCAACCCGCGCAATGGTGGATTGCTGATCCATCTGATCCTGCCCACAGGCTGTGATCTCAAGGATCCCCGCGCGCAGCCATGACGGCGCAAGATATCATCAAACGCCTGAACCTCGCGCCACATCCCGAAGGCGGGCACTACCGCCAGACTTGGGTAGGCGATGGGCCGGGGCGCGCCAGCGGCACCTGCATCTATTTCCTGTTGGCGGCAGGCGAACGAAGCCACTGGCACACAGTCGATGCAACGGAGATCTGGCTTTACCATTCCGGAGCGCCGCTGATCCTGTCACTCAGCGCTACATCGGACGGACCGGCAACGGATCATCTGCTGACACCCGACCTGGAACAGGGCGCGCCGCAAATCATCGTGCCCAAGCTGCATTGGCAAGCCGCGGCCACCACGGGCGCCTATACGCTGGTCAGCTGCACCGTATCTCCCGGATTTGAATTTGACGGCTTCACACTGGCCCCGCCCGGCTTCGATATCCCGCGCTGAGCCCTTGTCACCCGGCACTGAATGCAGTGATAAATACGCCATGGATCATCAAACGGTCATCGCAACCCTCAGTGCCGACACCAAGACAAGGCTGACTGCGCGCTCAGACAGGCGGGGCCTCATCCACTTGGCAGGCCATCTGGGCGCCATCGCTGCGATGGGCAGCTACATCGCATGGCAAGGCCCGCTTTGGGGTCTGGTCGTATTGCCTTACGGCATCGCGATTGTGTTCCTGTTCACGCTCAGCCACGAGTGCACACATGCCACGCCGTTTGCACGCCCATGGATCAGCGATGTGGTGGGCCATGCCATCGCGCCCTTTATGCTGCTCCCGTTCGTGTGGTTTCGATATTTTCATCTGGCCCATCACAAATACACCAATGATCCCGAAAATGACCCCGAAATCGCGGGCCACGGGCGCCCCACCACTTGGCCTGCCTACCTGATCTATCTCAGCGGCTGGGGCTATTGGTCGGGCAATGGGCGCACGCTTTGGACAAACGCCTTCGGCCAGATCACCGCCCCCTACTTGCCGCCACGTCGCCACCGCGCAATGCGACGTGAGGCCCGCATCATCCTTGCACTCTATGCGCTCGCAGCCTTCAGCCTGCTTTTCACGCCACTGGTCTTGTGGCTCTGGCTTGTGCCGGTGTTGATCGGACAACCCGTGCTGCGTCTTTATCTGCTGGCGGAACACGGCCACTGCCCGCCTGTGGCCAACATGCTGGAAAACACTCGCACGACCTTCACCAATCGCCTTGTGCGCGCTCTGGCTTGGAACATGCCCTACCACGCCGAACACCACAGCATGCCAAATGTGCCGTTTCACCAACTGCCAGCCTTGCACGCCGAAATGGCACCGCACCTGCGGTCCACTTCGCCCAGCTACACAGCCTTCAGCCGCGACTATGCCAACTCGCTGACTTAAGCCGGGTTTCCAAATGGTGCCAAATACCTCCGCCAGAGGCCCCGGCCCGCAAAGGCCCAAAACAATAAGCCCCATAAGGGAAAAAAAATGAATGCGCTTCAGCGCGCTATTTGGTCTGCGGCCGCAATGTGGTCGGGCCAACTCAGCGTACCGCCACCCACAGCCGCACGCACTCCGGTTGTACCGGGGCAAGATGTGGGCATCCCGCGCGCCACGCGCACCGCCAGATAAGCAAAGGCCTGCGCTTCCAGCATATCACCGTCCAGACCCACCGCCTCGACCGGCTCCACCGGGCAGTCCAGTGACACCTCCAGCATTTGCATCAGCACTGGATTGAGCCGCCCGCCCCCTGTGACCAACACGCGGGTGGGCGGCTCGGGGCAATGCTCCATCCCTTGGGCCACACCCGCCGCGCACATCGCTGTCAGGGTCGCGGCTGCGTCGGCATCGCTCAATTCGCTTACCAGCGCGATCATCTCGTCAAAATCGTTTCGGTCCAATGATTTAGGCGGCATACGGGTGAAAAAGGGCTCAGCCAGAAACAGCTCCAACGCGCCCTGCTCTACCGTGCCCGCACGTGCCAAAGCGCCATCTGTATCGAATGGCACCCCGCGACGCGCTTGCATCAGATCGTTCAAGGGCGCATTCGCGGGTCCGGTATCAAACGCCAAAAGCGCCCCCGGCGCATCGGGGCGCGTTTTGCGCGGATCGACATAAGTCAGATTGCCGACACCGCCCAAATTCAGCACCACCAGCGGGGCCGTGGCTCCAATGAATTTGGCGCAGGCAAAATGGAAAAACGGCGCCAGCGGCGCGCCCTCGCCGCCCAGTTCCACATCTGCCGTGCGAAAATCCCAAACAACCGGACAAGCCAACGCCTCGGACAGGGCCTGCCCGTCGCCCACCTGCAGCGTACCTTTGTCGCGGGGCGCATGGGCGAGCGTCTGACCATGAAATCCAACCAGATCAATGCCTTCAAATCCGGCCAGAACCTCCGCATGGGCGACATCGACGACCTGTGCTGCAGCCTGCACAGCCGGGCCAGACCATTGCCCCAGACCCGCGCGCAACACGGCGCGCTCCTCGTCCGAATAGGCCTTGTAGGACGTGGGCCCAAAACTGGTGATCGCTGTGCCATCGGTGACGACCACGGCTGCATCCACGCCGTCCAACGACGTTCCGCTCATGGCCCCGAGGGCCGTCAAAGCCCCTGTTTTCTTGAGGCCCGCGTTCATGGCCTTTTCCTTTGTCTGCTCACGCCCTATAGAGGCCACCAAATCCAGCCAAGGGCAAGTGCCATGACCTACCATCCCAAATCAGAATTCATCGCCGTCATGATGGAGCGCGGGTTTCTCGCCGATTGCACGGATTATCAGGGGCTGGACGAGGCGCTGATGAAGGGCGTGCAACCTGCCTACATCGGGTTTGACGCCACGGCGAAATCCTTGCACGTCGGCTCGCTCATTCAGATCATGATGCTGCGCTGGTTGCAGAAAACCGGGCACAAACCGATCACCCTGATGGGCGGCGGCACCACCAAGGTGGGCGATCCGTCGTTTCGCGCGGACGAACGCCCCCTGCTCACCCCGCGGACATCGACGCCAACATCGCAGGCATCAAAAAGGTGTTTGCCGCCTACATCGACTATTCGGATGCGCCCAATGGCGCGCTGATGCTCAACAATGCCGAATGGCTGGACGAGCTGAACTACCTCGATTTCCTGCGCGACATCGGGCGGCATTTCTCGATCAACCGGATGCTGTCGTTTGAATCGGTCAAATCGCGGCTCGACCGCGAACAGTCGCTGTCGTTCCTGGAATTCAACTACATGATCCTGCAAGCCTATGATTTCATGGAGTTGCACCGCCGCTATGGCTGCATTCTGCAAATGGGCGGATCGGATCAATGGGGCAATATCGTCAACGGTATTGATCTCACCCGCCGGGTGATCGACGGGGAGGTTTACGGGCTGACGTCCCCCTTGCTGACCACGTCTGACGGCAAGAAGATGGGCAAATCGCAATCGGGTGCGGTGTGGCTGAACGCAGATATGCTGTCGGCTTACGAATTCTGGCAGTTCTGGCGCAACACCACCGACGCGGATGTCGGGCGCTTCCTCAAGCTGTATACTGAACTGCCCGTCGACGAATGCGACCGGTTGGGCGCGCTGCAAGGTTCCGAGATCAACGAAGCGAAGATCACGTTGGCCAATGAGGTCACGGGCCTTTTGCATGGGGCGGATGCGGCACAGGCGGCCGAGGCGACCGCACGCGAAGTGTTTGAAAAAGGGGGCGTTGGAGATGATCTGCCGACGCTGACGCTTGCGCCTTCGGACATCGGCGACGGCATTTCCATCGTGCAACTGATCGTCAAATCGGGGCTGGCCTCATCCGGCAAAGAAGCCAAACGCCTGATCGCGGAAAACGGCGCGCGGCTTGATGATGCGCCGCTGACCGACGCAGGCCTGATGATCAACGCTGACGCACTTGCTTCGCCGATCAAGCTGTCGGCGGGCAAGAAACGTCACGCGCTGGTGCAACTGGGCTAAAGAAACAGCCAGTCAATCACGCTCAGCACCGCGAACACCGGAACAGACAATCCCATCGCCAACACTGTGGCGGCGGTGCGTGTCATGCGCGGTGCGGGCGCGGATATGCTGTTTACTGTTTTTTTCATGCGCTGATTAACCCCGCTTTAGGTTTCGGTAAGGTTAATGGCCGGTATGTTCGATGCCGCCCCTGATCATACCCCGACTGCACTGCAACAAAGCGAAGGCTTCGCGCGGGCTCTGCAATCTGCCGGTGTTGCGCATCAACGGCTTGGCTGCGGCACTTTGATTGTGCAACGTCGGTTCGGGCCTTTGAGCGTTTCCATGATGACGCGCCCGCAGACCGCCGATGGCATGTCGCTCACGGCTCAAATCAAAGCGGCACGCATACGCGGACCGCTGATCATCGCACCTGAGACAGTGGCGCCACTGCAGCAAATTGGGGCGTTGCCGCTTGTCAGCCCGGCCATGCTTGCGGCTCTGGACCTGCACCCTGATATGGACAAGCTGATGGCAGGGCTGCACGGCAAATGGCGCAACCGCCTGCGCCACGCTCAAACGCAGAACCTGCGCGTCACCCGCCAGAACATGCCCGACCAGTTGACCCATTGGCTGCTGGATGCCGACGCAGTTCAGCAGGGCCAGCGCGGGTATCGCGGATGGCCACGTGCCTTGACGCTGGCCTTTGCCCGCGAAAACCGGGGCGATGCAAAGCTCTTTACCGCGATGTGGGGTCGCGAACCTGTGGCAGCGATACTGGTGTTGCGGCACGGGCGCACGGCGACTTATCACATCGGACATACGCGCCCGTCGGGGCGCATCGCGTCAGCGCATAACCTGTTGATGTGGAACGCAATCACATGGGCCAAATCCAAAGGACTGACCCGTTTTGAACTTGGCACAATCAACACCGAAGACGCCCCCGGACTGGCCCGCTTCAAACTGGGCACAGGTGCCATACCCCAGCGTCTGGGTGGCACATGGTTGCGCTGGACGCCACTGACCCATGCCTTGCGCCCGATGACCGTGCTGGACCGTAAGCTGATGCACGATCCCGCATAAGACCGGCTTGCCTGTTCCCGCGCCCCGTGGTGATATGAACGGGTGTTCAGATTGAGCAGAACGGGGAGATATCATGCAGTTGAAAGACACAGCCGCCATCGTGACCGGTGGCGCTTCGGGCCTTGGCGAAGCAACGGCGCGGCATTTCGCGTCCCAAGGGGCGCATGTCACGATTCTGGACCGTGACGCCGATCGCGGTACAGTCGTCGCGGACGAAATCGGTGGGCATTTTGCGGTCACGGACGTGACTGACGAGGCATCCGTTCAATCCGCTATTGCCCATGCATTGGACAAGATGGGCCGGATCACGGCCGCAGTGAATTGCGCAGGCATCGCCTATGCGATCAAAACCGTTGGCCGGGATGGACCCCATCCGCTGGACGCTTTTCAACGCACAATCGACGTCAATCTGATCGGCTCATTCAACGTGGCACGCCTTGCCGCCAACGCCATGTCGGCCAATGAGCCGGAGCCGGACGGTGCGCGCGGTGTGATCGTCAACACCGCCTCGATTGCAGCCTATGATGGCCAAAAGGGACAAGCGGCCTATGCGGCCTCCAAGGGTGGGGTCGTTGGTATGACGCTGCCGATGGCGCGCGATCTGGCCCAATCGGGCATCCGGGTGATGACCATCGCACCCGGCATTTTCCTGACCCCGATGCTTCAGGGCTTGTCTGAGGATGTGCAAAAACAACTGGCCGCCGACGTGCCCTGCCCGCCACGTCTTGGCGATCCGAACGAATATGGCCGACTGGCCGGGTTCATCGTCGAAATGGGGTATCTCAATGGCGAAGTGATCCGCCTCGATGGGGCGCTCAGGATGCGCTAGACCGGGCGTGTTCCGATGTCTTGCGCCAGCAAGATCAGGTAGCCATCAGGATCCTGAACCATGATCTCGCGCTTGCCACCCATGACGGTGCCCCAGCGCCGCCATACCTCGCGGGGGCCTTCAAAAATCGCGATATTGGCGGCCGCAAGCCGGCTTTGCACGGCATCCACATCCGTGATGAAAAGCTGGAGCACGACACCCCGGCCATAGGGGCGATGCATCTCGCCGACTTCCCAACCCGCGTGCCGCGCGCAGAGCATGATCTGCGGCCCGTCATGGCGTTCGAGATAGGCAAACCCTTCCTCAGGGCGTTGGTATGCAATGGAAAACCCAAGTATGTCGCACCAAAACAGCAGGCTTTGTGCAGGGTTGTCGACGTAAAGCTCCGGTACCAGCTTAGCCCACCCGTCCTTGGGCGGTGCGCCGTACTCATTCACTGGCTTTTTCCTCAAGCGTCAGCCATTCCTCTTCGGCCGCATCCAGCCGTGCCTGCCGTTCGATCAGCGCGTCGGTGGCCTTTTGAAACTTGACCGGATTGCTGGAGAAGAGCTCAGGATCGCTCATCAGTTCCTGCAATTTGCCGATCTCGGCCTCCAGACGCTCCATTTCGCCCGGCAGTGCCTCCAAACGGTGCTTTTCGGTAAAGCTGAGCGCTTCCTTTGTCGCAGGCTTCGGCTTTGATTTTGCCGTGGCGGTTTTCGGCTTCAGAACGCTGCCGGAGAAATCGTCTTGCGTGCGTTGCCGAATATAGTCCGTCCATCCACCTGCAAAAACCGTGGCGCGCCCGTCGCCTTCCATCGCGATGGTGGTGGCGGCCACACGGTCGAGGAAATCACGGTCGTGGCTGACCAGCAGCACGGTGCCGTCATAGGTCTCCAGCAGTTCCTGCAACAGATCGAGCGTTTCAACGTCAAGATCATTCGTCGGCTCATCCAGCACCAAGAGGGTTACTGGGGCGCGCCATGATCTTTGCGAGCAAAAGCCGCGCCTTTTCCCCACCCGAAAGCGCCCGCACCGGGGCGCGCGCCTGACCCTCGTCAAAGAGAAATTCCTTGAGGTATCCGACCACGTGCTTGGGCATACCGCGTACCATCACCTGATCGGCCTTGCCCGAGACGCGCATGTCCGGATCACCGGTCAGACTGTCCCAAAGCGAGATATCGGGATCAAGCTGCGCGCGTGCCTGATCAAAGAGCGCCAGTTCCAGATTGGTGCCAAGGGTGATCGTGCCGCTGTCAGGGGCTTCGCGCCCGATCAGCATGTTCAGCAAGGTTGTTTTGCCCACGCCATTCGGTCCCACAAGGGCAATCCTGTCGCCGCGCTGCACCGTGAGCGAAAACGGTTTGAGGATGAGGTTATCCCCGTAAGCCTTTGTAATATCTTTGGCCTCGATCACCTTCCGGCCCGATTTCGGACCTGCATCCAGTGCCATTGCGGCTGTGCCCTGACGCGTGATCTGGGCCGCGCGTTCGGCGCGTAAATCCTGCAACGCGCGCACACGGCCCTGATTGCGTTTGCGCCGCGCTGAAATCCCTTCGACCGCCCAACGCGCCTCCGCCTTGATCTTGCGGTTCAGCTTGTGACGTTGGGTGTCTTCCTCATCCCAAACCTGATCGCGCCACGCCTCGAACGCGCCAAACCCTTTTTCCTGCCGACGGACAATTCCCCTGTCAACCCAGAGCGTTGCACGCGTCAGTTCACGCAAGAATGCCCGGTCGTGGCTGATGATAATATACCCTTTGCGACTTTGCTTGAGCTCGCTTTCAAGCCAGCCGATCGCTTCGATATCAAGGTGGTTGGTCGGCTCGTCCAACAGCATCAGGTCAGGCCCGCCTGCCATCAGGCGCGCAAGGGCCGCACGCCGCCGTTCGCCACCGCTGGCCGTGGCCACAGGGCGCGCGGGGTCAAATTTCAGGCCTTCGCCGGCGCGCTCGACCTTGTACATTTCAGATGCGTCCAGCCCGTGGACGGCAAAGTCCCCCAAGGTATCAAAGCCGGTCAAATCAGGGTCCTGCTCCATATAGCCGACCGAAACGCCCGGGCCCGCGATCACCTCGCCCTTGTCCGGCTCGACCAATCCGGCCATCACCTTCATCAGTGTTGATTTGCCAGATCCGTTTCGCCCCACCAGCGCCACGCGGTCGCCGGGTTGCACGACCAAGCTGAGCCCATCAAAGACAGGGTCACCGCCAAAAGTCAGTGAAATATCGTTCAATTGCAAAAGGGGTACACGTGCCATAGCGCCTGCTATGCCGCCTGCGCGCCAGCGTCAACGGCCCACCGTGCATAATGGCCACTCTCAGGCCACCAGTGCGCGCAACAGCCGTTGCCGCGCCACGGGAATCGCTGCGATTTCGACCCCGGTAAAGACATGCAACGTGTTCATTTGCCGGTCCACAACGGCATGATCACTCACCCAACCGCCCATCGCGAGATAGGTGCGCAGCAAGGGCGGCATCACCCGCATCGCCTTGGTCAGATCGGGCCGCCGCCGCAGGCGGGCGGCAAAGCGGAACACATCCGGTGCCTTGATCCTCGGCAACCAGCGTTTTGGGGCCAGATGCCGCGCCTTGAGCATCGCAAAGGCGTCCAGATAATGCGCGGTCTCAATGCCGGAAAAGGACGAACACCCAAAGAGAAGCTGCACGTTGTGAGCATCCACAAATTCCGTCATCACGGCCCACGCCAGCCGTAGGATGTCCGGGTCGGTGCATTGCGGGTCCATGCAAAAGCGCCCCAGTTCGACCATTGGCCCTTCATAAGCCTGCAGCGCAGACAATTCGTAAAACTGCGCCGAATAGCACCCTTGGATGTCCTGCGCGGTGAGCGTCAGCATCCGGTAGCAGCAGACCAGCCGCCCGGTTGAGGTTTCTTCGATCAGGATATGCGTACAAGCGGCGTCAAAGCGATCTTCTTCGAAGTCGGCACTCAGCCCAAAGGCACGCGCGCGCAGGCTCTGACAGGCGCGCAGATCGCCGGGCGTTTCAGCTCTGCGGGCGGTATATCGGTCACGGCGATGCGGGATCATCCCATACTCCGGCAATTGCATACGTCTTGCCTCGCCCTTTATGCTGCCCAGGTCACAGCCCCGTGACGCCCTGTAGGCTTAATTCGCCGATGGACCAAACCGACCGATATTGCCCAGCAGTTGACGCAGGAACGTTTTGTTGCTGACCCCGGAGCTGGTCACGCGGCGCGACAAAGGCACCACCTGCCCGTCTTCAAGACCAAAGCGTTCCACGTTGCTGACCACGCCGTTTCCGTCAAAAGAAACGGCCAGAACTTCGCGTTCCACGACCTGTGGGGCCAACATCGCAAAGCTGCGTACGCGGCTGCGCACATAGTAAAGACCGCTGTCGCCCACGACCGATCCGGTGGCAGAGGGCCCGAGCGTCTCCTCGACGCTGGCGCGGGTATCTATGCCGATCACGACCTGATCCAGATCGTCTTGCGGCGGGATATAGCCGTGGTTGCTGTAGCGTGCGGCACAGGCGCTGAGGCTCAAGGCGACGGCCAGACCAAGGCCCCAGCGAAGCCCGCGTTTGATCACTTGCGAATGTGCCATGCCCCAGTGCCCTCTTGCCCTTATGCCCTTCGGCTTTTATCCCGCTTACACCATGCAAGGCGCATGGTTCAAGAAACGAAAGCATCGGCCCATGTCAATCACTGCCCCATCTGACCATGCATTGCGGGTGTCAGAGCTGCCTCAAAACAGCCCGACTGCGTTTGCGCTGCGCCCTGATGCAGAGGCGCTGAAGGAGATTGCGCAGTCGCTTGATCTGCTGGGTTTGCGCAAACTGTCGTTTGTTGGTGATGTCCGTGCCGAGGGAAAAGCCGACTGGCGACTGACCGCCACGCTGGGGGCCACGGTGGTGCAGCCCTGCAGCGTGACGCTTGAGCCGGTGACGACACGACTAGATGTGCCCGTCAGCCGTGTTTTTCTGCGCGATTACGTCGATGTCGACGCGCCTGAGGCCGAAATGCCCGAAGATGACAGCGTCGAGCCGTTGGGCGCATGGATTGATCCGCAGGCCGCGATGATCGAGGCGCTGGTTCTGGCGCTGCCGCTTTATCCGCGCAGCGAGGACGCGGAACTGGGCGAGGCTGTCTTTAGCGCGCCGGGCACCAAACCGATGCGCGACGAGGACGCACGCCCCTTTGCCGGGCTTGAGGCGCTGAAAAAACAGATGGGCGGGACCGACTCGGATCCGCAGTGACGAATCGCTTGCACCGCGCGTCAATCGCAGTATTTTGCGCGCTTCTTCTCAATTAAGGTTGGACAACGGATGGGCTTGGGCCTAAACGCACGTCACACCCGAACGGGACACGAATTGAAACACGGCTTTGTGCTGGATGGATGCGTTTCGCATCGCGCATGGCCCCGAACGACAAAAGGCCCAAGACAATGGCTGTTCAGCAGAACAAAGTTTCCAAATCGCGCCGCAACAACCGCCGCGCGCACGACTCGTTGGTTGCCGCAAACCCCAACGAATGCACCAACTGTGGCGAGCTGAAGCGCCCGCACCACGTCTGTGCGGCCTGTGGCCACTATGACGACCGCGAAGTCGTGGCTCAGGCCGACGAGATCGATCTGGACGACGACGCGGCCTAAGCCTGTCCCTTACAAACAAGGGCAGAAGTTTTGGCATGACCGCCGAACGATGACGGCAGCGGACCGATCAGCGCCGGGCGCACGTGTATTTCCGTCGATGCGATGGGCGGCGATCAAGGGCCTGCGGCAGTGGTTGCGGGCATTGCGCAAATCTGCGCCGCGAAGATCCCCGACATTGCCTTTATCTTGCATGGGCCCGCCGCACGAGCTTGAGACCGCCTGGGTCAAAGCGCAAGGCGCTGGACGGGCGGTGCGAAATCCGCGACGCCGCCGAAGTCGTGACGATGGACGACAAGCCCAGCCACGTGATGCGCAACGGCAAGGACACCTCCATGTGGTCGGCCATCGACAGCGGTGCGCAACGCGGCGAGGCGTCCGTCGGCCGTGTCCTGCGGCAACACCGGCGCGCTAATGGCGCTGAGCATGATCCGCCTGCGCAAGCTGCCCGGCGTGAACCGCCCCGCCATTGCCTGCCTCTGGCCGTCGCGCAACCCGCAGGGGTTCAACGTCATGCTGGATGTGGGCGCCGATATCCGCGCCGATGCGCAGGACCTGCTGCAATATGCGCTGATGGGCGCGTCCTACGCGCGCAACGGTCTTGACATGAAACACCCCGCGCGTCGGCCTGCTGAATGTCGGCACCGAAGAACACAAGGGCCGCGCCGAGCTGAAAGAAGCGTATGAGCTGATCTCGGCCAACGCGCGCCATGCCGATTTCGAATTCGTCGGCTTCGTCGAAGGCGGCGATATCCCGTCGAGCCGGGTCGACGTGATCGTCACCGACGGCTTCACCGGCAATGTCGCGCTGAAAACCGGCGAAGGCACCGCCAGCCTCATCCGCGAGTTCCTGCGCGAAGCCTTCAACGCCACGCCCCTGTCGAAATTCGCCGCCCTCCTCGCGCTTGGCAGCCTCAAACGCCTGACCAAACGCATCGACCCGCGCCGCGTCAACGGCGGCGTGTTCCTGGGCCTGAACGGCACCGTCGTCAAATCGCCACGGCTCCGCCGATGCCACCGGCGTGTCCGCCGCCATCAAACTGGCGTTCCGCGCGGCTGGCCGAATCGGCTTCACCGAACGGCTTGCCGCGCGGGTTGCATCTGGCCGCCCGAATTGCGGGTCAAGATGCGCCGCCGACAGGGCCGAAACCGCCGGCGGCATAGACCAGAACGATGACCATACGCGCAGCTGTCAGAGGCGTCGGGCACTATCTGCCCGAACGCGTGGTGCCCAATGCGAATTCGAAGACACGCTCGATACCTCCGACGAATGGATCCGGTCGCGCTCCGGCATCGAACGCCGCCATTTCGCCGCCGAAGGCCAAACCACATCCGACCTGGCCACCGGCGGCGCGCGCGCGCTGGACGATGCCGGGCTGACGGCGGACGACATCGACGCGATCATCGTGGCGACCTCGACCCCCGACCTGACCTTCCCGTCCGCGGCCACCATGGTGCAGGCCAATCTGGGCATGACCAAAGGCTTTGCCTTCGATGTTCAGGCCGTCTGCGCGGGCTTCGTCTTTGCGCTGGCCAATGCCAATGCGCTGATCGTCTCGGGTCAGGCCAACCGCGTGCTGGTGATCGGGGCCGAAACCTTCAGCCGCATCATGGACTGGACGGACCGCACCACCTGCGTGCTGTTCGGCGACGGCGCGGGCGCGCTGGTGCTGGAAGCCGCAAGAAGGCGCGGGCACCAACGCCGACCGCGGCATCCTGTCGACCGACCTGAACTCCGACGGGCGCCACCAGGACATGCTCTATGTCGACGGCGGCGTGTCATCCTCGGGCACGGCGGGCGTGCTGCGTATGGAGGGCCGCGAGGTCTTCCGCCATGCCGTTGAAAAGCTAGCCGAAACTGCCGAAGCGGCGTTGCACAAGGCCGGGCTTCAGCCCGAACAGGTCGACTGGATCGTGCCGCATCAGGCCAACCTGCGCATCATCAAATCCACCGCGCAGAAGATGGGCGTGGAGCTTGATCGCGTCATTCTGACCGTGCAGGACCACGGCAATACCTCTGCCGCGTCGATCCCCCTGGCCCTGTCTGTCGGCGTCGAGCGCGGCCAGATAAAGGAGGGCGATCTCATCGTCACCGAAGCTATTGGCGGCGGATTGGCCTGGGGCGCCGTGGTCATGCGCTGGTAACCGCTTTCAAGGCTTATCCACAAGCCCTTGATATTGACTCGGAAATTCCCGCGGACCATTATGGTCGTCGAAAAACGGGGGACGGAATGACCGAAAAGACATTGACGCGCATGGATCTGAGCGAAGCGGTGTTCCGCGAAGTGGGCCTGTCGCGCAACGAAAGCGCCCAACTGGTCGAAAGCGTTCTGGCCCATATGTCGGACGCGCTGGTGCGCGGGGAAACAGGTCAAGATTTCGTCCTTCGGCACGTTCTCGGTCCGCGACAAAGCGGCCCGCGTCGGTCGCAACCCCAAAACCGGCGAAGAAGTGCCGATCCTGCCCCGGCGGGTTCTGACCTTCCGGCCGTCGCATCTGATGAAAGATCGTGTCGCGGCCGGCAACAAGAGCTAACCCCGCTTCATGGAAAAATCGCCCGACGCCTTCCGCACGATCTCCGAAGTGGCCGAGATGGCTGGATATGCCGACCCATGTGCTGCGCTTCTGGGAAAGCAAGTTCACCCAGGTCAAACCGGTCAAACGCGCCGGCGGCCGTCGGTATTATCGCCCCTCGGACATGCTGCTGATCGGCGGCATCAAAAAACTGCTGCACGACGATGGGCTGACGATCAGGGGCGTCCAGAAAATCTGCTGCGCGAACATGGGGTTAAGCACGTCTCCGACCGTCTCAATCGCTGGACGACCTGACGAGATCGACGACGGCTCGGATGTGTCCGACGACGACCGTCATCGACCCACGCCCCAACCCCGGCGCCACGTCGAAGCACCCGCCGCGCGCGAGGACGCCGAACCTGAAACCCAGCCGCGGCGGACCCGCGCACCGCAACCTGACGCCGGCACCGAGAAAGACCGCCGACGAACACGAAGCCGAGCCGACAAGACCCAGCCCGAGGCATGTTCCCGCTCGCGAGTCGAGGCCTGAGGCCCTGAGGCCCCGAAGACGCGAACCTGTCCCCAGCTGCCGACCTTCGATCCCTCCCGGCCCCGCCCCGCAGGCGAATCGCCGAGCCTGAACCAGATGCGCACCGCCCAGACCGCCCCTCACCGAAACCGCCGACCCGCCCGAACCCGCCACAGCCGAAGACCCGCGCGCCGAAGGGCCACTGCCCCCGGATTTCCCGAAACCGACCCCGCCGATGACGACCCGTCCTTTCCCAGCGACATGCCCGGCGGATCGCCGCGCGTCTGGCAGTCCTGCCGCCGCGCAACTTGCCGCCGACCAAGACACGCTGAAAGCCGCGCGCGACCGCCTCCTCGCCCTGCGCGACGCCGCTTCCTGAAG
This sequence comes from uncultured Alphaproteobacteria bacterium, assembly GCA_942490645.1. Taxonomy (GTDB): domain Bacteria; phylum Pseudomonadota; class Alphaproteobacteria; order Rhodobacterales; family Rhodobacteraceae; genus CALNXN01. The sequence continues at coordinate 270,509 of CALNXN010000007.1, read as the reverse complement.
CCCCGTCGCATTACCCGGCCCCGAAACCAAAACCACCCTTGCAGCCGCCCGCCTTTTCGGTCAGAACACCGCACAGTCGGGCTATGGCGCAGCCTGGTAGCGCGTCCGTCTGGGGGACGGAAGGTCGCAGGTTCGAGTCCTGCTAGCCCGACCAACATCACCGCCGCCAGCCCCCTGCGGCGGCACAGAACGAGCGCAGGCACCATGAAACAGGGCGTTCTCACCGACACCGAAATCACCGGAATGATCGACAGCGGCCAGATCGCCGCCGACCAGCCCTTCGAGCCCGGCCAGGTTCAGCCCGCCTCTCTCGATCTGCGCCTCGGCGCGCAAGTGGCTACCGCGTGCGCGCCTCCTTCCTCGCCGGGCAAGGACCGCACCGTCGCCGACCGGCTGACGCGACTTCACCATGCACCAGATCGACCTGACCGATGGCGCGGTCCTGGAAAAAGGCTGCGTCTACGTCGTGCCCCTGCTGGAAAACCTCGCCCTGCCGACCGGCATCCAAGCGGTGGCCACTGCCAAATCCTCCATCGGGCGGCTTGACCTGCTGACCCGGCTCATCACCGATCACGGGGTCGAATTCGACCGCGTCCCCGACGGCTACACAGGCCCCCTCTACGTCGAAATATGCCCGCAAAGCTTCTCGGTAATCGCCAAAACCGGCCAGATGCTGAACCAGATCATCTTCCGCCGAGGACAAACCGTCATATCCGACAAGGACTTGGCCGAACTCCACGCCAAACCCCGATCGTGTCCGGCGACGCCGTCATCTCAGGCGGCCTCGGCTTCTCCGTCGACCTCAAACCCGAAACCGGCACCCTCGTCGGCTACCGCGCCAAACCGCACACCGGCGTGATCGATCTGGACAAGATCGACCACTACGACCCGGCCGACTACTGGGAAGAGGTGCGCACCGACACCGGCCGGATCATCCTGGACCCCGGTGCGTTCTATATTCTCGTCAGCCGCGAAGCCATCGTGATCCCCCCCGACTACGCCGCCGAAATGGCCCCCTACCTGGCGATGGTTGGCGAATTCCGGGTGCATTACGCGGGCTTTTTCGACCCCGGTTTCGGCTGGGCGGAAGCGGGCCCGCGCGCGGCGTTCTCGAAGTACGCTGCCACGAAGCGCCGTTTGTGCTGGAACACGGCCAGATCGTCGGCCGGCTGGTCTACGAGCACATGACCGACGTGCCCAAAACCCTCTACGGCGCGAGATCGAATCGAACTATCAGGGCCAGGGCCTGAAACTGTCAAAAGCATTTTCGCACAGTCGTAAGCCGCCCCGACCTGCAAATACCCGCCTTGGCTGCATCACAGGCAGCCTTGGCGGCCGTGCCATAGATCCTGACCTACTGTCATACTCCACAAACTGACCCCGACTGATGTCAAGGACACCCAGCTGTTGCCAATCAGCGTCCGCAGCCGACGGAATTACCGAGCGCGACCGCAGGCAGTCGCATTCAAGGCGTCACTCCGCGCACAAAATCATTGCGCCACAGCGCCCCCATCGCCGGGCGCACCGCCTCGCAGTCGAACCACAAGTTCATATCGCGACGCCTCCCGTAAACCTCATTCACAACTGACCCAGATCACCAGAACCACGGCTGAGTTCGATGCCGCGCTTGACAGGTCGGCACGTGCCGTGATCGCAAGACGCCTCGGACGTCTCCGGTCTCATCTTGGCCTGCATCATCCGGCGGGCGGCACCTGACATTCTCTGCCGACACCAAGTGCAACACCATCCCATGACGTCGTCGACACTGATCGCCACCGATCCGTCTGTTCATGGTCCATGACCGCAGGCGTCGCAACCGCGCTCAAAGTGTCAGCTGGCGTCGAATACGGCCTGCATGGCAACCAGGGCGAACCCGATGGGGTTTTCTTAACGCGGCACGCATTACCTCGATCGCCCCGCATATCTCGCCAAAGCGTTGTGGCACGAACTCTCGCATCATCGCAACGCGAACGGACGAACATGCGGCGCAAAAAAATAATGGCCGTAAAGCTGCTGCATCACTGTACACCCATGTCGTGCAGAACGCGATGATACGTCGCGTGATTCGATGCAGATCATGTCGCCTTGGACGAGCGGCGTCGCGGCGTCGGCAGTCCCATCTGAAATCCCTCCATGGCGTTCGACGCCACCGGCCAACGCCAAGGCCGCCAAGGACGAACTATCCATCATTGTGCTCTTGATGGCATCCGACCAGTTCGCTCATTAAGGGGGAATGAGGGGGCGGAAGGTCAGCACTGGGCCATCCAGTCGCAAAAGCAAAGCGCTGATCGCTGAATTCTCTCCGTCGAACGCGCATACATCAGCCAAGTCCGGCGGGTGTTTTTGGACCCAAGACAGGCAATCCACGGCCTGGAGTTCAATGCGGGTGAACGACACACGCAGGCCTCCTCTCTGGCCGCCCGTCGGTCATTCGTAACGAGCAAAACGCCTGGCCATCCGACCGCAAAACGCCGGGCAAGCTTCATGTCTGCGCCGGCCATCTTGCGCCTCGCCTGCGGCGTGTCATTTCTGGCTATTTTCGCGATCTGCGCTTTCGGGCTTTCGCGGCTTCATGAGCCCTGGCGCGCGCCCTTGCATCACCGGAATCCACGCCGTTGTTCATCAGCCGGCGCAGAATCATATTCAAAATTCGTCCATGGGCCCTTCGTTACTGCGCTTGAGGCATTGCGCGTTTCTCCAACCCCGCCCCAAAAAGCGGCGATTTCGGGCCTGGATTCATCCTCGAAAATCTCGCTCTGGTCGGTCGTCTCTTCGCCCGTCATCCGTGGTCAATCAGGCGCCGGGCGGCGGCCGGCTGTCCAGCAGCCCCGCCGAGCGCAGTTCCTTCAGCCCCGGCAGATCGCGCGCGCTTTCCAGACCGAAGTGATCAAGGAAATCTTGGGTGACCACAAATGTCACCGGCCGGCCCGGCGTCATCCGGCGGCGGCCAAAGCGGATCCACTCCAGTTCGATCAACTGGTCAATGGTGCCACGGCTGACGCTGACGCCGCGGATTTCCTCGATCTCGGCGCGGGTGACGGGCTGGTGATAGGCGATGATCGCCAGCGTCTCGATCGCGGCCCGGCTCAGCTTGCGGGTCTCGACGGTTTCCTTCTGCATCAGGAAGCCCAGATCGGGCGCCGTGCGGATCGCCCAGGCATCGCCGACCTTCACAATCGCCACGCCGCGCCCCTCATAGCGCTTGCGCAGATGCACCAGCGCCTCGGCCGGGTCGCAGCCATGCGGCATGCGCGCGTTCAAGTTCCTTGACGGTCACAGGCTCGGCCGTGGCAAACAGGATCGCCTCGACCATGCGCTCCTGCTCGGCCATGGGCGGCGCTTCGAACAGGCTTTCTTCGCGTTCGGTGCGGTCATCGTCGCTCATCTTCGGTCAGCCCGTCGCGCCTCTTGCGGATCTGAATGGGGGCGAACGTCTCGGACCTGCCGGATCTCCAAATGCGCCTTCCTTGGCCAGTTCCAGCGAGGCCGCAAAGGTCGACGCCGTCGCCGAGCGGCGCCGCTTGCCGGGTCCATCTCCCAGCCTTCGGGCAGATAGGACAGGATGTCGGTCCATTCACCGGCAAAGCCGATCAGCCCGCGCATCCGCTCCAGCGCCTGCTCCATCGTGAACACCGCCTCGCGGTCCATCACGAAGGGGCGGAATTCGTCGCGGGTGCGGATGCGGGCATAGCCCTGCATCAGGTCCAGCAGCGTCGCGGTATAGGTCACGCGGCGCACGCGGGTGACATCCTCGGTGATGCCACGGGCAAAGAAATCACGGCCCAACTGGTCGCGCGCCATCAGCTTGGCCGCCACATCGCGCATCGCCGCCAGCGCTCCAGCTGGAACGCCAGATGCGCGGCCAGTTCCTCGCCCGAGGGGCCTTCCTCGGTCGGGTCGGGCGGCAGCAACAGGCGTGATTTCAGAAACGCCAGCCATGCCGCCATCACCAGATAATCCGCCGCCAGTTCAATCCGCAGCGACTTCGCCTGATCGATAAACGCCAGATATTGCTCGGCCAGTGCCAGCACCGAGATCTTGCGCAGATCGACCTTCTGCGTGCGGCGACAGCGTCAACAAGCAGGTCCAGCGGCCCTTCGAACCCGTCGACATCGACGATCAGCGCCTCCGCCGCAAGGCGCGCGGCAACGGGATCGGTGTCTTCAAAGATCGGTCGTCGCCATCGCAGCCATCGGCGGGCCCGCTCAATCAGGGCCTCAAGCTCGGCCTCAGGGCGGCAATGTCAATATCCCTTGCGGGCGGCTGGCGCCGCCAGCGCGCAGTGCCTCTGCGCGTTTGCCGCGGCCTCGCTGTCATCTGCCCTGCGGCCTCGGCGACGGCTCTTCCATCTCGCCAGCGTCGCCATTGCAATGCAGCACCACATCGCAGCCCGCCGCAAGCGCCGCCTGCGCGCGCGCGTGCACCGATCATCCCCCGCCAGCGCCTTCATCGAGATATCATCGGTCATCAACAGCCCGTCAAAGCCGATGTCCTGGCGCGGATCATCGCCATCATCGCTGGGCGACTGCGTGGCGGCGCCTGCGCGTCAATGGCATCGAAGACGATATGCGCCGTCATCGCCATCGGCAGATCGGCCAGCGCCGTGAACGGCGCGAAATCCTGCGCCTCCAGCTCGGCGCGCAGCACCGTCGACCGCGGCAGGTCCTTGTGGCTGTCCACCGTGGCCCGCCCATGGCCGGGGATATGCTTGAGCACCGGCAACACGCCGCCCGCCAGCAGCCCCTCCGCCACGGCGGCGCCATCGCGGCGATCACCGTCTCGGGGGTCCCGTAACAGCGGTTGCGCAGGAAAACGGATGGGTCTCGGCCCGGCCACATCGGCCAGCGGCGCGCAATTGGCGTCGATCCCCAGCGCGCCAATTCCGCCGCGATCAGCCGGTAGCGCAGCTACATCGCGCGCGCGGCCTGGCGGCCTGCGGCTCGATCCTGGTCCAGCGGCGGCAGCCATTCGCGCCAATGGGGCGCGCGCATCCGCTGCACCCGCCCGCCTTCCTGATCGATGGTGATGAGGGCTTCACGCCCCACCGCATCGCGAAATTGCGAACACAGGCCGTAAACCTGATCGAGCGTGTCGATATTGCGCGCAAACAGGATAAACCCCCAAGGGATTGGCCTCGCGAAAAAACGCGCGCTCCTCGGCGGTCAGGACGCAGGCCCGTCAGCGTCGAGAATCGCCGCGCCCCGGCTCGGTTCATTCGGACCACCACGGGGATACAGTCTGCCCCTTCGGCCACCAGCGCGGCACAGAACCGGCGCGCATCGCTCAGATCGTCAAAGCCCATGGCGCGCAGGCGGTAGAACGTCCGCCCGCCCGTTTGCGCCTGCTGCACCACGCGCTTCTTGCCGTCCAAGATAGTCGCCAAACCGGCCCCATCGAGGACGGGCCCATTCGGCGCTGGCGACTGATCGGCGCTGTCAAAGGCGCCCAGTTGCACCAGCCGCGGTGCCTGCGGGGGAATGTCGCCGGATCGACGTCGCCGCCGGCACGGCGCTGAGCGCACGCCATTGCCGGGCGATGGACGGCGCGGGCGCAATTCTGCGGGCGCATCAATTGGCCGCGGGCGCGCCGCCAGACGCAGCACGTCGCGCCCACAAGGCGGCCAGATCGCGCGGCGCGGGACCGCCTCTTGAGCGCGCCAGCCGCGTCGGCCTCGGCAACGGGCCATGTCCGTCGCCCGAAGGTCGGCGGCGATCGGCATGCGGCGGCATCCGCGGCGTCGCTCATCCGGCCAGTGCGCCGCATCGCCGGCGTCAGCCGGCGGGGGCGCGACGGGTCGGAGCGCCGATCGGCGCGCAGCTCGGCCCGGGGCGAGCGCAACGGCGGCGATCTTGGTCTTCGGCGTCGTCAGCGCCGGGTCGGACGGGCGCCAGAACGCAGCCGGTCGGCGGGCAGGTCCGCGGCGCCTTCGGCGGCAACGCGGATTGACCGCCAAGGCCCTGATGATCGGCCAAACGCCGCCCGGATCTTCGGGGCGCACGCGCATCGGCCCTTCCAACGCCCGCACCACCGGCACGCCGGTCACATCGCGCATCAAAAGCTTGTAGCCCCAGACGCCCCAGCCCCGCGACCAGCGCCAGCGACACCACGCGCCGGCCCAATGATTGCGTGACGCCAGGCAAGCGAACCGCCCTTGGATCGGCCCGCGTCGAAATCGTGACGAACTTGATAGTCGCCATATCGCCGGAGAAATGCCCGCCATCATTGCCTCACTGCCCGGGGTGTTTGCCGACGTGCTGGGTCAATTTGTGCTGCTCAGTCCCGGCCGCGTGCGCTTTTTGCTCAGCGCATCTCTTCGACCGGGGTGACGCCCAGAATACCAAGACCGGCAGAAATAACAACGGCAACGGCACGGGCCAGCGCGATTTTAGCCTGGCTTGTGGCCACATCGCCCTCTTGCAAGAAGCGCAGGCCCGCCACCTCGTTGCCCCGGTTCCACAGCGCGTGGAAATCGGAGGCGAGATCATAAAGGTAGAACGCCACCCGGTGCGGCTCGTGGGTGCGCGCCGCGATCTCGACCAGACGCGGCCATTCGGCCAGCTTGCGCGCCAGCGTCAGCTCGGCCTCGTGTGCGATCAGGTCCAGATTGGCCTGCGCCAGCGTCGCATCATCCACCGAGATCCCCGCCTCGGCGGCCTTGCGCAGGACCGAGCAGACGCGCGCATGGGCGTATTGCACATAGAACACCGGATTGTCCTTGGACTGCTCCAGCACCTTGTCGAAATCGAAATCCAGCGGCGCGTCGTTCTTGCGCGTCAGCATCACAAAGCGGGTGACATCCGCGCCCACCTGGTCGACCACATCGCGCAGGGTCACGAAGGTGCCCGCGCGCTTGGACATCTTGAACGGCTCGCCGTTCTTGTACAGCTTCACCAGTTGGGTCAGCTTGACATCTAGCGGAACGCGCCCGTCAGACAACGCCGAAACAGCCGCCTTCATCCGCTTGACATAGCCGCCGTGATCGGCGCCGAAAACGTCGATCAGCGCGTCGAACCCGCGCTCGATCTTGTCATAGTGATAGGCGATGTCGGGCGCGAAATAGGTCCAGCCGCCGTCCGATTTCATGATCGGCCGGTCCACATCGTCGCCATAGGCGGTGGATTTGAACAGCGTCTGCTCGCGCGGCTCCCAATCCTCGGGCATCTTGCCCTTGGGCGGCTCCAGCATGCCTTCGTAGATCAGCCCCTTGGCCTTCAGATCGGCAATCGCCGCCTCGATCCGGCCCGTGCCGTAAAGCGACTTTTCCGAATAGAACACGTCCATCTTCACGCCCAGCGCGCCCAGATCCGCGCGGATCAGGTCCATCATCGCATCGGTGGCAAAGTCGCGCATTTCGGCCAGCCAGACCGCTTCGGGCTGGTCGACATAGGCAGTCGCCGACCTTGGCCTTCAGCGCCTCGCCCACCGGCGATCAGATAATCGCCCGGATAGGTGCCATCCTCGAACGCCACCTGCTGGCCGTGCGCCTCAAGGTAGCGCAGATAGACCGACCGCGCGAGCACATCGACCTGCGCGCCGCCATCGTTGATGTAGTATTCGCGCGTCACATCGAAGCCCGCGAAATCCAGCAGGGACGCCAGCGCATCGCCAAAAACCGCGCCGCGGGTGTGGCCCACATGCAAGGGTCCGGTGGGGTTGGCGGAGACATATTCGACATTGACCTTTTGCCCCTGCCCCATGTCCGAGCGGCCAAAGGCCGTGCCCGCCGCGCAGAACGCCTCGACCACGCCCGCGCCAGACCGTCGGAGGCCGCCAGCCGCAGGTTCAAGAAACCCCGGGCCCGCGACCTCGGCCGACGGCGATGCGCGGATCGGCGGCTCAGCGCGCGGCCAGCGCCTCGGCAATCTCGCGCGGTTTCATACCGGCGGGCTTGGCCAGCACCATCGCGGCATTGGTCGCCATGTCGCCATGCGCGGCATCGCGCGGCGGCTCGACCGTGACATTGTCAAACGACAAGCCGCTCGGCAAAACGCCCTCGGCGGCCATCGCATCAAGGCAATCGATCACAAGGCGCGCGGATATCGGCGAAGAGGTTCATGGCATGGCGTCCTGATGAGTTTCGCTGCGGTTTAACACGCTGGCAATCAGGGTCAAACGGGATGATCAATTTCCTGCGCGCGCCTCGGCATCGCCGCGGTCAGGACCCGCCCATCAGGCGCGCGTGTTCCTGCAAGCGCGAAGCGGTCGGTCATCCCGGCGATGTAATCGGACACGATCCGCGCCAGCGCGGTCGGTCCTGCGCTGCGTCGACATCCTTGCGCCATTGCTTGGCAGGTGCGCGGGATGCGCCATAAAGTAGGGAAACAGATCCTCGACCACCTTGGTCACCTCGGCGCGCATGTCGACGACCGCGGGCGCGCGGTACATCCGCTGGAACAGGAAGTCGCGGATCACCTTCAGATCGGCCCAAACATCGCTCTGAAAACCGGATCATCGGTCGGCCCAGAGCGCAGCGAATATCGGACACGGTTTCGCGTTCGATCCGGCCGCGAGCCGCGCGCGCAGGTCGATCACATCCGACGACCATCACCCCGAAAACCCGGCGCAGCGCCTCGTGACGGCGCCGGCGCGGGTTCAGCCCCGGCCACAACGGCGTCCACCTGGTTCAAAACAGGCGCCGCAGGATCGGCAGTGCCGCGATCTCGTCTTCCTCGAACAATCCCGCGCGCAGCCCGTCATGCAGGTCGTGATTGTTATAGGCGATGTCATCGGCCAGGGCGGCGACCTGCGCCTCGGCGCTGGCATGGGTGTGCAGTTCCAGATCATCCCTGGCGCAATACTCGGCCAGCGCCCATGGCACCGGCTCGGGCACGGGGCCGTTGTGCTTGGCGATGCCTTCCAGCGTTTCCCAGGTCAGGTTCAGCCCGTCGAACTCGGCATAGTGCCGTTCCAGCGCGGTGACGATGCGGATCGCCTGCGCGTTGTGATCGAACCCGCCATAGGGCGCCATCAGCGCGGCCAGCGCGTCCTCTCCGGTGTGGCCAAAGGGCGGGTGACCGAGATCATGCGCCAGCGCCACCGCTTCGGTCAGTTCCGCGTTCAGGCCCAAGGCGCCGGAGATCGTGCGCGCGACCTGCGCCACCTCGATCGAATGGGTCAGCCGCGTGCGGTAATAATCGCCCTCATGCTCGATGAAGACCTGCGTCTTGTGCTTGAGCCGCCGAAAGGCGCTGGCATGGATGATCCGGTCGCGGTCGCGCTGGAAACACGACCGAAACGTGCTTTCCTCCTCCGCGATCAGCCGTCCCCGGGCCAATCGTGGATCTGAGGCATAGGAGGCCGTCATGTTTCGGGGTCCTTGTCGCCTGTGTCATGCGCTTCTATATTGCAGCCTAGCGATGAATGAAACCGCAACCCGGAGAGCGATCATGCAACTGCCCCCGAAAGTGACGACACGTGCCTTCGAGCGTTTGGCGGAGATTGGCGCGGCTGGCGACGGCAAGGCACTGCGTGTGGCTGTCGAAGGCGGCGGATGCTCGGGTTTTCAGTACGAAATCGAATTGGACGAGCCGCGCGATGATGATCTGGTGCTGGAAGGTGCCGGGGAACGGGTGGTCGTGGATGCGGTGTCCCTGCCCTTTTTGGCCAACGCGGTGATTGATTTTTCCGAAGAGTTGATTGGCGCGCGTTTCGTCATCGAAAACCCCAACGCGACCAGCGCTTGCGGTTGCGGCACGTCGTTCTCGATGTAGCTCTCTGCTAGACAACGGCGCGTGCGAACCCTTCGAAAAACGCACCAAACCGGGGCGAGGATTGCTCGGCCGTCAGCAACACGCTGTTTTGTTCTGATCCGACCGCGTCAGAGACCATGCTGCGCATCCGTTCCCAATCCGCACTGCGCGCAGAGCCAAGATGATAGAGCAACTCCGACATCGGGCGCAGCGCGCCGGCCGTTTGGATGTGCCGGTGAAACGTCATGCGCCCGTCCGGGATGGCATCGGCAAATCCTGCCCCCTTGGCCACGCAAGACCACCAGTTTGTCACTAGATAATCATGGTAGTCGTCAGCCAGCGATGCTGAGCCATCATCCAGAAGGGTGAATTCGCTGGATCCGCGCGCGAGCCAGTCTTCCCAGATCGGACTGGGTGTTTGGCCTGCAAACCGTAGCGCGACGCAGACCTCTGCCAACAAATCAGCGTTTTGGTCCAGATAGGCCAGCAACCCCGCATATTCGAGGCTGACCACGGCGTTTTGATCCAGCATCGGGTCGCGCCGACCGTATTCAGACAGGTAAAACACGATGTGGGTCAACTCATAGGCGGCTTTCTTGTTGGGCAGAGCAAAGGTTTGCGACCGCGCCGCGAACGCACGAAGGCGATCGTCCAAACCCTGATCCTGGGGCAGATCGATCCGCCGCGCCATCAGTCGGCGCGCCTCTGCACGCTGCAAATCAGACAGTTCCGCTTCTGCAAACCCGGCGGCTTTCACCTGCGCACAGAGCGCATCACCATGTTGGCCCGGCATCCCGAGGTCTTCGAGATCAAGGCAAAGCCCCAGAAGGAAACGATAATACTGCGGGAAAAAGGCCAACCGTTCGGGCAGAGCCGCATAGTCGCTCTCATAGGGGGTCAACAGATCGATTGGAAGGTCGGGACGAGTGGTCTCGAGAATGTTCAGCAGCTCCGCATTCTCCTTGAGCCAGTACACGTCTTCGCTGCTGCGCCGGAAATGGGCAAAGCTACTGGTCAACCCCCGCAGACGGTCAGCCTGCGTTTGCCTGCGCGGCAGTCTGAGTTGGATAACGTTGTTCATATCGCCTCTCCTGATATATCTCAGACTGCCGCGCAGAGCCGCTTACTTGGATGCGGTCATGCTGGTGGTGAACAGGTTTGTCGCCTCACCCGTCAGTGTGTCACCGGATTTCGGACCCATGCTTGTCGTGAACAACTCTGTGGCTTCGCCGGACAGCGTATCGCCGGACTTCGGACCCATGCTGGTCGTGAAAAGCTCGGTCGCCTCGCCCGTCATCGTGTCGCCGGATGTGGGGCCCATGCTGGTTGTGAAAAGCTCAGTCGCCTCGCCTGAGAGCGCGTCAGTTGATCCAGCTTGCATGCTCGTGGTGAAGAGCCCGGTTGCGTCGCCGCTCAGCATATCGCCCGCGTCTGGTCCCATGCTGGTGGTGAAAAGATCCACACCAGCACCTGAGTGCATGTCCGTTTCCGCGGAGGAGATCTGAGCGTTGGTTTGAGTGATTTTCTGAGCGGCTGAGGTCATTTTGTACGTCCTTTCAAAAACGATGATTACCCTTTTACGGTTACCCGCAAGGCGTGAGTTGCCAACAATTATTTCGGCTTAAGCGTGTGTTTTTGCGGAGTTATCCACATGAAGATCATCAGCCAGAAGCGCGTAGCAACGGTATTGTTTTTGCTTGATGTGACGCATAAATTTTCTTTTCCACAGGGTTGAAAACACGCGAATTTTTGCGATTCCACCCGAAGTAGAAAGGCTGGATGCCTCAGAATCACCCCCCTATCGACGGGAACGATTCGCGCCTTCTGGCTTGCCCTACGTCCGGCAGTGCGCGATAGCTGTCTGATCAGCGGGGCAAGGATTGAACTTATGAAAATCGCAACCTTCAACATCAACGGGATCAAAGCGAGGATCGAGGCCTTGCCCGCATGGCTGGACGCGGCAAAACCGGATGTCGCGGTGCTGCAAGAGATCAAGACCGTGGACGAGGCCTTTCCGACAGAGATTTTCGAAGAACGCGGCTATAACGTTGCCACGCACGGTCAGAAATCCTTCAATGGCGTAGCGATCCTGTCGAAACTGCCGCTGGAGGACGTCCGCCGTGGATTGCCCGGCGACGACACGGACGAACAGGCCCGCTATATTGAGGCGACCGTCACAGGACCCCAGCACGCGTTGCGGGTTTGCGGGTTGTATTTGCCAAACGGCAACCCCGCGCCCGGCCCCAAGTATGACTACAAACTGGCATGGATGGAGCGGTTGCGGCAACGGGCGATGACGCTGCTTGCTGAACAGACGCCGTTTTTGATGGCAGGCGATTACAATATCATTCCGCAGGCTGAAGACGCGGCCAAGCCCGACAGTTGGCGTGACGACGCGCTGTTCCGACTGGAAAGTCGCACGGCCTATCGTCGTCTGTTGAACCTGGGCCTGACCGAAGCCTTCCGCGCGCGCACTATCGGCCCGGGTCACTACAGTTTTTGGGATTACCAAGCCGGCGCATGGAACAGAAACAACGGCATTCGCATCGACCATCTGCTGCTTTGCCCATTTGCGGCCGACATGTTGCGCGACTGTCAGATCGACAAGGACATCCGTGGCCACGACAAACCCTCTGACCACGTGCCTGTCTGGATCGAGATGGCTGCATAATATGTAGGGGCCTTTGCGCGGCACTCCGCGATTTCGCCATATGCGTGTCAAAATACCGCCCAATTGAGTGACCAAACCTTTGAAGACAAGTAAAAACCACTACCCTGCGGGCGGTATGCCAGATGCAGGGTGTATTCAAAGGATTGATAATGGGTCTTTTTTCAAAACTCCGCGGTGCCCCTGCGCCAGACACCACACTTGGCAAGGCCGTTTTGATGCCCGCCGTACTGACCATGGTGTCTGATGGCGACATCGGCAAAGGCGAGATCGCACAGCTCGAGAACATCTGCAGTTTCAGCCCGATTTTCGCGACTGTGGATGCGGCCACACTGACCAATATGATCACCGGCGTTCTGAACGACCTCAAGACCCAAGGTGCCGAAGCGGTCACAGCCAATGCCAAGGCCCGATTGACAATGCCGATGCGCGAGACGGCGCTTCTATTTGCGATGCGGATCGCGCTGGCGGACGGACGTATTGATGACGGCGAGCAAAACGTTCTGATCGGCATGGGTGAACGCTTTGAAATTCCTTCTGAAACCTTCATGAAGATGTTTGACGTCGTGGCCATGTTACAGCGTCGTCCGGATATGGCCGCATGACCAAAGCGACCGATACCGACACGCCCGACCTGACGTTTTCCTTGGAGATCTTGCTCAGCGAACCGCTGGAGTTCGACCTGGCCGAGATCGTCGCGGCCGTGGACGAGGATTATCCGGCCAATGCCGTGACCGTGTCGCCGATCAACCCCAAAACAATGGTCAAAACCGACGACGTGGTCATGGCCCTTCTGACGCCTGTTGATCCCGAAAACGGTCAGATGATCACCTTCACCGGAGCAGGTTTTCCCGACGATGGGTTCCGCGCCGCCGACAATACCGAATTGGCCTGGCGCTCTGGGCCATTTGCCGAAGGCGCGCTTCACGCGATCAAGACCTATGAAAGCTATGTCACCCTGTCGGTGAAGGCGTCGGATGCCTCGCTGGCTGCGCGGTTCCGTGCGGCGCGACAGTTAACGGCCGTTGCAGCCGTGTTTGCCCAATTGCCCATCACGCTGGGCGTTCTGGTGCATTGGACGTCGCATATGGTTGCACCCGAGGTGTGGGTGAAGGCCGCGCAACGAGCCTCTCAGGACCAATGGCCCTTGACGGAGTGGATTTCCTACCGCGCGGGCTGGGACGTCACACGTGGCCAGCAAACCGAGTATGCTGTGGGCTATACTGTTGGCCTTTCACGATTTCTGGACTGGGAATTTCACATGGAAGCGGCCCCTATTCAGCCCAGCGACGTTTTGCAGATGCTGATGGGCGCGTGTTACTTGCCGCTCCAAGGTGGCAGCAATTGCCGGGACGGCGACACCATGGGCGTCGAAGGCAGCGACCTGAAATACACCATGCGGCGGCGCAATGCCTCACATGGCGGGCCTGGCAAAACCGTGTCTTTGCTTCATCCCCAAAGCCCGCTTGATGAGGAGGCCGAATTCGGCCCGAACCCTCTGGCCAAGGCACCTGAGGGTTTTGACAACTCGCGCTGGCCCAAACCGGGTTTCATGAAGAAGATACTGGGCAAAGCGCGAACATTGCACTGAACACATAAAAAAGGGCTGGAGATTTGCATCCTCAGCCCTTTTTTTCCAATATGCGCTATGCCTTAGACGGTCGTCGGCAATCCCAACATCTTTGAGAAAGAGAACCGTTTCTTGCCGGGGCGGTCCTTGAGGATGAGCGGCAAGATGAAATCGGCCATCCGCGCGTGGCGAGGGAATGCCGAACCGGTGAATGGCTTACGCTTGCTGATCAGCGAAATGGGGAAGTTGGCCATGCGCGCGTGCCGTGAGAAAATGGACCCCGTAAACGGCTTGCGATCGCTCAGCAGCGAGATCGGGAACGCCGCCATGCGCGGGCCACCCGGCATGAGAGCGTTTGTGCCGGTCTTCCCGTTGATGAGCAGCGGGAATGGCCAATTGGCCATGCGCATGTGCCGCGGGAAAATCGACCGGTTGGACGGCTTTCTCTTGCTGATCAAAGGGATGGGGAAATTCGCCATCCGGGCGTGGGGTGCAATGATTGATCCGGTATAAGGCTTGCGCTTGCTGAGCAGTGGGATCGGGAAATTCGCCATCCGCGCATGACGGCCAAAGATCGACCCGGTGAACGGTTTTCTATCGCTGAGCAGTGGGATCGGGAAATTCGCCATCCGCGCATGCGGCGAAAAGATCGAGTCGCTGAACGGTACTCGGCGGATGATCAGCGGAAACGGCCAGTCGGCCATATGGAAATTCGTTGAATAGGGATCCCTTGCCCGCGTGAGCATATGACGATGATCTGTCATGACGCTCAACCCCGGTCTTTCGCGATCGGGAACGGAAACCTCCTCGACCAGCCCGCCCATATCTACGGCACCCATCTGCGCCGTTACATCGCGCGTGGTTTGCGCGACGCTCAGCGGCTTGTGACCCGCCATCACCATGAGAACGACGCCGCCTTTGGCCATGCGTTTCTCGTAGGCTTTGGCTGTCTTGGCGTCGACACTGGCATCCGTCAGCCTGTCCGCCAAGCCGTCCGCATCCTCGTAGAGCCGCACGATTTTCGCAGAGAACCGTCTACGGTGCAAAAGCTCTTTTCTGACCGATAGAGCCTTTGGCACGCTATCGAAATACCGCGTGATTACATTCGTCATGATACCTCCACCGGGTTTGAATTTGCCTTCGACATCTCAGAGCCAGCTACGCGCATATCCGGCTTGTTCGTACGCGCCCCGGTGCTTTTGATCAGTGGCAGGATCACCAAGATCGCCAGTAACAGGACAATAAGTTCTATCATGAAGACTACAGTATAGGGCGTTTGCGCCGTCAAGCCAGCGGCCCCTGCCTGCCAGCCGACAATGACATCGCGCACGATACCGGCCAACGCGATGCCGATACCAGCAGCCGTCGCCTGAACAGCGCCCCATGCGCCCAAGGCAAGACCTGTTCGCTCGCTGGGTGCGGCACGGATCGTGGCGGTGAGTGTCGCGTGGCCAAAAAGCCCGGCACCCAAACCGGTGGCGAATGTGCCCGCAAGAAACATCGGGACGCCCGGCCCCATCGACGACGCGATGATCGCGGCAAACCCGGGCACGCCGATAGCAGCGCCGATCAGCGCCATTCTGGCCGGTGCGCCGCCCTGCCCCAGCACGCGAGATGCGATACCAAAGCCCAACAGCGTGCCCGTCGCCAAAAGCGCCGTCAGCTTGGTTGTTTGACCGACACTCAGACCCAACGCCTGCCCGCCGTAAGGTTCCAGCAAGACATCTGCCATACCAAAACCGAAGGTGCCCAAGGCAATGACGCAGAGCAACCGCATCATGCCATGCGTTTGCATCAGCTGCCCCAAGGCCACCCGGAACGCCAGAGGCTGCGCCGCCTTCATCTGTTGCGCACGATTTCTGTCCCGCGCCTCTTGCTTCCACATTGCTGCCAGATTGAGCACCGCCGTGGTAACGGCCGCGCCCTGAATCACCTGGATCAGCCGACCCGGCGTGTAGGCTTCGAGCAACGCGCCAAACACCAACGCACTGATAACCATCCCAAAAGAAGCATGACATACATTAGGCCCACGACTTTGGGTTGATCTTCTTCCACGACGAGATCCGTCGCCAGCGCCAATCCGACGGTTTGCACAATGTGCACACCTGCGCCGACCAACAAGAATGACAGCCCAGCAGAGCAATAGCCGATCCAGCGCGGCGCATCGATGGCTTCGCCGTAGCCCGACAGCACCAGCAGCGCAAACGGCATGATGGCAAAGCCACCGAATTGATACAGCGTGCCCTTCCAGATGTACGGCACCCGCCGCAATCCCAAAGCAGAAACATGCATGTCCGATCGGAACCCGATCAGCGTGCGAAATGGAGCAAAAATCAACGGCAACGCCAGCATCAAAGCAACAAGCGTTGCTGGCACGGCCAATTCGACAATCATCACGCGGTTCAGCGTGCCCACCAGCAGGACAAGCGCCATGCCAACAGAGACCTGGAACAGCGACAGGCGCAGCAATCGTGACAGTGGCACCTCAGCCGTCGCCACATCTGCGAACGGCAGGTATTTCGGTCCCAAACTCGCCAGTTTGCGTGTCGCAAAAGTGCGATAGTCAAACATGTACTTCGTCAGTTCCCACGCGACCTGCGCGCGGCAAATCCCGTGTTTTCAATTCATGAGAAAAGAATAGGCCCGCTAGCGTTTCGCTGCGGGCCTATTGTTCTATTGCGTTATGACGCTCGGCGCGCCCGCCGCTGCAGCATGCACCTCAGGCGGTTGCAGAATCGCCTTTGCGTGCGTGCCGTCCGGCAAGATCACCGTCACTTCGAGGCCACCATCCTTCGAAGGCATGACATAGGACGCCTTTGCCGTGTCCATATCGCTTTCGTTGATCAGCGCAGCACTTTCCATACCACTGCCCAACTCTTTGCCAGACAAGAAGTCGGACACCCAAGTTGTGTTGCTCAGCACTGCCACGTGGACCGCGAAGGATCCTACCGCAACCGCACCCAGAAACAGCGGAACACCTACCGTTGGCGAAACAACGAGCCACATCTTTGCATTATTCATGACGTAACTCCTCTATCCGAGCCAAGGGGTCGACACTGCGACCAGTATGTGAGCCAGAAGCGCAATCGCACCGAAGACACGCGTGCCATCGATCAGGTAGCTGTGTACCTCTTCTGCCTCTTCAAGTGTCAGGCCCGTGGGCCACACTTTGTCTTCGCTATCCGCCATATTCCGTCCTCCGTTATTGACGCAAGCATGAGTAACTGAAGCTCATTCAAGACCTCGCTACCTAACTCCAAATATGCGCACCGTAGCTCGACGTTGTCACACAAACTTGACATCTGCAAGTGTAAACTTTGCATGACAACTGTTGGGTTTTCGGCGGATCGAGACCAAATCGCCTAGACGCGCTCGGGCACGAAAGATGCACAAAAACCCCCAGTACCTCGGTTGGCCCAGCGGTTTCTTGCAGTATACTTCAAAAAATCAGTACTTTAGCACCTGAAACCCGCGTCAGGCTTCCAGCTCAGCGTCCCAATACAGGAAATCCATCCAACTTTCGTGCAGATGGTTGGGAGGGAATTTGCGCCCCATATTGCGCAGCTCTTCGGCACCAGGTTGGCGTGGGGGTTTGCGCAAATTCATACCCGTTCTGTGCAGGGGTTTGGCCCCTTTGCGCAGGTTGCACGGGCTGCAGGCCGCCACCACGTTTTGCCAGCTTGTCACCCCACCCGAGGCGCGCGGCACCACGTGATCAAAGGTCAATTCGCCCTTGGCACCACAGTATTGGCACCGAAACTCATCTCGCAAAAAGAGGTTGAACCGCGTAAAGGCCACGCGCTTTTGCGGTTTGACGTAGTCCTTGAGAACAACAACAGAGGGAATTCTGATCTGGGTGCTGGGCGAGCGGACGATCTCGTCATATTCGGCAACAATGTCCACCCGGTCGAGCCAAGCTGCTTTTACCGCTTCTTGCCAAGGCCACAATGACAGCGGGTAGTAGCTGAGCGGCCTGTAATCGGCATTGAGCACCAGCGCAGGCCGATGCCGCAAGGATGCCGGGTTGCGTGTGAAATCCGTTCTGAAATCGCCGTCCATCGCTATACTGCACCTCACCCGTTCCGCGTCCGGTCCAGCGAGCCAACCCCGCCGATAAGTTGACTATATCTCGTGGTTTCGAAGTGGCAAGCCCTTGCGTGACCACAAGATGTCGCGGGCTTTGTGGCGCGATTAAGTGACAGGCGTGTGACGGTTATCCACAAGGGCAGTCACGACCGTGCGCCGGTCAGAACTTGGCCACGTTCGGTGGCAGGCTGGTCCAGCGTTCGCGGGCGCATGAATACGCACGTGATTTCGTCATTTTGGCGAAAAAACCCGCATCGCCGTCCCAGAGCCGCACACTGTCATGGATCAAAAGGCCTTGGCACAAAGCGGGCCATCCCAGCAATGCAGAGCGGTTCACAGCCATGACTGGCAAAACGGGTCCACCGGCGCGGCTGAGCGAAAAATAGGCCGCTTGATCGCTCTCCTCCCGGTCGAGCAGGTTCGGAAGGATCATGGCCGCCAGAGCCGGCGGCAAACCCGCATCCACAGTCCGCCAAGTATCGACGGACACCACAAGCGTATCCGCCTCCGACAGATTGAAACTGCCCGAAAGCACCATGGCGGAGCTACGCAAATTGATCGCCCGCAGGGCGTCCAGAACTTCCGCCGGGATGCCGCCATGAAAGACCCGCAAAGGTCGGCCCATTGTTTCGTCTCGGGCCTCAAACGCCCGGGATGTCGAGGATCCCGTCTGACCGTGGCCCTGCGCCAGCTGCCGGAAATCGTCCACCATGTCCCACGCCCAAAGCGTCAGAACCACGCAAATGATCCCCAGCAGAACCCAACGCTTGCGGACACGTGTCACAGGCCCAGCTTGTCTCGCATGAATGCCAAGGCGACGGACAACCCATCGGGTGCGATGCCATGGGCGGTGCCCTTCATGATATGCGCGTAAACCTCCTTGAACCCGGCTTCTTGCAGGGCTTCGGCGGCTTGGGGCAGCGACTCCGGCGGCACCACATCGTCCTGATCACCGTGCACCAGCAAGATCGGGGGGCGCGAGACGACTTCGTCAGCCAGCGTTTCGGGGTTCAGCAAGCGGCCCGAAAAACCGACCACACCGGCCACTTCATCCTCGCGACGCGGGGCCACATGCAGCGACATCATCGTGCCTTGGGAAAAGCCAAACAGCACCACCTGTTCGGGCAGAACGTCTTCGTCGACCATCAGCGCATCCAGATAGGCGTTCAGATCATTGACCGCCTGCGCCATGCCGCGCATCGCTTCCTCTTCGCTCGAGCCGTCGATCCAAGGGATCGGAAACCACTGATATCCGCCCGCGTAGCCCGCGATTTCTTCGGGCGCATCGGGGGCCACGAACAGCGTGTCAGGCAAGTGGTCCGCCAAGGGATCAGCCAGCCCCAACAGATCGGCGCCGTTGGCCCCGTAGCCGTGCAGAAACACCACGACAGAGCGCGTATCGCCAGATTTTGGCGCCCGACGTCCCGATTTGAGTACCCGTGTCATGTGATCCCTTCCCGTTGTTTTGCCACCCGGTAGTAGGCGAACAGAAGCCGCGCTGCAACAGAGCGCCACGGGCTCCACGCCAGTGCCATATCGCGTAGTGCGCGGTCCTTTGGGCGGGCGTCCAGATCGTAAAGAACGCGCGCCGCTTCCTGCAGCGCCAGATCGCCTGACGCGAACACATCCGCGCGTCCCAGACTGAACATCGCGTAGATCTCCGCCGTCCAGACGCCGATGCCCGGCACCTCGACCAGAGTCTTGATGACATCCGCGTCCGGCATGTCGCGCAGGGCCAGATAATCAATGCGCGCCTCGGCTAAAGCATGGGCATAGCGCGCCTTTTGACGGCTGAGCCCGAGGGCGCGCAACTCTTCCTCGGTGCGCTCTGCAATGGCCGTCTCGGTGGTCAGCCCCGCATCTTGCAATCTCCCCCAGATCGCGCGCGCCGAGGCGACGCTGACCTGCTGGCTGACAATTGCGGAAAGCAATTCGCCGAACCCGTCTGGTTTACGCCGCAACGGCAGTGGCCCCGTCGCCGCGTAGGCGCGCGCCAAGTGCGGGCATTGATCCGACAGCCACGCCGCCCCTTCCGCCACATCCGCGTCACAACTGATGATGCGCCCCACGCTCATTGGGTGTCCTCCCAGTCCAAGGCGGCCTGAGCGGTTTCAACGACCGGCGCGTCAGGTGGGTCTGGCCGGGCAATCATGATCACGTTCAGCCCCAACGCCTGCGCTGCGATCAGCTTGGATTGGCTGGCGGCCCCCCCGACATTGCGGGTGATCAGGTGGTCGATTTTCAAGTCTCGAAAGAGCGCCTTTTCCTCCTCGACCGAAAAAGGGGCCAACCCGACGCTGTAGTGCATGAACTCAAACGGTGGCGCGCCGCTGGGCTCGGCCAACCGGCGTAGATAGAGAACATCGCCGCGAAAGCCTTTGAAATCCGCCTGAGTCGCGCGCCCGGTGTTCGAAAATGCACGCCCCCCCGGCGGCACCAATGCAGCGGCTTCGGCCACGCTCCTTGCGCGTATCCAGTGATACCCCTTGTCCGGCTCCCACGCGGGGCGCAGCACACGCAGATAAGGCACGCCCCGTTCGGCACAAAACGCAGCAGCGGTGCGGCTCATGTCATCCTCAAAGGCGTGGCCCGCGTCGACCACATGCGTGGGGTTTTGCGCGCTCAGCCACGCCCGAAACCCATCCGCACTGGCAAAGCGGCGTGGATTGACGGGAACCGGCAAGTCCGGTGCGTCACGCTCCGCCTCGGGCAGTGTCGCGACCACCTCCCGGCCCCGCGCCACAAGCCCATGCAGGATCTCATGCGCTTCGCGGGTGCCGGCGATAACAAGGATTTTTCGGGTAGACATCATGGCGCGACCTTAGGCCTCTGACAAAGCGGTGCAAGAGGGGTTGCTCTGACAATCGCTGCGCAGTAACTGATGAAATATGGAACATGTTAACGACAGTCGCGCACGGCGCAATGTTGTGGTGCTGGTGATGGCACAGGCCATTCTGGGCGCCCAGATGCCGATGATTTTCATTGTGGCTGGGCTGGCCGGACAGTCGTTGGCCTCGAATGTGTGCCTCGCGACCTTGCCGATTTCCATGATCATTATAGCCACCATGATTTCGGCCACGCCGATGTCGGCACTGATGCAACGCGCAGGCCGGCGCACCGGGTTCATGGTGGGGGCCACGTTTGGCGCATTGGGCGGGGCCGTCGGGGCCTATGCCCTTTCGGTGGCCTCGTTTCCCCTGTTTTTGTTCGGCAGCTTTTTGACGGGCATTTATATGTCGGCGCATGGGTTTTACCGCTTTGCCGCCGCCGACACCGCGTCCGAGGCGTATCGACCCAAGGCGATTTCCTACGTGATGGCGGGTGGTCTGGCATCCGCGATCATTGGTCCGCAATTGGTCAAGCTGACGTCTGACGCCTATGTCGTTCCGTTTATCGGCACATATCTTGCCGTGATCGGGGTCAATGTGATCGGGTCCTTTCTGTTCCTGGCGCTTGATATCCCCAAACCCGTTCCGCCCAGCGCCGATGAGCCCAAGGGCCGCACCCGGATGGAGTTGCTGCGCGAACCACGCATTGCAGTGGCGGTAATCTGCGCGATGGTTTCTTACGCCTTGATGAACCTTGTGATGACATCAACGCCGCTGGCGGTCGTGGGCTGCGGGTTTACCCAAGGCAATGCGGCCGATGTGGTTTCGGGCCACGTTTTGGCGATGTATGCACCGTCGTTTTTCACCGGGCATTTGATCGTCCGGTTTGGCGTAGAGCGCATCATGGGGCTGGGCCTTTTGATACTTGCGGCCGCGGGCGCTGTCGCGCTGAGTGGTGTGACGTTGGCCAATTTCTTTGTGGCGCTGATCCTGCTGGGCTTGGGGTGGAATTTCGGCTTTATCGGAGCCACCACCATGCTGGCCAATGCGCATCTGCCGCACGAACGCGGTCGTATTCAGGGTATGAATGACTTGATGGTTTTCGGCGGCGTGGCTGTGGCGTCCTTGTCGTCCGGCGGGTTGATGAATTGTTCGGGCGGGTCGGCTGTAGAGGGTTGGGCGGCGGTGAACATGGCGATGGTGCCGTTCCTGGTATTGGCCGGTGCTGCGTTGATCTGGTTGGTGATGCGGCCCAAACCGGCACGGGCGTGAGTTTGGGGGCGCTGCCCCGGCTTTGGCAGGCCTCCCCCGAGGAATTTCAGACCACTTGGAGTGTTACCACCGCCCCAGGGCCGACCTGAGCGCGAGGCGCATGCGCGTGTGCTGCCCGAACTGCGGCAGATCCCCTGACGACACGCGGGACGGGCTTTTGCTTGCCGTGCTCAAGACGATGTCGGCATCTGCTACAGAAAAGAGGGCGGGTCGCGCGGCCGTTGACACTTTGGCACGCGCCTTACGCGCCCGGTACAATCGGTTCAGTCCCTTGTCTGCCAGATCACGCACGCCCTGTGCTGTCCCGTCGAGCAGAGGAATACGCCCGCGCGCTTCAAGTTCGGGGATTGCACGTAGCCAATTGGCGACGCCCATCGCATAGGCCGCATCGCGCACTGTCGTTTCTTCCGCCTGCCCGAGCGACGCCGCCGCCACCCACATCAAATGTCCGGCGGTCCGATTGATGTGCTGGTCAAAGTGGTCGGCATCCTCAAATGGTTCTTTGTAGATGTCCCAACGGCGCGCGGCGATCAGTTCGTCCAGCAAGACCGCATGTTCGGGGATAATCACAGCCGCCAAGGGTGTCGTCACCTCATGGTGACGCACGGCAGCGCCTGTCGCGATTTCTTCCAGCGCATCGCGCCACCACTGCAGGCGCATTTCGGCAATCATCGGTTCTTGGGTGACCCACGGCGCGCGCGATACTTCGACGTTCATCGCATAAAGCGGAAAGAGCAGTTTGCGCGCAGAAACGGGCGCCGCCATGACACTGCGAAACCGCAGAGGATCGCCCTTTTCAACGATCGCGGCACATGCCAGCGTGTCAGCATCAAAGCTCATGGGCCACATCGCGCGAACAGAGGGACGCGCTGCACCGATAGGAGGTGGGTTTTGTCACACGGAAGGGTCGCGCCGACAGGGCGCTGCAATGTGATCAGGTCGCCCGCGTTAAAGGCGGCGCAAGTCATTCGCCCGCCTGTGCCGCGGATGCAGCCGTGTCGCGCGTCAACTTCCAGCGGATTGCGTCCAGAAGTGCTTCGAAGGACGCGTCGACTATGTTGGCACTGACGCCCACAGTGGACCAGCGCCGCCCCTGCCCGTCTTCGCTGTCGATGATCACACGGGTCACGGCTTCGGTGCCGCCTTGGGTGATGCGCACCTTGAAGTCCACCAGTCGCATATCATCCAGCATCGCTGAATAGCGCCCCAAATCCTTGGCCAACGCCTTGGACAGCGCATTCACCGGGCCTCGGTCGTTGCCCGTTTCATCCATCGATTCAGACACCGACAGTTTCTTTTCGCCGTCCACTTTCACAACGACCACGGCCTCCGACAGGCTGACCATTTTGTCGTACTTGTTTTTGCGCCGCTCCACGGTCACCCGGTAGCGTTTGACCTCGAAAAACAGCTCCATCTGGCCCAGCGCCTCGCGTGCCAAAAGCTCGAAACTGGCCTGCGCTGTGTCGTAGGAATAACCTTCCGCCTCGCGCGTTTTGATCTGGTCCAGGATCAGGCCAAGCGCTGGATCCTTGTCTTTGACCCGCAGGCCCGCATCCAGCAACCGTTTGCGCAGATTGGATTGGCCCGCCTGATTGGACATCGGGATGATCCGCGCATTGCCGACGGCGGCAGGCTCGATGTGTTCGTAGGTCGTGGGATCTTTGAGGATCGCCGAGGCGTGCAGCCCGGCCTTATGCGCAAAGGCCGACGATCCGACGAAGGCCGCCTGCTTCATCGGCACCCGGTTGAGGATTTCGTCCAGCATCCGCGAGGTGCGTGTCAGCGTCGTGAGCGCCTCTGGGGTAATCCCGGTCTCATACCGGCTGGCGTAGGGTTCCTTGAGCAACAGGATCGGGATGATCGAGGTGAGGTTGGCATTGCCGCAGCGTTCGCCCAAGCCATTCAGCGTGCCCTGAATTTGGCGCGCGCCAGCGTCCACGGCGGCCAGCGTGCAGGCGACCGCGTTGTCGGTGTCGTTGTGGGTATGGATGCCCACGTGATCGCCGGGGATGCCCGCGTCGATGACAGCCGCCGTGATCGCGCGCACCTCTTCGGGCAGGCTGCCGCCGTTGGTATCGCACAGCACGACCCAACGCGCACCTGCATCATACGCGGCGCGCACGGTTTCGAGAGCGTAGTCGGGATTGGCTTTGTAGCCGTCAAAGAAGTGTTCTGCGTCAAACAGCGCCTCGCGCCCTTGGGCGACCAGATGGGCGATGGATTTGGTTATGTTTTCGGTGTTTTCGGACAGATCAATGCCAAGGGCGGCCTTGACGTGGAAATCATGCGCCTTGCCCACCAGACACACCGCCGGCGTTTGCGCATTCATGACTGCCGCCAGCACGTCGTCATTGGCGGCGGAGATGCCCGACCGCTTGGTCATGCCAAAGGCGGTCATGGTCGCACGGGTCCGGGGGGCGGCATCGAAAAACGCGCTGTCGGTCGGGTTCGCCCCGGGCCAGCCGCCTTCGATGTAATCCAAACCCAACGCGTCGAGCGCTGTGGCGATGGTGCGTTTTTCGTCCGTTGAGAACTGTACGCCCTGGGTTTGCTGCCCGTCGCGCAGGGTGGTGTCGTAGAGGTAGAGGCGTTCGCGGGTCATGCGGCCAAACCTCCTGTTTTTCGACGTCGGTATCGCGTCGGTATTACGTAGGTATTGCGTCGGTGGTCAGCGCGCGGTGTGGTTAGGGGTGTGTTTGGAGGACCCAAGGTTCGACGCGCGCGCGAGTACGGTTGGAACATCATACGCATGCAGAGCACTCACAGCTTGGACCGAGCCCGTTCCCCGACCACTCCTGTTTTGCCTGAAAGCAAACCTGCGGTTTGCAGGAAGGGCGCTTCACGCCCGCAGGGCCGGGCACTGCCGCTGTGTTCTGAGTGCGGTCATTTGAGGGCTTCCAGTTTGGATGGGTCGAAGTCAGGGCCAGCGATCAGGTCAACACTGTCTTTGCTCATACGGACCTCTACGCCTGCCTCACTCAGGGTTGCCTTCATTGCATCAACTGCCGAATAATCCTTGGTCGCCACGGCATCGGAGCGCGCAGATTTCAATTTTTCCGCAAGCGCAACAAGCCGTGTTTCGTCCTCCAGAGCAACCAATCCTTTCAGAGCCTCAAGCCCACTCAGATCGCCAAATCCAAGAATATCCAGTCCGCCCCTCAAGGCCGACAGGTCCTTTTTTCGGGCCGCTTCATGCAGCACACTCATGGCTCCGTGCGGTATTAAGGTCGTCTGCATAGCTTCATCAAAACTCCGCCGATTGGAATCATGAGCAAGGCTCAGACGCAAGAACATCCTGCCCAGCTTTTCCAAAGTGATTTGTCCGCCTCTTCCCGCTTCTTCTCGGTCCAATCCATCGGCTTGCGGTAGTGCGTGCTGAGCATCACGAACCGGATCACTTCGCCCGGCACGCCCTGGTCCAGCAAATCCCGCACGGTAAAGAAGTTGCCCAAGGACTTGGACATCTTCTTGCCCTCGACCTGCAGCATTTCGTTGTGCATCCAGATGTTGGCAAAGCCGTGGCCTGCGCATTTGCTTTGGGCGATCTCGTTTTCATGGTGCGGGAACATCAGGTCGTTGCCGCCGCCGTGGATGTCGAAAGGCTGTCGCCCAGCAATTCATGCGCCATGGCCGAGCATTCGATGTGCCAGCCCGGACGGCCCCGGCCCCAAGGACTGTCCCACCCCGGCAGATCGTCGCTTGAGGGCTTCCACAGCACGAAATCCATCGGGTTGCGCTTGTAGGGGGCGACCTCGACCCGCGCGCCTGCGATCATGTCATCGACCGACCGGCCCGAGAGCGCGCCGTATTTCGAATAGCTTTCCACGGCGAACAGAACATGCCCCTCCGCCTCATAGGCATGACCCTTGGCGATCAGATCCTCGATCATCGCGACCATCTGCGCGATGAACTCGGTCGCGCGCGGTTCGACATTCGGACGCAAGGCACCGAGCGCGTCCATGTCGTCGTGGTACCACGCAATCGTCTCGTCGGATCGCGCTCGGATCAACTCTTCCAATGTGCCCGGCTCTCCGGCGGCCTTGCGCTTTTGCGCGGTCTCGTTGATGCGGTCGTCCACATCCGTGAAATTGCGCACATAGGTCACGTGGTCAGCCCCGTAGACGTGCCGCAGCAACCGGTAGAGCACATCAAACACCAGCACAGGGCGCGCGTTGCCCAGATGCGCGCGGTCATAGACCGTCGGTCCGCAGACATACATACGCACATTTTCAGGATCGATCGGGCGCAGCACCTCTTTTTGACGGGTGCGGGTGTTGTGCAGTTTGATCTCGACCATGACGGTCCTCCAAGGGTCAGCAGTGACGCCGAGGCGGGCTTAGCAACTTCATGTCAGGTTTGAAACAAGGAAGACGGCCCGCGCGACGTGTGTCAGCGGATAATGCAGCAGATAATGGATAGGCCAGTCTTCATGCGGGTGTCATAGCAAGCCAGACCAGCCCTGCCAAGCGCGATTGACAGATGATTGACAATTCGGCCCGCCCATGGTCGCACTGCGCAGGCATCGAATTTCAGGAATATCATCATGCAGTTGTCTCATCGCATCACCAATATCACCGGCGGCGGGCCAGATGGATGGGGTGTGTTTTTACGCGCGCGTCAGATGATTGCGGCTGGAACGCCTGTTACGGAGTTGACAATCGGCGAGCATGACATCCGCACCGCAGCCCCCATTTTGCAAGAGATGCATCGCTCTGCATTGGGTGGCAACACAGGCTATGCCGCCGTTCCGGGCAGCGACGCGCTGCGTGATGTGGTGGCGTCACGGGTTCAGACACGCACCGGCGTGCCCACGACGCGCGACAATGTGGTGATCACACCAGGCGGGCAATCAGCGCTGTTTGCAGCCCATTCGGCGGCCTGCGAACCAGGTGATGTGGCGCTTTATATTGATCCCTATTATGCCACCTACCCCGGAACGATCCGTGGAGTGGGGGCTGTGCCACAGGCCATCCGCACCCGCGCCGAGGATGCGTTCCAACCGCGTGCGCAAGATTTGGCAGCCCATGCCCCGGAGGCGCGGTCGCTTTTGATCAACTCGCCCAACAACCCCACCGGCGTTGTTTATTCACATGACACGATCAGCGACATCGCCCAAGTGTGCACGGACAACGACCTTTGGTTGATCTCGGACGAGGTTTACGACACGCAGGTCTGGGAAGGCACGCACATCAGCCCGCGCGCCCTGCCCGGAATGGCAGACCGGACGCTGGTGGTGGGGTCAATGTCCAAAAGCCACGCAATGACCGGATCACGCTGTGGCTGGATCGTTGGGCCAGCCCAGGCCGTTGAACACCTGATCGATTTTGCCACGCACACGACATATGGCGTGCCGGGTTTCATTCAGGACGCAGCCGAGTTTGCCCTGAACCAAGGCCGCGCATTCGAAGATGAGATCGCCGCGCCCTTTGCCCGCCGCCGTGCCATAGCACAGCGTGTTCTGGCAGGGCAAAACACCGTGGGTCTGATCCCGGCGCAAGGCGCGATGTACTTGATGCTGGACGTGCGCGCGACAGGAATGAGCGGCGAGGCATTTGCCAATGATCTGCTGGATCAACACCATATCGCCGTGATGCCCGGTGAAAGCTTTGGTGCTGCGGCAGCGGGCCATATCCGCGTGGCGATGACCATCGAAGACAGTGCCTTTGAGGCGGCGTTGCGGACGTTGTGCGCGCACGCCGAAACGTTGGCGCAATAAAAAAAGCCCCGGCGCATCTGGCCGGGGCTTGTCGTGACAGTCGAATGCGCTTGGATCAGAAGCGGAAGGATGCCCGCACGGAGATCGTGTCGGCTTCGGCATCTACACCCGCCGCTCCGCCAATGTCGCTGAAGTCATGGCGCAACAATTCACCCCCAAGGATGAAGTTGTTGTTGATTTGATAGGACACGCCCAAGCCGTAAAACGCGCCGTCATCATCGCCAGCGGTGGAATCGAGCCGCGCGATCCCGGCCGTGCCGTAGACCAGCGTGCGGCCAAGATCATAGCCTGCCTTCAGTTTGAGCCGAGCAACGTTGTCCACGGTCGCCGCAACGGCGGGTGCCGTGGTCAGCAGGTCGATGTCAAAGTTGTCGTAATCCAACTCACCGCCGATCACCCACTGGCCAAAGTCCCAGTTGTAACCTGCGTGGATACCATAAAACATGCCGTCGCCGCTGATGCCGGCCAGACCGTTTTCGCCCGTGATATCAGCGTATCCCAATTGCAGACCGCCATAGAATCCACCCCAGTCGCCACCAGTAGCGACCACGGGAGCCGGGGCCGGTGGGGGTGCCGTCACGGCGGGTTCCGCTAGCGAACCAGCGAACGCGGGCCCTGCTATCACGCCACTTGCGGCGAGTGCGTAAAGGGCTGTCCTGATATTTGTCATAGTCAGTTCCTCATGTTGTCTGGGCACAGTTTCCCTGTGCGCTGGACCCTTACCTATGATGACACGCGAGCGGTTCAACTCACGGTTTCTTGAGACAACGGTGCTGCGCCAAATCTTGCCATTTCACGCCTGAATCCGCCGATCGCTGCGCATTCAATAACCCATTTGGGCGCATTGCCGCCAGTTTACCCCGCCTGACGAGCGTTGACCCGCTCTGCCTCTGCACCTGTGCATTGGGCCGAAAACGACCCTGCGTCGCAAACAGGCTAGACGGTTGTTCCCATCTGACCGACGCTTTCTCAACATCCTAGGGATCACGTGATGCAAGACGATGTGAGCAAAATCACCCTGATCATACGGACCATTGGTGCCGAGCGCGGTCGCGCGGCACGCGGACGCCCCTGAGCGCTGCACCTCGACACCCCCTTTCGGTTACACCTTTTCAGGATCACAACATGACAGAACAATCCCCAATTCGCAGCGGCGGGCGCGCGGCGCGACGCGCTGCGCGCGCGGCTCCTTTGGCAGACCACATGCGCCCTATTCGCGCCGGTATGGAAGGTGGAACGTTCAAGCCCCTCAGCCCTGCGGATATGGACAAAATCCATGATGCTGCCCTTCGCGCATTGGAGGAAATCGGCCTGGCTGATGCCCCTCCTTCGGGCGTTGCCTATCTGACGGGTGCAGGCGCGATCCAGGGCGACGATGGGCGCATCCGATTTCCCCGCGCCGTGGTCGAGGACGCCATCGCCAGCGCCAACCGATCCGTCACACTGCATGGGCGCACAGCCCAACATGATCTGGAGCTGTCAGGCAACCGGGTCCATTATGGCACCGCCGGGGCCGCCGTGCATCTGGTCGACGTCGAGGGCAATCTTTATCGCGAATGCGGCGTGCAGGATTTGCATGATGCCGCGCGCATCGCGGATGTACTTGATAACATTCATTTCTTGCAGCGCCCGATGGTGTGCCGCGACATCGCTGACAACTTCGAGATGGACCTCAATTCCATCTACGCCTGTTGTTCTGGTACGACCAAACATGTCGGCGCCTCTTTCACGGACCCAAGCTACGTGGCCGAAGCGGCCAAGATGCTGCACATGATCGCGGGTGGTGAAGACAAGTGGCGCGAACGCCCGTTTGTCAGCAACTCCAACTGCTTTGTCGTGCCGCCGATGAAATTCGCCACCGAAAGCTGTCAGGTGATGGAAGAATGCATCAAGCATGGCTTTCCCGTGCTGCTGTTGTCGGCGGGTATGGCCGGGGCCACGGCGCCATCGACGGTGGCGGGTGCGATTGTGCAGGCGGTGGCCGAATGTCTGGCCGGCTTGGTCTACGTCAATGCGGTCAAGCCGGGGCATCCGGCGATCTTTGGCACGTGGCCCTTCGGGCTTGATCTGCGCACGGGCGCGATGACGGGCGGTTCGGGTGAACAAGCGCTGCTGACGTCAGGCTGCGCACAGATGCACAAGTATTACGACCTGCCGGGCGGGGCCGCTGCGGGGATCGCCGACAGCAAGATGCCAGATATGCAGGCAGGTTGGGAGCAGATGTGCTCGAACGTCATGGCCGGGCTGTCGGGGTTGAACATGGTCTACGAAGCGGCAGGGATGCATGCGTCCCTGTTGGGGTTTTGCCACGAAAGCCTGATTTTGGGCAATGACATCATCGGTCAGGCGCTGCGCTGCGTGCGCGGCATCGAGGTCAATGACGACACGCTGGCCCTCGACCAGATCCGCCAGGTCTGCATGGGCGGTCCCGGCCATTACCTGGGCACCGAACAGACGCTCAGCCGTATGGAAATGGATCACGTTTATCCACTGTTGGGGGATCGCACATCGCCCAAGGAGTGGGACGAGCGCGGCAAGCCCAACCTGATCAAAAAGGCCACGGCCCGAAAGGATGCCATTCTGGCCACGCGCGCGGCGGCGCGCATTGACCCTCAGGTGGATGCGGCGATCCGGTCCGCGTTCAAAATCCACCTGCCCAGCTAAAAACAGGTGCAAAAAATACGACGGTGCCCGACCCTTGGGGGGGAACCGGGCACCGTGTCCCATATGGTATCTACCCCGCGCGCTGCGACCAAGCACGGGGCGGATCAAAGGCCCATATGGGCGTGGCTGCTCAACAAGATATCGTTGCAGTCATCGCCTTGCCCGCCCGACCCTCACCCGCATTGCTGCAGGTTCAGGCCGGGCGAACCTCATGCGTCAGCTGTCAGTCGAAGGCATCAGCCCCGCTTCTTGTGCTGCGACGACTTCGCTGTCATCGAGCGCGCCGTCCGCGTTCAGATCCATCGTGGAAAAGCTCTCCGATGTGGTATCGGGAAACGCGGCTTGCACCTCATCGATGGTCAGAACGCCGTCGCCGTTGGCGTCAATTTCGGCGGCACTCTGGCTCATGGCGTAGGCTGGAAACGCCAGCATGGCGGATGTGATCAGCGCGAGTTTTGTCAGTTTGGTCATTGGTGTTCTCCCGTTTCGTGTTTTCACGTTTGTAAGGACCAGCATCATCGCCGCCCTTGCTGAACAAGATGCAGGAATGCGCATTTGCGTCCCGGCCCTGACGGCCACGTGCCAAAGATTGCCGATCCATTCGGTGCACATCAGCGACCGCTTGCCGAATTTGCGCGCAATGGCGCCATAGGCGGGTTTCCCCCGTCTGGAACTGCCTGAAAAAATCACCAAATTAGCAGAGCATATGTCGAAAAGGAGTATCATCGCATGCACCGCCTGACTGAGTTGCCCGCCCCCCTTGTTGCCCTTTTGCCCCGGCTGACCGCCCGAGCGCGGCGCCTGTCCGACAGCGCCAGTGATGCAGAAGACCTGTTGCAGGACACTGTGCTGACGCTGTGGAAAGTGTTGGGCCGTGGCGACAAAGTGGCGGAACTGGACCGCTATGCGATGACCATAATGCGCAACCTGGCCCGGCAACGGTGGCGCAATCGCAGGCCAACCGATCCGCTGGAAGACGAGATGGCCCAGATCGGACCCGATGCGCCCCTGCGTCTGGCCTGCGCAGAGCTGCAAGCCGCGATTGCGCGCCTGCCCGAAGACCAGCGCGCGCTCATGCAACTGGTGGCCGCAGGAGAGACAAGCCCCGCCGCGCTTGCCAGTCTCACGGGCCTCAGGGTCGGCACGGTGATGAGCCGCCTCGCCCGTGCGCGCGCACAGCTGCGCAGCGTTTTGGGTCTGGGCAAATCGGGATCCGTGCTGGAGCTTTTCTGATCCGGCGTCCCGTCGCTGTGGCGGCACAAAAAAAGGGGGAGCGCGAACGCTCCCCTTCCAGTTTCGCCGTTCAGGCTCAGTATGTTAACCGCTCGGTATTTTTCTGCCTGCGGCCTGAACGTCGTCAAGAGCGAACGCATCCGCCCCTTGTAAAGGTGGGAAGGAACAAAGTACCGTTCCCACCCTATTCGTCGGGACCGTGACCTTCAGGGGAAGGTATTGGTCCCTACACGCCCCGGTGGGGGCGTGATCTGGTTTAGCTACACCCGGACGTGTCCCGCCGCAGGTGTTGCACTTCATGCAGGTGCCGTTGCGCACCAGCGTGTAGTTGCCGCATTCGCCGCAGGCTTCGCCCTCGTAGCCCTGCATCTTGGCCTTGGTGCGCGCATCGAGGTTGGCCGTGGCCACGGTCGTGGTGGACATCGCCACCGCGACCCCGCCGCCATTGGCCGCCATCGGCGCTGCCCGCGAAGGCCACCGCACCCGATTGCCCGCCCTGCAGCACCACCAGTTCCTGTGGCAGACGGTTGCGCAGGTAGCCGGTGGAGCTGATCTTGCTTGAGCACTTCCAGCGACTTGGTCGCCGCCGTTTCGCACAGTTCCGCCACGTTGCGCACGCCTTCCTCCTCGCCGCGCCCGAGGTCGTCGAAGCTGGCGCCTTCGGGCTGCACATGGGCAAGATCGGTCCGGTCCAGGTAGGACACCGCCAGTTCGCGGAAGATGTAATCGAGGATCGAGGTCGCGTTCTTGATCGTCTCGTTGCCCTGCACCATGCCCGCGGGCTCGAACTTGGTGAAGGTGAAGGCGTCCACGAACTCCTCCAGCGGCACACCGTATTGCAGGCCCACGGAGACGGCGATGGCGAAGTTGTTCATCATCGCGCGGAAGCCCGCACCCTCCTTGTGCATGTCGATGAAGATCTCGCCGAGCTTGCCGTCTTCATATTCGCCGGTGCGCAGATAGACCTTGTGACCGCCGACGATGGCCTTTTGCGTGTAGCCCTTGCGGCGCTGCGGCATCTTCTCGCGGTGAGACTTGACGATCTCCTTGATGATGATCTTCTCGACGATCTTCTCGGCCAGGACGGTGGCCTTTTCCTGCTGGCTGCCGCTTTCCAGGATCTCCTGCGCGTCCTCGTCGTCTTCGACGAGGCTGGCCGCCAGAGGCTGGCTCAGTTTCGAGCCGTCGCGGTAGAGCGCGTTGGCCTTGACCCCCAGCGACCAGCTGAGCTCATAGGCCTTCTGGCAGTCCTCGATGGTGGCATCGTTGGGCATGTTGATCGTCTTGGAGATCGCGCCCGAGATGAAGCTTTGCGCCGCGGCCATCATGTAGATGTGGCTGTTGACCGACAGATAGCGCTTGCCCTTCTTGCCGCAGGGGTTGGCGCAATCGAAGATCGGCAGATGCTCGTCTTTGAGGAAAGGCGCGCCTTCCAGCGTCATCGTTCCGCAGACGTGATCGTTGGCCGCCTCGATGTCCTTGCGCGAGAAGCCCAGGGACTTCAGCAGGTCGAAGGTCGGATCGTTCAGCTTTTCGGCAGGGATGCCAAGGACTTGCGTGCAGAACTCCTCGCCCAGCGTCCACTGGTTGAACACAAAGCGGATGTCGAAGGCGGCAGCCAGCGCGGCGTCGACCTTGGCAAGCTCATTGGGGCCGAAACCGTGCCCGGCCAGCGAGGTGTGGTTGATGCCGGGCGCATTGCCGATGGAGCCGTGACCGACCGCATAGGCCACGATCTCTTCGATCTGCGCCGAGCCGTAGCCCAGCTTTTCAAGCGCGGCGGGCACCGATTGGTTGATGATCTTGAAGTAGCCGCCGCCGGCCAGCTTCTTGAACTTCACCAGCGCGAAGTCCGGCTCGATGCCGGTGGTGTCGCAATCCATCACCAGACCGATGGTGCCGGTGGGCGCGATCACGGTGGATTGCGCGTTGCGGTAGCCGTGCTTTTCGCCCAGCGTCAGCGCCTCGTCCCAAGCCTTCTTGGCCAGTTCGCACCAGCCGCTGGTCCGGACAGTTCGCGGAATCGAGGGCAACTGGGTTGACGTTCATCGCTTCATAGCCGGACGTTTCGCCATAAGCGGCGCGGCGGTGGTTGCGGATGACGCGCAGCATGTGGTCGGCGTTCTTGGCGTAGCCCGGGAAGGCACCCAGCTCGCCCGCCATTTCGGCGGAGGTGGCATAGGACACACCGGTCATGATCGCGGTCAGCGCACCGCAGAGCGCGCGGCCCTCGGTCGCTGTCATAGGAGTAGCCCATGTTCATCAGCAAGCCGCCGATGTTGGCATAGCCCAGACCCAGCGTGCGGAAGTCGTAGGACCGCTGCGCGATTTCCTTGGACGGGAACTGCGCCATCATCACCGAGATTTCCAGCGTCACGGTCCACAGGCGCGCTGGCGTGCATGTAGTCTTCGATCTGGAACTCGCCGTCCTTGAGGAAGGTCAGCAGGTTCATCGACGCGAGGTTGCAGGCCGTGTCGTCGAGGAACATGTATTCCGAACAGGGGTTCGAGCCGCGGATCGCGCCGTCTTCGGGGCAGGTGTGCCAGTCGTTGACCGTGTCGTGATACTGGATGCCGGGATCGGCGCAGGCCCAGGCGGCGTGGCCGACCTGCTCCCACAGATCGCGGGCCTTGACGGTCTTGGTGACCTTGCCGTCGACGCGGTTGATCAGCTGCCAGTCGGCGTCTTTTTCAACGGCCGTCAGGAAGGCGTTGGTGACGCGGATCGAGTTGTTGGAGTTCTGGCCGGAGACCGAGTTGTAGGCTTCCGAGTCCCAGTCGGTGTCGTATGTGGGGAACTCGATGCTGGTGTGGCCCTGCTTGGCGTAATCCAGCACGCGCTTGACGTAGGTCTCGGGGATGGAGACCTTTTTCGCCTCGCGGATCGCCTGTTTCAGCGCCTCGTTCTTGGCGGGGTCATAGGCATCGGCTTCGGCGCCGTCCCATTTTGCGATCGCGGCAAAGAGCAGGTTGAGTTTCTGCTCGTGCATCTTGGAGCCGGCGACGATGCTGGCCACTTTCTGCTCTTCGATGACCTTCCAGTTGATGAAATCCTCGATGTCGGGGTGGTCGGCATCGACGATGACCATCTTGGCCGCGCGGCGCGTGGTGCCGCCCGATTTGATCGCACCCGCTGCGCGGTCACCGATCTTGAGAAAGCCCATCAGGCCGGAGGATTTGCCGCCGCCCGACAGCTTTTCGCCCTCGCCGCGCAGGGACGAGAAGTTGGTGCCGGTGCCGGAGCCGTATTTGAACAGACGCGCCTCGCGCACCCACAGATCCATGATGCCACCATCATTCACCAGATCGTCCTGAGACGGACTGGATAAAGCAGGCATGCGGCTGCGGATGCTCGTAGGAGGATTTGGATTTGGTCAGCTTGCCGGTCTTGTAGTCGACATAGTGGTGGCCCTGCGCGGGGCCGTCGATGCCGTAGGCCCAGTGCAGGCCGGTGTTGAACCACTGCGGGCTGTTGGGCGCGGCGCGCTGGCTGGCCAGCATGTGGCGCATTTCGTCGTAATAGGCGCGCGCGTCTTCTTCGGTGGTGAAATAGCCGCCCTTCCAGCCCCAGTAGGCCC
This sequence comes from uncultured Alphaproteobacteria bacterium, assembly GCA_942490645.1. Classification (GTDB taxonomy): domain Bacteria; phylum Pseudomonadota; class Alphaproteobacteria; order Rhodobacterales; family Rhodobacteraceae; genus CALNXN01. Next base: position 235,205 of record CALNXN010000007.1, on the reverse strand, counting down.
ATGCGCCCGCCAGACGGTCGAACACCTGCTTGGAGGAGGTCTCGCCGCCGTTCATCCTCGGGCAACTCGGCCAGCGCCTTCGGGGACCGAGCGCCACAGGAACTCGGGCACGCCCTTTTCCTTGACCGGCTTGGTGGCGGACGGCACGCCGGCCTTGCGGAAATACTTCTGGGCGATGACGTCGCTGGCGACCTGGCTCCAGCCCTCGGGCACTTCAACGTCGTCGAGACGGAACACCACCTTCCCGTCCGGATTGCGGATTTCGGAAACGGTCGTGATGAAATCAAGCTCTGCGTAAGCGTCTTGCCCGGCCTTGGTGAATTTACGTTCTATTTTCATTGGTGCTGCCTCATTCTCAGCGTCTTCATCCAAGGAGCCGTACTTGATACCTCAAGCCGCCCCCAACCTGTCTGCCGCTGGCACTTGGGTAAAAGTCACCGTTGCACCCCCGACATCGCGTGGTTGCACCGCTTTCAGATCGAATTTAGTATCGTCTGCCTACCCTCGTCCCGTCGATCCGCCCCTGAGCGTTTAACCACTACATGTTGTGGCGTCATCGTCGGCCCGCACAACCTGACGTAAGACACCCTATCCGGTCAACGCTCTTTTTATCTTTTTTTTAGGCAAGGAGGGCTTGACGGATAACAGATTTTGAGCCGCTTCGGCGCTCACGTGATTCAACAACTTAACGTCAGGTTAATATCCCCAGAACACCCGTTTTACGGGTCGCTGCGACCGTCATCGAATAAGTGAATAAAGCCGCAGGCTTAGACCTGTCAGTTTAAGTTATGGATGAGTTTATCCACATTGCGCGCAGCTATGTGCACAACTTTGACGGTGTCTGTATCCGCGTGAGAACCGCACAGATGATACGCCGAAAGTGTTACAATTTTGTAGCGCGCCCGCCACAACGCACCAGCTTGCATCCCCATATATAGCGAGGATACGGGCAAGCGCTTCACACAGCCACTATATATGGTGAAAGCAAAAGGCACCCCGAAGGGTGCCTTTGAAGTGGTCGGAGCGAGAGGATTCGAACCTCCGACCCCCTGTACCCAAAACAGGTGCGCTACCAGGCTGCGCCACGCTCCGACTTTGGTCTCTTTAGTACCCATCTGCGGATTTGAAAAGCCCTAACAGGGCCAGATTGCCTGATCTTTCGAAAATGTCGGGTGCCGCACGACGCTGCCGACGGCAATCCCCATCCGCTCGGCCAATCCACCGTTGATTTCGAGCACATGCGTCAGACCCCGTCCGCCTTCGATGGGCGTTTCATCCAGAGGCTGCGCGCGGTGATGAATGTGGCGCACCTCTCCGCTCGGGTCGATAAATAGCAAATCCAGCTCGATCAGCGTGTTCCGCATCCAGAATGACAACCGCTGCGGGCGCTCGTAGACGAACAACATACCCGATGCAGTTGGCAGGCTTTCGCGAAACATCAAGCCTTGTGCCCGCTCCGCACGATCATCCGCAACTTCGACCGTGAACCGCGCGCTGCCCCAATCCCCCTTGAGGTACACGGTGTCGTCGCGGCACTCCTGTGCCGCACTCGCAACGGCGCACAGTGTCCAGATCACAGCCGCGATGATCGTCCGTTTCATTCCGTATCAGTGTCGAGGGCCGCTTCCCAGGCAAAGACTTCGGCGGCCATGTGGCCGCGTTTGCCCTGGATCACGCGCAGCGCCAGCGCCTCGCCCGGTTGTAAATCCGACAAGCCCGAGCGGCGCAGAACCTCGACGTGCAAGAACACATCATCGCGGCGGCCAAAAACATTGGCAAAGCCGAACCCCTTGCCCTTGTCGAACCATTTCACGCGCGCAGCTTCCAGTGGAGCGGCAGACACCGCTTCGGCATCCAGCTCGGCGATGTCGCTCAGACCGACGCCACCTTCGATAAGAGGCGGCTCGAGGTTGAGCACCTGAGTGGCCTGCACGCCGCGCTGCGTGTTTTGCACTTCCAGCTCTACCCGTGCGCCATCCGCAACCGAGCTTTGACCGAAATTCCTCAAAACGTTGACGTGCAACAAGATGTCCGGGCCACCGGCATCAGCGATGACAAATCCAAACCCCTTAATTGGGTCAAACCATTTCACAACACCCCTTACGGGTGTGGATTGGTCTTCTGTTTCAATCGCACTGTTGTCCGTCACGAATTTGTCTCAAGCCTCAGTCTCATGTTTCGGTTACGGCGCGTGCGCGGACTTTACCCAATCCGCCGCGTTTTCACACCACTATTCACGTTTCGTCCTTGGTTATTCTTGGATTTCGACCAGTAAAAACACGCTCACACGCAACTTTGTTCCAATACTTCTACCACTGATTGCAAATTCACCTCGAATTCCGAACAACTCTATTATGGGTTGAGTCTTTGAACATCCCACCTTGCCGTAAGGTCACTGCGTCTCCACACAAAACGATCATGCAGACGGAAATCCCCATCTGCCCAAAATTCAATCTCCAGCGGCATAACCCGGTAACCGCCCCAGAACGGAGGCCGTTTTGGATTCGTGCCGTGACGTGCCGTCACCTTGGCCACTTCAGCCATCAAAGCGGTCCGGCTGCTGAGCGGTTGCGACTGCTTTGACGCCCATGCACCCAGTCTGCTCTTGAGCGATCTTGACGCAAAGTACTCATCCGCTTTTGGGCCATCTTCACGCTCCACCAAGCCCCTTACCCGGATTTGGCGCCGCAAGGATTTCCAGTGCATCACGAACGCAGCCTTCTTGGCGCCGTCCAATTCCGCAGCCTTGGCGCTCTCGTAATTTGTGTAGAACACAAACGCATCCGCATCGATTCCTTTTAAAAGCACCATACGCGCATTGGGCAATCCGGTCGAATCAACAGTTGAGAGCGAAATCGCATTGGGGTCGTTGACCTCCGCGGCTTCCGCCTCCTTCAGCCATACCTTTGCAATTTCGAAAGGATCGTTTCCGGCGAACTTGCCATCCCTGGTTTCCATACACTGTCTCCCTAGCCCTTGATCCATCACTTGACTTATTTGCCTCAAACGTCAAGCCGCTAGGTCGCTGGCCTTGATGGACCACCGACTTTCGCCTAAACGTCGCGCATAGATAAGACGATATAACAAACCGAAAAAACCACGAGGGGCCGATATGGCAAATGAACTGCTGGCAGGCAAACGCGGCCTGATCATGGGGCTGGCCAATGACAAGTCCATCGCATGGGGCATCGCCAAGACCTGCGCCGAAGCAGGCGCTGAACTGGCGTTTTCCTATCAGGGGGATGCGCTGAAAAAACGGGTCGATCCATTGGCCGCGCAATTGGGAAGCGACATCGTGCTGCCTTGCGACGTGGGCGATGAAACGTCAATAGATGCGCTGTTCGACGCGCTCAAAGAGCGTTGGGGCAGCCTTGATTTCGTGGTGCACGCTATTGGGTTTTCCGACAAAAACGAGTTGCGCGGACGCTATGTTGACACCAGCCGCGCCAATTTCACCATGTCGATGGATATTTCGGTCTATTCGTTCACTGCCGTTGTTCAGCGCGCGGAAAAGATGATGAACGCGGGCGGATCTTGCCTGACACTGACGTATTACGGCGCGGAAAAAGTCATGCCGCATTATAACGTCATGGGTGTGGCCAAGGCTGCGCTGGAAGCGTCGGTGAAATATCTGGCCGAGGATCTGGGCAAGGATGGCATCCGCGTCAACGCGATTTCGGCCGGGCCGATCAAGACGCTGGCGGCTTCCGGCATCGGCGATTTCCGCTACATCATGAAGTGGAACGAATACAACTCGCCCCTGCGCCGCAACGTCACCACCGAAGACGTCGGCAAGGCTGCCCTGTTCCTGCTGTCTGATCTGGGGTCCGGCACGACGGGTGAAAACCTGCATGTGGATGCAGGGTATCATGTGGTCGGCATGAAGGCGGTCGATGCACCGGATATGGCCAAGGAATGAGCTGGGAGAGCCTTTTGGCTTTCAACGTCGTTTTGATCGCGGCCATCGCCAGCCCGGGGGCGGCGCTGTTGTTTGCCATCAAGACCAGCGTGTCGGCCGGGCGTGCAGCGGGCATCGCCACGGGGTTCGGGCTGGCGACGATGGCGGCCACTTGGACGCTGGCCGCGCTGCTCGGTCTGGAAAGCGTGTTCGCGCTCTTTCCTTGGGCTTATACGTTTCTGAAAGTCGGCGGCGCGCTTTATCTGATTTATCTAGCCATCATGACTTGGCGCGGCGCCAAGGCTCCAATGGGAGAGGCGGCGACACCGCGCGGCCGTGCCTTTGTCGATGGTGTGCTGGTCAATCTGGCCAACCCCAAATCCGTACTGTTCGCCGCCGCGGTGATCGTTGTCGTCTTTCCGCAGGGACTGCGCGCGCATGAGATCGCCATCATCGTCGCCAACCACTGGCTTCTCGAGGTGATGTTCTACACCGCTTTTGCAACCCTCTTGTCCAGCCGCCTCCGCGCGGCGCGGCTATCTGCGGGCCAAACCTGTGCTGGACCGGATCGCCGCCACCCTATTGGGCGCGCTTGGTTTGCGCCTCCTGATCGAAAGGTAACCTCATGACAGACGAACGCCTGCCCCACGAAAAGGGATTTCACATCAGCTGGGATCAGATCCACAGAGACAGCCGTGCGTTGGCGTGGCGGCTCGATGGGCGCGGCCCTGACAATGGGTCGTGGCGCGCTGTGGTTGCAATCACCCGTGGCGGGATGGCCCCGGCGATGATCGTCGCGCGCGAGTTGGACATTCGCATGGTCGATACGATTTCGGTGGTGTCCTACCATTCGGGCGGCGGCAAGGCCGACCAGCGGCGCGATGCCAAAGTGCTCAAGGCGCCGGATGCCGAGATGATGGGAGATGGCACAGGCATCCTGATCGTCGACGATCTGGTCGACAGCGGCAAGACACTGGAACTGGTGCGCGCACAATACCCAAAGGCGCATTTCGCCACAGTTTACGCCAAACCTTTGGGCGAGCCGCAGGTCGATACATTCATCACCGGCGTCAGTCAGGACACGTGGATTTTCTTTCCGTGGGACATGGCGATGCAATACGTCAAACCCTACCGTGGGACAGAATAGCCCCAGCAAATTTGACGAAAATCCCTTCGAAGCATAGCCTGAACGCATTGTTTTGGCTTTTTTTGGGGGAAATCATGTTCGTCAGATCTGTATTTGGCACCGTTTTTGCGATCCTGGCGGGGACATCCGCCAGCGCCGCCACGACATATGAAGTCAACGCGGTCAAGCGTGGCTGTTACAATGGTGACGTGGACGTTTGTACCGGTTCGGGAACCCCCTCTGGCATCTTCTACACTGGGGAGAATGACGGTGGCGGGTTCGAAAGCGAGAATTTCCGGTCTTACTTCGGGTTTGACCTCAGCGGCCTTGGCGGCACGGTCATTTCCGGCGAGATCTACATCGAAATCAACCCGCAATTTGGGTATTTTAGCGATGATCCATCCGAGAGCATCGCATTCTATCCCATCTCTGACGATAGTCTGAACCAGCTTTTGAATGGAACCTTTGACGCGGGCACCGGCTTCTATTCAGACTTGGGCACCGGGATCAATCTGGGTGGCCCGACGGTGACGCCGGCAGACGTTGCGGCGGGTTCGATCACCTATGCGATGGGCGCGCAATGGATCAACGCATTGAACACCAATCTGGGCGGTGATTTCGGCTTCGGTGGTCGGCTCTTTACGACCACGATAAATGGTGACCGGGAAGGTCTTTTTGGTGGTTCTGGTACAGGAAACGATGCTTTCACCCTGCGCATCACAACAGATGAAATCCCGCCTGTTCCCCTACCCGCCGGTTTGCCGATGCTGCTTGTTGGCCTCGCGGGGTTCGGCGTATTGCGAGGGACAAGGGCACGATACCGGATGCCTTGAATTCGAACGGTCCGAAAACAAGGCTTTTCGCGCTGCATGAAGGCGGCTAAGACTTTGGCTGGACCAGTCAAAAGGACCCTGCCACATGGCTCTTGCACGCACCGCGACCACCTTTGCTCCGCCCGTTATGGAGGCCCGGCGTTGGCTGGATGGGGTGCATTTTCCGCCCGAACGCCCCTTGATCAACGTCAGTCAGGCGGCGCCCGTCGATCCGCCACCACAAAGCCTGCGCCAGGTGATGGCCGATGTCGCGCTGGGCCGCGATGATGCCCACCTTTACGGGCCTGTTCTGGGCCTGCCGGAATTGCGCACCGAATTGGCCAAGCAGACCAGCGCCCTCTACGGCGGCACCGTGCGCGCAGAGCAGGTCGCGATCACATCGGGGTGCAATCAGGCCTTCGCCGCCGCGATTGCGGCGCTCTGTGCAGAAGACGACGAGGTCATCCTGCCGACGCCTTGGTACTTCAATCATAAAATGTGGCTTGATATGTCCGGCGTGAACAGCGTCGCGCTGTCGACTGGTCCCGATATGCTGCCCGACCCCGACAAGGCCGAGGCGCTGATCACCCCGCGCACCCGCGCCATCGCGCTGGTCTCGCCCAACAACCCCGCCGGCGTCGAATACCCCGCCGACCTGTTGATGGCCTTCGCCAAACTGGCGCGCGGGCATGGTATCAAGCTGATCGTAGATGAAACCTACCGCGATTTTCACGCCGTGTCAGGCGCGCCGCACCCCTTGTTCACGGACCCACAGTGGGCCGATACGCTGATCCACCTTTATTCCTTTTCCAAGGCATACCGCCTGACGGGCCACCGGGTCGGCGCGATCATCGCGCAAGAGGCGCTGCTGGCGGAGGTGGAGAAATTTCTTGATACAGTCGCCATTTGCCCGGGTCAGATCGGCCAACACGCGGCCCTTGCCGGGATGCAGACATTGGGCCAGTGGCTGGCAGGCGAACGCGATGAAATCCTGACCCGCCGCGCCGCCATTGCGGATGGGTTTCACCGGCTGTCTGACAAAGGCTGGCAGCTCTTGGGTCTGGGTGCGTATTTCGCCTATATGAAGCACCCGTTTGATATCAGCGCCGCGGATCTGGCGCCGAAAATGGTGCGTGATCAGGGTGTATTGTGCCTGCCCGGAACGATGTTCTACCCCCAAGACGACCCCAGCGGGGCATCCGAGTTGCGCATCGCCTTTGCCAACTTGGATGTGAACGGAATTGACGTCCTTTTTGATCGTCTGGCAGCACTCGACGCCTGAGGCACTTGCCCCCCCGCGCGCCCCCGCGTAGACAGTGCGAAACGCGCGTAATTCTATTGAAATGAGGGTTTAATGGCCAAGCAAGGCTTCAGCTTATCCAAAACGGCAATGTGGATCCTGATGGGTCTTTTGTTTGTGGGCCTTGCGGGATTCGGGGCCACCAACCTGAACGGCAATATCCGCACCATCGGGTCCGTGGGCGACAAGCCCATTTCGGTTGATATCTATGGCCGTCAGTTGCAACAGGAAATCGCTGCAATTTCCGCTCAGACCGGGCAACCCTTGCCGTTTTCACAGGCACAAGAGATCGGGCTGGACCGCGCCGTGCTGCAGCGATTGGTGCAAACCCGTGCGCTGGATCATGAGGCCACCGAGATCGGGCTGTCGATCGGGGATGAAAACTTGCGAAACCGCATCTTGGAAATCGCAGCCTTTCGCGGTGTGGACGGATCCTTCGACCGCGATGGGTACCGCTTTATGCTGGAGCAAAACGGCATGAGCGAAGGCGAGTTCGAGACAACGCTGCGCGAAGAAGTGTCGCGGACCCTCATGCAAGGCGCCGTGATCAGCGGCGTGCAGATGCCGCGCGCGTATGCCAGCACGCTGGTGAAATACGTCGCCGAAGAGCGCAGCTTTACCTGGACGCTTCTGGGGCCGGAAAATCTGGCCGAACCCTTGGCTGACCCCTCGCCCGAAACGCTGCGCGCGCATTATGACGCCAACATCGAAGATTTCACGCTGCCTGAGACCAAGCAAATTACCTATGCCGTGCTGAGCCCCGATGCACTACTGGACGAGGTTGAGGTCGACGAAGACGCCCTGCGCGACGCGTTCCAGCAGCGCAACGCAGAGTTCAACCAGCCCGAACGCCGTCTGGTCGAGCGGTTGGTATACCTTGATCAGGGTGCCGCAGAACAAGCGCTGGCCTCCATGGAGGTTGGCAACAGCTTTGAATCGCTGGTTGAGGAACGTGGGCTGACCCTGTCCGACATTGATCTGGGCGATGTGTCCGAGAACGAATTGGGCGCCGCGGGCGCGCCTGTCTTCGAAGCAGAGGTCGGCACAGTGATTGGCCCGGTGCAAAGCGATCTGGGCCCCGCGCTTTTTCGGGTGAACGCCGTTTTGCCCGCGCAGGTGACCACATTCGAAGAAGCCCGCGCGCAGTTGCAACCGGAACTGGCCCGCGACCGCGCCTTGCGTCTGGTCGAAGGGCAGGCACAAACCTATGACGACATGCTCGCAGGTGGGGCGACACTCGAAGATCTTGCCGCGGAAACCGATATGGCGCTGGGGCAGATCGACTGGGTTGCCGGATCAACGGACGATGTCGCCGCCTACGAGGCGTTTCGTCAAGCCGCCGAGGCGCTGACCATTGAGGATTTTCCGCAAATCGATCAACTGGACGACGGTGGGCTTTTCGCAATGCGGCTGGATGCCATTCTGCCTCCGCGCCCGGCCCCGTTTGAAGACATCGCAGCGGACGTGCGCGCCCATTGGGAAGCCGAACAGACCGAGGCCGAATTGCTCGCTCAAAGCCAACCTATGCTGGATCAACTGGGCGAAGGTGCGTCTTTTGCCGATCTGGGTCTGGATGCGGTTGCCGAAGAAAACCTGACGCGTAACGCCTTCGTGCCCGGCACGCCGGCAGGCTTCATGACGGCCGTCTTTGAGATGGAACCGGGCGACGCGCGTGCGATCGAAGCTGACGGATCGGTCGCCTTGGTGCGTCTGGATGGCATTACGGACGCCGGAACAAATGCCGACGCCAACGCGCTGGCCGATCAATTGGTCGAGCAGGTCAGCCAATCGCTGGCGCAGGATTTGTTCAACATCTTTTCGGCTGACGTGACACGCCGTGCCGTGCCGCAAGTTGACCCACGCGCCGTGCAGGCGGTGCACGTCAATTTCCCCTGACCGCAGATGGCGCTGACCCCATCCTATGAGGCCTTCGAAGCCGAATACGCCTCCGGGCGTAACCAGATCGTTTATACGCGACTGGCCGCTGATCTTGATACGCCAGTGTCGTTGATGCTGAAACTGACGGGCGCGCAAAAGGATGCCTTTGTGCTGGAATCCGTCACCGGCGGTGAGGTACGCGGGCGCTATTCGATCATCGGGATGAAACCCGATCTGATCTGGCGCTGTCGCGGCGAAGCGAGCGAAATCAACCGCGCCGCGCGCTATGACCCGGAGGCCTTCGCGCCGATGCCGGGCAATCCGCTGGACGCCCTGCGCGCCGTGATCGCCGAAAGCAGCATTGATCTGCCAGAGGAATTGCCACAGGCCGCGGCCGGACTTTTTGGTTATCTGGGCTATGACATGGTGCGGCTGGTGGAGCATTTGCCCGACGTCAATCCAGACCCCTTGGGCCTGCCCGATGCGGTGATGATGCGGCCGTCGGTGGTTGCGGTTCTGGATGGCGTGAAGGGCGAGGTCACCGTGGTGTCGCCCGCGTGGGTCAGCGACGGGCAATCGGCGCGCGCGGCCTATGCGCAGGCGGCCGAACGGGTGATGGATGCGGTGCGCGATCTGGAACGCGCGATGCCACAGGCCACGCGCGATCTGGGCGAGGCGCAGGCCCCCGGCGCGCCGGTCAGCAACTTTACCCACGAGGGCTATAAGGCGGCTGTGGAAAAGGCCCGCGATTACATCCGTGCCGGTGACATTTTTCAGGTCGTGCCCGCGCAGCGGTGGGCGCAGGAGTTTCGTCAGGATCCGTTTGCGCTGTATCGCAGCCTGCGGCGCACGAACCCGTCGCCCTTCATGTTCTATTTCAATTTCGGCGGGTTTCAGGTGATTGGCGCCAGCCCCGAAATTCTGGTGCGCGTCTTTGGATCAGAGGTCACGATCCGCCCTATCGCGGGCACCCGCCCGCGCGGTGCCACACCCGAAGAAGACCGCGCCTTGGAGGCTGATCTTCTGGCAGATCAAAAAGAATTGGCCGAGCATCTGATGCTGCTGGATCTGGGCCGCAATGACGTGGGCCGCGTGGCCAAGATCGGCACCGTGCGCCCGACCGAAGAGTTCATCGTGGAGCGTTACAGCCACGTGATGCACATCGTCTCCAACGTTGTGGGCGAGTTGAAAGACGGCGCCGACGCGCTGGACGCCTTCTTTGCGGGGATGCCGGCGGGCACTGTTTCCGGTGCGCCCAAGGTGCGCGCAATGGAGATCATCGACGAGTTGGAGCCTGAAAAACGCGGCATCTATGGCGGCGGCGTCGGCTATTTCAGTGCGGGCGGCGACATGGATATGTGCATCGCGCTGCGTACCGCCGTGGTACAGGATAAAACGCTTTATATTCAGGCAGGTGGCGGTGTCGTCTATGACAGCGACCCAGAGGCCGAGTATCAGGAAACTGTGCATAAATCGAACGCGATCCGCCGTGCGGCTGCGGATGCATCGCGGTTTGGCGGCGACGGAAACACCTGAAGCTGACCGTTTTAGCCCGTATCAGGGCGCTTTCAGGACTGCGGAAATCGGTGCAAGGGCCACTTGCCCGGCTCGGTCTTGCAGACCCCAGACCAACAGGGCCGAAATCGTCTCTTCGCGCACCCGGCCCATCATGATCACGGCCCCTTCTTGACGGGCGCGAAACGCGGCCTGATCCAGAAAACGCCGAATGACGGTGGGCGATTGTCCTTCTGCATCAAAATCGCGGAAGATCACAGCGGACGGGACCCCGGCGCGGGCCGCGAGCTTTTGCGGTGTGTTCAGCCCCCGGTTCTGCGTCACAAAGCCGTGCCCTGTCGCGGACAGAATGGCCGAGACCTGCTCAGCGGCTTCGCGCGTGGTTTGCACGCCGGTGCCCACGCCTTCCATGATCGCCACGGCTTCGGGCACGGTCGAAAGCGCACTGGCCACGCTGACTTCTGCGTCAATGGCTGTGGCCCCTTCGGGCAGATCGACCATCGCCAGAACTTCGAAACCGTCGGCCCGATAAGCGGCCATGCGGTCCGCCGCGTCGGGCAATGTGGCATCAACGGCAAAGCTGATGGGATAGGGAAAACTGCTGAGCGCCTCCAGACCAATAGGGCCGTTGGACAAATCAGCGCCGCTATCAATCAGCACGATCGACATGACGGGTTTATCTTCGGGGTTCTCAAACGCATTGGCGTAGCGCAGCAAGGGGACGAGGTCGTCGTTCGGAGCAGTTCCGATGGCGTCCAAAGCCTCCCCTTGGGCCGGTGCGGGTGCCTGCGCCGTGGGCAAGCGGTTGGTGCGCACACCGTTGGCCAGATCGGTCAGTGTGTTGACCGGGCGTCCAATCGCGGGGCGCAGCGGCTCCTCTGCGGTTTGTGGTTCGGGTTGTTGCGGGGTGTCAGGGGCGGCGGGTGCTGCATCTTGCGCTCCGGGCTGGCTGACGACGGGCAAGGCCGCCGTTGGCGGGCGCACAATCGCATCCTGTGTGGGTTCGGGTTGCTCGGTCTGAGCGGCATCCGACGCCGCAGATGCGGCCTGCTCTTGTGCCGCGTTGGCCTGCGCTTCGGCTGCGGCCTGCGCTTCGGCTGCGGCGCGCGCGGCCTCTGTCGCGCGGGCCAGTTCGGCAAACCGCGCATCTTGGGCTGCCTGTGCTGCGGCTGCGGCTTGGGCTTCTTTTTCCGCTGCCGCTTCGGCTGCTGCGGCGGCTTGGACTTCTGCGGCGGCTTGCGCCTCTGCCTCGGCTTCGCGCTCTGACTGGGCGGCTGCCGCCGCCTCGGCAATCGCAGCGGCTTCCTCATCCGCGACCATCGCGGCTTGCGCGCTGGCCTCCGCTGCCGCCTGCGCCGCCAACGCAGCCGCCGCCTCAGCCTGAGCAGCTGCGTCAGCCGCGGCTTGTGCTTGTTCGGACGCGCTGTTGTCGGCGGTTGGTTGACTGTCTGTCTCGGCGACCTCAGGCACCACAGGTTGATCCGGCGACGCGCTATCACCCAGCGCGCTTTGCTCCGTTTCTATTTCGGGAGCCAGCGGTTGCGCAGGGTCGGTCGAAATCGACAGTTGCGCTTCGGTGCTGGGGCGTTCGGGCGTCGACACGGTCGCATTGGCGCTTACCGGCGCGTCCTGCGCGGGCGCTTGCGACCCGTCCGCGGCCGGAACAGGTGCCGGGCCTTCAATCCCGGCCACATTGCCCGCCTGCGGCACAGCCGAGGGCGCAAGGTCACTATCAATGACGGCCTGCAATGTATCGGGCTGGGGCGCGGTTGGCGCGGTGCGCGACATCGCGGTATCCTGCGCGGATGGTTGTGTCGCTTGCGGTTCGATGTCGCTCGCCACCTGCGGCCCGCGCACCCCGTTTAGAATCGACACGACACAAATCGACAGGAAGCTCACGAAAGCTCCGGCAATCATGCCCTTGATAAAGCCTTTTCCCACGGCCTGTATGCCCCCTGTATCTTCTTGCCTCTTTGACCCAAAGAGCCACCGTACCTTTCGGTGAATACCGGCCCAAACCCTTGACGCAAGCGTCGAAGACTGAACATGTATACGCGACCTATAGCGTGCTTGAGGTGTCCGTCTCTAGCCCCGATTGTAAAGTTTTGAAGATGTTGCTTCTGATCGACAACTACGACAGTTTTACCTACAATCTGCTCCACTATCTAGGCAGTTTGGGTGCAGAAGTCGAAATCCGCCGAAACGACGCGTTGGATGTGCAACAGGCGATGGCGATGAAGCCCGCCGGAATCCTTCTGTCTCCCGGCCCTTGTGATCCCGATCAAGCGGGAATTTGCCTTGCTCTGACGCAAGCGGCGGCTGAAACGCGCACGCCCCTGATGGGCGTTTGTCTTGGCCATCAGACGATCGGTCAGGCGTTTGGCGGCAAAGTCGTGCGCTGCCACGAGATCGTGCATGGCAAGCTGGGGCAGATGCGACACACCGGCAAGGGCGTTTTTGCCGGGCTGCCCAGCCCATTTGACGCAACGCGCTACCATTCGCTGGTGGTGGAACGCGAGAGCCTGCCCGATTGCCTTGAGGTGACGGCCAGCCTCGAAGACGGCACCATCATGGGGTTGCAGCACCGCGATTTGCCGATCCATGGTGTGCAATTCCACCCCGAAAGTATACGCTCCGAACACGGGCACGCGCTTTTGCAAAACTTCCTCAACGAGATGAAGGTGCCTGCATGAGCGATGCCCTCAAACCGCTGATCGATGCATCGGCCAATGGCCCGCTGACCCGCGCACAGGCGACCGAAGCCTTCCAGATTTTGTTCGAAGGTGAAGCCACGCCAAGCCAGATCGGCGGGTTGCTCATGGCGTTGCGCACCCGTGGTGAGACGGTGGATGAATACGCCGCCGCCGCCGCCGTGATGCGCGCCAAATGCAACGCGGTGCGCGCGCCCGAAGGGGCCATGGACATCGTAGGCACCGGCGGCGATGGCAAGGGCACGTTGAACATATCAACCGCAACCGCATTCGTGGTGGCAGGCGCTGGGGTGACCGTCGCGAAACACGGCAACCGCAACCTTAGCTCCAAATCTGGTGCGGCCGATGCGCTGACGCAGATGGGTCTGAACGTGATGGTCGGGCCCAAAGTGGTCGAAGCGGCGCTGAAAGAGGCGGGCATAGGCTTCATGATGGCCCCAATGCACCACCCGGCGATCGCCCATGTGATGCCAACGCGCGCAGAACTGGGCACGCGCACGATCTTTAATATTCTGGGGCCGCTGACCAACCCCGCTGGCGTCAAACGGCAACTGACGGGTGCGTTTTCGCGCGATCTGATCCGCCCCATGGCCGAAACGCTGGGCGCATTGGGGTCTGAAAAGGCGTGGCTGGTGCACGGCTCGGACGGGACCGATGAGTTGACGATCACGGGGTTGTCCTGGGTGTCGGGGCTGGCACCTGATGGCACGGTCACGGATTTTGAAATACACCCCGAAGACGCGGGCCTGCCTGTGCATCCGTTCGAGGCTATCGTAGGTGGCACGCCCGAAGAGAATGCACGCGATTTCAAAGCGTTGCTGGACGGTGCGCCCTCTGCCTACCGCGATGCGGTGTTGCTGAACGCAGCCGCGGCATTGGTCGTGGCCGATGCAGCGCAAGACCTGAAATCCGGTGTGGAACAGGCCGCCGTCGCAATCGACAGCGGCGCGGCACGCGCCAAGATCAAGGCCGTGGCAGAGATCACCCACCGCGACATATGAAACTGCCCACCGACCGGCTGGGCGCTTGGGGCGATCTGCCGTTCTTTCGCGATGAACTCAACCGGATCGAAACCGCGCTGGCGTCTGACACCCGCACGATCCTGCCTGCCTCGCAGGACATCTTTGCCGCGCTGGAGCGGGTTGCGCCTGACGACGTGCGCGTTGTGATCCTGGGTCAAGACCCATATCCGACGCCCGGTCATGCGCATGGCTTTGCCTTTTCCGCTGACGCCCATGTTCGCCCTCTGCCCCGGTCACTCACAAACATCTACAAGGAAATGCAGGCCGATCTGGGTGCACATCCACCCGATGCAGATCTGCGGTTTTGGGCGGATCAGGGGGTTTTGCTGCTCAACACGATCCTGACTGTTCCCGCGGGCGAGGCCAAGGGGCACGCGCGGTTGGGATGGCAAAAGCTGACCGCTCAGGTGTTGGCGCGTTTGGCCGATCAACCGCGTGCTTACCTGCTCTGGGGCAAGGATGCCCAGATCGTGGCGCAGACGGTGGACGCGCGCGCAAACCTCAAAATCGAGACCGCGCACCCCTCGCCCCTCTCGGCACGGCGTGGTTTTTTCGGTTCACGTCCGTTTTCGCGCACCAATGACTGGTTGCAGGCCCGTGGATTGCCCGGCATAAATTGGGCGCAACCCCCGGAGCACCCATGACCGACACCATTCTCGACAAGATCAAGGCCTACAAGCTTGAAGAAGTGGCCGCCGACAAGGCCGCCAAACCGTTGGAGGCCGTAGAAGACGACGCCCGCGCGGCATCGCCGGTACGTCCGTTTACCGACACGCTTTATCAGGCGTCACAGGGCGGGTATGGGTTGATTGCAGAGGTCAAAAAAGCAAGCCCATCCAAGGGTTTGATCCGTGCGGACTTTGACCCGGCGACCTTGGCCCAAGCCTATGAAACAGGCGGCGCGGCCTGTCTTTCGGTGCTGACCGACACGCCCAGTTTTCAAGGCGCAAAATCGTTTCTGGAAGAGGCCCGCGCGGCCTGTTCCCTGCCCGTTTTACGCAAGGATTTCATGTATGACACCTATCAGGTGGCCGAGGCGCGTGCGCTGGGGGCTGATTGCATCCTGATCATCATGGCGTCTGTCTCCGATGCGCAGGCCACCGAACTGGAAGAGGCCGCCGCCGAATGGGGTATGGACGCGCTGATCGAAGTGCATGACGCCGACGAACTGGCCCGCGCCAGCGCGCTCAAAAGCCGCCTGATCGGCATCAACAATCGCAACCTCAAGACGTTTGAAACCTCGCTCGACACCACGCGGGAGTTGTCGCGGGACGTGCCGGGGGATCGATTGATCGTCAGCGAAAGCGGGCTAAACACGCCTGATGATCTGGCCGATATGGCGCGCTACGGTGTGCGCATGTTCCTGATCGGCGAAAGCCTGATGCGTCAGGAAGATGTGGCCAGCGCCACGCAGAGGTTGCTCGCCAATCCGGTGACCCCGTCGGGAGGCATGTGAGCATGTCCGGACCGCTCACTCATTTCGACGCGCAGGGTGATGCACATATGGTCGATGTCAGCGCCAAGGCTGTGACAGACCGTATCGCGACGGCGGAATGCTACATTAAGATGGCCGCGGAAACTTATGATATCATTACAGAAGGGCGTGCAAAAAAGGGCGATGTGACGGGGGTTGCACGGCTGGCCGGGATTATGGGGGCCAAGCGCACGTCTGATCTGATCCCGCTGTGTCATCCGCTTGCCATCAGCAAGGTCAGCGTCGATCTGGTCCCTGATCCGTCACTGCCGGGCTTGCGCATCACGGCCACGGTCAAGACCACCGGCCAGACCGGCGTGGAGATGGAGGCGCTGACCGCGGCCTCGGTGGCGGCGCTGACCGTCTATGACATGGCCAAGGCCGTGGACAAGGCGATGGAGATTTCCGGCCTGCGCGTGGTGCTGAAAGACGGCGGAAAATCGGGTCGGTATGAGGCACCCTGAGACCATTGACGCGATGCCCCGAGGGGCGCGCAAATGATCCCGGTCAGCGAGGCGCTCGCGCATCTGTTTGATCTTGTGGATGTTATGGACACGGAACACGTGCCCCTGCGCGCCGCAGCGGGTCGCGTTCTGGCCCAGACCGTGACCGCCAAGCGCACGCAACCGCCGTTTGCCGCCTCTTCCATGGATGGCTATGCGCTGCGCGGCACCGAAGTCGAGCCGGACGCGATGTTCAAGGTGATCGGAGAGGCTGCTGCCGGGCACGGTTTTGACGGCACAGTGGGCGCAGGACAGGCGGTTCGGATTTTCACCGGCGCGCCATTGCCTGACGGCGCTGATCATGTGGTCATTCAGGAAGACATCACCCGGCGCGGCGATCTGATCACCCTCAACCGCGATCTGGATACCAAGCCCAATGTACGCCCTGCTGGTGCCGATTTTGCCGCCGGTGATCCGTTGACGGGGCCGCGCCGCCTTGGGCCGGCGGATGTGGCGCTTTTGGCCGCGATGAACATCGCAGAGGTGCCCGTCGTGCGGCGCCCGGTGGTGGCAGTGATTGCAACGGGCGACGAATTGGTGTTGCCGGGCGAAGCGCCCGGACCAGACCAGATCGTGGCCTCCAACAGCTTTGGGCTGGCCGCCCAATTGAGCGCTTTGGGCGCTGTCCCACGCTTGTTGCCGGTTGCGCGCGATACGGCCCCTGCCCTGCGCACGGTTTTCGATCTGGCCAAAAGCGCCGATCTGATTATCACCATCGGCGGCGCTTCGGTTGGGGATCACGATCTGATTGCCCCTGTCGCGGCAGAGCTTGGGATGGCGCAATCCTTTTACAAGGTCGCGATGCGCCCCGGCAAACCGCTCATGGCCGGGCGCCTGCATGACACGCCCATGATCGGCCTGCCCGGTAATCCGGTGTCGGCCATGGTCTGCGGCACGGTTTTCGTCACCCCGGTGATCAACGCGATGTTGGGGCTGGGCCGGTCTGCAATGGCCACCAAAACCGTACGGTTGGCCGAAGCCATGCCCGCGAACGGCCCGCGCGAACACTATATGCGCGCGCAGATCACCCCCGACGGGCTGCGTGCTTTTGGGCGGCAGGACAGCTCGCTGCTGACCGTTTTGGCGGAGGCAAACGCGCTTGTGGTCCGTCCACCGCATGATGAAGCACGCCGCATCGGTGACCACGTCGACTATATCCCCATATAACGCGAGTTGACACAAAACGAGAACAACACTAGAACAAAACAAAATCAACAGGGCCGGAGGGCAGAGCATGCTGACCAAGAAGCAATTGGATTTGTTGGAGTTCATTCACAAACGCGTACAACGCGACGGTGTTCCTCCCAGTTTTGACGAAATGAAGGAAGCGCTGGATTTGCGTTCCAAATCCGGCATCCACCGGCTGATCACGGCGTTGGAAGAGCGTGGGTTCATTCGGCGTCTCGCGCACCGCGCGCGCGCCATCGAAATCGTCAAGCTGCCCGACAGCATGGGCGGCAGCCCCAGAGGCGGTTTTGCGCCACGTGTCATTGATGGCGACCGGCCCGACGGACCGCCGCCTCCGGGCGCGCAAGCTGTGTCATCCGTGGACGCGATGGAACTGCCATTGATGGGGCGCATCGCGGCCGGGGTCCCAATCGAGGCGATCAATCAACAATCGCATTCCGTTGCCGTGCCGGGGCAGATGATCTCGGGCAAAGGGGATCACTATGCCCTTGAAGTCAAAGGGGATTCGATGATCGAAGCCGGCATCAATGACGGAGATGTGGTGGTAATCCGCGAAACCTCCGTCGCGGACAATGGTGACATCGTGGTTGCGCTTGGTCGAAGATCACGAGGCCACGCTCAAACGGTTCATGCGCAACGGCAACGCCATCGCATTGGAAGCCGCGAACCCGGCCTATGAAACGCGCATCTTTACCGAAGATAAGGTCAAGGTTCAGGGCAAGCTGGTCGGTTTGATCCGCACGTATTGATCCGAATTTGGTTAAGTATCAAAAAGGGCGGGCTTTGTGCCTGCCCTTTTCATGTGTGGCCCCACGTGATGATCCGCAAAGTCAATCACGCCACTGCGTCCAAAGTCGTGTTCCCGTGATGTCGCGCACCGATTGCAACCGCAGCTCGTCGCCTTTTTGGTATAGCGCAATCGCCCCAGTCTGACGCAGGCGTTTGGGATCATAGACATCACAAGCAGGTTGCGGCTCATCAAGGTCCACGCTGGCCACAACGATCTGTCCGGGAACGCAGCCTGCGAAACCGCTCACCGCGCGTTTGCCCGACAGATGCACCAGATCGGTTTGACCCACGCGCACCGCGTCGCCCCAACGCGCATTGGCGGATTGCTGATCGCTGTCATCGCCATCATTTTCCAACCAGTTGCGCGCAATGAACCCCGCCCCCTTGGCTTTGCTCAGCGCGCGCCCGTCTTGGGTCATGACGCCGACAAGCGTGCCGTTCTCCGCGATCAGCCCCGCGGGCCGGTCCGTTTGCGCCCAGATCACGAAGGACACCAGCATGGGCGCCAGCCCGATCAACCGGGACCGCCCCTGCCATAACACCAGCCACAAAAAACCCAGCGTCAACATCGGCAGCACCCAAAGCCCCGGTCCGTGCACAAAGGACCGCGCCCCATCCCAGTTCGCAACCGTATCGGCCACCCACAAGATCCATTGCAGGCCCAGCCCCATAATCTTGAGGCCGACGGCTTCCAGACCAAAGAGCCCCAGAAACAGCGCCAGAACGGCGGATGGAATGATAATCATGCCCATCATCGGCACCGCCGTCAGGTTCGCGATCAGGCCATAATGCGACACCGTGTTGAAATGCGCAGCCCCAATCGGGGCCGTGGCCAGCCCTGAAATGCCAGAGGCCAGCAAGACCCCGATGACCGGCTGCACCCATTTGGGACCGATTGTCACCCGCCCGTCGCGCATCCAGCCAAAGACCGCAACCAGTGCCGTTGTCGCCGCGAATGACATCTGAAACCCCGGCCCCAACAACGCTTCGGGCCGCAGGATCAGGACGATGACGGCGGCAATCGCCACACCGCGCAGGCTGATGGCGCGGCGATTGACCATGATCGCACAGAGCGCGACGGCGGCCATGATAAACGCACGCTCCGTGGCCACATTACCACCCGACAGCGCCAGATAGCCCGCGGCGGCAACCAGCGCGCCGCCCGCCGCCAGTTTGCGCGCAGGAACCCGCAGCGCCAAGGGCGGCACAAGCGCAAAGCCCACACGCAAAAGGGCAAAGACGAACCCGCTGAGCAAGCCCATATGCAGGCCGGAAATCGCCAGAAGATGCGCCAGATTGCTGGCGCGCAGATCCTCAAGTGCGTCCTGACTGATGGCGGAGCGTGCGCCTGTGGTCACAGCGACGGCAAACCCGCCGTCATCGCCCGGCAGCACCTCCATCACACGCGCGGCAGCGGCCATTCTGATGCGAAAGACCGCAAGCCCCGCCTGCCCGTCTTCGGCCGATGCAATCGCCAGAACCGGCACGCGCGTGTAGCCCACAGCACCTAATTGTCCGAACCACGCGTGGCGCTGAAAATCAAAGCCGCCCGGTTCCACAGGGCCGCCGGGGGGCGACAAATGACCGGTTGTCATCACGCGCATTCCGGGCTGCGGCACAACGCCAAGCTCCGCGTCGCCATGGAGTGAAATCCGGACGCGCGTCGGTGTACGCGAGGGCGTCGTCCGCTCCAGCACGACCTGATCGAGCGTCAGGCGCAATGCGTCCGAACTGCTGCGGTCGATCCCCACAACACGCCCTTCCACGGGGCCATAGTAACGAAACCCCAGTACCGGGCCTGCCACGTCATGCGCCCGCCAGCCTGCCAGAATGAACCCCGCGCCAACAAGCGCCACGGCCAAGGCAAAAGGCCCCAAGGCATCGCCCAGCATACGGCTCAGCAGCAACAGGATCAGCGCGCCTGTGCCAACGCCCCAGAATAGCGTCTGCGAAGGCTCGAAGCGCAGCATGAAGTACCACCCGATGCCGAGCGCAAGACACACGGGCACCCAATGGAACAAATGCCCCCGCTGGGCCAATAGCGCCTGAGTGATCAGCGCGCGTGCGCGCATCCTTGCCCCCGTTCACTGCACTGGATAGATGTGAGCGCAAGACTTAACCGACCCTTGGTTACTGAAAGGTAAATACCCCACATGTCACAGCCCGTTGTCACCCGTTTTGCCCCCTCGCCCACGGGCTATCTTCATATTGGCGGGGCGCGCACGGCGCTGTTCAACTGGCTTTTTGCACGCGGACGCGGGGGCAAATTCCTGCTGCGGATCGAAGACACGGACCGCGCCCGTTCCACACCCGAGGCCACGCAAGCGATCTTGCAGGGCATGGCATGGCTGGGTCTGGATCATGACGGCGACATCGTCAGTCAGTTTGAGAACGCACCGCGCCATGCTGAGTTGGCGCGCGATCTGCTCGCACAGGGCAAGGCCTACAAGTGTTTTGCCACGCAGGACGATATCACCGCCTTTCGCGAAGCGGCCCGCGCCGAGGGGCGCAGCACGCTTTACCGCTCGCCCTGGCGCGACGCGGACCCGGCCACGCACCCCGATGCCCCCTATGTGATCCGCATCAAGGCCCCGACCGAGGGTAAAACCGTGATCCGCGACGCGGTGCAGGGCGATGTCGTGATCGACAATGCGCAACTTGACGACATGGTGTTGCTGCGCTCGGATGGGACGCCGGTCTATATGCTCGCCGTGGTTGTGGATGACCATGATATGGGCGTCACCCACGTGATCCGTGGGGATGACCACCTCAACAATGCCGCGCGCCAGATGATGATCTATGAGGCGATGGGATGGGACGTGCCCGTCTGGGCGCATATTCCGCTGATCTTCGGCCCGGATGGCAAGAAACTGTCGAAACGCCACGGCGCGACGGGCGCGCATGAATATCAGGCGATGGGCTATCCGGCGGCGGCCATGCGCAACTATCTGGCGCGGCTTGGCTGGAGCCACGGGGATGACGAGTTCTTTACCGACGCGCAGGCGCAGGCATGGTTTGATCTGGATGGAATTGGCAAAAGCCCGGCCCGGTTTGACCTCAAAAAGCTGGAAAACATTTCGGGCCAGCATATCGCCGTCGCCGATGATGCTGCATTGCAGCAAGAAATCGTCGATTATCTGACCGCTGCGAACCAACCCGCCCTGTCAGAGGCGCAATTCGACATGCTGGGCAAGGCTATGTACTGCGTCAAGGAACGGGCCAAATCCTTTCCGGAACTCCTTGAAAAGGCACACTTTGCGCTAACATCTCGTCCAATCGAACCAGATGAAAAGGCGCAGAAAGCCCTGGATACGGTATCCCGTGGTATACTGAAAGAATTGACGCCGCAGTTGCAAAGTGCTAGCTGGAACCGAGATCGGCTGGAAGAGGTTCTCAACGGCTTTGCAGAAGCCAAAGAGACCAAGTTTGGCAAGCTTGCCGGCCCCTTGCGCGCCGCCCTTGCGGGGCGTGCTGTAACACCTTCGGTGTTTGACATGATGCTGGTGCTGGGCCCCGAGGAAACGCTGGCCCGCCTAAACGACGCGGCCGCCCTGGATGGCGGTTAACCTTTCCAAAAGGGGCCGTGTCTAAAGAGGAGGTCGGGTGCACAGGGCACCAGATCTTAGAGCGGGCCTGCCCGCGGTAAGAGTGAGGAAGGATCGCCCATGACCGAGACACCGAAAAATGCGACGCTGACGATTGATGGCACGTCATATGACCTGCCGATTTTCTCTCCGACCGCTGGCCCCGACGTGGTCGACATCCGCAAACTCTACGCTCAGGCGGGTGTGTTCACCTATGATCCGGGCTTTACCTCAACCGCCGCCTGCGACAGCACCATCACGTTCATTGATGGTGACAAGGGCGAGTTGTTGCACCGCGGCTATCCGATCGACCAACTGGCGGGCAAATCGCACTATCTCGAGGTGTGTTACCTGTTGCTTTATGGTGAATTGCCATCGGCCAAGGAACTTGAAGAATTCGAGCTGAACATCACCCATCACACGATGCTGCACGAGCAGATGGTGAACTTTTTCCGCGGGTTCCGTCGTGATGCGCACCCCATGGCGATCATGGTGGGCGTGGTCGGTGCGATGTCGGCGTTTTATCACGACAGCACCGATATTTCAGACGAACGCCAGCGCGAGATTGCCAGCCACCGCCTGATTGCCAAAATGCCGACGATTGCGGCTTGGGCCTATAAATATTCCATCGGGCAGCCCTTCGTGTATCCGCGCAATGATCTGGATTACGCATCCAACTTCCTGCGCATGTGCTTTTCCGTCCCTGCCGAAGATTATGAGGTCAACCCGATCCTCAGCCGCGCAATGGACCGGATTTTCACGCTGCACGCGGATCACGAGCAGAACGCCTCCACCTCCACGGTGCGTCTGGCATCTTCTTCGGGCGCGAACCCCTTTGCCTGTATCGCAGCAGGTATTGCTTGCCTTTGGGGGCCGGCGCATGGCGGTGCCAATCAGGCCTGCCTCGAGATGCTCAACGAGATCGGCACGCCCGATCGCATCCCCGAATACATCGCCCGCGCAAAGGACAAGAATGATCCCTTCCGCCTGATGGGGTTTGGCCACCGGGTCTACAAAAACTTTGACCCACGCGCGACCGTGATGAAACAATCCGCCGATGAAGTGCTGGAATTGCTGGGCGTGGACAACAACCCCGTTCTGCAAGTCGCCAAGGAATTGGAAGCCGCTGCCCTGGCCGATCCCTACTTTGCGGACAAGAAGCTGTTCCCCAATGTGGATTTTTATTCCGGCATTATCCTCGAGGCGATGGGCTTTCCGACGTCGATGTTCACGCCGATCTTTGCACTTAGCCGCACAGTGGGCTGGATTTCCCAATGGAAAGAAATGATCGCCGATCCACAAAACAAGATCGGTCGTCCACGGCAACTCTATCTTGGCGAAACCGAACGTAACTACGTGGACATCGAAGACCGGTAACACGACCTGTCGTTTAGATATGAAAGGCCGTGGTGCGAATCACCGCGGCCTTTGCTTTTTAAAATGCACGCATAAGGCGAGTGGACCGTGTGGACTTCCCTCTAATTGTGCAGCTCCGCATGCATCGACTGTGTCAAAACTATGGCATTGTTTCGCCCCCCTACACAATCAGCCGAATTTCTTGACCATTGCGATTTCAATGCCTTAGCGTCCAACTCAAGATTATCGGGGCCGTTACACATGTTCTTATTCACACTGATTTTAACCGTGATTTTGATGTTCGCTGTTTGCCGTTTGGCATTGCGGTC
Source organism: uncultured Alphaproteobacteria bacterium (assembly GCA_942490645.1). Lineage (GTDB taxonomy): Bacteria > Pseudomonadota > Alphaproteobacteria > Rhodobacterales > Rhodobacteraceae > CALNXN01. The sequence continues at coordinate 211,720 of CALNXN010000007.1, read as the reverse complement.
GGCCCCTCAACCGGTACCGGCGCGCCGCAAGGCACGCTGAACTTTTGGTCAGGCGACTGTTTGATCAAAGCCATAATGAGTGAGTGACCAAGATGCGGCAAACCCAAAGCACACAGGCTTGTAGTGCCTATTTCGACGCGACGCACCTGCCCGTCCACGCCACCCCGATCGAGGCGCCCGAGGGTGCCTTCATGCCGCATGTCGAAGATGACGGCGACCATGTGGTGGTGATCTATCCGCATGGGAACCGACCGCCGGAAATCACAGTGCAGAACACCTCGCTGGATGTTCAAACGGTGCTGGCAGACGGTATCGCCGTTGCAATCGTGGCGCGGACCAATGGGCCCAGCCTGTCGCCCGCGGATGTGGTTCTTGTGGAACGCTACGCAGGCACCGCCTGAAACGGCACAACGCCGAAGCCTTCGCCCCGGCGCTGCGTTTCATTTACTGATGCGTCAGCCGAAATCGCTGAAGGGTTCGTCGACAAAGCCGTCGTCAAAGACTTCATCCCCGCCTGTGCCTTCGTCATTGACGCCTTCGTCATCGATTTGCTCATCAGTTACGGCGAACACTTCCACAATGATCGTGGCAGTGGACCCGCCCTCAATCGCATAGGTAAACTCGGTCTTTATCGTGCTGGCTTCGTCCAGATCGTCGAAATCGCCATTGGCGGAAAAATCCACCGTGCCATCGTCGTTGATCCGCAGCAACCCGCCGAGTGAACCGGCCACCTCTGCCTGACCGACAAAAGCGTCGCCGTTGGCCTCAACGACCAGCCCGCTGTATTCAAACTCGTCGGTTGTGTCGTTGTCGAGGATGGTCGCAAAGCCGTCATCCAACTCGTCCGGAAGCCCCGCTGCGCTGAAGGTTTCGGTGTTGGCCAGAAACAGGGAATCGTTGTTGGCCAGATTCACAGGGTCTTCGGCGATGGGTTCATCCGCCGCGGTGCCACCGATCTTGAGCGAGTCGTCCCGGCTCCCGTCTTCTGCGCCAACGGACGTCAAACGCACCGCGAAATCCTGCGAAAAGAATTGATCCAGCGTCAGGGTGGCATCGCTGTGCGACAGGGTGAAGCTGGTGGACTGGATGTCATCCTTCGCCATGCCCTGCGTGCCGAACTGAACGCCCGCGTCGAACTTGCCGTATTCGTTTTTCACGTCACCGTTGATGTTGTTGTAGCCGTCGACCTTGGTCACGGAATCCGCATTTAGGTTGACCTTGGTAACATCCGCGCCCGTCACCGTCAGCCCGTCCACAAGGCTGTCATCCAACACGTCGAAGAACAGACCGTTCAAGTCACCGATCACCCCGGTACTGTCCAACACCTCCAGATCAAAGGTCAGCGAGCCATCAGTGTTTTCGGTTGCGGTGATCTCGACATTCAGTCCGGTGCGTTCGTCGATGAGGTTAAAAGTCATAGCAGCCATTTGAGTTTCCTTTTGCACAAGCCCGGCAGAGGGGCGGTGCTTTCAGAAACGGGCGAGTGGCGGCGAAATTGCGGCGCAAACCTGTCAGGACGACGGAAATTCCCGTATAAGTGGAATTTCGATCAGCCAAGTTTGGACAGTTTAAGCTGGATTTACCCTGTATTCAAAAGACATGAGGCGCTCAGCGGCCCTCGAATTTGGGGCTACGCTTTTCCATAAAGGCCAACACGCCTTCTTGGAAATCACGGCTTTTGCCGCATTTGCCCTGCGCGCGCGCCTCTGCCGTCAATTGGTCCTCGAACCCATTGTCCCAGCTGCCGCGAATGGCCTGCTTGACCGCCGCATAGGCCGCCGTTGGTCCGTTGGCCAGATGCATGGCCCGCGCGCGCCAGTGGGCATCGAAGTCCTTGTCCGCAACAGCTTCCCAGATCATACCCCAGTCGTCCGCCTGCTGAGCAGTGATCTTGTCGGCAAAAAGGGCGGCCCCCATTGCCTTGGCCGTGCCCATCGTGCGCGGCAACACATATGTGCCGCCTGCGTCCGGGATCAGTCCGATGCGGGTAAAGGCCTGCAGGAAATAGGCGCTTTGTGTTGCGATCACCACATCCGCCGACAGCGCCAGATTGGCTCCTGCCCCGGCGGCCGCGCCATTCACCGCCGCAATGACAGGCACCGGGCAATCGACGACGGCACGCAGCATCGGGGCGTATTCATCGCGCAAGGTCCGTTCCAGATCGACGCTCGCGCCGCCTGCCCTGTCACCGAGATCTTGACCTGAACAGAACGCGCGCCCGGCCCCGGTCAGCACCACCACACGCGCTCGCTTGCCCGCCTCCGTCACCGCATAGGCGATCTCGGCGCGCATTTGCGTGGTCAGGGCGTTCATTTTATCGGGGCGATTCAGTGTGATGACAGCAAGGCCATCGGCAAGCTCATAGGTCAGGGTCTGATAGTCCATTGCGTGCTCCTTGGGCGCGGCCATTGGCGCATTTCAAACGGATCGGTTCAGAAATGGCAAGGGCGCTGCGCGCAAAACGGTACGTCAGTTCTTGAGGATCTCGCGCAGCCGGGCCTGTTCGGCCTCGCTCAGGTCAACCTCCTGCGGGGCGACCGCGTTGGAGCGTCCGCGCAGATACATCAAGGCCAAGCCGCCTGCCAACAGCAACATACCCGGCCCGGCCAGCCACAGCACCCAAGTCGACCCCCTGACCGGAGGGTTCATCAACACGAACTCCCCATAGCGGGCCACAAAGAAGGCTTTGACCGCCTCGTCATTTTGCCCATCTGCCACCAGTTCGCGGATGGTGCGGCGCGCATCCACGGCCCAGTTTGCGTTGGAAGACGACACCGATTCTGACTGACACACCACGCAGCGCAGATCATGATCGAGCGCCCGCGCACGCGCCTCCAGCGCCGGGTCATCCAGCATTTCGGACGGGTCCAGCGCCCAAAGCGGGCTGGCCAGAAGCATCAAGATGACAGCCAAACGCTTCATTCCGCAGGCACCGCATCCGGATCACGCCGCGTCTTGCGCGCGCCCGCGGCCACACGGAACCGCCTATCCGACAGGCTCAGCAATCCACCCAGGGCCATCAGCCCCGATCCGATCCAGATCCAGTTGGTCAGCGGTTTGATGAATGTCGTCACCGCCCAGCCGCCATTGTTCTGTTGATCGCCGATCACGACGTAGACGTCGCGCGCCAGGTCATAATCGATCGCAGCCTCGGTCGTGGGCATCTGCGCCACCGGATAGACCCGCTTTTCCGGGCGCAGTTGAGCGATCTCGCGTCCGTTCTGGCTCAGCGTGACATAGGCCATCGTCGAGAGGTAATTGGGCCCCTCCTTGCGTTCCACCTTATCCAGTTGGATCTCGTAGCCACCAACCGTGTAGGGCTGGCCGAATTGCGCCACGCGAATATCCTCGACCTTCCACGCGGTGATGCCAGCAACGCCCATCATGGTGATGCCAAGGCCCGCATGGGCCACCATCTTGCCCCAGTCCGCGCGCGGCAAACGCGTCAGACGCGCCAGTTTGTTCGGCCCCCGCCCGGTACGCTGCCACAGGTCAACCAGCGTGCCCATCACAACCCAGGCAGCCAGGAACATGCCCACCGGCCCCATGATCGAATTGCCGGTTTGCATCGTGTAGCACAGCAGCCCGATGGCCACGGCCAGCACAAAGACATAGCGCAGCGGATAGACGGCCCGTTGCAGATAGGCTCGTTTCCACGGCATCGCCGAACCGATAGGCAGGATCAGCCCCAGCAGGATCATGAACGGCGTGAACGCCATGTTGAAAAATGGCGGTCCGACGCTGAGTTTGCGATCAAAGAACATCTCCGCGACGAGCGGCCACATCGTGCCGACAAAGACCACGAAACATGACACCGCCAGCAGCAGGTTGTTGGCCAAAATGGCGCTTTCGCGGCTGACCAGCGAAAAGACCCCCTTGGCCTCCATCGCGGAGGCACGCAGGGCAAAGAGGATCAGCGCGCCGCCCATGAAAAAGCCCATGATCATCAGGATGAACACACCGCGTTCGGGATCATTGGCAAAGGCATGCACGGATGTGAGCAGGCCCGACCGGACGATGAACGTACCGATCAGTGAAAAGCCGAAGGCAAGGATGGCCAGCAGGATTGTCCAGCTTTTCAAGCTCTCGCGCTTTTCGACCACAATGGCGGAATGCAGGAGTGCGGCAGCCAGCAACCACGGCATGAAGGAGGCGTTCTCAACCGGATCCCAGAACCAGAAACCGCCCCAGCCAAGCTCGTAATAGGCCCACCAGGACCCAAGTGCGATGCCAATGGTCAGAAACACCCAAGCGGCCAGAGTCCAGGGCCGCACCCAACGACCCCATGCGGCGTCCACGCGCCCTTCGATCAGGGCCGCAACCGCAAAGCTGAACGCCATGCTCAGGCCAACATAGCCGAGGTATAGAAACGGTGGATGAAACGCCAAACCGGGATCTTGCAGCAGCGGGTTCAGGTCCTGCCCGTCAAAGGGCGGCACCGCCATGCGCAGAAACGGGTTCGATGTGAACAGGATAAACGCAAAGAACGCGACACCGATGGCCGATTGCACCGCAAGCACCCGCGCACGCAGCGTCGGTGGCAGGTTGCTGCCGAACCAAGCCGCCATCGCGCCGAACAGCGTCACAATCAACACCCACAGCAGCATAGAGCCTTCGTGGTTGCCCCATGTGCCGCTGATTTTATAGATCATCGGTTTGGCGGAATGACTGTTGAGTACCACCAGCCGCAAGCTGAAATCAGAGACCACAAAGGCCCACATCAGCGCGCCAAAAGCGAAGGCGGTCAGCAAGAACTGTGCCGTCGCGGCCGGTTCGGCCACAGCCATCCAACCTTGCCAGCGTTTATGGGCACCGACCAGCGGCACGACCGTTTGCACGATGGCCACCATGAAGGCGAGGATCAGGGCGAAATGTCCGAGTTCTGTAATCATGAGGCAGAGTATAATCGCCAGACGCGCGGCCTCCAATCACAATCGGCACATCTGGCGGATCACTTTGTCGCGGGGCTGGCCGCTTTGCGTTGAAGCCAGGCATCCAGCGCCGGGTTGGAATGTGGATCGCGTGGATCATAGGCCGCAATCACGCCGCCGGGCCTTGCTTGCGGCATTGGCATACGCGGGGTTGAGACGGCTGGCTTTACGGCTGCTTCGGTCAGATCGACATCGGTGCCTGTGTCGGCCACGCCGGGCGTGGTTGCGGACATCTCGCGCAGCTTGCCGATATTGTCGATCACCTGCGGTGCGTTGGCCATGGTCGCAGCGATAGAGCGCTGAAATTGCTGATTTTTCACCTGATGACGCGCGCCGAAGTAAAACGACACGATCACGCCCAGAAGCCACCACAGCGGTTCGGGCACCAGTGCGATCCCCTGCATCCGGGCCGCAAACCACAGCGGGTCAAACATCGCCGCCACAAACAACCCCAATGTTCCCAGCGCCAAGGCGGGGCGCGGCAAACGGTTGATCCCATCCATAAAGCGGTCAAAGAGCCCCTTGCGCTCGATCAGGAATTCCTGCCCGTATTGCTGCATGGCTTGGGTGCGCACATCATGCCCACGCTCGGCCGAGGTTTCGGCGTTCTCGCGGAATACCTCCGCCGTTTCGCGCAATACGTTGCGTCCGCTGCCGAAAAGCAGCTCGAACAGACCTCCGATTATCCCCATGATGACACCCTTTGGCTGAATTGCTGCTCTGTGAGATGAAAGCCGGAGGATAAAAACTCCTCCGCACGCTTGATCCATCCACCTTTGCCGCCTGCGCGGCTGCGTGCGTATTTTCGGCTTGCGGCGCGTTTGTCAGCGATGCGGAAGTAATAGTTGCGCCGGGCAATCCCGTAAGCGTCGACCATTTCGGACGGTGCAACGGCATAAGCAGACGTGGCGGCCCCGATGGTTTGCGGCCCCAACGCGCCATCGACCGTCACCTGATAGGCCATATCGCGCAGCAGGCGCTGCAAAATCTTGACGGCATTGCCGCCCGCGTTGACGTACATGTCGAACACCGTCGCCTGCAAACCTGCGGGCAGGCTGGCGATGCGCGGTTTTTCGAAGTAATGCGTGATGAAGATGTCGATGGCCTGCTCCTGCGTAAGCGCCTTGACGTCGGCCACACTCACACGCCCGTCGCCGGTCAGGTCCAGACCCAGCCGCCGCATCGTGTGAATGGTCACCCCGAAATTCGTCGCTCCGCCCGGATCGTCCGGGTCATTCACGTAGCCACCTTCGCGCACGACAATTTCTGTCGCGATCTGCCTGACTGAATGCATCGCTGTTCCCCTTGATCAATCGTCAAGCGGAAACATGGTCAAGAAATGGTTTAAATCTGCCTAGACCACCGTGACGGTGCTAGCCTTCGGGCTCTTTATAGACGCCTTGTTCCTTAAGCGCGTCGATCACCTCGGCCGGCATGTAGGTTTCGTCATGTTTGGCAAGGATTTCAGAGGCTTCAAAGACACCGTTGATGAAACGTCCGGTGCCGACCATACCCTCGTTCTCGGTGAACAGATCTGGTAGCACGCCCGTATACGTCACAGGAATAGTTGCGCCACCGTCGGTCACGGAAAAGCGGATCGTTTCGCCTTGGCCGCGCACAATCGACCCCTCAGACACCAACCCGCCGATGCGAAACACCTCGGTCGGCGGGGGCGGATCAGACGCGATCTGACTCGGCGCGCGGAAAAAGTTGATCCCGTCGCGCATGGCATACCCGATCAACGCCGTGGACAGCACCAAGGCGACCACGGCCACGGCGATAACTTGAATGCGGCGTTGCTTTTTCAGGCTTTTCATGCGGCCTCACGGAAAGAGCGGAGCCATCATCAGCCCCTCGGTCTCATCAATATTTAACATCAGGTTGGCGTTTTGCAACGCCTGCCCGCTGCTACCTTTTGTCAAGTTGTCCAGCGCCGCAATCACGATGGCGCGGCCCTCACGCCGGTCGGCGACCACGCCAACATGACAGAAGTTGGACCCACGTATATGCCGCGTGCTTGGAACCTCGCCCATCGGCAACACCTCGATAAAGGGCTCGCGCGCATAGGCCTGCGTCAGCGTCTCATGAATCACGCTCGCGTCGCCCCGCACGTAGGTGGTGCACAGGATGCCGCGGTTCGCCGGGATCAGATGCGGAGTGAATTGTACGTGCACGGGACGCCCCGCCAAGGCACTGAATTCCTGATCAAATTCGCCTAAGTGCCGATGCGTTCCGCCCACAGCATAGGCATGGTAACCCTCCGACAATTCCGCGTGAAGAAGGTTTTCCTTTAGCGCCCGACCCGCACCCGAGACGGCACATTTCATGTCCATGATGATCTCATCTAGATCAATCACCCCGGCCGTGATCAGCGGGCGCAGCGCAAATTGCCCGGTGGCCGCATTGCAGCCTGTGCCCGCCACCAACCGCGCCGCCTTGATCTCATCGCGGTAGAATTCGGTGAGTCCGTAGACCGCCTCGGCCTGCTGGGCGAGTGCGGCGTGCGGATTGCCATACCACTTGGTGTAGGCCTCAGGGTCGCGCAGCCTGAAATCCGCCGAAAGGTCCACGATCTTGAGGTTTGCCGGCAGTTGGGCGATCACCTCTTGGCTGGTCTTGTGCGGCAGGGCGCAAAAACACAGATCGATCTCGTCGAAATTGATCTGGTCAATGGTGACAAGGTCGGGCAAATCCAGGTGGCGCAAATGCGGAAATGCCTGCGCCATGGATTGGCCCGCTTTGGAGTTGGCCCCCAACGCCTTGATTTTCATGGATGAATGCCCGGCAATCAACCGGACGAGTTCGGCGCCAGTGTATCCGCTGGCGCCCAGAATTGCGATGGAATGGGTCATGACAGAGCCCTTTTCAGTATGTGTTGGTTTCGTGCGTTAAGAAGACTGGCCCTAGGCGGCCTCAAAGATGATCTGTCGTCGCAAGAATTGCGTCGCGCGATCGCTGACGCGCGCCGGATCGCCCGTGGTCAGATAGGCATTCGACCCCGAACCGATCTTGTCCGGATGACGTTCCAAGTAATCCGCAAGGCTCTCGGCCACCAGTGACGCCTGGCTGAACACCTTTACGTCTGCGCCAAGTGCTGCCTGAAACGCATCCTGCATCAGCGGGTAATGCGTGCAGCCCAGAATGGCGGCATCCGGATCCGGCATTTTGCGTTTCAATGCATCCACATGGCTGCGTACCAGCGCCTCGGCCAAGATCATGTCCCCGTCTTCAATGGCATCCACAACACCCCCGCAGGCCTGCGCCTCGACATCTACTCCGATGGCGCGAAAGGCCAACTCGCGCTGAAACGCGCGGCTCGACACGGTGGCGGGCGTGGCAAAGAGCGCCACATGCTTCACATCGACCTCGCGCGGGGGGGAATTGTCGCCCCACTGGCGTTCGGTCAGCGCCTCGATCAGCGGCACGAACACGCCCAAAACCCGTTTGTCCGCAGGCACCCAGGCCTCTTGCATGCGCCGCAGCGCCGCCGCCGAGGCAGTGTTGCACGCCAGGATCACCAGATCGCAGCCCTGATCAAAAAGCCGCTGCACCGCCGCACAGGTCAAACCGTAAATGTCATCGGAGGTACGCACGCCGTAGGGCGCATGAGCTGAATCGGCTAAGTAGCAGAATGGCACATCCGGAAGCCGCGCCTGTGCGGCGTCCAGAACGGTCAAGCCGCCCAAACCACTGTCAAAAATGCCAACCGCCATCTTTTGCCGCCTTTGCGGCCAGCTCTATGCGCGGTGCCGCTCTTCGAATTCATATCCCAGATCAAAAGAACGATCTGCGTCTGGAGAAAGCTCATACGTCGCTTTTCGGAGGAAATCCATCATCGCTTTGCTGTCTTTGGCCAGTGGGTCCAATCGGTCACGGCCAATCGGCTCGCCAATGACAACGCGCACGGGCGTGTCGACACGTTTGCGGAACTCCTTGATCATAAAGCCCATGCGCAGCGTGCTGTGCAGGTGGCTGGCGATCTGGAACAAACGGCTCGTGTGCCCGTCGAAATACACTGGCACAACCGTTGCGTCGGATTTGCCGACCATACGCGCGGTAAAGCTGCGCCAGCCCGGATCCATCGGTTTGGCAAAGGGTTTGACGGCCGTACTTACCGTGCCACCGGGAAAGATGCCGATCGCCCCGTCCTGCCCCAGATATTCCAGCGCCGTTTTACGGGTCGCGATGTTCATCGCCATCGCCTCTTTGGTCTCGTCAAAGCTGATGGGCAGGATAATGCGGTTGATGTCTTCGGCCTTGCGAAACACCCGGTGCGCGAGAATACGGAAATCACCGCGCGCTTGCGCCAGAATATGGCCCATCATCAACCCGTCCAGAATACCGTAGGGATGATTGGCGATCAGGATCAGCGGCCCGTCCTTGGGGATATTCGACAGCGATCCGCCGATCACATCCAGCGTCAGGCCATAGCGCTCCACCATGACCTGCCAGAAATCGCGCCCCGCGGCGACCTCTTCCTCGTAGCCTTTGGCCCGTTTGATCAGACGCAAACGACCCGTGGTGTTCTCCATCAGACGGATGACGGCGCGACCGCCTTTTGTCTCCGCCGAATAGGCGTAGCTGATGTCTCGCGCGATTGACGACCGAAATCCGGGCATGGGCCCCTCCGCTCAATATGACGTCGCAATAGCCGACTGCGCCAACTATGCCTAGGTTTTATGAACGATCCGTGACCAGTTTTATTCAGCCGCCTTTGCGGTCGGTTTGCCGCCCGATTTGATCAGGGCCAGCAGCTCCTCGCGCCGTTTGGCAGCCTTTTGCTCGTTGGCTTCCTTGACCGGGCCAAAACCGCGGATCTGCAGCGGCAACTCCGCCAACGCCACAATCGCATCGCGCGTGGCCTCTGACAGCAGCGGCAAAACCTGCGCCATATCGCGCTCGTACTGCTTGATCAGCGCACGCTCCATGCGGCGTTCTGCGGTATAGCCAAACGGATCCAGCGGTGTGCCGCGCAGCCGTTTGAACTTGGACATGATCCGCAGCGGACGCTCCAGCCATTGGCCGAATTCGCGCTTCATCGGACGACCATCAGGGCCGGGTTTTGACAGCATCGGTGGCGCCAGATTGAACGTCATCTTGAAATCACCATCAAAGGTCTCGCGCGCCTTGTCACGGCTCGACAACAGCAGCCGCGCAACCTCGTATTCATCCTTGTAGGACAACAGCTTGTGATAGCCTTTCAGAGCGGCCTCGCGCACCTTACCGTCTTCGATCTTGTCAAGGAAACGCCGGTATTTCCGCGCCAGACCGCGCCCCTGATACGCAATAAGCTGAGTTTCTCGAAAGGCGATTTGCTCGGCTTCGGTCTTGGGCAGCTGGATGACCTTGGGTTCGGCGACGCGGGCCGCTTGATCAGGGTGCAACACCGCCCAACGCCCGATCTCAAAGGCGCGCAAGTTGCGCTCTACCGCCGCGCCGTTCAGCGTGATCGCCTCGCGGATCGCATCCAGCGTCAGCGGCACCAGACCGCGTTGCCAGGCCGCGCCAAAGATCATCATGTTGGAAAAGATGGAATCGCCCAGCGTGGCCTTGGCCAATTCCGACGCATCAAACAAATCCAAACGGTCCTTCATACGCGCCTCCAGCGCGAGGCTCAGCCGTTCGGTGGGCAGGAAAAACTCGGTGTCGCGGGTGAAATCCCCGGTGATGATCTCGTGGCTGTTGACCACCGCGCCGGTCTTGCCCGTCCGTGTCAGACCCAGCGTCTTGGCTCCCGCACTGACCACCAGATCGCCGCCGATCAGCGCGTCGGCCTCGCCCGTAGCGACCCGTATCGCACTGATATCATGCGGATCATTCGCCAAGCGGCAATGAATGTGCACAGCACCACCTTTTTGCGCCAGACCCGCCATTTCCATCATGCCCGCGCCCTTGCCGTCGATATGCGCGGCCTGCGCCATCACCGCGCCAATGGTCACGACGCCGGTGCCACCGACACCGGTGATCACCACGTTCCATGTGCCGTCAATCTGCGGCAAGCTGGGCAATGGCAGATCGGGAATATCCAGCGTTGTCGTCGGTTCCTTGCGGACTTGCGCGCCTTCCAGCGTCACAAAGGACGGGCAAAACCCTTTGACGCAGGAAAAATCCTTGTTGCAGGACGATTGATCAATCGCGCGTTTACGGCCCAATTCGGTTTCCTTGGGCACAATAGACACGCAGTTGGATTGAACGCCGCAATCTCCGCAGCCTTCACAGACGTCCGTATTGATGAACACGCGCTTGTCTGGATCGGGAAACAAGCCCCGCTTGCGGCGGCGGCGCTTTTCGGCGGCACAGGTCTGAATATAGACAATGGCGCTGACGCCTTCGGTCTTTGCAAACTGCTTCTGCACAGTTTGCAAATAGGCGCGCTCGTGCACCTCGACACCGCGTTTCTTGAACTCGGCAGGATCCACGTCTTCTTTGTCATCGTAGACAACGGCCAGATCCTTGACGCCCATCGCCTTCAGCTCATCCACGATGCGCTCGGCTGACAGATCACCGTCATTGCCCTGCCCGCCCGTCATCGCCACTGCATCGTTGTAAAGGATCTTGTAGGTGATGTTGGTACCCGCCGCCAAAGCTGCGCGAATGGCCTGCACGCCCGAGTGGTTGTACGTCCCGTCACCAAGATTCTGGAAGACATGCGCGCGCGTCGAAAACGGCGCCTCGCCGATCCAGTTTGCCCCTTCGGCCCCCATATGGGTAAAGCCCAGCGTCTCGCGGTCCATCCACTGCGCCATGAAGTGACACCCGATGCCCGCATAGGCGCGGCTGCCTTCGGGCACTTTGGTCGATGTGTTATGCGGACAGCCCGAGCAAAAATACGGCAATCGCGCGCTGATATCCTCGGCATTGTCCGACCGCCGCGCTTCATCCAGCATCGCCAGCCCTGCGGCGATGCCATCGGTCTTGCGGCCTTCTTCGATCAGCACCTGACCCAGTTTGGTCGCGATCTCGATCGGATCCAACGCCCATTTGGCGGAAAAGAACTCTCGCCCCTCCTTGCGCCCGCCATAGACGCGCCGCCCCGCGCGATCGTCAAAGATCGCCTCCTTGATCTGCACTTCGAGCAGCTTGCGTTTTTCCTCGACCACCACGATCAAGTCCAACCCTTCGGCCCAGTCATGAAACCCCTTCATGTCCAGCGGCCAGGTCTGCCCGACCTTGTAGGTCGTGATCCCCAGCCGCTCGGCCTCATTCGCGTCGATGTTCAGCAATGACAGCGCATGTACCAGATCGAGCCAGTTCTTGCCGGCCGCGACAAAGCCGATCTTGGCACCCGGCTTGCCCCAGATGCGCTTGTCCATCTTGTTGGCGTTGGCAAAGGCTTCGGCGGCATAGCGTTTGTGGTCGATCAATCGCGCCTCTTGTTCGATGCGATCGTCAACCAGCCGAATGTTCAACCCGCCCGGCGGGATCGGATAGTTCGGCGTGACCAAAGACATGCGATCCGCGCGCCCGTCGACAACGCTGGTGGCTTCCACGGTGTCTTTCATCGTCTTCAGACCCACCCAGAGGCCGGAAAACCGTGACAAAGCATAGCCATAGATGCCGTAATCCAGAATTTCCTGCACGCCCGCGGGCGACACCACGGGCATATAGGCATCGACCAGCGCCCATTCGGACTGGTGCAGCACCGTGCTGCTTTCACCAGTATGGTCATCGCCCATCGCCATCAGGACGCCGCCAAAGCGGGAGGTTCCCGCCATATTGGCATGGCGCATCACATCGCCCGACCGGTCCACCCCCGGACCTTTGCCGTACCACAGGCCAAAGACGCCGTCGTATTTGCCCTCGCCGCGCAACTCCGCCTGCTGTGCACCCCAGAGTGCGGTGGCGGCCAGATCTTCGTTGAGACCGGGCTGAAATGTGACGTCGGCCTCGGTCAATGGCTTGAGCGCGCGCGTCATCTGCATGTCGACCGCACCCAGTGGCGAGCCGCGATATCCCGTCACCAGCCCAGCCGTATTCAGCCCTGCCGCCCGGTCACGCGCCTTTTGCATAAGCATGAGCCGCACCAGTGCCTGCGTTCCGTTCAAAAGCACCGGGCTTTTGTCCAGATCGTAACGGTCATTCAGCGAAATCTTTTGCGTGCTCATCAGGCGCCTCCCCTACGTCGATCAGTCTGGCATAGTTTACGCACAATAATAGGTCAGCAAATGTGACCTGTATAGCATTTTTTTTGCAATCTGGGAAAACTTGGTGTTCTCACACTGTATTTTGCACCCCCATCAGGCTAGCTATGCAAAGTGTAAGGTGAAAGTGACAGATTAATGGATTGGGACAAACTCAGAATTTTCCATGCCGTGGCGGATGCGGGGTCACTGACCCATGCGGGTGACAAACTGAATCTCAGCCAATCCGCTGTGAGCCGCCAAATCCGTGGGCTTGAGGAGTCACTCAACACGACACTCTTTCACCGTCACGCCCGCGGGTTGATCCTGACCGAGCAGGGCGAACTGTTGTTCGATGCCACAACCGCCATGACCAAACGGCTTGATGCCGCCAGTGCCCGCATCCGCGACAGCGAAGAAGAAGTATTTGGCGAGTTGCGGGTGACCACCACAACCGGTTTCGGCACCCTCTGGCTGGCCCCGCGCCTGCCCAAGCTCTACGAGCAGTACCCGGACCTCAAGGTCGACCTGATGCTGGAGGAACGGGTTCTCGACCTGCCCATGCGCGAGGCTGACGTGGCCATCCGCATGAAAGAACCCAGCCAGGCCGACCTGATCCGCAAGAAGCTGATGACCGTGCGCATGTGCCTGTATGCGACGCCCGATTATCTGGCTGAAAGCGGGACGCCCCTCCGGATCGAAGACATCAAGGTCCACCGATTGATCTGTCAGAACACAGACAGCGATCAAGTCGGCGCCAGCCTCAGCCTTGTTCAGCACCTGATGACCTACGATATCCGGTCACTGCTGACGGTGAACAATTACTTCGGCGTTTTGCAGGGTGTTTTGAACAACCTTGGCATCGGGGTTCTGCCTGACTATGTCACGCAGGATTTTCCGGATCTGGTTCAGGTCTTGCCCGATCTCGAATCGGCAGAGGTCCCCGTTTTCCTCGCCTACCCAGAGGAATTACGCCAATCTCAACGCATCGCGGCCTTCCGGGATTTCGTTCAAGAAGAGATCATCAGCTATCGTAAACAGCTAAAAGAAAAAGCAAAAAGCTGAATTTTTGACCAGCCATGCAGTTTTTGCATGCCAGACATGCCCTTCAAGTGCTTGATCGAGGTTAGTCTGCCGCCTATTTCAGCATCATGAAGACAACGGAAGGTTACGGCCTTTCCTTCATACCTCCCTGTTGGACTTGGCCGAGCTTCGCGCTCGGCCTTTTTTTTGGCCTTATGAAAGTCCGGTGTGCGAGACAAAAGCACCTTTCGCACGCAGTGATCTGAGGCTGTCTGTGTGCGCCTTGAAAGGACCGCCAAAGCGTGATCGGGTTCTCTTTACTGCCGCGAGCCACCGCTTGGGCTTGGGCGCTTTGGGGAAAGCTGGACACGAATGTCGTTTGTCTACTGTACGCTGATCGTGGGAGTGATTGGCTTTCAGATCGCACTTATTCTGGGGGCCCCATGGGGCAGGATTACGCAGGGCGGGCAGGTCGAAGGTCCCTTGCCATTATCCGGGCGCCTTATCGCAGCGGCTTCAATTGTCATATTGGCGGGAATGGCGCTTGCAATCCTGTCTGCAGACGGTCGCTGGCCAGGTTGGCCGTCGTGGGCGGGATGGACTGCTGTTGCGGGGAACGCGGTCATGATGGTGCTGAACTGGATCACGCCATCGCCTCAAGAGCGCAAAATCTGGGGGCCGGTCACAACGATCATTTTCGCTCTGGCCGTCGCCGTTCATTGGACGTGATCGCAAGAGGGCCGGGCTGGGTTCGGCCTGATCTGGGCGCTTCATCATTGGATGCGCAGGCACATATGCGCCATTGCGATCCAATTTGGCATCGCACGCCATCATGGGCTCCACGCCACCATCTACCCAAAACAAAACCGAGACACAGGCACACCGCAGCTTTTGAACAACGGCGGCCCATTCCAACGTATGATGCTCGACTGGGAAATCAGTTGTTTGACCCCCGATTGGTCAAACCACCCTACCGCGCGTCGCGTAGACTCCCCCTTTCCCCCACCGAACGCCCCATGTAAGAGATGCCCATCATTTGCCATCCGGGGGATTTCGGGCACATGCAAGAGCCAGCCATCACACCAGAGCTGATCGCCAGCCACGGGTTGAACGACGAAGAATACGGCGTGATCCTGACGCTGCTCAACCGCGCGCCCACCTTCACCGAACTGGGCATTTTTTCGGCGATGTGGAACGAGCATTGTTCCTATAAATCCTCCAAGAAATGGCTGCGCACTCTGCCCACGACAGGCCCGCAGGTGATCTGTGGTCCGGGTGAAAACGCGGGCGTCGTCGACATTGGTGATGGGCAAGCCGTTGTTTTCAAAATGGAAAGCCACAACCACCCGTCCTACATCGAACCCTATCAAGGGGCGGCAACGGGCGTGGGCGGCATTCTGCGCGACGTTTTTACCATGGGTGCGCGCCCCATTGCTGCGATGAATTCGCTCAGCTTCGGCGCGCCATCGCACCCCAAGACCAAACAACTCGTGAACGGCGTGGTCGAAGGCATCGGCGGCTATGGCAACTGCTTTGGCGTGCCCACAGTTGGCGGCGAAGTTCGGTTTGACCCCGCCTACAATGGCAACTGTCTGGTGAACGCATTTGCCGCGGGCCTCGCGGATGCTGACAAGATTTTCTACTCGGCTGCCTCTGGCGTGGGCATGCCGGTGGTCTATCTGGGGGCCAAGACCGGCCGTGACGGCGTCGGCGGGGCCACAATGGCCTCTGCTGAATTTGACGATACCATCGAGGAAAAACGCCCGACGGTTCAAGTGGGCGATCCCTTCACCGAGAAACGCCTGATGGAGGCGACGCTGGAGTTGATGGCCACCGGTGCCGTGATCTCCATTCAGGATATGGGAGCCGCCGGTCTGACCTGTTCGGCCGTGGAAATGGGCGACAAGGGCGGATTGGGCGTGCGCCTTGACCTGGAACGGGTTCCGGTGCGCGAAGAGGCGATGACCGCCTATGAAATGATGCTGTCGGAATCGCAGGAGCGCATGTTGATGGTGCTGCGCCCAGAGCTGGAAGACGCGGCCAAAGCGGTTTTTGACAAATGGGACCTCGATTTCGCAATCGTCGGAGAAACGCTGCCCGAAGATCGGTTCCTGATCATGCTCAACGGCGAGGTCAAAGCCGATCTGCCGCTGTCAAGGCTGGCCAGTTCCGCGCCGGAATACGACCGACCCTGGGTTGAGACACCGACACCCGATCCGCTGGGCGATGTGCCGAACGTCGACCCTATAGACGGGCTGCGCGCGTTGATCTCAAGCCCGAACTATGCAGCCAAACAGTGGGTGTATGAGCAGTACGACACGATGGTCATGGCCGACAGCGCCCGGGTTCCGGGCCTTGGCGCAGGGATCATCCGCGTGCATGGTACCGACAAGGCTCTGGCCTTCACGTCGGATGTGACCCCACGCTATGTCCAAGCCAACCCCCAAAGGGGTGGCATGCAGGCCGTCGCGGAAGCCTACCGCAACCTATGTGCCGTCGGGGCGACCCCCTTGGCCACCACCGATAACATGAATTTCGGAAACCCCGAAAAGCCGCAGATCATGGGGCAATTCGTGTTGTCGATCAAAGGGATAGGAGATGCTGTTAAGGCGCTGAACATGCCGATCGTTTCAGGCAACGTATCTCTTTATAACGAGACCGATGGCTCTGCGATCCTGCCCACACCCACAATCGGTGCTGTTGGGTTGCTCGCGCATACGGATGACATCATCGGTTGTGACGTGCGCGACGGCCACGTGGCCTTGGTGCTTGGCACGACCGAAGGGCATTTGGGTCAATCTGCACTGCTGGCGGAGGTGTTTGGCCGCGCCGAAGGGGATGCGCCCCCGGTTGATCTGATCGCAGAACGCGCGCACGGCGAGTTCATTCGTGCCAATCGGGATTTGATCAAGGCCTGCACCGATCTGTCGGATGGCGGGCTTGCTCTGGCTGCGTTTGAATTGGCAGAAAAAGCGGGCGTTGGCGTGCATCTGGATGCCGCGGACACCGCAACGCTCTTTGGTGAGGATCAGGGGCGGTACCTGATTGCCTGCAACTTCGATCAGGCAGAAGCGCTGATGATTGCCGCCGGCCAAGCTGGACTGCGCCTTGAATCGGTCGGAAAATTCACTGGTGACTCCGTGCGGTTTGGCGGCTCAGAAGCGCCTTTGGCTGATTTGAGCAACACATTCCGCAGTGCCTTTGCGCAGGCTGTCGCTTGAGCATCGGGCGGGCAAATGTGTGACGTCACGGCCTTGATACAGACGAATTTCACTTAAACCGCGTCGCGCAATTGCCTGATAAGGCGTGCCTTTTCCCCAACATCGTCTGGGCGCGAAATCACTTGGGCCAATTCCTCCAGCGAGGCAATCGAGTGACCCGCGCGAAAGCTGTCCACATGCGGAAGCATCGCCATGATGCCCTGCGCCTTGGGCGCAAACCCGTCCCATCGCAACAATGGGTTCAACCAGATCAGGCGGCGCGCTGACAAATGCAACCGTTCGATCTGGCGCGTCAATGTTTCGGGATCGTCCCGGTCCAACCCGTCAGTGATCAACAAGACGACCGCACCCTGCCCCATGACGCGCCGCGACCAATCGCGGTTGAACGATTGCAGGCATTGCCCGATCCGCGTGCCGCCCTCCCAATCCTGCGCCTCCGCCCCTGCCGCGGCGAGCGCTGCGTCAACGTCACGGTGCGCCAAGTGACGGGTGATATTGGTCAGGCGGGTGCCGAACGTGAACGCATGGACCTTGGCCCAACCCGCGCCCTTGGCATTACTGACCGCGTGCAAAAAATGCAGCACAACGCGAGAATACTGGCTCATGGAGCCGGAAATATCACATAACACGACCAGATTTGGCCAACGCGGTCGTGGTTCCTTGAAGGTGATCTTGTGAAGATTGCCGCCGTGTCGCATCGACGCGCGCAGAGTGCGGGCCGCGTCCACCCGCCGCCCGCGCGGGCTGGATTGAGCACGGCGCGATGCGATGGGTTCGACAGGTAAGGTCAGGCGCGCCAGCATCCTTTTGGCTTCGGCCATTTCGGTCGTGCTCATCTGCTCGAAATCCAGTGTCTTCAACCGCTCTTGGGACGACATGGTAAAGCTGGCGTCGACTTCGATCTGGGTGTCTTCATCGAACGTGTCCGGATCGGGTTGATCAGGCGCCTGCGCCCCGTCCAGAAGCGCCTCTGCCGCGCGTTTTTCAGCGGGTTGGGCTGTGCGCTCTTCCTGAACGCCGCGGATGGCGGGCAGCATCATCGACATCATGTGCTCAAGGTAGCGCGGGTCGCGCCAGTAAAGGCGAAACACCTGTGCAAAGATGCGTTTGTGTTCCGGTCGGTTCACGAAACAGGCGTGCAGCGTCCAGAAGAAATCCCGCTTTTCAGTGAACCCGGCGGCCTGGACTGCACGCACTGCATCGATCACCCGACCCGGACCGATGGGCAGACCGGCACGGCGCAGAGCGCGCGCAAAATGCGTGATGTTCCCGGCCAATTTAGGGTTATCAGGCAATTCCAGAGGCAGGTATTCAGCCATTTGGGCACCGCTGGGGGCTGTCTGCCCCCAGACCCCCGAAGGTATTTGCGGCGAAAGGAAGGATCACACAGGCTCCAGCGAAGCGCGCGCTTCATCCAGCAAACGTTTGGCCTCAGAACCTTGCAATTTGGCGATGTCATCCTGGTATTTCAGGATTGCGCCAAGTGTGTCGGCGATGACCTCGGGGCTGAGGGTGATCACATCCAGCGCCAGTAGGCATTTGGCCCAGTCGATGGTTTCAGCGACGCCGGGTTTCTTGAAGATGTCTTCTGAGCGCAGAGCTTGCACAAAGGCCACGACCTCGCGACTGAGGGCGGCGCTGGCTTCGGGGGCGCGGGCTTTGAGTATCTCCATTTCGCGCTCAAAACTGGGGTATTCCACCCAGTGATAAAGACACCGCCGCTTGAGCGCATCATGAACCTCGCGGGTGCGATTGGATGTCAGGATCACAATTGGCGGTTCCGGCGCCTGAATCGTGCCCAGTTCGGGAATGGTCACCTGAAAATCGCCGAGCGCTTCCAGCAGGAACGCTTCAAACGGCTCATCCGTGCGGTCCAATTCATCAATCAGCAACACCGGCGCGCCGTGTTCATCGGGGCGCATCGCTTGCAAAAGTGGGCGCTCGATCAGGAAATCTGGGCTGAAAAGCTCTGTCTGCAACATTTCCCGATCTGCATTGCCGGCAGCTTCCGCCGTGCGGATCGCAATCATTTGGGCGGGAAAATTCCATTCGTAAACGGCTGTGGAAGCGTCCAGCCCCTCATAACATTGCAACCGGATCAGACGTCGGTTCAGACCTGCGGCCAGCGCCTTGGCGATCTCGGTCTTGCCAACGCCCGCCTCACCTTCAAGAAACAGAGGACGCCCCAGTTTGAGCGACAAGAACACCACCGTGCCAAGCGCCCGATCACAGACGTAATCCTGTTCGGCCAGCAACTGCTGAACCGCGTCTATCGAACTGATGTCAGCCATGTGCGCCCTCCCTTTGGTCTGCCCAAGCGTGCATTCCGTTTAAGCAACGTCAACCCATGATGCGATATCAACGTGCCAAATCACCTGTGATTGACGTGATTCGCCGAAGCTGGCATTGTTGCGATCAATCAATGAGGTGTCGGAGCCCTGTGCATTCGACCCCAAATCGGGCAAAGGCGGTACCCCAATGGCAGCAGATGCTGATCCCTGCAGGGCTGGAGTGCACTGACATGCGCGTTACCGCTGTCACTTGCGTCAAGAACGAAGGGCCATTCTTGCTCGAATGGATCGCCTATAATCGGTTGATCGGGGTGACGGACCATCTGATTTATTCCAACGATTGCACCGATGGCACCGACGATTTGCTGGATGCACTGGCGGTGCGCGGTCTGGTGCACCACCTGCCCAACCCCGCACAGGGGCGCAATTACCAGATGGAAGCGTTGAAAGACGCGGCCAAACAAGACGTCGTGCAGGGTGCCGATTGGGTCTGGGTCGCGGATGTTGATGAGTTTTTGAATATCCACGTGGGTCAACATACGATTGCCGATCTGGTCAAAGCTTGCGGCGATCCGCATGCCATCAGCTTGAACTTTCAGTTTTTTGCCAATGGCGGCATCGACGCATTCGAAGACGCGCCTGTCATTTCGCAATTCACCAAGACGCACAATCCAGACCTCTGGTGTGGAGAATTCGCAATCGAAGTCAAGACATTGATAAGGAGGGATTTTCCACTTTGGTATTACGGGGCGCATCGGCCGTTTTTCAAGGTCAAACGCGACAAGGGGAACCGCCCCGACTGGACGGATGGATCGGGTCGCCCTGTGCCACATCGGTTCCTGGTCGCGGCCAATGAGCGGCGCATTCGCAGGTTTCCGGCCAAGGATGCGCGGGTACATGCGACGCTCAATCACTATGCGTTGCGCAGCCTCGACAGTTACCTCGTCAAGAACGACCGTGGCGATGTGAACCGCGAAAACCGTGCATTCGACGACACATATTGGCGCGAGCGCAATGATAGCGCATGGCAAGAGAGATCAATTCAACGCCATCTGCCCGCATTAAGATCGGCGCTTAATAATCTGAAAAAAGACAAAGAAATTGACATGCTGCACAAGCGCTGCGTACGCCTGCATCGTGAACGGCGCGATGCGTTGTTGGAGGATATACAATACCAACGCATGTACGAGCAACTTCGGCTTGCGCCCAGCTTGCCACCTGCTGAAGCCGAGTTCGTGCGCCTGCTGGAGGCCGCGCAATGACGCTGAAAGTCGTCAATCTTGGCTTGCCCAAGACCGGCACGACGACGCTGGCGCGTGCTTTACGCCGCGCGGGCCTGCATGTGGCTGACCACCGAATTCGCCGAAAGCAAACCGCCGATACCACGTTGCACGGCGCATTTGTTGCCGAACTGCTTTATCGCGGGATTTTTGATCACGCGGACCCATCACACCTGTTGCAAGAGTTTGATGCGCTTACGGAAATCAGTCTTCTGCGTGGTGGCAAGTCCTTGTGGCCGCAGATGGATTTCGCGGTCATCGACGGGTTGCGCAAGGCAAATGCTGGGGTCAAGTTTCTGGCATCCAACCGCGACAGCTTTGCCTTGTCACAGTCCATGCTCGCCTGGTCGGACCTGGGCTTGGCGCGCCTGCCCGAAGGTGCCGTTCCGGGTTTGCCGCGCGGCTACGGCGAGACCAGCAAGGAACGCGAAACGTGGATAAACGGGCATTATGCCCATCTGCGGGCGCTTTTTCGGGGTGATCCCGACTTCCTCGAATATGATATTGCAGACCCGGATGCACCGGCCAAAATCGGCGCTCACATTGGGTTGGACTTGCCCTGGTGGGGCCGCGCCAACGTAAATTGGCAGGTGGCCTGATATGCGCATCGACCTGCACATCGGATTGGCTCAAGCCGGCGCGGACCGCCTTCAGGCGGTTCTGGCAGACAAACGCGCGCAGCTGCAATCCAAAGGCGTTTTGTATCCACGCAGCCCCGGAAATCGCAATCACACACGGCTGTTCATGGCCGTGACGGACCCTGAACACGTTGATCCACTCAGGTTCAATCGCGGATATATTCTCAAGCAAAAGCAAGAGGTTTTGAGGCAAAGCTTAAGTGATGATCTGGCCCGCGAAATCAAGGAAGCACAACCAGATCACCTGATCCTGTCGTGTTCACAACTGGCAAGCAGCCTGTGGCGTCCATCAGAGTTGCGCCGCTTGGAAAGTCTGCTGAAACCGCTTTCAGATGACATCCGGATCGTTGCCTTTGTCGATGAACCTGCGCGGCTTCTGGTGCAGCACTACGCCGAACAAATAATGGAAGGACGCACGGCTCCTCTTGACCGCGAGCTGGATATGCTTGGGCACAAAGACTGGTGGGCGGACTGCCTGAAAACCATGCCGATGATCGACGCGCCCGCCGGTGTCTTTGAAGAAACCCAAGGCGCGCCGTTCTGGCTCGATTACGTCGCATTGAGCGCCCATTGGGACAGCGTTTTTGGCCCCGGCGCGACCCGGCTGGTCAGCTATGACGAAACGCGCCTGATGTCGAAGGCGGCACCTGACGTGGTGCGAGAGGTTTTCGAGATCACGCCCACTTTGGGTAAATCCGAAAAAGCACAGGCACCCCGTGCGCCGTCTGCCGCCGCTTTGACGCGTGGGCGTCAATTCAATGAGGTGCTGCTCAAACTTCTGGCACAGCGCAAACATGTTTTGCCACGTCAGCTTTGGCGCAGTTTTATCAATGAAATCAGCGTCGAAGGTGACGCAATCGATCCCGCATCCCTAAGCGCCGTCTCAAAGCGGTTTGAGGTGCAAAACCTGGCGCTGACCAAACAGCACGGCGGTTTGGTTGCTGATACCTTCAAACGCCCGCGCGCCAAGCCGACGTGGTCCGAAGCAGACCCGACGCGCGGCTTTCGGGCGTCGCAGTACCTTTTGGCGTATCTCTGGCGCATCGAAAAGGCGACGAAAGACGCAGCACAAGCGATGAAACCCAATTCGTCGCGTCAATCCGCGGGCCTGACAGAAGCCGCGCAAAAGATCATGCCACCCTTGGCCGTCGCGAACTTCGAGAAACTTCTCAGCTCCCCCATGGCACCGCACAATCGCCTTGGGTCCGTAGACGAAGCGGCCCTGGCCGCCGCCTACACCCCCGCTCCGGGCCGCGTTCTGCCCGAAGGGTCAAGCGGCAACGTCATCGTCGGCTGCATGAAGAACGAAGCGCCCTATATCATCGAATGGATCGCCTATCATCGCGCCATCGGCGTGGATCACTTCTTGATCTACACCAACGATTGTACCGACGGGACGGCCGAGATCCTCGACACATTGCAAGCGTTGGGCGTGGTGGAGCATCGCAACAACGACAATTGGAAGGGCAATTCCCCGCAGCAGCACGCGCTCAATCAAGCCCTCAAGGAACCTGTCATCCAAAACGCCGACTGGATCATTCACATCGACGTGGATGAGTTCATGAACGTGCGCACCGGCAATGGCACGCTTCAGGAATTCCTGGCTCTGGTTCCGGATGCCACGAACGTCGCGATGACGTGGCGGCTCTTTGGGCACAACGGCGTGACACGGCTGGAGGATCGGTTTGTCATTGATCAGTTTGACACCTGTGCGCCGAAATTCTGCCCCAAGCCGCATACGGTCTGGGGGTTCAAGACGATGTTCCGCAACATCGGAGCTTATGCGAAAATCAGCTGCCACCGCCCGAACAAACTGTCACAAGACTATGAAAGTAAAGTGAAATGGGTCAATGGCTCGGGCCATGACATGACGCATGAGGTCGCCAAGAACGGCTGGCGGAGTTCGCGCAAATCGATTGGATACGACCTGCTGCAACTCAACCATTATGCGCTGCGCTCGGCCGACAGTTTTCTGATCAAACGTCAGCGCGGGCGCGCGTTGCATGTGGATCGCTCTATCGGGATCAACTATTGGATCCGCATGGACTGGTCGAACCACCGCGACATCACGATCAAACGCAATATCCCGCGCGTCCGGGTCGAATTTGACCGGCTGATGCAGGACGACACGTTGCGCGCGTTGCATAACGCCGGCTTTGCCTGGCATCAGGCCAAGGCCAAAGAGCTGCACGACCTGCCCGAATTTGCCGAGCTGTACCAGCAGGCGCTGGCGGTGGAACTGACCGAAACCGAACGCGTCGCCTATGCCCTTGCCCTTGATATGGAGAGTTAACATGTCACCCGACACCCTCGCTGCGCAGGCCCCGACCAAGGGCCACATCATGTCACAAGGCATGAAATTCCCGAAAGATGACCAGTTCATCACCGGGCAAACCCGCGGTGCGCTCAAACGCAACGCTTATGAGGCGTCTGAAACAAATTGCGTGCTCAAGGTCGTGCGCGAAGGCGATGTGGTGATCGAACTGGGCGCCGGGATCGGCTATATGTCGACGCTCGTGGCGACCAAACGGGCGATCAAATCGGTGCATGCGTTCGAGGCCAATCCCCACCTCATTCCGTATATCCAATCCGTGCACGCGGCCAATGGAGTGACCAACGCCCATGTCACAAATGCCATTCTGGGCCCGCGCGCCGGCACCGCTGATTTCTACGTTCGGCGGAAATTTATTGCCTCTTCGCTTGATCCCAGCACTGACGACGACATTCTGTCGACCGAAAAGATCCCGGTTCTGAACGCCAAATCCGTTTTCGACGACATCAAACCGACCGTGCTGATCTGCGACATCGAAGGAGCGGAGGTGGATTTGATCCCCAAGCTTGATCTGGCACAGCTGCGCGCCGCCGTGATCGAATTGCACCCTCAGTGGATCGGCCCCGAAGGGATGAACACGGTGTTCCGCGCCTTCATGGATGCAGGCCTCGCCTATTATGCGCGCGGGTCCACGAAAAAGGTCGTGGCCTTTCGGAAATCCTGGTGATCCCATGCGCAGCCTTGCGATCCTGACCGTCCGAAACGAAGCCGCGTTTCTGCTCGATTGGATCGCGCATCACAGGGCCGTCGGCATCACTGATTTTCTCGTCTTTTCAAATGACTGTCAGGACGAGACTGATGCCATGCTGGATCGGTTGCAGGATTTGGGCGTGCTGAACCATGTTCGCAATGACGGCCCCTACGACCAGCGCGGCATACAATTCACAGCCCTGAAGGCCGCGCAAGATCATCCGCTCGTCAGGGCCGCTGATTGGATCGTCGCGCTCGACATCGACGAATTCATGAACATTCATACCGGCGATCACACCCTCACCGCCCTGCTGGATGCCCTGCCCGATGCCACGGCTATCACGCTGACCTGGCGGCTTTTTGGCAATGCAGGCGTCACCCGCTATCAGGACGTGCCAGTGACGACCGCTTTCACCAAATGCGCCCCGCGGGTGATCCACTGGCCGTGGCGCGCGGCGATGTTCAAAACGCTGTTTCGCAACGATGGGTGCTATGAAAAACTGGGCGTCCACCGGCCACGCAGCCCGAACCCAAGCCGTCTGGACGCGGCGCGCTGGTACGATGGATCAGGCCGCAGCCTTGGCGATGCGTTCAAGACCAAGCGGTTGTTTTCTGACTATGGCCAAGACAATTTTGATCTGGTGCAACTCAATCACTACCCTTTGGGCGCAATGGAAAGTTTTGTGCTCAAGGCGGATCGCGGGCGCGCGGTTCACGGTCAGCACGACCTCGGCCTCGACTATTGGGTGGAACGGAATTTCAACACCGACACCGACATCACCGTCAACGCGCTTGACCAAACAGTCGCACAAAAGCGTGCCGAGCTCGCCAGCGATTCAACCCTTGCGGGTCTCCATGCGGAGGCTGTAAGCTGGCGCAAAAATCGATTTGACGAGTTATTGCAACAAGAGCCTTTTCGTGCGCTATTCGGGCGACTTCTGATGTGCTCCCCATCGCGTCCCGTATCTGCTAACGCAGCTGGTTTCTTGGTAAAATCCGCCCTCGCCGGTGGAATCAACGGTTAACATTTAGGCGGTCTTGCCCATGTATTCTCCTCAATTTAGCCCTAATGAAACGTTAGATGCTTTGACCACACCCGCCCAAAAAGAGCGGTTTGAAGCATTGAGGATGCGTGCCATGCAGGACGCAGCAATTGAGTTTGGCCCTTCTTTAAAGGGCTTGAACCGGGATGATTGGCTGTCAGAGGTCGACAAAATCGTGGACGAGCACGGCTATCTTCAGCCGCTTGGACCCCGGCATTGGGCCGCTTTCGTCGAAGACAAAGACACCCTTCTCGTCACCTTTGAAACGCTTCAAGGCATCGATGCCCTGTCCGAAAAATCGCACCCGATGGGCTGGGAAATGGTCAAACGTCATCGTTGGTCGCATCTGTCGATCATCAGCCAGGGCGACACATGGTTCCGCGACAAAGCAGTTTATGCCTATTTCGACCGGCTGATCGACGATGGTTTTTTCGACGAATTCGAGAACGTCGTCTTTTACGGCGCGGGCCCTTGTGGCTATGCGGCCGCCGCGTTTTCCGTGGCAGCACCCGGCGCGAATGTGATCGTTGTGCAACCGCAAGCCACGCTTGATCCTGCGCTTGCCGAATGGGACACCCGGTTCTCCGATATGCGCCGGATGAATTTCACCGACCGATATGGTTACGCCCCCGACATGCTCGAGGCAGCGGCCAGCGCCTATGTGATCTACGACCCGCAACAGACCGAAGACGCGATGCATGCGGCCCTTTTCACGCGGCCAAACGTCACCAAACTGCGTCTGCGCCACATGGGCACCGCGCTCCAGACGGACCTGCTCGAAATGGGCGTGCTGTTTGATCTGCTCGAAGGCGCATGTCAGGGCCAACTCAACGAAGCGGGTTTTGCCACGATCCTGCGGGCACGCCGCGATTATCTGCCCTATCTGCGAAAGCTCATGGGCCGCTTGGAACAACAAGAGCGCAATCAACTCGTGGCCATGGTGTGCCGCAACGTGACACAACGCATGAATGCGCCGCGGTTTGCGCGCAAACTAAAGGACATCCAAAAGACATCCTGAGGCTGGAACGTGACCATGTGCTGTGCTAGCCGAGAGTGATGACACAATCTCTCACGATCCGCCAACCAGACGACTGGCACCTGCATCTGCGCGACGGCGCCATGCTGCGCGCCGTCCTTCCATACACAGCCGCTCATTTTGCGCGCGCGATCATCATGCCCAATCTGGTGCCACCGGTCGTCACAGGCGCACAGGCCGCCGCATATCGCGACCGTATTCTGGCGGCCTTACCAGATGGAGCCCGGTTCGAGCCTTTGATGACGCTCTATCTGACCGAAGATACAGACCCAGATGATGTCGCCGCAGCACATGCTTCGGGATTGATCCATGCGGTAAAACTCTACCCCGCAGGCGCCACCACGAATTCGGCCAGCGGCGTTGCGAATTTCGACAAGGTGCGCGGCGTGCTGGACCGCATGGCCCAGATCGGCCTGCCTCTGTGCGTACATGGTGAAGTCACCGATCCTGACATCGATATCTTTGACAGAGAAGCCGTGTTCATTGACCGCGTGCTCGACCCGATCCGCAGTGCCACCCCCGGCCTGCGCGTTGTCATGGAACATATCACGACATCGGACGCGGTAGACTATGCGCGGGACCAAAACGATGACCTTGCGGCCACCATCACAACGCATCACCTCGTGATCAACCGCAACCACATCCTCGCCGGCGGCATCAAACCGCACTACTATTGCTTGCCGGTCGCCAAGCGCGAAAGCCACCGCCTGGCTCTGCGCGCCGCTGCCACAAGCGGTGAAACCCGGTTCTTCCTTGGCACCGACAGCGCACCCCACACAGACGCCAACAAATTCCTGCCCTG
Source organism: uncultured Alphaproteobacteria bacterium (assembly GCA_942490645.1). Lineage (GTDB taxonomy): Bacteria > Pseudomonadota > Alphaproteobacteria > Rhodobacterales > Rhodobacteraceae > CALNXN01. The sequence continues at coordinate 184,313 of CALNXN010000007.1, read as the reverse complement.
TGGGTGCGCAGGCTGCTTCACGGCCGCGAACACGCTCTCAATTCTTGCCCAAGTTTTTGAAGAGGAGAACGCACTGGACAAGCTTGAGGGCTTTGCATCCCGCAACGGCCCAAACTTCTACCACCTGCCAGTCAACGAAAACACTATCACACTTACCAAAACCGGCGCGACTTACCCTGACCAAATCAGCACCGAAGAAGGCCCTGTCACGGTGTTTGACCCGGGTTTCGATCTCGATTGGGTCGTTGAATGACTTCATTGTTCTTCAAATATGCCCGCCGGAGGCATAAAGACTTTCAACCAGCGACATGCATATTTTTGGAACAATGAAGCCATGATCCCCACAAGTTTTCCCGACCGCACAGAAATGGCACGTCTCACGGCCCGTATGCTCTTGGAGATCAAGGCTGTGCACTTCAATTCGGCTGAGCCGTTTACGCTGGCTTCAGGCTTACCCAGCCCAACTTACATTGATTGTCGCAAACTGATTTCCCACCCAAGAATTCGAGCGACGTTGATGGATTTCCTGACTGTCACTGTCATGCGCGATGTGGGCTTCGAGGCTTTCGACAACATTGCGGGTGGCGAAACGGCCGGCATTCCTTTTGCCGCACTTGTTGCCGAGCGGATGGGTCTTCCAATGACTTATGTTCGTAAAAAGCCCAAAGGCTATGGCCGCAATGCCAGAATCGAAGGCGATATGAGCGAAGGTCAGCGTGTCTTACTCGTTGAGGATCTGACGACCGACGGTGGCTCCAAGCTCTCTTTTGTCGATGCGATTCGCGATACCGGCGCCAGTTGCCATCACACGGCAGTCATCTTTTACTACGGGATTTTTCCGGATACAGAAAAGACCCTTGCCGATCATGGCGTTGCTCTTCATCACCTTTGCACATGGTGGGACGTCCTTGCTGAAGCCAAAGCGCAATCCGCCTTTGATGAGGAGACGCTACGGGAAGTCGAGAGCTTTTTGACGCAGCCCCGTGCATGGCAGGACGCTCGAAAATAATCTGCATTCTTTTCACCGCATTTTGTGGAGGACGTGCATTTCCCCGCAAGATCTGGTAGCCTCAAAGGTTCAGGCGATTATCCACAGGATATCCAGATTGCGTCCTCTGCGAGTGCTCGGATAAGACCACAGTGGGTGAGGAAAAGGGGCGGACATGAACGAAATTGCCAACATCGGAACGAACCAAGTCGAAGTTCAAGCCGCGCAGACCATGCCGCATTCGATCGAAGCCGAGCAACAGCTTCTGGGCGCCATTCTCACCAATAATGACATTTATGATCGCGTGGCTTCGATTATTGGGCCCAAGCACTTTTACGACCCCGTTCACGCCCGCATTTACGAAATTGCCGCAGCGCGCATCGCCAAGAACAATCTGGCCAGTCCTGTCACACTGAAGTCTTTCATGGAAGACGACGAGGGATTGAACGAGTTGGGCGGCCCTACATATCTTGCAAACCTCGCTGGCGCCGCAATCAGTGCTTTTGCGGTGCGAGATTATGCGCAGATGATCTATGACCTTTCGGTGCGGCGCGATCTGATCCAATTGGGTCGCGACATCTCTTCCAAGGCGGCACAAGTGGATGTGGCCTCCGAGCCGCGCGAGCAAATCGTCGAAGCCGAACAGGCGCTCTATTCTCTGGCGGAACAAGGTCAAGTTGAAAGCGGTTTTCAAAGCTTTCTCAAGGCAGTAACGGACGCTGTTAATGTTGCCAATGCCGCCTATCAACGCGATGGCGGGCTGGCTGGCGTTTCAACCGGGCTGGTGGATATGGACAAGAAGCTCGGCGGTTTGCACCGCTCTGACTTGTTGATCCTCGCAGGGCGCCCGTCGATGGGCAAAACCTCTCTGGCCACGAACATCGCATTCAACATCGCAAAAGCTTACAAACGCGGACAGCTGCATGATGGCAGCGAAGGTGCCGTCGATGGCGGCGTCGTAGGGTTTTACTCGCTGGAAATGAGCGCCGAACAGCTCGCAGCACGTATCTTGTCCGAGGCCGCCGAAGTCCCTTCGGAGCAAATTCGGCGCGGTGATATGACTGAAACGGAATTCCGCCGTTTTGTTGATGCAGCCAAGGCGCTCGAGGCCTGCCCGCTCTACATCGACGACACACCGGCGCTGCCCATCAGCCAATTGGCCGCGCGTGCGCGTCGATTGAAACGGACACATGGCTTGGATGTGTTGATCGTAGACTACCTCCAATTGGTCCGCGGTACCGGCAAATCGGAAAACCGCGTGAATGAGATTTCCGAGATCACGATGGGCCTCAAAGCCATCGCCAAAGAGCTGGACATTCCCGTGATCGCTCTGTCGCAGTTGTCACGGCAGGTTGAGAATCGAGAAGATAAACGCCCTCAACTCAGTGACTTGCGCGAATCTGGTTCGATCGAACAGGATGCCGATGTGGTCATGTTCGTGTTCCGCGAAGAATACTACAAAGAGCGCGAGAAGCCCGGCGATCACGACCTTGAGGCCATGGCCAAATGGCAAGAAGAGATGGAGCGCTTGCATGGGCGCGCCGAGGTCGTGATCGGCAAGCAGCGTCATGGACCGATCGGCACAGTTGAGCTGTCTTTCGAGGGGCGCTTTACGCGATTTGGCAACCTGGTGCAGCCGTGGCAGCAACCCGGCGATCAGGAGTTCTGAACCATTGCGGCGCGGGCGCAATCATCGCTGCTTAATCCGTATTTCTGCGCAAACCGCGCACGTGCCGAGAGCAGGCGCGGATCATCAGGCCGCAAGCCCAATGTTCGCATGAATTCAGTACGTTGTGCCGATTTCAGTGTCGCTTCGTCGATTGCTGTTCCCAGTGCCCGGTCAATGATTTCTCCCCCCGGCGAGACGTGAAACCAGCGGGTGAAATCCCGAAAATGGTGTTGATTGTGCAGCCGCGTCACCCTTTTTTCGATCCACGTTTTGGGCAGGATCAAATGCGCTGTCATGTGGAACCACTCGTAGGACAGAAACGTCAAAACCCCGCCAACCGGAACGACGGCAACGCTGATCCAGAGCGCAGACGGTACACCCAACGCGCCCAGAATGGCCCAGAGCACGCTGAAATTGATCACCAGCATTGGCAGCGCAATCCAAATGGGCACGAAAAACAGCGGCACATGTGTCGGAAAATCGTGATGTCCATAATGCGCCTGATAGAGCAGATCGAACGCCCATTGCCGTCGTGGAGGGGGCATGTGAAAGACGAAACGGTGCAGGTTGTATTCGTTGAGCATTTGCGCACCGACACCCAACGGCGCAAATGCCACGGCCCACCACGGACCAAACGTCAGCAAACACACCGTGGCAAACGCACATGATAGCGCCATGATGGCCACAGACGGGTGTTTGAGCATCAGCCAAAGCCGGTTCATCAAAGGCTCCTTTGAGCGTAGCCTAACGCCAAATCAACGCCGCTGTCAGGTGTGACGTGACGCAAAACAAGCATCTTTGCAGGTATTTGCAAAACGTGATTGGACAGAATTTGCAAACTCTGACTCACTGTTTTCATGCGACTATTGGCTTTGCTTCTTTTCTTGCCCACATGGCTTTCCGCTCAGGATCTGGAAGTGGATGTCGAACTGTTTCTAGCGGTCGATGTGTCCCGATCCATGTCTCCTGCAGAGCTTGAAATACAGCGCAGAGGCTATGCAGAGGCTCTCACCAGCCGGGATGTGGGCGCGGCGATCGCCGGGGGGTTGATCGGCAGAATTGCCGTTACCTATGTCGAATGGGCGGGAGAATACAGCCAGCGTGTCGTGGTCCCTTGGACGCTGATCGATACTCCGCAAAGCGCGCAATCCGTAGCGAACCAGATCACCGCCCATTTTGATGAAGGGCTGCGCCGCACATCGATCTCCGGTGCCTTGCTGTACGCCGCAGAGGACTTTGACGACAACGGATTTCAAGGGCTGCGGCGCGTGATCGATGTGTCAGGCGACGGGCCCAACAACCAAGGGCGCCCCGTCTTGCGGGCGCGCCAGGCCGTGTTGGATAAAGGGTTTATTATCAATGGCCTACCCTTGATGACCCAGGATGCCCTATCCGAAATTTGGGGCATTCCCGATCTTGACGTGTATTATCAGCGTTGCGTGATCGGCGGCCCCGGGGCATTCGTCGTACCTGTGTTGAGTTGGGATCAATTTGCGGATGCTGTCACCCGCAAATTGGTTCTGGAAATCGCGGGGCCACCCGCGCGATTGATCCGCGCACAATCGCGCACACTGCCGCCCTATGATTGTCTGGTCGGCGAAAAGCTTTGGCAACGCAATCGCGGCTATTTCAGCATCCCCTAGTTTGCAAACAGCCCACCTCAGTTTTGCAAAATTTTTGCAAAGGTCAGGAATACCTCCATCGTGCAGATGGTCGCTCTGCTGTAGGGTTTAGCCATATTAACAAATCAATTTGGATAGCATCATGTTTAAGATTTTTGCATTTTATGCGGGATTGTTGGCCTTGGTCGGCTTGGCTGTCCTGGGAGCGGCCCAAAGCAAATCCGTGCCTGCCGTGGCACCCTTGCCAGCCTTGACCGCAGCCAATCAATAGCCCCCGCAATCGCTCGGACCCCGGTCCAAAACAACTTGTGACACACCTGTAAGCCGGCCAATTTCAGCAGGTTTTCCAATCCGGCGCTTGACCTTCCCCGCCCAGAGCGAAATGAAGGCGGCATGGCCACTGCAACCCTGACCATTGATCTTGCCGCTCTCACCGCCAATTACCGCGCGCTGAGTTCGTTTTCGCGCGCCCAAACGGCAGCCGTGGTCAAGGCGGATGCCTATGGCTTAGGCTTGGCACCGGTGTCACGGGCGCTTGCACAAGCCGGTGCGCGCACGTTTTTCGTGGCCGTCGCGGAAGAAGGCGTGGCTCTGCGCCGCGTATTGGGACCAGAGCCGCAGATCAACGTGTTTTCGGGGCATATGGCCGGTGACACCGCACTGATCCGGGGCGCACAGCTGACCCCGATGATCAACTCCATCGACCAGATGTTGCGCCACGTCGAAGCCCTGCCGGGCCACCCGTTTGGCCTGCAACTTGATACCGGGATGAACCGGCTTGGCATGGAGGCCGCCGAGTGGGCCGCCCTGCGCGATATCGCCCTGTCGCAATCGCCCACGTTGGTGATGTCGCATCTCGCCTGTTCGGACGATCCCGGGCACCCTATGAGCATGCAGCAGTTGCGCCGTTTCATCGAAATGACCGACGGCATCGACGCGCCGCGCTCTTTGGCGGCGACCGGGGGTATATTATTGGGGCCGGACTATCACTTTGACATGACGCGCCCCGGCGTCGGCCTCTATGGGGGGCTGCCGTTTCTTGACGCGCGCCCGGTCGTGACGCTCGACATTCCGGTGATCCAGACCCGCGAAGTCATGGTGGGCGAAAGCGTCGGCTATGCGGCCACGTGGACCGCTGAACGGACCTCCAAAATCGCGACTGTTTCCGCAGGTTATGCCGATGGTTTGATCCGTGCAATCGGACCCAGTGCACAGGTGTTTGCCGACGATATCGCCCTGCCTGTTGTGGGGCGCGTCTCGATGGACATGCTCGGCATAGACGTGACCGATCTGGCGGAAGACCCTGAAACATTGCAGCTTTTTGGCCCGCATCAATCGGTGGACACGGTTGCGGATTGGGCTGGAACCATCGGGTATGAAATCCTGACCTCGCTGGGCGCGCGCTACAAGCGGGTCTATGCGCAATGAATGCTCTGGCGTCACTGGGCCGTTTGGTCATGGGCTTTCTGGCCGCCATCGGGCGCGTGGCGATCTATGCGGGGCAAACGATCGGTCATGTGGTCCGCCCCCCGTTTTATGGCCGTGAATTTGCCTCGGCCCTGTTGCACATCGGCTGGCTGTCACTGCCCGTTGTTGGCCTGACGGCGGTGTTCACGGGCGGCGCATTGGCCTTGCAGATCTATGCCGGCGGCGCGCGGTTCAACGCCGAAGCCGTGGTGCCCCAGATCGTCGCCATCGGCATGGTGCGCGAACTTGGCCCGGTGATGGTCGGCTTGATGATCGCCGCGCGCGTGACCTCTTCGATCGCGGCTGAAATCGGCACAATGAAGGTGACCGAACAGATTGACGCGCTCGTCACGCTCTCCACCCATCCGATGAAATACCTTACCGTGCCACGCGTGCTGGCGGGGCTTTTGGTGGTGCCGATCCTTGTGGCCGTCGGCGACGTCATCGGCATTTTCGGCGGCTATGCCGTCGCCACCGGCACGCTGGGCTTCAATGCGGCGGCCTACATCAAGAACACGGTCGATTTCCTGGAACCGCTCGATGTCATTTCATCGGTGACCAAGGGGGCCGTGTTCGGGTTTTCCGCCACGCTGATGGGGTGTTACTACGGCATGAATTCGGGCCGGGGCGCAATGGGCGTGGGCCGTGCCACCAAGGGTTCGGTTGAGGCCGCAGCCGTCCTGATCCTTGCCGCAAACTTCGTGCTGACGGGGGTGTTTTTCTCGCTATGATTCGGATGGAAGGCGTCAAGAAATCCTTTGGGAACAACCACGTGCTGCGTGGCGTTGATCTGCATATTCCCAAAGGCACCTCGCTCGTCATCATTGGCGGGTCGGGCACGGGCAAGTCCGTGGCGCTGAAATGCGTGCTGGGCCTGATCAAGCCGGACGCGGGCACGATTTTGGTCGACGGCAAACCCGCAGACTCCGGTGATCGCGATGCGTTTCTGGCCCGCTTCGGAATGCTGTTTCAGGGAGGTGCGCTCTTTGACAGCCTGCCGGTATGGCAAAACGTGGCCTTTCGCCTGCTGCGCGGATCGCTCAAGCGCCCCAAGGACGAAGCCCGCGAGATTGCCATCGAAAAGATGCGCCGTGTGGGCCTGAAACCGGATGTCGCCGACCGTCTGCCCGCAGAGCTTTCGGGCGGTATGCAAAAACGCGTGGGTCTTGCGCGCGCCATCGCTGCCGAGCCCGAGATCATCTTTTTCGACGAACCCACCGCCGGGCTGGATCCGATCATGGCGGGCGTCATCAATGAATTGATCCGTGAAATCGTGGTCGAAATGGGTGCCACGGCCATGACCATCACCCATGATATGACTTCGGTGCGCGCGATTGCCGACAACATCGCAATGCTGCACGACGGGGTGATCAAATGGACGGGCCCGGTCGCGGACATTGAAAACAGCGGCGATCCCTATCTGGATCAGTTCATCCATGGCCGCGCCGAAGGGCCGATTGAAGCGGTCAGGTAGCCCTCGATTCAATGCAGCGCGGGCCCAAGACGGTCAGGGCAACGCGCAACGGTTTTGAGCACGGCTTCGTCAAACGTGCAGCGTGCAATCACAGGCGACAAGGGCATGTCGCAAAATGCCCAGGTCTCGTGCGCTACCCGATGAGCTATTGTGTTCCCTTGGCCGGAGCATATGATCTGGCACTTCGCAGCCAAGGAAACCCTTGAGGTGGTCCAAATTCATTCAGACATCAGTTTTTCGTTGCTTTTTGCAACGATCAACATGGGTTTTGCCTTGGTTATGGGGGCCATCATCGGATCCGAGCGCCAGTTTCGAGGGCGTATGGCAGGGCTTCGGACAAATGCGCTGGTATCGCTTGGTGCGGCTGGTTTTGTTGTGTTTGCCGCACTGTTTCCGGACGATATCAACCCCACACGCGTCGCCGCTCAGGTCGTGTCCGGCATCGGATTTCTGGGGGCCGGTATCATCTTTCGCGACGGGTTCAACATCCAGGGGATCAACACTGCAGCCACGTTATGGTGTTCGGCGGCGGTCGGATTGATTTCCGGCACCGGCCATCTGGGCTATGCGGCTGTTCTGACGGCTTTGATCGTCTTCTCAAATCTGGGGCTGAGGCCAATCGTCCGAAAACTGAAGAAGGCCGAAGCTCGAAACGCGCGCGGTTTGCAGACGTACCGATTGAAAGTGTCCTGCCTTCACAAAGACAGCAAAGACATTCGTGGATTGCTGATTGGCAGCATCAGCGATCAGGGTCTCGGCTTGTCCCAAATAGCCAGCCGTGGAGATGCCGACGTTGCCGAGATCATCGTTGAGGTTCAAGGCATGACCGCCGAGACCGTCAAAGTTGAGAAATCAATCACTCAGGTTTCGCTGGACACCCGTGTTCTGAGCGCGAGTTGGAGCACCGTCGATGACGATGAAGAGACCGCTATCTGAAACAGCGATGGGGCCAAACCAAAACCTGAATGAACTCAAGACCGTCCAAACCAAGGTGACCACCCCGCCCCACTTCGTCCAACATGCCGCGCGGAAACTGCCTTGAGCATCCGCGCGGCTTGGGCCACAAAAACCCATCGCCCCTTTTGCCCATGCCCGGAGCGCGGATGATCCTGAGCGACGCCGAACACGCGATCCTTGCCGGAGCCACGGGCACCGAGGGCGACCGCATGGCGATGGAACTCGTGGCCGAGGCCGCGCGGATGCTCGGGGCGGAACGGTTGGTCGAGATACACTCCGCCCATATCGACGGCTGCCTCTATCATGGCGATTCCGGTGCGCTTTATTGCGAAAAGCTGGCCGAAAGCGGCGCGCGGGTCAAAGTGCCCGCGACCACAAATGTCGGTGCGCTGAACCTGCTCAATCCCGCGCAATGCCGCCTGCCCGACGCCCAGCGCAAGATGGCCTTCAGGTTGATGGTCGCGCATGAGCGCATGGGCTGCGCGCCAAGCTGGACCTGCGCGCCCTATCAAGCGGGCGCGCGGCCCGCACTTGGGCAACAGGTGGCGTGGGGCGAATCCAATGCGGTCGCCTTCGCCAACACCGTCTTGGGCGCGCGCACCAACCGCTATGGTGATTTCCTTGACATCGCCTGCGCCATATCGGCCCGCGCGCCTTATTATGGTCTGCACAAACCGGAAAACCGGCGCGCGCGCCTTGTCCTTGATCTGTCGACCCTATCGCCCGCGCTGTTGCGCCAATCCGCGCTTTACCCGGTGCTGGGGGCCATTATCGGACAGCGCGCGGGTGACACCGTTTGCGCGGTTGTCGGCCTGCCCCCCGGCGCGTCGGAGGATGACCTCAAGGCGCTCTGTGCCGGGGCCGCGTCCACTGGCGCGGTGGCGCTCGTTCATATCGTCGGCGTCACGCCCGAAGCGCCCGATCTGCAAACCGCTTTGGGGGGGCAACATCCCGACAGCACCATCCCCATCACCCACGAGATGATCATCGACGCGCGCAACAGGCTCAGCATTGCAAAGGCTGGTCCGATTGACAGCGTTGCCTTGGGCAGCCCGCATTTCAGCACCGCCGAGTGCCGCGAGGTGCTGCGTCTGGCGGATGGCACGCCATTTCAGGTCCCCGTCTACATTTGCATGGGGCGTCACACGCTGGCACAGTTGCAGGCCGATGGCTCTGACGCCGCACTGGCATCGCTGGGCGTGGAATTGGTCATCGACACCTGCGTGGTCGTCACCCCCATCCTGCCCGCCGCACCGGGTGTGATGATGACCAACTCCGCCAAATTCGCCCATTACGCGACCGGCAACACCGGGCACCTGCCGGTCTTTGGCACGCTGGCCGATTGCGTGGCCAGCGCACAGCAGGGCCGCGTGATCTGGGACCCCGCCACATGGGCATGATCTGGCATGCACAGGTGCTGATCGAAGGGGCCGCGCGGGGTGCTGTGCTGCGTCTGGATGCACCCATCAGTTTTTGGGGCGGCATCGACCCCGCGACGTCCCACGTCACGCTGGCGGGTCATCCGCAGCACGGTCAGGCCATCGCGGGCACCATGCTGGTGATCCCGCAGATGATCGGCTCCAGCAGTTCCTCTGCCGTTCTTCTTGAGCTTTTGCACGAGGCGCTCGCCCCGCGCGCGCTGATCCTGGGCGGGCGTGACGCGATCCTGCCCGTGGGCGTCATTGTCGCACGCCAGATGGGCTGGCCCACGATCCCGGTGGTGGTGCTGCCTGACGCGCCGTTTGCCACCGGGCAAAGCCTGTCGATCACCAAGGACGGAACGATCGAAGCCCTGTGATCCCCTGTCGTGCATAGACCCTGCGCATTTTGGTGCCCGTCGATCCACGGTCAAAGCCACCAAGGCGGAAACCGAAACGCCCATCCGCCCAACACAGGATCGCCATGTGTCGGAAATGCGCGAAACGGCCGCATGACGGCTTGCGGGTCAGGACATCGAAAACACCTTGAGCATCCTCGCCCGCTGCGCCACAAACACGCATGGCCAAATCCCCCTCCTTTTCCTGCTCCGCCTGCGGCAATGTCACCACCAAATGGGCGGGCCGCTGCGAAGCCTGTGGCGAATGGAACACGATCTCCGAAGACGCGGGCATCTCCAAGGGCCCGGCCAAATCATTGGGCGGCAAACGCGGCGCCTCCATTCACCTGACCGATCTGGCCACCGAAGAGGCGCCCCCGCCCCGCACCACATCGGGCATCGCGGAATTGGACCGCGTCCTGGGCGGCGGTCTTGTGCCTGCATCCGCCATTCTGGTGGGCGGCGATCCGGGCATCGGCAAATCCACGTTACTCCTGCAGGCGGCGGCGCAATTCGCGCGCAGCGGGTTGAAAACGCTTTATGTCTCGGGCGAGGAAGCCTCCGCTCAGGTGCGGATGCGCGCGCAGCGGCTGGGATTGTCGGACGCGCCTGTGCAATTGGCCGCTGAAACCAATCTGCGCGATATTCTGACCACGCTGGAGGCGGAAAAGCCGCAGCTCGTGATCATCGATTCCATTCAGACCATGTGGGCCGATAACGTCGAATCCGCGCCCGGCTCGGTGTCACAGGTACGCGCGGCGGCGCATGAGCTGACCAGCTTTGCCAAGCGCAAGGGCGTCAGCGTCATTCTCGTCGGGCATGTCACCAAGGACGGCCAGATTGCGGGCCCCCGCGTGGTCGAACACATGGTCGATACCGTGCTTTATTTCGAAGGCGAGCGCGGGCATCAATTCCGCATCCTGCGTGCCGTGAAAAACCGCTTTGGTCCTGCTGATGAGATCGGTGTTTTTGAGATGACTGGCAGTGGCTTGGCGGAGGTTCTTAATCCATCTGCCCTGTTCCTGAGCGAGCGTGGAGAGCCCTCGCCCGGCTCCGTGGTTTTCGCCGGTGTCGAGGGCACCCGCCCCGTTCTGGTGGAGTTTCAGGCGCTCGTCGCCCCCTCGCCCCATGCGCAGGCCCGGCGCACCGTGGTGGGCTGGGATGGCGGGCGGCTTGCGATGATCTTGGCCGTGCTGGAGGCGCGCTGCGGCATCCCCTTTGCGGGCCTTGATGTCTACCTCAACGTGGCGGGCGGCATGAAGGTGTCTGAACCGGCCGCCGATCTTGCCGTGGCGGCCGCCCTGCTGAGTGCGCGCGAAGACGCCGCATTGCCCGCAGACACTGTCGTTTTTGGCGAAATCAGCCTATCGGGTGCGCTGCGTCCGGCCTCTCAAACCGAAAATAGGTTGAAAGAAGCGCAAAAACTTGGTTTTAGCAGCGCAATCGCGCCCGCCGGCGGTAAATCGGTGGGCGTCAATGGTATCAACCTCAACACCATGAGTGACCTCACGGGGTTCGTGGGCGAGGTTTTCGGCGCAGGGTAAGCGCTCAGAGGCGAAAGGCAGACGACCTATGGAAGGGTTCACCATCATCGACGGCGTCGTCGCATTGGTCATCGTGGTCTCGGCATTGCTGGCCTACGGGCGTGGCTTTGTGCGCGAAGCCATGGCGATCGTAGGCTGGATCGCGGCGGCCGTCGTGGCGTTTTTGTTCGCGCCGCAAGTTGAGCCGTTGGTTCAGGAAATCCCCGTGGTGGGTGAATTCCTGGCCGACAGCTGCGAATTGTCGATCATCGGCGCATTTGCCCTCGTGTTCGCGGTCGCGCTGATCGTCGTGTCGCTCTTTACCCCGCTGTTTTCCACGGTGGTGCAACGCTCCGCCTTGGGTGGCGTGGATCAGGGGCTTGGGTTTCTGTTCGGCGTCGCGCGCGGGGTTCTGCTCGTGGCGATTGCGTTCTTCGTCTACCAGACGGTCGTCACCGGCCAAAGCTATACGATGGTGGATGAAAGCCGCTCCGCATTGGTCTTCAGCCAGTTCTCGGACCGGATCGAAAACGCCAACCCCGAACAGGCGTTGGGCTGGATCACCGGACGGTATGAGGCGCTGGTCGGGAATTGCGGCGCTTAACCTGTCGGGCGGTATTGTGGCAAAATGCGGGCGGTTTAACCTCGCATCAACTGTGATGGTGTAGCCATGTCCTCGTGTCTGAAACGAGGCCTGTATGACCGATCCAGAATTTGCCCCCTACTCCCACGTGGCGACTGCCATTTTCGGCATCGACATCGGGGATGATGGCGTCCCCCGCTACAGTTACCTCAACCCCGCAGCGGCCAACGCGACCGGTCTGAACCTCTCTGATATCAAGGGCTTGACCGCATCGGATGTACACCCCGGGCGCGGCGGCGAATTGGCCTATCACAGACAGATCAAAGCCGCGGCTTTGGCGGATGAAACGTACTACGTGATCGACGTCGGCACCGGTGGGCGCAGCCGCTTCATGCGCACCACATTGATGCCGGTCACGGATGATACGGGGCGCGTCACACGCTTGATCGGGACGGCGCTTGAGGTCGGATCGCACCTGAGCGCGCCTGATCTGGCGTCAAGCTGGGGCGCGGGCCTCACGGAAGTCGAGCAGTTTGTCGCCATGGCCGCACATGATCTGCGCACCCCGATGCGCAACGTGCAAATCATCGCGGAAATGCTCCGGGAAGGGTTCGAGGACCGGGGCGACGGAAAACTGGACCTGATTGATCTGCTGGATGATGTGGCCAGCAAATCATCCGAACTGATCTCCGAAGTTTTGGAACATGCTCAATCGGGATCCGTGACCCCGGAAAGATTGCCCTTTGATTTCGGCCTCTTGTGTCGCACCACCAGAGAGGTGTTGGACCCGACCGGCAAGCATCAGATCACCTGGTCGGGTGCCGCGATGCAAGCCGACAAGACCGCCATTCAGATCGCCCTGCGCAACCTGTTGGACAATGCCTTGAAACACGGCCAGCGCGACGTGGTGCGTGTTCACATTTCGGCTTGTGCGCCCAGCGAAGGGCTGATCGAGATTGCCGTCAGCGACAACGGCGTTGGCTTTGAAAATCCGGGCCAGGTGTTTCTGGACACCGGTGAATTTCGCACCGGCAGCGGCTATGGGCTGCTGGGCATCCGCCGTCTGATCAACGCCCGTGGGGGCACGATCAAGGTGGATCGCGGGCGGAACGGCGCGGGCAGCACGGTGCGGTTTACCCTGCCGGGATCACTCGCTCTGATTGAATTGCCGTATAAGGCAAAGGCGTAAACACGGAAGGTCGTCACAAACAGACCGACTTGCATGATAGTTTCGTGACACTGGCGCACTGGCACCTTAAGTAAGGGGCACGCGTCAAGAAACGGATTCGGAGCTGCCCCGTTGTCCAAGATTATGCCTCCCGCCAATCCCTTCGATGTCTCGTACCTGCGCGATGCAGGAGACGAGGATAAACTGAAGGAAGAATGCGGCGTGTTCGGCGTTGTCGGCGTCGCGGATGCCGCCAACTTCGTGGCGCTGGGTCTACATGCCCTGCAACATCGCGGACAGGAAGCGGGCGGGATCGTCACCCATGACCCCGAGCTTGGATTTCAGTCTGCCCGCCGCTTTGGCTATGTACGCGACAACTTCACATCGCAAAAGGTGATGGAAACATTGCCCGGCCCGCTTGCCATCGGCCATGTGCGTTACTCGACCACGGGGAGCAAAGGCCAAACAGCGATCCGCGACGTGCAGCCTTTCTTTGGTGAATTCGCAATGGGGGGTGCCGCGATTGCGCATAACGGCAACATTACCAACGCCAAATCCCTGCGCCGCGAGTTGATCGAACGCGGCTCGATCTTTCAGTCCTCCTCCGACAGCGAATGCATCATTCACCTGATGGCGCGGTCGTTGCAGCGCACCATACCCGAACGGATGGAAGACGCATTGCGCCGGGTCGAAGGCGCGTTTTCCGTTGTCGCCATGACCCGCACCAAACTGATCGGCGTGCGCGACCCGTTGGGTGTGCGCCCGCTGGTTCTGGGCCAGTTGGCCGACGGCTGGGTGCTGAGTTCCGAGACCTGTGCATTGGACATCATCGGCGCCAATTTCATCCGCGAGATCGAGCCCGGCGAGATGGTCGTGATCAATGACAAGGGCGTGGAGTCGCACTTTCCGTTTCGCCGTCAAAAGTCCCGGTTCTGCATCTTTGAGCATGTCTATTTCTCGCGCCCCGACAGCATTCTGGGCGGCCGATCCGTCTATGAAACCCGCGAGGCCATCGGGCGCGAACTGGCCAAGGAAAGCCCGGTTGATGCTGATCTCGTCTGCCCTGTTCCAGACAGCGGAACGCCCGCAGCGATCGGGTATTCGCTGCAAAGCGGCATTCCTTACGCGATGGGGATCATCCGCAATCAATACATGGGCCGCACCTTCATCGAGCCCACCGAACAGATCCGCAACATGGGCGTGCGCCTCAAGCTGAACGTCAACCGGGCCCTGATCCGCGGAAAACGCGTTATTCTGGTCGATGACAGCGTTGTGCGCGGCACCACCAGCCGCAAGATCAAGGAGATGATCCTCGATGCCGGTGCAGCCGAGGTGCATTTCCGCATTGCCTCTCCGCCAACGGCATGGCCGTGCTTTTATGGCGTGGACACGCCGCAGCGCGAAAAACTGCTCGCCGCGACCATGAGCGAAGAGGAAATGCGCGAGCATCTGCAGGTCGACAGCCTCAAGTTCATCTCGCTTGATGGCCTTTACCGCGCCGTCGGAGAGGCACAGGGGCGCAACCCCGACCAGCCGCAATATTGCGATGCCTGCTTCAGCGGCGAATACCCCGTCAAACCCGCAGACCAGATCGACGAAGGCTTTCAGATGAAGGCCGCAGAGTAGCCCTTCTTCGCAGGCGTAAACATTGCCGACGCACGGGCGACCCACTGCCCGAAGCCCCCCCCGGCCCACAACTGCGGAGGGCTTTCGTTTGCCGCAACATCCCACATGTGGCAAACTTGACCACATCATGCCGACGCAACCGCCCCCTGCTTTCATCAAAGCCACCGCCGACTGGCCGCAGCAGGCGCAGGCGCGCTTTGCCGAGGTGCGTGATATCATTCACCAAACCGCAGAAAACATCCCCGATCTCACCCTCAGCGAGACGCTCAAATGGGGCCAGCCGTCGTGGTTGCCGGATCGGCCGCGCATCGGCTCGACCCTGCGTGCGGCGTGGTCCGAAGGCAAACCGGATCACTTGTCGCTTTTCGTGCATTGTCAGACCACGCTGGCCGCCACCATGCGCGACCTCTACCCCGATGCGTTCGAATTCGAAGGCAATCGCGCCTTGCATATCCCGCTGTCTGACCCGTTGCCCGCCCAAGCCATTGCCCATTGCGCGGATTTGACCCTGACCTATCACCGCAAGACCGCTTGACCTTGGCCGCCGATCCGCGCATCACCCAGCCCATGACCAAAACAGCCCTCATCACCGGTGCCTCCCGCGGCCTGGGTTCCGCCCTTGCCGAAGCGCTTTGCGCCACGCACCATATCATTGCCGTCGGCAAAACAACCGGCGCGCTGGAAGAGTTGGACGACCGCATCACCGCCAAGGGCGGCAGCGCCACGCTGGCCCCGATGGACATCACCAAACCCGAGGCAATGGCCACCTTGTGTCGCGGCATCCACGACCGCTGGGGCACTTTGGACCTGTGGCTGCATACTGCCATTCACGCGGCCCCCCTGACCCCGACCGATCATATCGACGCCAAGGATTTCGCGAAATCCATCGCTTGCAATGTCACTGCCACCGCGACGTTGATCACTTATGTCTCACCGCTTTTGGGTGCCGAAGGACAGGCGGTGTTTTTCGACGATCCGCGTGCGGGTGCCAAATTTTTCGGCAGTTACGGCGCGTCCAAGGCGGCACAGATCGCACTGGCGCGCAGCTGGCAGGCCGAAACCGTCAAGACCGGGCCAAAGGTGCACATCCTGACGCCCGCGCCGATGCCCACCGCCACACGGGCACGGTTTTTCCCCGGCGAGGACCGCGACGCCCTGTCTCCGCCCGCGCATGAGGCTGCGGCAATTCTGGCACAACTTAAAGCATAGGCACGGCGACACCCGCCCGCTCTTGCCGCGTCTGACCCCCTCGCCTATCAAGGCCAAAAGGGGCTCATCATGCGTATTCTCATCACAAATGACGACGGCATCAACGCACCAGGGCTCGAGGTGCTGCACGCCATCGCGACCGAAATCGCCGGGCCAAAGGGCGAGGTTTGGACCGTGGCGCCCGCGTTTGAACAATCAGGCGTCGGCCATTGTATCAGCTATACCCACCCGATGATGCTGATTGAACTGGCAGAACGGCGCTTTGCGGCCGAAGGCTCACCCGCCGATTGCGTGCTGGCGGGGCTGCATGAGGTCATGCAGAGCACACCGGCCGGATCTGGTGCTCTCGGGCGTAAACCGGGGCAACAACTCGGCTGAAAACACGCTCTATTCCGGAACGATCGGCGGGGCCATGGAAGCGGCCCTGCAGGGCATTCCCGCCATCGCCATGTCGCAATACTACGGCCCCGCAAACCTCAAGGCGCGTGACCCGTTTGAGGCATCGGCCCAGCACGGCGTCGAAGTGGTCCGTCGCATTCTGGCCCATACCCCGGAGGAAAACGGCGGTTACCGTTTGTTTTACAACGTCAATTTCCCGCCCGTCCTGGCCGCCAACGTCAAGGGGATCCGGGTGGCCACCCAAGGGATGCGCGAAGGCAAAGGCTTTTCCACCGAGCCGCATATGTCGCCATCGGGGCGGCGGTTCTTGTGGATCAAGGGCGGCGATCAGCAACGCCGCACCGCACCGGGATCTGACGCGGAGCTGAACCTGCAAGGCTACGTTTCCGTGACACCGATGCGTGCGGATTTGACCGCCCATGACGTTCTGGCCGCCCACGAGGGCATCAACACATGACAGACGACGCCACGCGCAAGATGCAGTTTCTGTATGCCCTTCGATCGAAGGGCGTGACGGACAAGCGCGTGCTGTCGGCCATGGAGGCCGTGGATCGCGGCCCCTTCATTCGTGGCATTTTCTCGGATCGCGCCTATGAGGACATGCCCCTGCCCATCGCTTGCGGGCAGACCATCAGCCAGCCGTCGGTCGTGGGGTTGATGACGCAGGCGCTGCACATCAGCCCGCGCGACAAGGTTCTCGAAGTGGGCACCGGGTCAGGCTATCAGGCCGCCATCCTCAGCCGTTTGGCGCGCCGGGTCTACACCATCGACCGCCACAGCCGCCTTGTGCGCGAAGCCCGCGCGGTGTTTGACGCCCTCGATCTGACCAACATCACCGCCATCACCGGTGATGGCAGCTTTGGCCTGCCCGATCAGGCGCCTTTTGATCGCATCATCGTCACAGCCGCCGCCGAAGACCCCCCCGGCCCCCTGATGGAGCAACTCAAGGTTGGCGGGATCATGGTCGTTCCGGTCGGGCAATCCGATACCGTTCAGCACCTGATTGTGGTGCGCAAAACGGAAACCGGTGTCGAATATGACGAATTGCGGCAAGTTCGCTTTGTTCCGCTGTTGGAAGGGTTGGGCAAAGACGGATAACCTGCTATAGTTCGCGCAATCGCCCCAGACCAACAAGGGGGCAACCGTCTATTGAGGACATGCAGATGACACATACATCACCGCGCAATCGGGCGCGTCTTTCGCTTTTGGCAGGAACGGCCGTGATCGTGCTGGCCGCTTGCAACCAACCTCTTGATTTCGATATGCGCGGATTGGGTGGCGGCTTCTCGACCGCTGAAGCTGCGCAATCCACCGTTTCGCAACGGCCCAGCCCGGACGAACGCGGCGTCATCACCTACCCCAACTATCAGGTCGCCGTGGCCGATCGCGGGGATACGATCAACTCCGTCGCCACGCGATTGGGCTTCGCGCCCGAAGAGCTGTCACGCTACAACGGCATGGATGTGGATGTCCCCCTGCGGCGCGGCGAAGTGATCGCCCTGCCCCGCAGGATCGATGAAACCTCAGCCGCCGCACAGGCCGGCGCCGTCGACATCGGCGCGCTGGCGGGCAATGCGATCAACCGTGCGCCTGCCACGCCCACGACCGGCGGCGTGCGCACGGCGTCCCTGCCCCCCGCGCAACCTGCCCCTGCCGCAGAACCCGTGCGCCACAAGGTGGAACGTGGCGAAACGGCCTACACCGTCGCACGGCTTTATGGGGTGCCGATCAAGGCGCTGGCAGAATGGAACGGGCTTGGATCTGATTTCGCAATCCGCGAAGGTCAGTTCCTGTTGATCCCCGTGGCCAAGCAAGCCCCGCCCGCGCGTCAACAACAGGCCGCCGTGACCCCTCCGGGCAGCGGATCTCCGACGCCGACGCCCCCGAGTGCGGCCCAACCCCTGCCCAAAGATGACACCGCAACCCCCGTGGCCAAGCCGCAGGCACCCGTCGCCGATCTGAGCACAACGGTCACACCGACAGCCAGCGCCGCGATGGTGTTCCCGGTCACCGGCAGCATCATCCGCGAATATGCCAAGGGCAAGAACGAAGGCATCAACATCAAGGCCGCTGCGGGCAGCCCGGTGAAGGCCGCCGAAGCAGGCACCGTCGCCGCGATCACGCAAAGCGGTGAAGGCGTGCCGATCATCGTCGTGCGCCATGACGCCAATTTGCTGACAGTTTATGCGAATGTGGCTGATGTTTCCGTCAAAAAGGGCGACAGCGTCACGCGCGGACAATCGATTGCCAAGCTGCGCGAAGGCGATGATGCCTATGTGCATTTCGAAGTGCGCAAGGGCTTCGACAGCGTCGACCCGATGCCCTACCTGCAATGATTTGAATGGCTTGGCGCGGGACGGCTCATGTCGTCCGCGCCTCGCTTCATGCGTTCGGTTGCGCTGCATTTTTCAACCGATAGTAGGCATTTTAGACAAAAGACCTTCAAATCGCCATGACATTGCCCTGATCCAAAAGGCAATGACACATCCACGCCCAACCTCCGTGTCATCAACAATACAACGTTAATCCGTTGATTGGACACCTGACTTGGCCGTTTTCTACGCCTATACCTTTGCGATATTCGGAACCCAGTCCGAGGACGGGGACGGCAATGCGATTGACTATCGTTTTGCCCCCTCCGGCACGTGGCGCTACACCGGGTCCGACACGTATTTCGTGGTCGAGGAAAACGATGGCGCGACCCTGTTCAATGGGGACAGCACCAACGAAGAGGTCTCCCCCAACGAACGCATCGGCGGCACGTGGCAGCAGACCACGGACATTGGCGGCACCGATACGCAGCTGATCTGGGACTATACTTTCGAGGTGTCGGACGGCACCACCACATGGCGCATCGGTGTCATCGACGTGGATCTCGACAACGACAATCAGATCGAAGCGGGTGCCGAGAACGGGTATTTCCTCGTCTTTCCCGATGGCATGCCGCCTGCGGACACCGATCTGACTGTCGGCGGGATCGTCGAAAATGACGACTTCACACCTCATTTGGATCTTGGCGCGTCGGTGGTCTGTTTTGCAGCCGGGACACAGATCGAGACCAAACACGGGCCCCGCGCGGTTGAAACGCTTGGCGCGGGTGATCTGGTGATGACCCGCGACGCAGGCCTCCAGCCTTTGCGGTGGGCAGGTGCGACACAGGTGCCGGCGGTCGGTGATCTGGCGCCCATTGTGATATCAGCGGGCGTTCTGGGCAATGACACCGAACTTGTCGTGTCGCCCCAGCATGCCGTTTTGCTGACCGATTGGCGCGCCGAATTGCTCTATGGAGAGCCGGAAGTGCTCGTACGCGCGATTGATTTGCTGGGTCATGACGGCGTTTATCGCCGCCCCGGCGGGATCGTCACCTATTGCCACATCCTGTTTGACGCGCACCATGTCGTGCAGGCCGCGGGCATCTGGTCCGAAAGCCTTTACCCCGGTGATATGGCGCTCCAGACCATCAACCCCGTGGCGCGCTCCGAGATTGAAACCCTATTTCCCGACCTGACCCTTTATGGCCCCAAGGCCGCGCGGTGTTTGCGCAGCTTTGAGGCCGCATGCCTATATAGTGAGACAGTTTGATGATGATCCCCCCTCGCGTTGACGCGCTTTTCAGCATGAATTCAACAACTTCCGGAGTTTGCAAATCAGTGCAGATGTATTTGCAAATCAATCAGCCGATCCGCTACCGGCCCGAAATGCCTTCTAACGTGAATTACCCGCCGTTGCGCAGCGTCACGCCTTTGCGGCCCGCCAAATCGGTGAAATACTGCCACGCGACACGGCCCGAACGTGACCCTCGGGTGGCTTGCCATTCGATAGCCTCGGCGCGCAAGCTGTCATCGTCGATCAAGACGCCAAAGGCATCGCAGTAGCCCCGGATCATCGCCAGATACTGATCCTGATCGCAGGGATGAAACCCGAGCCACAGGCCAAATCGATCTGACAGGGACACCTTCTCCTCAACAGCCTCTGATGGGTTGATCGCAGAGCCGCGCTCGTTTTCGATCATGTCCCGCGGCATCAGGTGGCGCCGGTTTGAGGTTGCATAAAGCACCACATTGTCCGGTCGCCCTTCAATGCCGCCATCCAGCACGGCCTTGAGGCTTTTGTAATGCGCGTCATCATGGCCGAACGAAAGGTCATCGCAAAACAGCACAAAGCGGTAGGGCACATCACGCAGCGCGTTCAGCAATCGCCCGACAGATGGCAGGTCTTCGCGCTGAAGCTCAACAATTCGTAAATTCTCATGCATCGCATGAACTTTGGCATGGATCGCTTTGACAAGGCTCGATTTTCCCATGCCGCGCGCACCCCAAAGCAGGGCGTTGTTGGCGGGCAGTCCACGGGCAAATTGCACCGTGTTGGCCAAAAGCGTATCGCGGGACCGGTCCACGCCGATCAGCAGATCCAGATCGACCCGCGACACATCCCGCACCGGTTCCAACCGGTCCGGAGACACATGCCACACAAAAGCAGAGGCCTGTGCAAAGTCGGGAGCTTGCATCGGCGCCGGAGCCATCCGCTCCAGCGCGTCCGCGATGCGGTCCATCGGGTCAAGGCTCACTTCAGATCGTCCTCGGCCAAATCGGCGGCTTCTTCGTCATCCTCAAACCAGGCACCTTCTTCGCGCAGCTTGGCTTCGCGCTTTTTCTCAACACGGCGCACAAGGAAGATCGACACCTCATAGAGGCCGTAAACCACGACAAACAGGATCCCTTGGGTGATCACATCGGGCGGGGTGACCAGGGCGGCCAGCACAAGGATCGCCACGACGGCATATTTGCGCACGTTGCCGAGGCCCTCGCCACTGACCAAACCGGCCTTGCCCATCAACGTCAGCAGCACCGGCAATTGGAAACACAACCCAAAGGCCATGATGAATTTCAGCGTGATATCAAGGCTTTCGTTCACCTTACCGAAAAATGTGATGCGCACGCCGTCCTGCGTTTCGGGCACAATCGCCGCATCCGCAGGCAGGCTCGTCGACCCGACGCCCGTCA
Source organism: uncultured Alphaproteobacteria bacterium (assembly GCA_942490645.1). Taxonomy (GTDB): domain Bacteria; phylum Pseudomonadota; class Alphaproteobacteria; order Rhodobacterales; family Rhodobacteraceae; genus CALNXN01. The sequence continues at coordinate 162,809 of CALNXN010000007.1, read as the reverse complement.
GCAAATTGGCAAAGATCGAAGACACATCCGCAAAGCCGAGGAAAAACGCCATCGCCAGAGGTGTGACCACGAAATGCGCAAACGACGCGCCCAGCATGAACATCACCGGCGAGGCGATCAGAAAGGGTAAAAACGCCCCCTTTTCATTCTTGTAAAGCCCCGGCGCCACGAACCGCCACAGCTGAAACCCGATCACCGGAAAGGCCAGCGCAAAGCCGAACACCATCGAAATCCGGAAGAGCGTGAAGAGGTATTCTTGTGGCGAGGTATATTGCAGCGTCGGTGACGGGTCGCCCAACTCGCGCAGGGTCGCCTCGATCGGGCCCAACAGGAACTGCAAAATCGGCTCGGCGACCACAAAGGCCAGCACAATACCGACGATAAACGCCATCACCGCCCGGATCAGACGCGTGCGCAGCTCCGTCAGGTGCTCGATCAGCGGGGCGGCACTGTCGTCGATATTGTCAGATGAACTCATGTGTCACTCTTGGGGGGCGCGGCGGCAGCTTCCAGTTCGGCGGCCTTGGCCATGGCTTCTTCGGCTTCGCGCATTTTGCGCTCGGCGGCGGCACGCGCGGTGTGCGCCTGAATTTTCTTGGCCGCCTCGGCGCGCTCGGCCTTGTCAGCCGCCATCTTGCCGGTCTCGCTTTCGGGGTCCAGATCCGTCAGCTTGGAGGCTGCGGATTTCACACCGTCCATCGCAGACCCGACCGGATTGGTCGCCGCCTTGAGCGATTTGTTCAGATCACCCGCCATGCTGCGCACGCCAGTGTCGTCCGCCGCATCGTTCATCGCGCGGCTGAATTCGCGCGCCATGCCCTTGGCCTTGCCCACGTATTGCCCGACCGTGCGGAACACCACGGGCAAATCCTTTGGGCCGATCACGATCAGCGCCACAACGCCGATGACCAGCAACTCGGTCATGCCGAGATCGAACATGGTTTAGACCTTGTCTTTTTCGGTCTCGGGCGTGATGTCCTTGACCTCGGCGCTCTCGGCGAGGTCTTTTTCACCTTCACTCACACCCTTTTTGAACGAGGTGATGCCCTTGCCCACTTCGCCCATCAGGCTCGAAATCTTGCCGCGCCCGAAAAGCACCAGCACCACAACCGCGATTAAAAGAAGGCCGGGAAGGCCGATATTGTTCAACATGGATCATCTCCCAAAATGTCTGCGCCCGCGCAAAACGGGCCAAGTCAATCGACGGTTTAGGCAAAATCCGTCCCTGGCAGAAGGGGCAAAGCGTCCAATCCCGCCAAAAACGGCCCCTCGGCCCCGGAAAAATACCACTCGCCAAACTCAACTGACAGGTTTATGTCAGTTGCACCTTGCTAGTCACAGCGCATCACCGTTCATCATGAAAGGATACCACCATGAACGTTCCGACTGTCGCTGAAATCGTCACCTTCCGCCTGAAACCCGGCTCTGACCCCGCCGCCTTTGCACAGGCCGCCGAGGCCATGACCCCCTTTTTGCGCAGCACCGGCGCGATGATCTCGCGGGTATTGAGCGCGGATGCGGAGGGGCTGTGGACCGAAACGATCACATGGACATCCATGCAGGCGGCCAAGGACGCCGCCGCCAAGATGTTCCAGCAACCCCAAGCCGCGCCCTTCATGGCCATGATCGACCAGACGGATATGGTCATGCGCCACGCCCAGATTGCGGTCTACGTACCGCCGCCGGATCATGCGGCGCACTGACCGGCTCTTTGATATCGTCGGCATCCTGCGCGACGGCAAGTTGCACCGCGCGCAGGACATCGCCGACCGGTTGGAGGTGTCGGTGCGCACCATCTACCGCGACATGGACACGCTGGTGGCCTCCGGCGTGCCCGTGCAGGGCGAGCGCGGCGTCGGCTACATGGTCACGCAGGCCATCACCCTGCCGCCCCTGACCCTGACCTCAGAAGAGCTTGAGGCGCTCAACCTCGGCATGGCGATCGTGGGCGAGGCCGCTGATCCAGACCTCAAGGCCGCCGCCCTCAGCCTTGCCGACAAGATCGACGCGGTGCTGCCGACCCAGACCATCGCGGAAGCAGACGCATGGAAATTCGCGGTCTACCCCTTTGCCAATGCCGCGCGGGGGTTTGCGCACATGCCTACCCTGCGCGCTGCCATCAAGGCCCGCCAAAAGCTGGATCTGACCTACACCTCCAAGGACGGCACGGTCACACGGCGCACCGTAAGGCCGTTGCATATGGAATATTGGGGGCGCATCTGGACGCTGACGGCATGGTGCGAATTGCGCGATGCTCACCGGGTGTTTCGCGTCGATCTGATTGAAAGCGCGCAGGCATTGCCGCAGCTATTCGCCGATGAACCGGGCAAGACCTTGGCCGACTACGTGCCGTGAGGCCCGTGTTATGGGGTCAACCGCCACCCCGATTGCGGCGGCAGAAACGCCTCCACGCTGGCCTGCGCGATCACGATGGTATCATTGCCCTCGGCCACCACGTTCAAGCCGCCCGTCACGACGCGCACCTCGGCCCGCCCGCGCGGCAAGGTCGCCACCAACGCGTCGACGTCGACCGCTTCGGGCTCCTGCACGCCCACCGTGACGGAGACCCGCATGTCTTTGTGCGTCACGTCCAACACCCCGAAAAGCGGCAGCGACGAATGGCGAAACGCATCCTCGATCGCGCGTTTGGCGGCCTTGGTGTAATCCATGCCGTGCAGGTCGTTGCCCATGCCCATTTCGATGATCACGCGTTGTTCAGCCATCCGCCCGCTCCATCTCGAACCCGACGCTCAGCGCCACATTGGCCATGATCGTCGGCGCGCCATCGCCGTCCGGGCGCGCCACATCAAGCCCGCCCTTGTGCAATTGCACCTCGGCCTGGCCGTAAGGAAACACCGCCAGAACCTGCGCAATATCCACCGCGTCAGGCTGTTGCACCCCGATGTCGACGACGATCCGCATGTCGGATTTGTCGAACCCCATCAGCTCGGCCAGATTGATCGAATTGTGCCACAGCGCGTCGCGCACACCGCGCACGGCGGCCTGCGTATAGTCCCCCCGCCGCAGCGACGTGCCCATGCCGAATTCCACCATCAACCGTTTCATGATGCCCCCTTGGCCTCAAAGACAAAGCACTTGTCGCGCCGGATCGTCAGCCACATCACTGTGCCCGCCTTTGGCAAAAACACATTGGGCACCGTGGCCTTCAGCACCGACCCGTCGTAATCGACCGCGAATTCCACGAGGCTTTCGTTGCCCATAAAGCGCGCGCGCTGCACCACACCGCGCACTGCCGTGCCGTCGCTGGCCGTGGGTTTCGGGCCTTGGCCGCCGCGGTCGAAATCAATGCGCAGGTGCTGCGGGCGAAAGACGATATCGACGGCCGTTCCATCGGGCACGCCGGGGGCCAGAAAGCGCCCGAAGGGCGTATGCGCCAGCGCGCCGGACACTTCGGCCTGCAGCACATTGGCGTCGCTGAAAAAGGCAACGGCGGCGCGGTCCACGGGGCGGGTATAAACGTTATAGGGCGCGCCTTGCTGCACGATACGCCCGTCGCGCATCAGCGCAATCTCATCGGCCATGCGCATCGCCTCATCGGGTTCATGCGTGACCAGCAACACGGCGGTGTCTTGTTCCTTGAGGATGCTGAGCGTTTCATCCCGGATGCCATCGCGCAACCGGTTGTCGAGGCCCGAAAACGGCTCGTCCATCAGCATGATCTTGGGTTTGGGTGCCAAGGCCCGGGCCAGCGCAACCCGCTGCTGCTCGCCCCCCGAGAGCTGATGCGGATACCCGTCGATGAACCCCAACAGACCCACGCGTTCCAGCAATTCAGACACTCGCGCGCGCCGGGCCACCTTCGTCATGCCCTTGAGGCCAAAGCCCACATTGTCGGCCACGCTCAGGTGCGGAAACAGCGCAAAGTCCTGAAACATCAACCCGATCTCGCGACGCTCCGGGGGCACGCGAAACACCGTGTCGCAAATCAGATTGCCATCGACATGGATTTCGCCGGAATCCTGCATCTCCACGCCCGCGATCATCCGCAGCGTCGTGGATTTGCCGCAGCCCGACGGCCCCAGCAGACAGGTCACCTGACCCGGCATGATCGTCAGGCTCACGTCGTCGACCACGGCGCGCCCCTCAAAGGCACGCCGCAGGTGTTTGATCTCAAGCCGTGGGGCGGGTCGCTGCGCCATACGTCTCCGGTATCCGATAAAAACAGTCAGGACATCGGCTATCAGCCGAAGCGCCCCCCCGCAAGCGCATCAGATCGTCGCGTTTGTCGCCCCGCCATCCAGCAGGATGTTCTGACCCACGATGAACCCCGCATGTTGCGAGCACAAAAACGCGCAAGCCGCGCCGAATTCCTCGGAGGTGCCGTAGCGCCCCGCCGGAATGGTGGCCGAACGCCGCGCGCGGGCCTCCTCCATGCTGATGCCCTCGCGCTTGGCCACGGGGCCGTCCAACGCCTCGGCCCGGTCGGTCGCGTGGATGCCGGGCAGCAGGTTGTTGATGTTCACGCCCTTGCCCGCCACCTGCCGCGCGGTGCCCGCGACATAGCCCGTCAGCCCGGTGCGCGCCGCATTCGACAGGCCCAGTTGCGGGATCGGTGCCTTCACCGATTGCGAGGTGATGTTGACCACCCGGCCCCAGCCCTTGTCCATCATGCCCGGCACCAGCGCCTTGATCAGCGCAATGGGCGCCAGCATGTTGGCGTCCAGCGCCTTGATGAAATCGTCGCGGTCCCAATCGGTCCACATGCCCGGAGGCGGGCCGCCCGCGTTGGTCACCAGAATATCGACCGCGCCCGCCGCCTTCAGAACGCTGGCGCGCCCGTCTTCGGTGGTGATATCGGCCGCCACGGTGGTCACCTCAACGCCATGCGCCGCGCGGATCGCTTCTGCTGTGGCCTCCAGCGCCTCCGCGCCGCGCGCGTTCAACACCAGATCCACGCCCGCCGCCGCCAATGCCTCCGCACAGCCGCGCCCAAGACCCTTTGATGACGCGCACACCAGCGCCCGCTTGCCCTTGATCCCCAAATCCATGTCTCAACTCCCTGACTGTTTCGCCCGGCATACCAGCGCGCCCCGGATCATGAAACCCCGCGCGCGGTCTCAGCCAACCCACCCAAGATGGCCGGCAGCCTTGGACCGAGTTCCGAGGTAAGGCAGTGATGGAACAATCTGGTTGGAGGCCAGAGCGACCGGTGTTGGAAAAATTTTGCGCCGCCGTGCAGCGAATGGCGGGTTTGAGCCAAAAATGACGAAAGCTTGAGTGAATGAATTTCTGATAACTCAGCGCGCCTATCCTCATAACTCAACAATTTTTCTTTTTGTCACAGACGAACCGGTCAGTTTCCGTCGGACTAGCCAAGTGTTCCATTGATGTACTCTCCTTCGCCTGTACTTTGCCCTCGTGGAGAACTGAATAGGAGACGACGATGTCGAACTTCACGCAGTAGTCCGGGCAAGCCCACGAAAGTGGTCTGAGGGACCCAAAGCTTGGCAAATCCAGCAGTGGATGCCGTTGCGACAGTGCGAGAGCACCAATTGGAACGCCAAGTTTCCCTTCCGGGCCGCCGTTCTCTTCGGTTCATTTTCCACGACACGAATCCGTTCCTCCAGTGGCCGACAAATGAGTTCGAACTCTCATTCCGTGACGCAGTTCCGGCTCGAGCTCTATCAGCATGTTGCATATGGACTAGGATGCCACGCGATAAGAAGCCCGGCAATTTCCCCCCCCGTCGGACGAGAGTGGCGCACGCCCGATTGAACTCGCGGCCGCAAGCCGACCGACAGCCTGGCGTCGAATAGCGGAAGGGCGGGGCCGACGGCCGTGTTCGAGTTGACGCCTCTGCGGCTTCGATACAGATCAGTCTCCGGAGAGAATGGCGGGCGACGGTCGACCATCGCTAACGCTCGGATGTCGTGTCGCTGGTGCTTTGGTGATCCCAAATCATGTCCTTTCAATGGGACTTCGAGGCGCCACGCAGACATACGTATTACCCGCCAGCATGGCTGATCATTAGCGAAGAACGTGCGGCCTTGGGCCTTTGCAAGGAAACATTACAGACCTCGCCCCAACGACGCAGCAAGATCGAACCCCAAGCGGAACGCGAATAAAGCGCCGATCGTCCCCATTGAATGATCCAGCAAATCTGCCCGAATGTCATGATGGCGATTGGCCGGCGCTAAGCTGGCCATCTGAGTGCCTCCCCCCCCGCGCGCAAGCCTATGCAGATCGACCGATTGGGAAGTCCCAACCGAACGGCACGGCGTTGCATGTTTCTGATGTTTTCGGGGAAAGCAATATTGCCATCAAAGCATTCTCTTCTGGAATCCCAGCTTCATATGCGAGCGTATTCGGGTCGGTGTACAATTGCGAATGCTGCAATACGGCGGAGTGGCTCGGGCCGAGAGATGCACCGGCTGCTTTGGCAGTCCTGCAACTTTGTCCGCCTTTTGCGGACATCAGCGCTGGCGCGGCGAATAGCAGCACTGTCCGCACCCCCCACAACCCGCGCCTAATCCCCGCGCCGCGCCTTGTCGGCGTCCATCACGCGGTAGGCCTGCGTCTTGATGCGCTGCAGCCGGTCGTCGCCGTCATAGGCCTGAATGTGCCCCGACATCAGCCCCATCCAGTAGACCCGCAGCACCCGGTTCAGCCGTCCGCCGTAGCCCGGCCCCAGCTTGCGGAACCAGCGCACCATATCCGCGTCCAGCCGGATCGTGACCCGCGTCTTGTGCCGTTCCAGCGGGTGGTGGCTGTCCATGCCGCCCCAGTCGTCGGGCAGGCTTTGATCCAGCCACGCGGTTTCCAGATCGTCCTGCAGGCGCTCCAGCTCCTGCATCATTTCGGTCTTGGCCTTGGCGCGGCTTGGGTGGGTCATGTCGGGTCTCGTGCAGTTCGTTGAGGCACCAAACTGCCCGCACAGTGTTAAGGTTTGTTGTTCACGCCGCGCGGTCCCGGTGCACAGCCGGTGCACGGCGGGTGCACACGCAGCACCTTGCGCTGCACCCCGCCCTCGCCTATGTCCCTGCGCATGTTGGACACACCCAAAAACCGCCCCGCTTTGCCGCCGGAAATTGCCCGGCGACGCACCTTTGCGATCATCTCGCACCCGGACGCGGGCAAGACGACGCTGACCGAAAAATTCCTGCTCTTTGGCGGTGCGATCCAGATGGCGGGTCAGGTCCGCGCCAAGGGCGAAGCGCGGCGCACGCGGTCTGATTTCATGGCGATGGAAAAGGACCGCGGCATCTCCGTGTCCGCCTCCGCGATGTCGTTTGATTTCGGGAAATACCGCTTCAATCTGGTCGACACCCCCGGCCACTCGGATTTCTCCGAGGACACCTACCGCACGCTGACGGCTGTCGACGCCGCCGTGATGGTCATCGACGGGGCCAAGGGCGTGGAAAGCCAGACGCAAAAGCTTTTCGAGGTCTGCCGGATGCGCGACCTGCCGATCCTGACCTTCTGTAACAAGATGGACCGCGAAAGCCGCGACGTCTTTGAGATCATTGATGAAATTCAGGAAAATCTCGCCATTGACGTGACCCCGGCCAGTTGGCCCATCGGGGTGGGCCGCGATTTTCTGGGCTGCTATGACATCCTGCGTGATCGGCTCGAACTGATGGACCGCGCCGACCGCAACCGCGTGGCCGAAAGCATCGAGATCAACGGGTTGGATGACCCAAAACTGGCCGAGCACGTGCCGGCGCATTTGCTGGAAAAACTGCGCGAAGATCTGGAGATGGTGCGCGAACTGATGCCACCGCTGGATGCTGCGTTGATGGCCGAAGGGTCGCTGACGCCCATTTGGTTTGGCTCTGCGATCAATTCCTTTGGCGTTAAGGAGTTGATGGACGGCATCGCCAACTACGGACCCGAGCCGCAGATCCAATCCGCCGAGCCGCGCCAGATTTTACCAGAAGAACCAAAGGTTTCCGGCTTTGTTTTCAAGGTGCAGGCCAATATGGATCCCAAGCACCGCGACCGTGTGGCCTTTGTGCGCCTTGCCTCCGGGCACTTTCTGCGGGGCATGAAATTGACGCATGTGCGGTCCAAAAAGCAGATGGCGATCACCAATCCGGTGATGTTTCTGGCCTCTGATCGGGAACTGGCCGAAGAGGCCTGGGCCGGCGATATCATCGGCATCCCCAACCATGGGCAGTTGCGCATCGGCGACACGCTGACCGAGGGCGAGGCGATCCGCGTCACGGGCATCCCGTCGTTTGCGCCAGAGTTGCTGCAAGGGGTGCGCGCGGGCGACCCGATGAAAGCCAAGCACCTGGAAAAGGCGTTGATGCAATTCGCCGAAGAAGGCGCCGCCAAGGTCTTCAAACCCTCGATCGGTTCGGGCTTCGTGGTGGGCGTTGTGGGCCAGTTGCAATTCGAAGTGCTGGCCAGTCGGATCGAGCTGGAATACGGCCTGCCCGTACGCTTTGAGCAATCGCAATTCACCTCCGCCCGTTGGGTGAGCGGCGACAAACAAGCCGTTGATAAGTTTAGCGAAAGCAACAAGCAGCACATTGCGCACGACCACGATGGTGACATCGTCTATTTGACCCGCCTGCAATGGGATATTGACCGCGTGGCGCGCGACTATCCCGATGTGACATTGACCGCGACCAAGGAAATGATGGTTTGATTATTGCTGCCCGACGTGCCGGGATCCGATTAGTATTCGGTGATAATTGGCCGCAAGGTGAGCACGCCAGCGGTGACAGCCTGCCGCCAAAATAGGACGACGCCGATGGTGCCAACCCGATGCAATTGCCCAACATTCCGCAACCGGGCCGAGGCGGCATGACCACTTGGGGCGTTATCGCCACGATCAAGGCGCCTGCGCGGGATATCTTGCGCTTTGCCGCCTACCATCTGGAGGCTGGGGCCGCATTGGTTCACGTGTTTCTGGACGATCGCAACCCACAGGCGTTTCACGCGCTCAAGGCGCACCCCAAGTGCCGCGTGACTGTGTGCGATGAACGGCATTGGGATCGTATTCTGGGCAGGCGTCCGGAAAAGCATCAGGCGCGCCAATCCCAGAATGCGTCCTTTGGGTACCGCAAGGCACAGGACGTCGATTGGGTGATCCATATGGATGTCGATGAATTCCTCGTCTCGGACGCGCCCGTTGCCGACGCTCTGGCCGCCCTACCACAGGCGTGCAAAACCGCCCGCACCCGCCCGATCGAAGCGTTGGCCGACCCCGGAGGTGCGGACACGGAACCGCAAGCGTTCAAGGCATTTTTGCCCAACGGCCCCGAACGGCTCGACACGGCGCTCAAACTCTACCCTACCTTCGGCGCCTATGTGAAAGGCGGGTTTGTCAGCCATGTGGCAGGCAAGGTGTTTGTCCGCACCGGCTTGGCCGACACGAGCCTGCGTATCCACAACGTGTTTCAGGGCAACGAAATGAACCCTGGAATGGTCGAGATGCCTGACGTGGCGCTGGCCCATTGCCACTCCAAATCATGGGCGGACTGGCGCGCACAACATGCGTATCGCCATGACAAGGGCTCCTACCGCGCCGAACTGGCCGCGGCCATGCCGACGGAGATGGGCGGACTTACCCTGCACGACCTATTTACCTTTCTGATCGATGATCAAGGCGAGGCCGGTTTGCGCGCGTTCTTTGACGAAGTCTGCGCAGACACGCCCGAACATCGCGCGCGATTGCAGGCGTTGGGGCTGCTCAGACTGCACAATCTGGCGCTGGAGGCGAAATTGTCTGCGCATTTCCCGGATTATGCCCTCTGACGCCGCATCTGTTTGACGCTGACACGACATGTTGTTATGCACGCGCAGCACGTCGCGGCACCAGCCGCCGCTTGGGCCATGCGGGCCGACGTGAATGATGCAGCGGGCCAGGTAATTGTCCGCAAACCACGGACACATATGACCAAATTCTCTGATCTGAATCTGAATCCAAAAGTATTGAAAGCCATCGAAGAGGCCGGCTACGAAACGCCGACGCCGATCCAGGCGGGCGCGATCCCCCCCGCCCTTGAAGGACGCGACGTCCTCGGCATCGCCCAGACCGGCACCGGCAAAACCGCCAGCTTCGTTTTGCCGATGATCACCCTTCTGGCCCGGGGCCGTGCCCGCGCACGCATGCCACGCAGCCTTGTGCTGTGCCCGACGCGTGAGTTGGCCGCACAGGTGGCCGAGAATTTCGACACCTATACCAAGCACCTCAAGCTGACCAAGGCCCTGCTGATCGGGGGCGTTTCGTTCAAGGAACAAGACAAGCTGATCGACAAAGGCGTCGACGTTCTGATCGCGACGCCTGGCCGTCTGCTGGATCATTTCGAACGCGGCAAACTGCTGTTGACGGGCGTGCAGATCATGGTTGTGGATGAAGCCGACCGGATGCTGGATATGGGCTTTATTCCCGATATTGAACGCATCTTCAGCCTCACGCCTTTTACGCGGCAAACGCTGTTCTTCTCGGCCACGATGGCGCCTGAGATCGAGCGGATCACCAACACATTCCTGTCCGGCCCCGAACGCATCGAAGTCGCACGTCAGGCCACCACGGGCGAAAACATCACCCAAGGCGTGCTGATGTTCAAAGGCTCGCGCAAGGACCGTGAAGCATCTGAAAAGCGCAAGGTACTTCGCGCATTGATCGATGCCGAGGGCGACAAATGCACCAATGCCATCGTGTTTTGCAACCGCAAGATGGACGTGGACGTGGTCGCCAAATCGCTCAAGAAATATGGCTATGACGCAGCCCCCATCCACGGCGATCTGGATCAGAGCCAGCGCACCAAGACGCTTGATGGCTTCCGCGAAGGCAGCTTGCGTTTTCTGATTGCATCTGACGTGGCCGCACGTGGGCTGGATGTTCCGGCCGTCAGCCACGTGTTCAACTTTGATGTGCCCAGCCACGCCGAAGACTATGTGCACCGGATTGGCCGCACGGGCCGCGCCGGTCGCGACGGCAAGGCGATCATGATCTGCATTCCGCGCGACGAACGAAACCTCGCCGACATCGAACGTTTGGTGCAGCGCGAGATCCCGCGCCTTGAAAACCCACTGGGCGGCGGCAGCGCCCCTCAGGAGGACAACGCACCAACCCGCAGCGAAGCGCCCAAACGCAAAAAGCCGGAGACTGCACCCAATGAAGAGGGCCGCGCCGACGCAGGGAATACGGACGAAAAGCCAAAACCGTCCCGCTCGCGGAGCCGCAAGCGCGACGACAAACCCAAGCCCAATACAGAGACCGCACAACCCCAACCTGCCAATGAACCCGCAGAGGCCTCCGAAAACACCGGACGCGGGCGCGGATCATCGTCAGGCGGGCGCAACCGGTCATCCAATTCGGACCGAGGCGGCCGAGATCGCGGGGGCAACAGCGTTGTCGGTTTGGGCGAACACACCCCCACATTCATCGAGCTGAGTTTCAAAGACCGCAGCAACAGCTGATTTTCGCTTATTTTACTGTGACATGCAGCGCTGGCGCTTGAACTTGTGGTCTAATTCGCGTCTGCATACCCGCAGGGTAACGAAGGGGCGTTAATGCTCTCTGCACGTTTCGATGACGCATTGGTTTATGCAATTAGCCTGCACCGGGATGAGGTTTATACTCCCGGTCAGTCGCCCTTTGCCGCGCATCTGCTTTCGGTTTGCGCGCTGACGCTTGAGTATGGTGGCGACGAAGACTGCGCCATCGCGGCACTTTTGCATGCCGCCACCGCAGCTGACGACAGCTTCGCAGACATTGAACAGCGGTTCGGCCCAAATGTGCGGGACATCGTAGCCAATTGCGCCCTGCGCCCTGCGCCAACGGACGACGGCGATTGGCACGCGTCGGCGCGCCGCCATTTGGCCAAGCTGCGCAACACATCCGACGCGGCGGTGCTGGTCATGACCTGCTGCGCATTGCACGAAACGACCCGCGTTTTGGAGGTGTTGATCAGCGATGGCTTTGGCGTGTTCGATACGCTGGCCGAAGGACGCCGCGGCGCCTTGTGGTACTACCGTGAACTGGCCGAAGCTTTGGAAAACCGCAGCCCCGGCCCCTTGACCGCCCGCATGAAAAAGGTCGTCGCCCAGATCGAATACTGGGTCAACTCAATCGACTGACGACCACCGTCACTTCGGGTTTCTTGCCGATCTCATCTTGTGCTGTTTGCCGCACAACCCGGCGCATGCCTTCGTTCAGGGCGTCGTCGTCGCGCAATGTCTTGGCACCTGCGCGGCCCAGCCACTGGCTCAGGTCCGCCTCCAGCACGTCAACAAGTGCGGCGCGGCTGCTGCCCGTCTCCGGCAGGCCCATCAATTCGCACCACGGATCGCCCAAAGGTTCGTCTTCGTCGTCCACGATCAGCGTCACGACCACGTGGCCATTCAGCGCCATACGAATGCGGTCACGCACCACGCCATCAAGCGCGCCGATCTGTACCGACCCGTCAATATAGGTGCGGCCCGTCTCGACGTATTCGGTCACCTTGGGTGCATTGCCCGACAGATCGATCATCATGCCATTGACGGCCAGCACGCCCGTGACCCCGTTGCCTTCCGCGATCTTGACGTGCTCGCGCAGGTGCCGGTGTTCTCCGTGCATGGGGATCAGAACCTGCGGGTTCACGATCTCGGTCAGCTTTTCCAGATCAGGCCGGTTCGCGTGGCCCGACACGTGATAGAGGCCAGAGCTGTCATCCACCACATCCACGCCCAATTCGGAGAACGCGTTGATGATACGGATCACACCTTTTTCATTGCCGGGGATGGTTTTGGAGGAGAAGAGGAACAAATCGCCCTCTTTCAACTGCATCCCCTGATATTTGCCCCGCGCCAGTTGCGCAGAGGCCGCGCGGCGTTCGCCCTGCGAGCCCGTCACAAGCAGCATCACATTCTCGCGCGGGATCGACTTGGCATCTTCGGGGCTAATCACCTTGGGAAAGTCCTTGAGAACGCCGGTTTCCACAGCCGCCTCGACCATGCGGCGCATGGCCCGACCCATCAGCACAATCGACCGCCCGGCGCGTTGTCCAGCCTCGGCCAGCGTTTTGACGCGCGCCACATTGGACGCAAATGTCGTCGCCACAACCATGCCCGTGGCCGATTGCACCAGCTTGGTAATCTCTGGCCCGACACTCGCCTCTGAGCGTCCGGGATGCTGTGAAAAGACGTTGGTACTGTCGCAAATCAGCGCCTTCACCCCGTCCTTGCAGACCTGCGCCCACAGCTCTGGGTCAAAGGCTTCGCCCACAAGCGGCGTTTCATCCAGCTTGAAATCACCCGAATGCACGACCCGGCCCGCAGGCGTATCAATCACCAACGCGGAGCTTTCGGGAATGGAGTGCGAGATAGGCAAGAACCCGACCGTGAAAGGCCCCGCCTTGATCTGTTCGGGCCATGCGGACACCGTCCGCACGGCATCTGAGGGATGGGCGTGTTCGTCCATTTTGCGCCGGGCGATATTGGCGGTAAAAGTACGCGCATAGATCGGCGCCCCAAGACGCCCGTAGGTATGCGCGACCCCGCCCACGTGATCTTCATGCGCGTGGGTGACGAAAATCGCCTCGATCCGGTCCTTGCGTTCTTCCAGCCATGCAACGTCGGCAATGATCAGATCCACGCCGGGCGACGTGTCCATATCCGGGAATGCCACGCCAAGATCCACAACGATCAGCCGCTCCGCGCCCTGTGGCCCATATCCGTAGACATAGCAATTCATGCCAATTTCGCCCGCCCCACCGAGGGGCAGGTAGATCAATCTGTCTTTGCTCATGCTTACTCAGCATCCTTGTTGTATTTGTGGATCACGGTCAGGCCGTGCATCGTCAAATCATCGCGAAAATCATCGAAGAGCGCTTCGGACTGTTGAAACAGCGGTGCCAGCCCTCCGGTCGAGATCACGCGCATGTCGCGGGCGCGCTCCGCCTTGATCCGGGCACATATCTCACGCACGAGGCCGATATAACCCCAAAAGACACCCGACTGCATACAGGCCACGGTGTTTGTGCCAACCACCGCCTGCGGCTTGGCAATATCGACATGCGGCAATGCGGCCGCAGCGTGATGCAGCGCCTCAAGGCTCAGGTTCACGCCCGGTGCGATCACACCGCCGACATAAGCGCCATCGGCCGCGACCACGTCAAACGTGGTGGCTGTGCCGAAATCGACCATAATCAGATCACCGCCGTAAAGGTCAAACCCGGCCACTGTGTTGACCAATCGGTCCGGGCCCACTTGCGTGCCCTCGTCCACGCGCACGGCCACAGGCAACCTGCATTCCGGCTTGCCCACAACCAAGGGCCGTGTGTTGAAATACCGGTCGGCCAGAACACGCAGGTTGAACACCACGCGCGGCACGGTGGAACTGACGATCATATCGGTGATCTCTGCGTCAATGTTCTGCAGCTTCATCAAGGTGCTCAGCCAGACGTAATACTGATCCGCCGTGCGTTGCCACTCCGTCGACGTCCGCCACGTCGCGATGAACCGCTCGCCGTCCCAGATCGAAAAGACAGTGTTCGTGTTTCCGCAATCAACAGCCAAAAGCATGTGCCTGTCCTTTCCTCAAAAAAACACATCCGCCGCCGCGATCGCCGCACGGCCTTTGGCGGTTTGCAAGATCAGGTTACCATCCGCATCCACATCTTCAAACGTGCCAACGGTCTCGGCCTTCCCGGTGCGCGCCGTGATCACCTCACCCAAGCGCGCCGCATGTGCCATCCAAGCCGCGCGAATGGGCGCAAACCCATAGGTGACGAACTGCGCCTCAAGCGGCGCATATTCCGCCGCCAACACATCCAGAAACGGCTCCGGCCCAATGCGCACCCCTGTTTGTGTCGCCAATGCCACCGGTTGCACCGCGCGGGCCTCAACGCTCGCGGCATCTGGTGCGGCCAAAAGGTTCACGCCAACGCCAATGGCCAAATGCGCAACACCTTTGCCCTGCCCGGCACTCTCCAGCAAGATGCCCGCGACCTTGCCACCCTTCAGCAAGACGTCATTTGGCCACTTCAGCGCAACATCCTGCTCGCGCCCCGTGACCGCTACGAAAGTACGCAAAAGCGCCAATGACATCACAAAAGACCGCAGCGCCGCGCGCGCCGGCGGCTCGTCCGGTCGCAGCACAAGCGTGGCTGCGAAATTACCAGCGGGTGCCACCCAAGGCCGCCCGCGGCGCCCACGCGCTGCCGTTTGCTCCAGTGCCAAAATCCATGCAGGTCCCGTCATGCCTGGGGCCCGCCGTACGGCCTCGTTCAGAGTGGAATCGACCGAAGGCAAAACATGCCGCCCGTACCCATCCGGCCAAGCGCTCATTTCACGTTTTCCAATAAACTCCTCCCGGAGGGCCGCGCCGCAAAACGTCCCGAAGGATCAGTTGACAAGCGCCATCGCCGCAGCCTCGGCGGCACCTTCCACGCCGAACATGTTCACGATACCCAGAACCATCACCACCGCAGAGCCCATCAAAAAGCCCCACAGGACCGTGGATTTCCCGCCATCAAGCCCATCTGCGGTCTCGTCGCCAAAGTACATGTAGAATACGATCCGCAGATAGTA
This sequence comes from uncultured Alphaproteobacteria bacterium, assembly GCA_942490645.1. Taxonomy (GTDB): domain Bacteria; phylum Pseudomonadota; class Alphaproteobacteria; order Rhodobacterales; family Rhodobacteraceae; genus CALNXN01. Next base: position 147,317 of record CALNXN010000007.1, on the reverse strand, counting down.
ATACGCCCCGATCACCGACGCGATGACCCCGGCCACAGCCAGCCAGACCAGATCCGCTTCATAGGCCGCGCGCAGCACGTAGAACTTGCCAAAAAAGCCCAGCATCGGCGGCACGCCCGCGAGGCTGAACAAAAGAACCAGCATCGCCAGCGCCTTGCCCGGTTCGCGCTTGGAGTACATGTTGAGCGATGCGATATGCGTGACCGGTTGGCCGTCTTTCTCCATCATCAGGATAAAGGCGAAGGTACCGATGTTCATGGTCACATAGATCGCCATATACACCAACATCGCCTGCACACCCAGAACCGACCCCGCCGCAAGACCCATCAACGCGTATCCCATGTGGGCAATCGACGAATACGCCATCAGACGTTTGATGTTGGTCTGACCGATCGCCGCCACGGCGCCCAGAAACATCGACAGTACCGAGATCAGCGCGACGACCTGGCTCCAATCGCTGACCGCATTGCCAAAGGCGTCATGCAGCACACGCGCAAAAAGTGCCATCGCGGCCATCTTGGGGGCAGTTGCAAAAAACGCGGTCACCGGCGTGGGCGAGCCTTCGTAGACGTCTGGCGTCCACATGTGGAAGGGCACCGCAGAGACCTTGAACGCCATGCCTGAAATCAGGAATACCAGCCCCAGCAAGAGGCCCAGCGAAACCTCACCGGACTGCGCGGTCTGAATGATCCCCGAAAACAGCGTCGTGCCGGCATAGCCATAAACCAAAGACGCGCCATAGAGCAGCAGACCCGATGACAACGCACCCAGCACGAAATACTTCAGGCCCGCTTCGGTGGATTTCGCGGAATCGCGTCGCAAGGACGCCACCACGTAAAGCGACAGAGATTGCAGTTCCAACCCCATATACAGCGCCATCAGATCGCCCGCACTGACCATCATCATCATGCCCACGGCACTGAGCGCCACGAGGATCGGATATTCAAACCGCAGCAGGCCCTTTGCCTTCATGTACCCTTCGGACATGAGCAGAACCGCCGAAGCAGACAGAAGGATCGTCACCTTGGCAAAGCGGGCGAACCCGTCTTCGATGAACATGCCGTTGAAGGCCACGCGCGTGCCTTCACCCGTCACACCGATAAACAGCGCAAGCCCCGCCATAAGTGCAGCCGTCAGCCACACCAAAAGCGACGCGGCCCCGTCCTTGGACGTGTAGACCGCCCCCAACAATGCGAGCATGGCAAAAGCCGCCAGCAGTATTTCGGGCAGGATGATATTCAGATCGGCGGCAATCATCGGGTTCGTCCTTTAGTTTTCGGCAACCATGACAGCAGCTTCCGCTGCGGCCAGGGCCGTGTCGAAATTTGCCACCAACGCTGCGACCGCAGGTCCGGTGATATCAAGCACAGGCGCCGGGTAGACGCCCAGAAGGATCGTCATCACCACAAGCGGCGCGAATATCCAGCGTTCGCGGGGCGTCATATCGGTGATCGATTTGAGGCTTTCCTTGATCAGATCGCCCATGACAACCCGGCGATAGAGCCACAGCGCATAGGCGGCCGAAAAGATCACGCCCGTCGTTGCCACAGCCGCCACCCAGGTGTTGACCTGAAACACAGCCATCAGCGTCAGGAACTCGCCCACAAAACCCGATGTGCCCGGCAGGCCCACATTGGCCATCGTGAACAGCATGAAGATCAGCGCATAGGCGGGCATCCGGTTTACCAGCCCACCGTAGGCGTCAATGTCGCGCGTATGCATCCGGTCGTAGATCACGCCAACGCACAAAAACAGCGCGCCCGAGATAAACCCGTGGCTGATCATCTGGAAAATTGCCCCATCCACGCCCTGTTGGTTGGCAGCGAAAATGCCCATCGTCACAAAGCCCATATGCGCGACCGAAGAATAAGCGATCAGCTTTTTCATGTCTTCCTGCACCAGCGCCACAAGCGAGGTATAGACAATCGCAATCGCGCTCATCCACAGCACCAGCGGTGTCATCACTTCGGACCCGACCGGGAACATCGGCAGCGAGAACCGCAAGAACCCGTAGCCGCCCATTTTCAACAACATCGCCAGCAAGAATGACTGAACCGGCAGTTGGCGCTTCAACGTGCGCGTCGGGCAACCATGTGTGCACCGGCCACATCGGCATCTTGACGGCAAAGCTCGCAAAAAACGCCAGAAACAGCATCGTCTGCATGCCACCCACGACGGTGACGCCCGCGATGGTGAACGTCTCAAAGGCAAACTCATGCACCAGCAGCTGTTCGATATCGGTGGTGCCCGCGTCGGCAAACATGCCCACCATCGCCACAAGCATCAGCACCGAGCCGAGGAACGTGTAAAGGAAGAACTTGAAGCTCGCGTAGATCCGCTCCTTGCCGCCCCAGATGCCGATGATCAGGAACATCGGGATCAGCCCCGCCTCGAAGAAGAGGTAAAACAGAACCAGATCCAGCGCCATGAACACGCCCAGCATCAGTGTCTCGAGCATCAGGAAAGCGATCATGTATTCCTTGACGCGGGTTTCCACGTTCCAACTGGCCGCAATCACCAGTGGCATCATGAATGTCGTCAGCATCACAAAGAGAATGCTGATCCCATCCACGCCCAGTTTGTATTGCAGACCCAGCAGCCATTCGGCTTCTTCTACGAACTGCATGCCCGTGTCATTGGCGTCGAACCCGGCCAGAATAAAGAGCGACACAAGGAACGTGGCCCCCGTCGCGATCAGCGCGAGCCATTTGGCGTTGCGGTTGGCCGCTGCGTCATCGCCGCGCAGGAACACCGCGAGGATCAACGCTGCCAGCGCCGGGATAAAGGTGACAATCGACAGAAGGTTGTCCATCAGTTTGCCCCCCCGCTCATCGTCATCCATGTGACGAGGACCGCAATCCCGATAACCATCGCAAAGACGTAAGTGAAGATATAGCCAGACTGCGCGCGCCCTGCGAGCCGGGTAAAGAAGGGAACGATCCCCATCGCCACGCCGTTCAGACCGCCGTCAATCACGTCGCCGTCGCCGCGCTTCCACAGCAGACGCCCGACACCCTTGGCGGGTTGGACAAAGACAAAGTCATAAAGCTCGTCGAAATACCATTTGTTCTTGAGGAACAGGTACAGCGGACGTTGGTTCTCCGCCAGACGCGCGGGCAGGCTCGGGTTCCAGATGTAGAACCACATCGCCATCAGAAAGCCGCCCAGCATTGCGATGAACGGCGACAGCTTGACCCACTTGGGTACCTTATGCGCGTCATCCAGAACGGTGTTGCCGGGGGCCATGTGCAAGGCCCCTTCGCCAGGTGCGCCGGTGAACACATAGTGGTGTTCTTTCTCACCGCCGTGGTCATCGGTTTTGGCCTCACCGTGGCCGTCATCTGTGGCCTCGCCATGATCCTCGCCATGCGCGCCCTCTTCGGCGTAGGGAATGCCATAGAATTTTGCGACCGTGTCGGTGTGGCCAAAGAAGCTGTTGAACCAGACCATGCCTGCAAAGACCGCGCCGACGCTCAGAACACCCAGCGGGATCAACATGCTCATCGGGCTTTCGTGGGCGTGCTCATGCGTGTGCTTGTCACCGCGCGGCGTGCCGTAGAATGTCAGGAACATCAGCCGCCAGCTGTAAAAGCTGGTCATCGCTGCCGCCGCCACCAACAGCCAGAAGCCATATGCGGATCCACCCGCAAAGGCGCTCTCGATGATCGCGTCCTTGGACACGAACCCGGCGAACCCGATGGGCAGCCCGAACATGTCATAGCTCAGCGGGATGCCCACGCCAGTGATCGCAAGCGTGCCGATCATCATCGCCCAGAAGGTATAGGGGATCTTTTTGCGCAAGCCGCCGTAGTTCATCATGTCCTGCTCGTGGTGCATTGCATGGATGACAGAACCCGCGCCCAGAAACAGCATCGCCTTGAAGAACGCATGCGTGAACAAATGGAACATCGCCGCAGAATACATGCCAACGCCCGCAGCCACGAACATATAGCCCAGTTGGCTGCACGTCGAATAGGCGATCACGCGTTTGATGTCGGTTTGCACGAGGCCCACGGTGGCCGCGAAAAACGCGGTCGTGGCGCCCAGCACGGTGATGAATGTTGTGGCCTCGGGCGCATATTCCATCAGCGGCGACATGCGGCAGACAAGGAACACACCCGCCGTCACCATCGTGGCCGCGTGGATCAGCGCCGACACGGGCGTCGGGCCTTCCATCGCATCCGGCAACCAGGTGTGCAGGATCAGTTGCGCCGATTTCCCCATCGCCCCGATAAAGAGCAGGATGGCGATCAGGTTGGCCGCATTCCACTCACCCCAAAGGAACGTCAGCTGTGTCTCGGCGATCTCGGGCACGGCGGCGAATATGTCATCAAACCGGATGCTGTCGGTCAGGAAGAACAGCGCGAAAATCCCCAGCGCAAAGCCGAAATCACCCACGCGGTTGACCACAAAGGCCTTGATCGCAGCGGCATTGGCACTTGGCTTGCGGTAATAAAACCCGATCAAAAGATAGGACGCGACGCCCACGCCTTCCCAGCCGAAAAACATCTGCACAAGGTTGTCGGCCGTCACCAGCATCAACATCGCAAAGGTAAAGAACGACAGGTAGGCAAAGAAGCGCGGCTTGTAGACTTCGCCCTCTTTCCACTGCGGATCATGGTCCATGTAGCCAAAGGAATAGAGGTGCACGAGCGCCGACACCGTCGTGATTACAATCAGCATCAGCGCGGTCAGCCGGTCCATCCGGATGGCCCAATCGGTGGACAGCGTCCCGCTTTCGATCCAGCGCAGGATCTGGATCTGCTCGGTCACGCCGTCAAACGTCAGGAACACGACCCATGACAGAATGGCCGAAACGAACAGGAACCCCGTGGCGACCCACATCGCGGCCGTTTCACCGATGATTTTCCAGCCGAACCCGCACAAGAGCGCGCCAACCAGAGGGGCAAATAGGATAATGGTTTCCATGGAAGTCTTAGCCCTTCATCACGTTGACGTCTTCGACGGCGATGGTGCCGCGGTTGCGGAAGAAACACACCAGAATGGCCAGCCCGATTGCCGCCTCCGCTGCGGCCACCGTCAGAACAAAGAGCGTGAACACCTGCCCCACCAGATCGTCCAGAAAGCTGGAGAAGGCCACCAGATTGATGTTCACCGCCAAGAGCATCAATTCGATGCTCATCAGCAGGATGATCACGTTCTTGCGGTTCAGAAACAGCCCAAAGATGCCAATGACAAACAGCGTCGCCGCCACTGTCAGGTAATGTTCAAGTCCGATCATCTCACGTCCTTTCGGGGCTTTTTCGGCGCCCCGCTTTGGGTCTCAATTCAGTCTGAAGGCACAGCCCTCAACCTGCCTGCAACCAGACAGGGTTTGCATCAGGCCCTAAAGCCTGAAGATCTCTTTGTCTCCACGCAGCTCCGGATAAAGAGCTGCACAGGCACAGGCTTCGGCCTGGCTCACGTTGACTGTCACATCACGCGCTATCTTGCTCAGGTCTTGCGCCATACGGTCCAGGGTCGCAAATACCCGCGCCCCAGATTCGTGCAATGCAATCAGCGCCAAGGCCTCGTCGGTTTTGTCAAAAGGCAGGCGTGCGTTCATGTTGTCCTCGGCAGAGCGCAGGTTCAGCCATGCGCCGGGCCCGCAATCCACCACGGAAATATTCGTGGCCGTGCCCTCTTGGGACCACCAATCGCGCCACATCACACGACCCTCGCCCAGATCGACGTGATCCGCCTCGCCACCATGGCTGACGTGTGTGGTCCGGGTACAATCGCTCAGTTCCAGCGCTTGCACGGCGCTGCTCAGACCGAATACCAGAAGGATGCTGAGTGCAGTTTTCACAACCCCTGCCCCGATTTCACGTCTTTCAATTCCATGGCCAGCTTCGGGTCGCGCATCATTTGCGCAACCACGTCCTGACGTTTCACGTCCGAGCGGTGCCGCAATGTCAGGACAATCGCGCCGATCATCGCAACCAGCAGGATCAAACCGCTGAGTTGGAACAGCAGGAAATACTGATCATAGAGCACCATGCCCAGTGCTTCGGTGTTGTGTCGGTCCACCGGAGTGACCTGCGCACGCAGACCTTCGGCGGCCGCATTGCTTTCCCACGCGCCAAAGGCAATCGCGAATTGCATCAACAAAACCACACCAATCAGCAGCGCCAGCGGCATGTATTTCGCCATCTCGGCTTTCAGCTCGGCAAAATCCACGTCCAGCATCATCACGACGAACAGGAACAGTACCGCGACGGCGCCCACGTAGACGATGATCAACAGCATCGCGACAAACTCCGCCCCCAGCAGCACGAACAGCCCCGCTGAAGACAAGAACGCGAGGATCAACCAAAGCACCGAATGCACCGGGTTGCGGCTGACCACAGTGAACAAACCGCCCGAGATCACGCAGATCGAAAAGAGGTAGAATGCAAAAACCGTCATGCGTCATCGTCCTTTTCGTCCATCACCTGACTGGCCAATTCCAACGCGCGGTTCATCGCGGGCAGCCCCGCAAAGACCGACATCTGGCCAATCGCTTCGATGATTTCCTGTTTCTTGGCACCCACTTCCACAAGATGCTTGACCGTCTGGCGCACCGCCGTGTCGGCCTGCGCGCCTTGCATGGTCAGCCCCGCCAGCGTCAGCAAAAGCCGCGTTTTGGCATCAAGTCCGTCAGGGTTCACCGCGTTGCCGAACATCATTTCCATGACGTCCTTGGGCATGGTGGGCCACAGCGCCTCGAAGCCTTTGGGCGTAAACGCCTCCATCGCGGGGAAGGTTTTCGCCATCTCCTGCGCCTGCTGCATCATCGCGGCAAAGGGGTTCATGCCCTCGTATGGGTTCTTGGGGTCAGTCATCGGTAGGGCGCGTCCAATTCAAGGTTCTTGGCGATCTGCGCCTCCCAACGGTCCCCATTGGCGAGCAGTTTTTCCTTGTCGTAGTACAGTTCTTCGCGCGTCTCGGTGGAGAACTCGAAGTTCGGCCCCTCGACGATCGCATCCACGGGGCAGGCCTCTTGGCAGAAGCCGCAGTAGATGCATTTGGTCATGTCGATGTCGTAGCGCGTGGTGCGGCGGCTGCCATCTTCGCGGGGTTCTGCATCAATTGTGATCGCCTGCGCGGGACAGATTGCCTCGCACAGCTTGCATGCGATGCAGCGTTCCTCGCCGTTAGGATAGCGGCGCAGGGCGTGTTCGCCACGAAACCGCGGGCTCAAAGGCCCCTTTTCATGCGGGTAATTCAGCGTCGCCTTAGGCGCGAACATATAGCGGATACCCAACTTGAACCCTTGGTAAAAATCCTGAAGCAGGAAGTACTTGGCGGCACGAGTGTAGTCGATCTGTGTCATGTCAACCTCCTACGGCCCAGCGCGCATAAACGCCCCAGAACCAATCGAATTTTGCAGCAAACGCCACGAACACCACCCATGCGAGGCTGAACGGCAGGAACACCTTCCAGCCCAGACGCATCAGTTGGTCGTAGCGGTAGCGCGGTGTGATGGCCTTGACCATCGAGAAGAAGAAAAACACCAGCCCCATCTTGGCGACCATCCAGAAGATACCATCGGGCAGCCCCGGAATGGGCGAGAGCCAGCCGCCAAAGAACAGCAGTGAAATCAGCGCGCACATCAGCACAACCGCGACCAATTCACCGATCATAAAGAGCAGGAACGGCGTGGAGGAGTATTCCACCTGATAGCCCGCAACCAGTTCCGATTCCGCTTCCGGCAGGTCGAATGGGGGGCGGTTGGTTTCGGCCAAGGCACTGATAAAGAAAAAGATCAGCATCGGGAAATGCGGCAGCCAGTACCAGTGCAAAAGCCCATATGGGCCGTCTTGAGCGGCGACGATATTGCCGAAGTTCATCGACCCAGTGGACAGGATCACACCGATGATGATCAGGCCGATGCTGACCTCATAAGAAATCATCTGTGCGGCTGACCGAAGTGATCCCAGGAAGGGATATTTCGAGTTTGACGCCCAGCCGCCCATGATCACGCCGTAAACCTCAAGCGAGGACACGGCAAAGACATAGAGGATCGCCACGTTGATGTCCGACAGCACCCAGCCGTCGTTGAACGGGATCACCGCCCAGGCAATCAGCGACATCACCAGCGTGACCATGGGCGCCATGAAGAAAACAGGGCGGTCGGCACCCGCAGGCACGACGACTTCCTTGACGATGTATTTGCCGAAATCCGCAAAGCTTTGCAGCAGGCCAAAGACGCCCACCACATTGGGGCCACGGCGCATCATCACGGCGGCCCAGATCTTGCGGTCCGCATACATCAAGAACGCCAGCGCCAGCAAAAGCGGGATCACCAGCAGGAAAATCTGCGCGACAATGACCAGCCCCATGCCGGTGTACGTGGTCGAAAAGAAGTCAGCCATTGTCCCTCACACAGTCGGAATTCGTTTTTGCGCACATTCGGGCACGACAGTATCAGCGTCGATCACCCGGATGCCACGTGGTAGGCTTGGCGAGATGGTGTAAACAGCATCTACCGACGACACGCCACCCTCTTGCGCAAAATTCGTACGCAAAAAACGCGCATATTTGTATCCACGCTCTTGCATGAAGCGCGCGAGAGCACAATCGGCATAGCGCGTGACGTCCGCAGGTGTCTGTGCCTTCGTCATGGACGCCTCGACCTGCACCAGATCCGTGTCGAGCAACTGCACCTGCGCACCCAGATAGTCAGGCACGAAATCCGATGCCAGCGGCGCCTGTTCGGCGCAGCCCATCAGCATCAGAGGCAGGGTTGCAATCATGTATCTCACTCCGCCGCCATGGCCTCTTGCCCGCGCGCTTTGGCGTTGGCCGACAATTCCGCCATCAATTGGCTGGCCCGCGCGATCGGGTTGGTCAGGTAGAAGTCTTCGATCGCGGGTGCAAAGTCATGGTTGCCCAGCTTGCCTTGCGGCATGGGCTGCCATTCGTTTTCGGCAACCTCATCGACCTGCCCCAGATGCGGATGCGCCTTGACCAGCGCCTGACGCAGTTGCGCGATGCTGTCAAAAGGCAATTGCGCGCCGATCTCAGCGCTCAGTGCCCGCAGGATCGCCCAGTTTTCCTTGGCCTGCCCCGGCGCAAAGCCTGCGCGCAGGGCCAGTTGCGGACGCCCTTCGGTGTTCACAAAGAGCCCCGGTTCTTCGGTATAGGCCGCGCCCGGCAGGATAATGTCGGCCCGGTGCGCGCCACGATCCCCATGGCTGCCCTGATAAATCACGAACGGACCGTCTGCGATGTCGACCTCGTCCGCACCAAGGTTATAAATAACATCTGCCCCCATCACGCCGGACATGGCGTTGTCGTTGGTGGCCCCGACATCCATAGCACCAACACGGCCCGCAGCGGTGTGCAGGACCAAAAACGACGATTTGGTGGACTCTGCCAATGCCATCGCGGAGGCGAGGACAGCCGCGCCATCTTCACCCTGCAAGGCGCCCTGGCCCACAATGATCATCGACGGCTTTTCGCCCACCTCGGAATGATCCCGGCCAAGCAGGTCGGTTATTGTGCCCGACCCAGTTCCCAAGTGGTTGTATTCATATGTCAAATCAACCTTCGGGCCGATCACACCGATATTCGCGCCTTTGGTCCAGGCCTTGCGAATACGCGCGTTAAGTACAGGAGATTCAATGGCCGGGTTTGCACCGATCAACATGATCGCCTCGCAGGTATCGATATCCTCGATCCGCGCCGTGCCCACATAGGCCGAACGATTGCCCGAAGGCAGCTTGGCCCCATCCGTGCGACATTCCACGACGCCGCCCTGCCCTTCGATCATCTGCTTGAGCGCAAAGGCGGCCTCAACCGGGACCAGATCACCGACCAGCCCGGCCACCGTCTTGCCTTGCATCGCCGCCGCTGCGGCACTCAACGCCTCGGGCCATGTGGCCGCGCGCAATTTGCCGTTTTCGCGGATATAGGGCGTGTCCAACCGCTGCCGGCGCAGCCCGTCCCAGACGAAACGCGTCTTGTCGGAAATCCATTCTTCGTTCACGCCGTCGTGGTTGCGTGGCAGGAACCGCATCACTTCGCGGCCCTTGGTGTCCACCCGAATGTTGGAGCCAAGAGCATCCATCACGTCGATGCTTTCGGTCTTGGTCAATTCCCAAGGCCGCGCGGTAAAGGCATAGGGCTTGCTGACCAAGGCACCGACAGGGCACAAGTCAATGATATTGCCCTGCAAATTGCTGTTCAGCGTCTCGCCCAGATAGGAGGTGATTTCGGCATCCTCGCCGCGACCCGTCTGGCCCATCTGGTGAATGCCCGCCACCTCGGTGGTGAACCGCACACAGCGCGTACACGAAATGCAGCGCGTCATATGGGTTTCGACCAATGGCCCCAGATCGAGGTCCTCGGTCGCGCGCTTGGGTTCACGGTAGCGGCTGAAATCGACGCCGTATGCCATCGCCTGATCCTGCAGATCGCACTCACCGCCCTGATCACAGATCGGGCAATCCAGCGGATGATTGATCAGCAAGAATTCCATCACACCCTCGCGGGCCTTCTTGACCATGGGACTGTTGGTTTTCACGACGGGCGGTTGGCCTTCGGGGCCGGGGCGCAAATCCTTGACCTGCATCGCACAGCTTGCAGCGGGCTTGGGCGGGCCGCCCACGACCTCGACCAGACACATCCGGCAGTTGCCCGCGATGGTCAGACGTTCGTGGTAACAAAACCGCGGGATTTCCACGCCCACCTGTTCGCAGGCCTGAATGAGCGTCAGCGCCCCTTCGACCTCAACCTCTTGTCCATCAATGATAATCTTACGCAGATCGCTCATATTGCTCGCCTTGTTTTCGGTGCGGGCCATGCCCGCGTCATCTGGTTTGCGCGCATCTTTCAGCCCGCTTCTATTGCATTCGTCAGGTCATCGCGGATGAGCCCGCCGATGACGCTCGTTGTCATTACGGCGCGCCCATCTGGAAACACCGTCACCCCAACCGCCCGCGCACCACGGCGCAAGCGTTGGTTCACATCGCTCACGATGCGCTGGCCGCCGGGCATGACACAGAAAATCTCGCCGACGCTCGGGAAACTGGTCAGCAACACACGTGGTGCGCCGTCCCGCATGCTGTGGATCACTGGCACGAAGGAGTCGCGCACGTCACAGGTCATGCCCCTCGGAAACCCCTCGAACCGCACCATCAGCTTGGTCTTTACGTTGGCTTGTGCCGTTGCACTTGTCGCAGCCAGCAGCCCGACGAGGACCACGCTTATGCGTATCACCCAGACCATCAGTTGCGCGCCCTCAGCAGCTTGCCGATGGCGCTGCCTGCGGCAATTTCCTTGCGCCCCAATGTGCAAAGGCTCGCCGTATCGCCGGCATTGACGCCATGTTGCTCGAAATAGACGCGGCTCCGCGCGCGCAGCCGTTCCTTTTCTTCATCCGAATCCAGATGTGCGTCAATCTCGTCATTCGTATAGCCAAGGCTGCGGGCTTGAGCCTCAAGACTGCGCAGGTATTGCACCGCCCGGAACAGACGCGCGGAAATATCGGGACACCCCTTGCGGATAATATCTGCCACGCCCACCGCAAAGAGCCCGTCATCGACGGACGGCACATCGCGCAGCGCCGGTTTGGCCGCCACCGGCTGCGCCAGCCCCAGTATCAGCGTGGCCACCATCATGATCCGCATACCATCACTCCGTCCATTGCACCCAACCGGGTACAGATGGAGACCGCTGCACCTGATATGCAATAACAGCCGCGCAGGTGGGCGTGATATGCGGCGTGGTGCATCACTGCGGGCACGCCCCTTGCAAAGTCAGCGTGTCATCTGAAATCGCATAGCTTTCATCGGGCAGGTCCGGCCCGATCACCCAATCAATGTCGGATGATCCGTATTCGTTGATGCAATAGGTGAATGCCTCGTATTCCGCCGCCTGCCGCGCACCCAGCAGGGATGCCGAAACGGGCCGCGAAGACACGGTGAATTCATGCCGCGCCTCGCCCTTGCTCAGGCTGGTGCGATAGAATTGTCCATCAAAGGAGATCTCGTCCTCCCGGTCCTGGCATCCGGCCAAAACAGCCAGCCCGATGATCGCTGTCAAAAGCCCGCGCATACGCCTACTCCGCCGCCACGCAGCGGTGATCCCGCCACTTTGTTGCTGCCTGCAGATGATCCCACCCAAAGGCGTGATCACTGTCGCCATGGGTCTTGAGGTGCTCCAACCGCTCGAGCGCCTCGTCCAGCGTTGGCGCGTGACCCTCTGGCACCCACCACATCACGAAATGCATTTCACCCAGCACCTCGAACCATTCGGTGCGCCGCTCATAAAACTGCTTGTGGATGGTGCCCCAGACAAACTGCTCCAATGTCTCGACGCTTGCCCAGACGGTCAGGTTCGCCACATATTGCGGATCGCCGTCGATCTTTGCGTCGGTGTTGCCCGTGCCCGGCTCGCCCGACCCTTCCATCATCCAAACGAACCCCGGCATCCGCTTGCCCATGCCGTTGATACGGTCAAGGTTGGCCATGAACTCGGCCACGCGCGGATCATCCGTCGGCGTCAACAACCGGCCGACATTCAGCTCTGCAAGGTGATGTCCCTTCATGCCGCTGCCTCCCCGCATTGTTTGGTTTTCCATGCCTGCGCCTCGCGCAGGTGCGCCCAGCCAAAACCCGTGTCACTGTCACCCTGTTCAACCAGATGGGTCAGCCGTTCCACCGCCTCCGCAACGCTCGGGCGATGGCCCGCAGGCACCCACCACAGAACCAGACGGTGCCCGTCCCATGCCTGTTCTGCCGGATCGTACCATTCGTCCTTGCGGTCGTAGAATTGTTTGTGGACGGTGTTGAAGGTGAATTGTTCAAGGCTTTGCACGTCTTGCCAGACAGACAAGGTACTCGCCGTGCGTGGATTGCCCCCCAGAACGCCGGTCGCATCGAGTTGTGCGACCTCCATCTCTTCGCCCGACAGGTGCCAGACATAGCCGGGGCTGCGCATCGCGATTGCATAGACCCGGTCGAGATTGTTCAGGAAATCCGAAACACGCGGGTCTTCCCAATCGTATTTGAGCGTGCCGATATTGAACTCCGCCAGATGGTGCCCTGTCATCCCGGCACCTCCGTCAGATAGGAGCCAATCACGCTGCCCTCTGCCATCTCGGCGCGGGCTGCGGCACAGACATCTTCTTGCTCAGCGTTGTCCAGATCATGCTTGGCCATGAACGCCCGTTGCCGCGCAACCAATTCATCACCGGGATCGACCATGCCTAACGTTTCGGAATTCAAGTCAAACCCGTCCTGTTCCAGCCGCGCCATCACATCGCCGGTGACTTGTTCGACCACAGGCAAATCCAGTTTGACCCTTGGACATATCATTGCCAGTTGCTGCGCCGTTGACGCATCGATGATAGCCTTGATGAAGTATTCCGGTGCTGCGCGTGCATCATCCTGCGCCTGCGCTACCCCGCCCAGACCGACAGCCATCGCCACTATGATCGCGCAGCGCCGCATCAGAACGCCGCCACCAGCGCCATTCCAGCCAGCGCCAGCGTGCAGACCGCCCCAACCGACCACACCGCAGACCGCAGCCCCTGATTGGTCGTGCCGATATGCACATAGGCCACCACGATCCGCGCAATCACAAAGACGGACGCAAAGATGTTGACCCACATAGGCGCCGCCCCCGCCAAAATCGCAGCAACGGTCGCCGCCACGAAGGGGCCGGACGCCTCGACCGCATTCATGAATGCGCGCTCGCTGCGGTACCAGACGTTGCTGTAATCGCGTTTGGGTTTGCCGCAATCACAACGGTCCTCAGCGGTGCGCCCGCGTGTCGACAGTGCGGCCAGTACGGGCACGATGATCGCCCAAACCGCCAATGACGCGATGGCGTGGGAATATGCGTCAAACGCCTCCATCCGGGCCTACTCCGCCGCCACGGCGCTGCTGCGCCCGGTGCGTTTGTGCTTGATGCGATCCTCGATCTCGTCGCGGAAATGGCGGATCAGACCCTGAATGGGCCAGGCCGCCGCATCGCCAAGTGCGCAGATCGTATGACCCTCAACCTGCTTGGTCACGTCCAGCAGCATGTCGATTTCCTCCGGCTCCGCGTCGCCCGTGACCAAACGGTCCATCACCCGCATCATCCAGCCGGTGCCTTCGCGGCAGGGCGTACATTGCCCGCAGCTTTCGTGCTTGTAGAATTTGCTCAACCGCCAGATCGCCTTGATCACGTCGGTGGAGTTGTCCATCACGATCACCGCCGCCGTGCCGAGGCCAGAGCGTTGTTCGCGCAGGTAATCGAAATCCATGATGGCGTCTTTCATGTCCTTGCCGGGGATCATCGGCACCGAGGATCCGCCCGGAATGACCGCCTTGAGGTTCTTCCACCCGCCCCGAATGCCACCGCAATGCGTCTCGATCAGCTCTTCGAAAGTGATGCTCATCGCTTCTTCGACGACGCAGGGGTTGTTCACGTGCCCCGAAATCGCAAAGAGCTTGGTGCCCGCATTGTTGGGCCGACCAAAGCCCGAAAACCATTCCGGCCCGCGCCGCAGGATCGTGGGCACAACGGCGATGGATTCCACGTTGTTCACCGTGGTGGGGCAGCCATAAAGACCCGCGCCCGCCGGGAACGGTGGCTTCATGCGCGGCATGCCCTTCTTGCCTTCAAGGCTTTCCAACAGCGCTGTTTCTTCACCGCAGATATAGGCGCCCGCACCGTGATGCAGGTAGATGTCGAAATCCCATCCCGATCCAGCGGCATTCTTGCCTACGAGGCCTGCGTCATAGGCTTCGTCGATGGCAGCTTGAAGCGCTTCTTTCTCACGGATGTACTCGCCGCGAATGTAGATGTAGCAGGCGTGGGCCTGCATCGCGAAGCTGGCGATCAGACACCCCTCGACCAGCGTGTGCGGATCATGGCGCATGATCTCGCGGTCCTTGCAGGTGCCCGGTTCGGATTCGTCCGCATTCACCACCAGATAGGACGGCCGCCCATCGCTTTCCTTGGGCATGAAGGACCATTTCAAACCGGTCGGAAAGCCCGCGCCACCCCGGCCCCGCAAGCCCGACGCCTTCATCTGGTCCACGATCCACGGCGCACCTTTTTTGATGATGTCCGCTGTGCCGTCCCAGTGGCCACGCGCCTGCGCGCCCTTCAGCGTGCGATCATGCATGCCGTAGAGGTTGGTGAAAATCCGGTCCTTGTCCTGAAGCATTCCGCT
Organism: uncultured Alphaproteobacteria bacterium; assembly: GCA_942490645.1. GTDB lineage: Bacteria > Pseudomonadota > Alphaproteobacteria > Rhodobacterales > Rhodobacteraceae > CALNXN01. The sequence goes on along the minus strand of CALNXN010000007.1, from coordinate 132,163 downwards.
TCCCCTTATTCTTGCCCGCGCGCGGCTTTGCGCGCACGTTTCAACTGCATCGATACGATGAACGACCACACCAGTGCCGCCAAAGCGAAGAGATCAATCAAGATGGATTGCCGCGCCGTTACGCCGAATTTGGGCGCCAGCCAGAGCGACAGCATCCACAGCACCATCGTTCCGACAATGACCAAAGAGACCATCCGCCCGCGGGCGGCGATCTTTTGATCCAACTCCTGTTGTGTGTCGTCCTGATGCGCACTCATCGTCGGACCTGTCTCCGTTTACTTTTTCTTGCGGCTGGAAAACTCTGTTTCGCCGCCCTTGGCCAGGATCTTGGCCTGACTGATCCAGTCATCACGCTCAATCCGGCCCTTGAACTTCAGACGCTCATCCACCCAAGCGATTTCTTTCTTGCGCCAGCTGGCCACCTGCGAGAAATGCCAAATGCCCATTTCGTTGAGCGTGCCTTCCAGTTTGGGACCGACACCCGAAATCAACTTGAGATCATCCGCATCGCCTTGTGGCGCAGTGAACAGCTCTGGCTTGCCATCGGCGGCGACGGGTTTTTTCGCGGGCGCTTTCTTGGCTGCCGCTTTCTTGGCGGGCGCTTTCTTGGCGGGCGCTGCTTTGGCTGCCTTTGATGGCGCTGCTTTTGTCGCCGGGGCGGCAGCACTTGCTGCAACTGCCGCCGAAGGTGTTGTCACAGGCGCTGATGCCGCGGCCGCAGGTTTGGATACCGGCTTGGCCGGTGTGTCATCTTTTTTCGGGGCGCCCAGAGGAGGCAACGGGCGCATGATCCAAAGCGCCAGCAAGAACACAATCACAAAGATGATGATCGCGACAAACGTCGCCTGCATAAAGGTCCAGCCGCCCAGGAGCATCAGCAGAATCCAGGCTATCCCTGCCGCCAGTGCCGCCACGGCCCAGCTGCCAAAAGCCGTCGCCATTTTTTGATCTTGATTGTCCATCTGTGTCCCTCTTTATATCTGTCCCGTCAGGGTAGTCTCAACTCACGCCTTATAGATACCATCTTTCTTTGCACGCTTGGAAAACTCTGTCGCCTCGCCTGAGGCCAATGTGGCGGCTTGCGCCACCCAATCATCACGACTGACACGGCCCTTGAACCCTTCAAGGTTCTCATCGACCCATGCGACTTCATCCGCGCCCCATTTGGCGATTTGGTCGTAATGATAAAAACCCATGCTGTGCAAAAGCGCCTCAAGCTTGGGACCCACGCCCTTGATCAGCTTCAGATCATCCGCGCCCGATTTGCGCGGTGCCTTCATCGTGCGGGGCTTTTTGCCCGCCTTGGGGTTGGATTTGGACGGTGGCTTGGCCTTTGATGCGGCCGTCGCCTCTTGTTCCGTCACGCCTGTGGCATCTGCGGGCTTGCCTTTGGCAGGGCGCGGCGCCTTGGCCGGTTTGCCTGCTGCATTGGCGGGTTTTCCCTGCCAAGGCATCAACAAGGGCACTTCGGTGCCATCGATGCGCTTGACTGTATCGCCGATATCCGTCGCCAGTTGCACAGAAGCGTTGTATTGCGTCTTGCCGCTGTCATATTCAGTCAGACTGGTCAGCCCTTTGAGAGGCTCAGCTGCGTAGCGCCCATTCTGTGGCCCTGGTGTCGGGACGCGGCCTGCGGCCAACTCATCAATCAGCCAGCCCATCTTTTCGGCCGTCAAATCCTCGTAATAGTCCTTGCCGATCTGCGCCATGGGGGCGTTGGAACATGACCCCAAGCATTCCACTTCTTCCCAGCTGAACTTGCCGTCGGGCGACAGGTCATGCGGGTTCTTCGCGATTTTTTCCTGACAGACTGCGACCAGATCCTCGGCGCCGCAGATCATGCAGGACGTGGTGCCACAGACCTGAATATGCGCGACGGAACCAACGGGTTGCAGCTGAAACATGAAGTAGAACGTTGCCACTTCGAGCGCGCGGATATAGCTGAGATCCAGCATGCCCGCCACGTGTTCGATCGCGGCACGCGACAACCAGCCCTCCTGCTCCTGCGCACGCCACAAAAGCGGAATAATTGCGCTGGCCTGCCGGCCTTCGGGGTACTTGGTGATCTGCCCTTCGGCCCAGGCCTGATTGGCGGGCGTGAAGGCAAAGCTATCGGGTTGGTCGGGGTGGAGACGGCGGAGCATTAGATCGACCTTTGGTCAGTGCGGCGACTGCGGGAGCCTCCGGCGGAGGTATTTTTGGCGAAAGGAAAATGGGGCCGGTGCATCAACGATCGATCTCCCCGAAGACCACGTCCATCGTTCCGATAATCGCGGCTACATCGGCCAGTTGGTGGCCCTTGGAGATGTAGTCCATTGCCTGCAGATGCAGAAAACCCGGCGCGCGGATCTTGCAGCGATAGGGTTTGTTGGTGCCGTCGGCCACAAGGTAGACGCCGAATTCGCCCTTGGGGGCTTCGACGGCCACGTAGACCTCGCCTTCGGGCACGTGGAATCCTTCGGTGTAAAGCTTGAAGTGGTGGATCAGCGCTTCCATCGAGGTTTTCATGTCAGAGCGTGATGGAGGTGTGATCTTGCCGCGCGCCAGCACCGGACCTTGCCCGTCGGGCGCGCGCAATTTCTCGATCGCCTGGCGGATGATATGAACCGACTGGCGCATCTCTTCCATCCGTACGAGGTAGCGATCGAAACAATCGCCGTTCTTGCCCACAGGGATCTGAAACTCGAATTCATCATAGCATTCATAAGGTTGGCTGCGGCGCAGATCCCATGCAAGGCCCGATCCGCGCACCATCACGCCGGAAAACCCGTAATCCCAGAATGTCTTGTTCCGTCACCACGCCGATGTCGACGTTGCGCTGTTTGAAGATGCGGTTTTCCGTCAGCAGCCCGTCGATATCGACCATGAACTTCGACATGAACTTGTCGGCCCATTTCTCGATATCGTCGAGCAATTCAGGTGGTAAGTCCTGATGCACCCCGCCGGGGCGGAAGTAGGCCGCGTGCAGACGCGCGCCGCAGGCCCGTTCGTAAAAGATCATCAGATCTTCGCGCTCTTCGAAGCCCCAGAGCGGCGGCGTCAAAGCGCCCACGTCGAGCGCCTGTGTGGTGATGTTCAGCAGGTGGTTCAGAACCCGGCCGATCTCGCAAAAAAGCACCCGGATCAGCGAGGCGCGGCGCGGCACCTCGACACCTGTCAACTTTTCGATGGCCAGGCACCAGGCGTGCTCTTGGTTCATCGGGGCCACGTAATCCAACCGGTCGAAATAAGGCAGGTTCTGCAGGTACGTCCGGCTTTCCATCAGCTTTTCAGTGCCACGGTGCAACAACCCGATGTGCGGATCGCAGCGTTCCACGATCTCGCCGTCGAGTTCCAGCACAAGGCGCAAAACCCCATGTGCTGCAGGGTGTTGTGGGCCGAAATTGATGTTGAAGTTACGGATCTTCTGCTCGCCCGTCAGGGCATCTTCAAAACCTTTGGAGCCGTCCATCATGGTCTTTACTCCTTTTCTAGGCGGGCCGCTGTGCGGAACACCTTCGTCAACAGTTTCCAAGCCCCGTCCACGCGGACGAAACCCAAATGATCTTCGTAACGCAGCGGTGGAACATCTACCGTCAGATGCACACGGGCGATCTCGTCGCTCGCGCTGTCCATGCTTATGATCTCGTAATTGGCGGGTGCCGGGAACGGGCTGCGGCCACGCACGCGCTGCAGATACGCAGGCTTGTCCCAGAAGTTGGCCTTGCCGTCTTCGATATGGGTCATTTGAAACCGGTCATGGCAGAGGTTTTCAAACACCTCTGCTTGCGCGAAATAGACCGCTTCGCAATAGGCAACCGCCGCCGCGTGCAGATCAGTTGTCTTGGGATCGGCAGCACCATCCATTAAAGCTTCTCCAGCTCTTGCAGTTTGATGCCCATCCACCACAGCAAACCGATGGTGCCGATCGGGACGATGCAGACCAAGGCCCACCATTTGTTGATGCCAAAGAACGGGAGCAGTTTCAGCATCGGGATAATGGTCAGTGCGGATACGATCAGCCAAAACACCATGTCCATTACTTCGCCTCCGCTTCCTTTTCATCGCCGGGCAGGATGTATTCGGCACCCTCCCACGGGCTCATGAAGTCAAACTGGCGGTATTCCTGCACAAGGCTAACCGGTTCGTAGACTACGCGCTTTTGCGCCTCGTCATAGCGCACCTCGGTATAGCCGGTGGTCGGGAAATCCTTGCGCAGCGGATAGCCGCGAAACCCGTAGTCGGTCAAAATGCGCCGAAGGTCCGGATGGCCCGAAAACAGGATCCCGAACATATCGAACACTTCACGCTCGAACCAATTGGCCGAGGGGTGAATGTCGACGATTGATGGCACCATTTCCACTTCGCGGATCGACACGCGCAAGCGGATCCTGTGGTTCTGGTACATGCTCAGAAAGTGGTAAACGACGTCGAACCGTTTGGCACGGCCTGTGTAATCCACGGCCGTTATGTCAACCAGCGTCGAGAATTGGCATGTTGCATCGCCCTTGAGAAACTCGACCAGACCCACGATGGAAGACGGCGACACATCGACGTTCAGCTCGCCTCTGGCCACGTCCCAGCCCAGCACGCAATCGGGGCGCTTGAGTTCAACATAGGCGCCGAGTTCTTTCAACGCGTCACTCATGTGCGGGCCTCCTGCAAAATAGTGTCATAGAACCCGGCACGCGGGTCGGCCTGTACAAAGAAAGACGCCATGTCGTTCGGAACAACGGCCTGTGCCGGATCGTCGCCCGCAAAGCGGTGCACAGCCTCCATATCATCCCATTCCATTAGCACGACAACCCGACAAGGGTCAGCCTCTCGCTCTGCAAGAAAGGTCACATTTCGGAAGCCGTCGACGTTTCGTACGTGACCGAGCACACGCCCACGATAGGTTTTCACCCAGCCGTCGAGATCGGCGCGGGCTACCGTCGCCTCCCACTTTCGGGTGACCGCATCATTCATCGTACAATCGTCCCTGTCCGCCGCATCTTGCGTTGCAACTGCATGATTCCATAGAGCAACGCCTCTGCCGTGGGCGGGCAGCCGGGCACATAGACATCCACCGGAACGATCCGGTCACATCCACGCACCACGGAATAGGAATAATGGTAATACCCGCCTCCATTGGCGCAGGATCCCATCGAAATCACATAACGCGGTTCGGGCATCTGGTCATAGACCTTGCGCAACGCGGGCGCCATCTTGTTGGTCAGCGTGCCGGCCACAATCATCAGGTCGGACTGGCGCGGTGACGCGCGCGGCGCTGTCCCAAATCGTTCCAAATCGTAACGCGAGGCATCGACGTGTGCATCATCTCAACGGCGCAACACGCCAGCCCGAATGTCATCCAGTGCAGCGATCCGGTGCGCGCCCAGTTGATCAGGTCCTCGGTCGAGGTCAGCAGGAACCCTTTGTCCTGCAATTCCGCGTTCAGCTCTTGCGTGGCGACGTCCCGGTCTGGCCCGGCGGTGTTTGCCCCTGCCGCTACTGCCATTCCAGCGCTCCTTTTTTCCACTCATATGCGAACCCGATCGTCAGCACGCCCAGAAACACCATCATCGACCAGAAGCCGGCCATGGAGATGTCCTGAAATGCGACCGCCCAAGGGAATAAGAACGCAATCTCGAGATCGAAAATGATGAACAGGATCGCCACCAGATAAAACCGCACATCGAACTTCATGCGCGCGTCATCAAAGGCATTGAACCCGCATTCGTAGGCCGACACTTTTTCGGGGTCCGGGTTGCGCACCGCAATCACGATAGCGGCAAGGATGAGGACAAGGCCTAACCCTATGGCAACGGCCAGAAAAACAAGGATGGGAAGATATTCCCGCAGCATCTCGTCCACGTGGAGGCTCCAATCATCTGCAAAAGGGCACAAGCGCCCATGCGCCACCCGGCTAAGGTGGTTGATACGGGTTTACTCTCGTGACTGCGCAGGGTCAACCGGACTGGGCAACCGAATTGCCGCAGTTAAGCGACGTTTTTTCTGGCTTATTGCGGTTTGAGCCAAGCAGGTTGTTTGACGCGTAGGGTTTCGATCGCATTCTCGGCCAAAGGCACGTCGCTCAGCCAGAGAAATTCAGCGATTTCAATTCGCAACCCCGGTCCGTCCTTGGCCCGAGACACCATGTTGCGGATCAGATTGCTGGTCACGATCTTTCCCGCGACCGTCAGAAAATCCCACTGCGTCAAAACGGTCGCACGGCCCTCACCATCCTCGTGAACTTCAATCACTTTTACTCTCACATGAGCCACATCAGGCGTCATTGCCGTAGATAACCGCAGTTGAACAAACTCCAGCAACTCTTCGGAGGTATGGGCCACGAGAATTTCGTCCAGAAGGTACACGACATATGGTGTCGATAAAGACGCCACGAGGCCCTGAGGGTCCCGCTCAACCATCGCGTGCGCAAGGCTTTGGAACAAAGCATCGACCTGTTTCCGCATGTCCTGCAATGAACGCTCCTTGGGCTTGGGACCCAGCAGCACGCAGCGCCTAATTTGGCAACGCCCTGGCTGGTTCCTGATTTTTCAGTTGCTTCAAGACACCTCCGGCCACTTGATAATCACTGACCCAAAGGTATTCCACCATTTCGATACGCACCAACCCGTTACGCGTGCGCGACACCATATATCGTATCAAATCGCTTATCGCGACGGACCCGTCCGGTCGCAAAAATTCCCACTGAAACAACACTGTCGCCCGATCTGGGCTTTCTTGCAGCACGTCAACGATGCGCCCATCCGCGCGCGTGACGTCCCCGCTCATTACAGCATTTATGCGCGCTAATGTCATCTCAATTAGCTCTTCGCGGCTTCGCGCGACCAGCACATCATTCAGCAGATAGGCGGCAAAAGGCACTGAAGACTGCCGCGTCAAGGCCACCGCGTCGCGGTCGTTCATCGCCTGCACGATGTTCGAAAACAGCTCCTGTATCTGTTCGGTCATCGGGTCCATTTTTGGTTTCTCCGCCGTACCTGCCACTCTTGGCATAATGAAATTGTTCTTAGAGCAAATTGCCCCATTTGCATGTTGTCTTTGAGGCTTTTCAGGTCTTTTTTCGCACTTTTTGACCCGAATACATCATTCGGACCAACGCGGGGTACGCTTATCAAAAAACGCATCGATCCCTTCGGCGGCCTCGTCGGTTTCCCATCGCGCGGCAAGGGCAGCGATCGTATGGTCGATCACGGCCGCATCAATGCGCGGGCCCAGATCGCGCGCCAACTGCTTGGCTGACGCCACCGCTCCCGGCGCGCACGACAGATACGGCTTCACCTCCGCCTCGACCGCAGCTTCCAGCGCCTCGGCCTCAACCGCTTGCGCCAGAATGCCCAACTCGACTGCCTCAGACGCATCGAAAATCCGGGCCGACATGAACACCCGTCGCGCCCGGCCCTCGCCCATACGCGCAATCACATAGGGCCCGATGGTGGCCGGGATGATCCCCAGCCGCGTCTCGGTGAACCCGAACTTCGCCCCCGTGACACCGACGGCCACATCGCACACACAGGCAAGCCCTACCCCTCCGCCAAATGCATTGCCATGCACCGCCCCGATCAGCGGCTTGGGCAGTGTGTTCAACGCCTGCAACATCGTGGCCAGCTTACGCGCCTCCTGCGACCGGGACGCCGCGTCCATGTCGCGCTGCGCTCGCATCCACGCCAGATCACCACCTGCGCAAAAGCTTTTGCCCGCACCTGTCAGCACCACGACCCGCACGGCGGCATCCTCGCCCAAACGCGCCGCCGCAGCCGTCAGCTCCTGCAACATCTGCGCCGACATTGCATTGTGCTTGTCCGCCCTGTTCAGCGTCAGCGTGGCGACGCCGCGCGCGTCGGTCTCAACCGCAATCGTCTCGAACATTCCCGCATCTCCTCTCGGCTCAGTCCCGCATGGCCCGCGCCATATCCGCGGCCTCTTGGATCACCGCCTGATCCAGCCCTGTGTCATAGCCCAACGCCGTTAAATGCGCATTCACGGCCTCAGTGGCCACATTGCCAGCGGAACCGGGCGCATAGGGGCATCCGCCCAGGCCACCTACCGCCGCATCAAACACCCGGACCCCCATGGCCAAGGACGCATCGATATTGTCCATCGCCCGACCTTGGGTGTCGTGATAGTGCCCCGCCAAACGGCCCACGGGGACCACATCGCGCACGGCCAAAAGCATCCGCGCAATACTGTCGGGCGTGCCAGCGCCAATAGTGTCACCCAAGGAAATCTCGTAGCATCCCATCGCGAAAAGCCGATCCGCAATCGACGCCACTGCGCTTGGTTCAACGGCCCCGTCATAGGGGCATTTGACAACGCAAGACACATACCCCCGCACAGGGATATCAATATGCCGCGCCTCTTCCAGAATCGGAGCGAACCGTTCCAGCGTTTCGGCAATCGACGCGTTCACATTGGCCTGCGAAAATCCTTCAGAGGCAGATCCGAAAACCGCGATCTCATCGGCCCCTGCCGCAATCGCATCCTCATACCCCCGCATATTCGGCGTCAGCGCCGCATAGCGCACGCCGTCCGCGCGCGTGATCCCGGCCATCACTTGCGCCGAACCCGCCATCTGCGGCACCCAACGCGGACTGACGAAACTGGCGCATTCGATCCGACGAAACCCCGCCCGGCTCAAGGTATCCACAAGGGCGATCTTATCCGCCACTGGAATGTCACGCGCTTCGTTTTGCAACCCATCGCGCGGGCCCACTTCAAAAATCTCGCATGGTCCCAAACTCATCGCGCCCGCTCCTTCATTGTTCCAAAAATATGCACGTCACGCTCACTCTAAGGGCCACGGCGGATAAAAGTCTCGCGCGTATAACTGATCCCCCTGCGGCAAGGACGCCTGAAATGCCTCGCGCGCAGTGATCCGCGCGTACCACTCCGCCACGGCAGCAAACCCATCAAGCCGCACGAAGTGCCGAGCCATATAGACGGCCTGCCCGACACTGATGTCGGCCGCCGAAAACCCGGAGGTCAGAATATAGTCGCGGTTTTCCACCGGCGTGCTCAACCGCGCCTCGATCGCAGCATAGCACTTGGCCACACGCGCCGCCTCCAGTTTCATCACGATGGGGCTGCGCATATCGTCTTCGCGCAGCGCGATGTGTTGCTGCGTCAGCGCCGCCGTATGCTGGCTCAGGGTTTCGGCAAAATGTACCCACACCAACCAGGCCATGCGGTCTGGCGTGCCAGGCATCCGTCCCAGACGATCGGGGCTGAACCGCTCGCATAGATATTCCGTGATCGCCCCCGTCTCGAACATCCGCTCTCCGTCGATCTCCAGCGCGGGCACCCGGCCGGCAGGTGACACCGACAAAAATTCCGGGCTGCGCAGCGTCTTGTCAAAGGGGTAGCTGCGCAATGAAAACGGCACCTCCAACTCCTGCAACAGCCACAAGGTCCGCATCGAACGTGTCTGCGGGCAATGGTGCAGGGTGATGTTTGCGTGGCTCATGTCTCTGCCTCCTGAGGTTCCAGCCGGATCAGGGCCGCGCCCGCTTCCACTTGATCGCCCGTGGCGGCCAACACCTCCGCCACAACGCCGTCGCGCGCGGCCAACAGCGCATGTTCCATCTTCATTGCCTCCAGCACCGCCAACCGGTCACCGGCGACGACCGCTTGCCCCACGGATGCGGTCATCGCCTTGACCAAACCGGGCATCGGCGCCTCGATCAGATTGCCGTCCCCTGCCGCACCGGTTGCACGGTCCAGCGGATCGACATGTTCGAACGCTAAGCCATAGGCATCGAAAACGGTGACGAAACCGCCCGCCATATGCGTCTGCGGTGCCACGATATCCCCGATCCGCCAACGCCCGTCAATCAACACCACCTCGATCACAGCGCCGTCCACCTCCCAGCTTTGGGTCTGTGGGTCTGTCACACTGACATGGGCTGTCCACTCGGTCCCGTCGCGGCGCAGCGTCACCTGTTGGCGCAGCGGCGCCCATAACGCAAACCCTGCATCCTGTGCAGGCGCATCCAACCCCAGCGCCGCCATGCCGGCCGCAATCACATGCGTGCGCGTGACGTCAGGCGGCGCGGTCAGCGCCTCGATCTCGCGCCCGATCAAGCCAGTATCCACCTCGCCCCGGCCAAAGCCCGCATGCCCTGCCAACGCACCCAAAAAGGCCAGATTGGTGACCGTGCCCGCCACCTGCGTCTGGGACAGCGCCGTCGACAGCTTTTGCAACGCGGCCTCTCGCGTGACCCCGTGCACAACGATCTTGGCGATCATGGGATCGTAATAGGGCGAAATCACATCACCTGAACGCACGCCCGAATCCGCCCGGCACAAGCGCGGGAATGACAGGTGATCAATGCGGCCTGTCGCGGGCAGGAACCCCGCGGGCACGTCCTCTGCATATAGCCGCGCTTCAAACGAATGACCCATGATACGCAACTCATCCTGCGTCACCGGCAGTGGCGCGCCCGAGGCCACCAACAATTGCCACGACACCAGATCAAAGCCGGTGATCACTTCCGTCACCGGATGCTCAACCTGCAAGCGCGTGTTCATTTCCATGAACCAGAACCCATCGGTGCGCAGCCCGTCCGAGCCGTCCACGATAAATTCCACCGTGCCAGCACCCTTGTAGCCAATCGCTTCGGCCGCGCGCACCGCCGCCTGCCCCATGGCCGCGCGCATATCTTCGGTCATGCCGGGGGCTGGCGCCTCCTCGATTACCTTCTGGTGGCGGCGCTGCAACGAACAATCCCGCTCGAACAGATGCACCGCGCGGGTGCCATCGCCAAAGACCTGCACCTCGATGTGGCGCGGGGCTGGTCACGAATTTCTCGACCAGCACATCCGGATTGCCAAAAGCCGTACGCGCCTCGCTGCGCGCGCTGTCGAGGGCCGCAGCAAAATCGCGGGGCGCGTCCACCAAACGCATCCCCTTGCCGCCGCCGCCCGCGACGGCCTTGATCAGCACTGGATAGCCGATCTCATCTGCCTCGCGCGCCAGCAGCGCATCATCCTGATCCGCACCATGATACCCCGGCACGACCGGCACACCAGCTTCCACCATCAGCGCCTTGGCCGCGTCCTTCAGCCCCATCGCGCGAATGGCCGAGGCAGATGGCCCGATAAACACCAAACCCGCCGCCTCGACGGCCTCGACGAAATCCGGGTTTTCCGACAAGAATCCATAGCCCGGGTGAATGGCCTGCGCTCCCGTCTCCAAAGCAGCCGCGATAATCCTTTCACCGCGCAAGTAGCTGTCAGCCGGAGCCGACCCGCCAATATGCACCGCCCGGTCGGCCATCTGCACATGCTTGGCCCCGGCATCGGCATCGGAATAGACCGCCACACAAGACACGCCCATCTTCTGCGCGGTTTCCATCACCCGGCACGCAATCTCGCCCCGGTTTGCAATCAGGATTTTATTGAACATGGCGGTCTCTCCGATGACCTGGATTGCGTGATCCAAGGTGTGACAAGATCAACAACAGCGTCAGAGATCCCAAAGAAATCACGGCTGCTGTTTGTGCGGGTATTTCAAGCTCCAAGAGCAACAGCAAAACCCAGATCGCGCAGAGCAAGCAAGGCACCGCAAGCACGGACAACCCGCCCCAGTTGGAGTTCTCTTCGCCGATCGTGGTCTGATACACAGGCGCGGCTGACCCAGCGCCTTCGAATTCGTGCTTTTGATACTGCGCCACGACGTTGCGAATGGATGAGAAGCCGGCCAAGGCACCGACCAAAGCGGCCAGAGCCGACCCAATTCCAGCGCAAGCAGCAACCATGCGCACCTGTTGAACGACCTGCAACGCGCTGGCCACATCTTCCGACACGGCACAGGTTTCATCAGTGGCGCATGCATTACCCAAAAGCCCGGCTTGAGCCCCCATCGTCAAGCCAAAGGCAGCAAACAGAAACCCGGTGAACGTCAGCGTCCATCCCAGCCTTGTGTTGATCAGAGCATCCTCATGCTGAACCACAGAGCGCATATCACGCCAAACATCCTCGCGCTTCATGCAAAATCCTCCACCACTTCGAAGGTCTCCACCACCATCTCAACATCCGGTGCGAAATGTCCCGAGCGCGTCAGATACGCTTGATAACCCGCGCGCCAATGCGCCAGATCACGGAATTCGCCCTGCGGCGGGATGCGGGCCTCGTTCATGTCGCAAAACCGTATGACTTCCACCTTTGCGGTGCGCAGCGCCAACGCGGGCGCTCCGGACCAATCCAATGCGATGTCCACGCGGCCTGGTTCCGGCATCGCTTCGCCGCGCGCTTCAAATGCGGGTCGGGCGTCGCACCCCATGGTTTTGCGGCCTGCCCGGATCAACCCAAGGATCTCCGCATTCAGCTCCGGGCTATCGCCAGAGGTAAATGTCTGCGCGCCGGGATGACGCGCCAATGCTTGTTCAACCGTTAAAGGCATGAGACCCTCCCATACTATGCGTGTCGACGTGATACCGACGTTGCACGGATGTGGATCCGACGCGGCAATGCCAATCCATGGTCACATCCGAAAGACGCCAAACCGCGTCTCCTCAATGGGCGCATTCAGCGCGGCAGACAATGACAGCGACAGCACGTCGCGCGATTTGCGCGGGTCGATCACACCGTCATCCCACAGCCGCGCGGAGGCATAAAGCGGGTGGGATTGCTCTTCGAACATATCGATGGTGGGTTGTTTGAAGGCGGCCTCTTCCTCGGCCGACCACGCACCGCCCTTGCGCTCGATCGCGTCGCGCTTGACCGTGGCCAGCACCCCCGCAGCCTGCGCACCGCCCATCACGGAAATCCGCGAGTTCGGCCAAGACCACATGAACCTTGGGCTATAAGCCCTTCCAGCCATTCCGTAATTTCCGGCACCAAATGATCCGCCTACCAGCATCGTGATCTTGGGCACATTGGTTGAAGCCACAGCCGTGACCATCTTGGCCCCGTGCCGCGCAATGCCTTCATTCTCGTATTTGCGCCCGACCATGAAGCCGGTGATATTCTGCAAGAACACCAGCGGGATTTTGCGCTGGCTGCACAATTCCACGAAATGCGCGCCCTTTTGTGCCGCTTCTGAAAAGAGCACGCCGTTGTTGGCGATGATCCCCACAGGGCAACCTTTGACATGCGCGAACCCCGTAACCAGCGTCTCGCCAAAACGTTGTTTAAACTCATCAAATCGGGATCCATCGACCAAGCGAGCAATCACCTCGCGAATGTCGTAAGGCGTGCGCAAATCCCCCGGCACAACGCCGAGAACCTCGCTGGGATCATAGGCTGGCTCTTCCGGGCTGGCCCATTCTACGGTCTGCGGTTTGCGCCGGTTCAGCCCGCCAATCGCGCGTCTTGCCAGCGCCAGCGCATGCGCATCATCCTCCGCCAGATAGTCGGCGACGCCGGACAAACGCGTGTGCACATCGCCGCCGCCGAGGTCTTCGGCGGTCACGACTTCGCCCGTCGCGGCCTTGACCAAGGGCGGGCCAGCCAGAAAGATCGTGCCCTGATCGCGCACAATGATCGTGACATCCGACATCGCGGGCACATAGGCGCCCCCGGCGGTGCAAGAGCCCATCACGACAGCAACCTGTGGAATGCCCTTGGCGCTCATGCGCGCTTGGTTGTAGAAGATTCTGCCAAAGTGATCCCGGTCAGGGAACACCTCATCCTGATTGGGCAGATTGGCCCCGCCGCTGTCCACCAGATAGACGCACGGCAGGTGGTTTTCCTCGGCGATCTCTTGAGCGCGCAGGTGCTTTTTCACCGTCATCGGATAGTAGGTGCCGCCCTTTACCGTGGCGTCATTACACACCACCATGACCTCTTGGCCCATCACCCGGCCGACGCCCGCGATCACCCCTGCACAGGGGGCCGCACCGTCATAAAGGCCATGCGCGGCGGTTGCGCCCACCTCCAGAAACGGGCTGCCGGGATCGAGCAAATTGGCCACGCGGTCGCGTGGCAGCATCTTGCCCCGCCCCACATGCCGCTCGCGCGATGCGTCACCGCCGCCTAAAGCTGCGGTCTCAGCGGCCTGCGACACCTGTGCCAGTGCCTCAAGGTGTGCGGCTTGGTTGGCCTGATATTCTTGCGAATTCGTCAGGATTTGAGACTTCAGTTGCATGAACGTCCTTTCAGGTCACCGGTCAGCGGAACATGGGGTAATTTGCGATCACTCCCCAAAATTCTCCGCACAAATTGATTTAAATCATAAAGCCGTGCCGCATCGCAGCATAGTCTCTGGCCATCATCATGAATTGGAGAAGAAAGATGAGAACAATACTCGCAGCCGGTTTGCTTTCCGTTGTCGCCGCAAGCTCCGCCGTTGCGCAGTCGCAGGGCGACTGGACGCTGGGCTTTGGTGTCGGTGGCGTCCTCCCAAAATCCGGCAATGGCGTTCTGGCCGGTGGGCAAGCCGATATCGGCAATGACGTGCGCCCGACTATCACAGCGGAATACTTCATTCGCGACAACCTCGGAATCGAGTTGCTGGCGGCCACGCCGTTCGAGCATGACATCAACATCGCAGGTGTCGGATTTGCCGGAACAACCAAGCATTTGCCGCCCACATTGTCGTTGAACTACCACTTCCCTTCCAGCTCTGCGTTCAAGTTTTATATTGGCGCCGGGGTAACTTACACGGCATTCTTCCAAGAGGCGTCGCCGCTTGGCGTGTTGGAACTCGATGACAGTTTTGGTGCCGCACTGCAGGTCGGTATGGATTACGAGCTGGCCAATGGGGCCGCGCTGCGGACCAACTTGCGCTGGCTCGACATCGACAGCGACGCGACCCTCAACGGCGCACCTATTGGCACGGCCGAGATTGATCCGATCGTGTTGAACTTTGCCTATGTGATCAAATTCTGAAGATCCACATTGTGAGGTCGGGGATTGCATCATGAGGCGATCTCCGACTGTGCACGCGCCTTGAGGTCTTTGCGGATCACCTTGCCGGTGACCGTCATGGGCAGCGCATCCAAAAAGGTTATTTCTCTTGGGTATGAGTATGTTGCAAGCCGATCCTTAACCCAATCCTGCAACGCTTTTTCAGTGGGTGACGTGCCCGGCTTGGCCACCACATAGGCTTTGACGATCTGTGTACGCAGCGGGTCAGGTTTGCCGACGACGCCAACGGTGGCCACGTCGGGATGCGTCAGCAGACAATCCTCAATCTCTGCCGGGCCAATGCGGTAGCCTGCAGAGGTGATCACGTCGTCTTCACGTCCGACAAACCGCAGGTAATCGCCCTCCCAGATGCCGCGGTCGCCCGTGATCATCCAGTCCTCGCGGAATTTCTCAGCCGTTGCTTCGGGCTTGTTCCAATAGCGCAGCATCATCGACGCCGATCCCCGTCGAACGGCGACATCGCCCTCGACGTCTGTCGGCGTGCCCGCCGCGTCAATCACCGCCACCTCATGTCCCGGCACCGGTTTGCCAATACATCCCGGACGGGCCTCAAAATCAGCGCCGCAACTCGAAACCGTCATGTTGCATTCCGTTTGGCCGTAGAACTCATTGATATCCAGACCAAAACTGTGCCGACCCCACGTCAGCATCTCTGCGCCCAACGGCTCCCCTCCGCTCGCAACAGAGCGCAATCCAGGCAGATCGCGACCCGCTGCCTTGAGCATCCGCAACGCTGTTGGTGGCAAAAACACGTTGCGCACACTGCCTTGTGCAATCACCTCGGCGCAGCCCTCGGCGGTGAATTTGTCCATGCGTCCCGCAACCACCGGCACGCCCAAGGCAAGCCCAGGCATCAGCACGTCAAAAAGGCCGCCGATCCACGCCCAGTCGGCAGGTGTCCACAGGCAATCGCCGGGCTGTCCGAGGTGGTCATGGCTGAGCGCCACACCGGGCAGATGCCCCGTCAGAACACGGTGGCCATGCAACGCGCCCTTGGCCGCCCCCGTCGTGCCGGACGTATAAATCAGCACTGCCGGATCATCCGGTCCAGTGTCGGCAAAGGGCATTTCAGGCACCGTTCCAGTAACCTCAGACGTGACCAACGCCTGTGCCAGACCACCCAAAAGAGAGGCCCC
The DNA here is from genome assembly GCA_942490645.1 of uncultured Alphaproteobacteria bacterium. GTDB lineage: Bacteria > Pseudomonadota > Alphaproteobacteria > Rhodobacterales > Rhodobacteraceae > CALNXN01. Next base: position 116,171 of record CALNXN010000007.1, on the reverse strand, counting down.
TTCTGCATCCGTCAGGACAAGTTTCGCACCGGCATCCAGCACCCGTGTACGCAGCGCATCCTGCTTGAAAAGCTTGAACAAAGGTACTGATATCGCGCCGATTTTCCAAATCGCCAGATGCGCCGCCGCGCAGTCCACTGACTGGCTGAGCAAGACACCAACCCGGTCTCCCCGGCCCACTTTGGAATGCAAGGCATGGGTCAGTTGATCGACCCGCGCCCGCAGATCGCCGAACTGAACATCCACGCGCGCAGGCCCTGTCAGATCGATCAAGGCCAAAGCGGCATCCGGCGCACTCAGGCATTGCGCGGCCATGTTGAGCCGGTCGGGAATATCCCATGTCCCGTCCCGGCGCATCCCCGGCAGCAGCATGTTTTGCGCCTTCGGTGTCATGTACGTGGCCCGTCCCCGCCGCGCATTATGAACCGTCCCAGACGGTCCATTTGGTAGATGTATCTTTTCGCATCGCGCCCACAGGTCACCGTGATCCAGACCTCACCCCGGCCCGGACGCGCGACGCAGTCAGTGGCTTGGTCAACCGCCACCCCATCTGCGAACGCGTCCTGCGTGTATTGCTCCGCGGCCATCAAGATTGCGTCGGTTTCGCTGACGCCCGTAACCCAGACGCCGGTCTTGTAAGCCCCGACGGCCAGCACCGCGGTGAGCCCCGCAAGGGGCGCAAACCACAGCCAGCGCGGCATCAGTTCCCGAACCTTTCACCCAGCAGAATGGCCTGACGCGCGGTGCGATCCATCAGACAAGCCAGTGCTGCGGGCCCACCACCGGTGCCGCCGCCCCATTGGCTGCGTGCGTAGTTGCAGGCCGCATCGCGAAAGGGGATCCATGCCCGCTGCATTTCACGCAGCGCCTTGGCCTGACTGGGCGCGGTAAAGCCCGCATTTCCGGCGTCTGCTTGCTCTGCCCGCGCCAATGCCGCGCGATAATTGGCGTTCAGCAGGTCGTCCCAAAAGGTTAACTCGCGGTCCAGACAGCTAGTCATCATCACGGTCGAATACCCCCCTGCCGTCGTGTTCATGCAGGTCTGCGCCGACAGCCCCGCACAGGCCATCGCATCGCCGCCCTGCGGCACCGTTGCCAGACAGGCCTTTGTTTCGGCGTTGCTATAGGTCACATTTTGCGCCAGCACGGGCGCGCCAAAAAACAGCGCCAGCACCATCAGCGCTTGTTTCACGCCATGGCTCCCATCATCTCGCGACCGACCAGCATGCGACGTATTTCCGAGGTGCCAGCCCCAATCTCCATCAGCTTGGCATCGCGGAAAATCCGGCCGACCGGGTTATCCGACAGATAGCCCGCGCCGCCCATCGCTTGCACCGCCTGATGCGCCTGTTTCATCGCCTCTTCCGAGGCATAGAGACAGCACGCGGCCGCATCCTGACGCGTCACATCACCGCGATCGCAGGCCTTGGCGACCTCGTAGACATAGGCGCGCGCGGAATTCATCGCGGTGTACATATCCGCGATCTTGCCCTGCATCAGTTGGAAGTTGCCAATCGGCTGACCGAACTGCTTGCGCTCCGCCATATACGGCATGATCGCATCCAGACAGGCCGCCATGATGCCCGTGCCAATGCCCGCCAGGACCACGCGTTCGTAATCCAGCCCCGACATCAGCACCTTAACACCGCGCCCCTCTTCGCCGAGCACGTTTTCGAACGGCACCTCGACGTCCTCGAAAATAAGCTCGGCGGTGTTGGATCCGCGCATCCCAAGCTTGTCGAAATGCGGACTGGTGGAAAAGCCGACCATATCCTTTTCGATCAGAAAGGCCGTAATCCCCTTGGAGCCCGCTTCCGGGTCCGTCTTGGCGTATACAACCAGCGTCGAGGCGTCCGGCCCGTTGGTAATCCAGTATTTCGTACCGTTCAGACGGTAATGATCGTTGCGCTTTTCCGCGCGCAACTTCATCGACACCACATCCGAGCCCGCGCCTGCCTCTGACATGGCCAGCGCACCGACGTGCTCGCCCGAAATCAACCCCGGCAAGTATTTGCGCTTTTGCTCCGCGTTGCCGTTCAGCTTGATCTGATTGACGCAAAGATTCGAGTGCGCGCCATAAGAAAGCGACACCGATGCGCTGGCGCGTGCGATTTCCTCAACGGCGACAGTATGCGCCAGATAGGACATGCCCGCACCGCCGTACTCTTCATCGACGGTGATTCCCAACAGACCCAGTTCGCCCATTTCCGTCCATAATTCGGCTGGAAACGCGTTGGATTTGTCGATCTCGGCGGCCATCGGTTTGACCCGGTCCTGCGCCCAGCGATGCACCATCTCGCGCAGTGCATTCACGTCTTCCCCCAGATCGAACTGCATTGTCGCGTTGAACATGGCGTCCGAGCCTCCCCTTTATTGAACACTTGTTCATATACTACGCCGCACACTGAAACCGGTCAAGCGCAGCGTGCATGCTTGGGACATTTTGGACCAAGGGTCCGAAATCAAAGCCTGTCGTGCAGACCGCCTTGCGGGCTGCTCCGCTGGATCAGGCGGGTTGTGCCTGAGATTGCCAGACGGTGCTGACCTCGGCGCGGATGATCCGGGCGATCAGGGCGCAGTCCTCAAGGCTGAAGGTCAGCGGTACACGCAAATCCAACAAACCCGCCAGCACGCGGTCCGTTTGCGGCAGAACTGGGGTTTCGGCATAGCGCCAGCTGTCATAGCGGCTGGTAAAGGCCACAGGTTCAGGCGCGCCGAACCACTTCAGCTCCACACCGCGCGCGGCACAGCGTTTGACCACCTCTGCAACGCCGCCCTCGGCCCAATCCAGCAACAACACCTGAAACGATGAACCCACGATTGTCTCTTCTTGCGGACGTTCGATCAGCGTCAGGCCCGGAACATCGCGCAGGCCTTCTTCCAGCGCATGATACCGCGCATTCCAGCGCGCGCATTGCGTTGCAAGATCCGCCACCTGAGGCCGCAGGATCGCAGCGCGCAAATTGTCCATCCGGCCCGAAATGTTCGGCGTCTCGTAGCGCAACGTCTCAAACGCCTCCTTGGGCGGAGCTGCGAGGTGACGCTCATAAAGCATGTAGGAGCCCGACAGCATCACCGCGCGGGCCGCAATATCGGCGTCATCCGTCACCAGAAACCCGCCTTCGCCGGAATTAACGTGTTTGTAGGTCTGACACGAATAGCACCCCACAGCGCCCGACCGCCCAGAAGGCACGCCATTCCACGCGGCCCCCATGGTATGCGCGCAATCTTCGATCACCGTGACGCCAGCCGCATCGCACATCGCCATCAACCGATCCATGTCGCAGATATGGCCGCGCATATGACTGAGGAGCAGCACCCGCGCACGATCCAGTTTGCTCGCCAGATCATCCAGATCAAGGGTCAGGCTTTCGGTGACCTCTACGAACACCGGCGTCCCCCCCACAGCCGCAATCGCGCCCGGCACAGGGGCCAGCGTAAAGGCGTTCGACAAGACCGGATCGCCCGGTTTGACACCCACAGCACGCAGCGCGGTGGCCATGGCATATCCGCCCGACGCCACCGCCAGACAGTAGCGCGCCCCGACGGTCGCGGCGAATTCCTGCTCCAGCAGAGCGGTTTCGCTGATCTCGTTTGCCACGGTGTTATAGCGGTGCAAGCGGCCATGGCGCAGCACGGCCAGTGCGGCTTCGATACCCGCTTCGGGAATCGGTTCCTGCTGGGTGAAGCTGCCTTTGAATACTTCTGTCATAGGTGATGTTGTGGGCCTTGCACGCACGCCGGTCAAGCCAGCAGGCGCGCCGCGATACCCGGCAGGTCGGCATAATCATCCAGCAGTGCTTCGGGCTCAAGCGCCGCCATGTCTCCGCCCGCTGGACCAAACGTCACCAGCACCGATGGCACACCCGCCGCGCGCGCGGTGTTGCGGTCGGTGTCGCTGTCGCCGATCAGGATGCACATGTCCGGGTGCCCGCCCGCCCGCCGTGCCGCCTCGAACAAGGGTTCGGGGTCGGGCTTGCGCACGGCCAGCGTGTCGGCCCCCACGAGCGATCCGAACGCCTCCGCACGCCCAACCGCGTCATCAGCATTTCGGCCAGACCTTCGGGCTTGTTGGTGCAGATGCCGACGCCGTAGCCGCGTGTTTTCAGCGCCTCGACCGCGTCCATCGCACGCGGGATACAGCACGGTATGCGTGTCGATAGCCGCCGCATAAGCCTCGAGCAAGACAGGATAATAGCGATCAATCGTGGCCTCATCCTCGGCCCGCTCCAGACGCGCCATGCCCAAACGCAGCATCGCCCGACCGCCGCGCAAGGCGGTGCCCGCATCGGCGCGTGCGTCCAGCAGATCACCTGCGCCCATATCACGAAAGCATACATTGGCCGCCGCGATCAGATCACCGCTGGTGTCGGCCAAAGTGCCGTCCAGATCGAATATCACCGTCTTCATAAACCTTAACCCACCCCTGCCACTTCGGCGGCAGACCGCCACAAGATGTTGCAGCCCGCAACTTAGTTTGATGTGCCGCGCTCTTGCGCCCGTGCCCCAAGCGGATAAACAGGGCCGCAGCAGAACACAAAGAGAAAAACCATGGACACTGCACTCGTCATCCTCGCCGCAGGCAAAGGCACGCGGATGAATTCCGACCTGCCCAAGGTGCTTCACCCTCTGGCGGGCGCACCGCTCGTGGTACATGCGCTGACCACCGGGGCGGCTCTCGCGCCGCAGCGCACCGTGGTTGTGGCAGGCCATGGCGCGGATCAGGTGCGCGCCGCCGTGATGGCGCATGATGATACCGTTGAGGTCGTGGAACAGACAGAACAGCTTGGCACCGCCCACGCCGTTGCGCAGGCCCGCAAGCAGCGCTTGGCGCGTTTGACGGCGACATGGTCGTTGCGATGTTTGGCGACACGCCCTTCATCACCGAAACCACCCTGCGCGATCTCGCCGCCGCCGCGACCACCCATGACGTCGCCGTGCTGGGCTTCGAACCTGCCGATCCGGGCCGCTATGGCCGTCTGGTGATGGGCGATCAGGGCCTCGAAAAAATCGTGGAATTCAAGGATGCCACCGAAGACGAACGCGCCATCCGCTTCACCAACAGCGGGCTTTTGGCCTGTGATGCGCAAACGCTGTTTTCGACCTGCTCGACAAGCTCGCCAACGACAATGCATCGGGCGAATATTACCTCACGGATGTCGTCGCTCTGGCCCGCGCCCGCGGCTCAGCGCCTAACCGCCATGACCTGCACCGAGGCCGAAACGCTCGGCATCAACACCCGCGCCCAACTTGCGCAGGCCGACGCGCTGTTCCAATCCCGCGCCCGTGCCCAAGCGATGGAGGACGGCGTCACCCTGATGGCCCCCGACACCGTCTATTTCGCCCATGACACCGTGATTGGCCGCGACGCCGTGATCGAACCCAATGTGGTGTTCGGCCCCGGCGTTACGGTCGAATCCGGCGCCACTGATCCGCGCCTTTTCCCACCTCGAGGGCTGCCATGTCAGCCAGCGCAGCATCGTCGGCCCCTATGCCCGCCTGCGCCCCGGCACCGAACTCGCCGAAGATGTGCGCATCGGCAATTTCGTCGAGGTCAAGAATGCCCAGATCGACGCAGGCGCCAAGGTCAACCACCTCAGCTATATCGGCGACGCCACCGTTGGCCAGCACAGCAACATTGGCGCCGGAACAATCACTTGCAACTATGACGGCGTGTTCAAACACCACACCGATATCGGCGCGCATGCCTTCATCGGCTCCAACACGATGTTGGTCGCCCCCGTCACTGTCGGCGCGCGTGCGCTCACCGGATCCGGCTCTGTGATCACAGACGACGTGCCCGCCGACGCCATCGCCATCGCGCGCGCCAAACAGGTCAACCGCCCCGGCATGGCCGCCAAGCTGTTCGACATGCTGCGCGCCAAAAAAGCCAACCAATCCAAGGAATAAGCCCATGTGCGGAATTGTCGGAGTGCTTGGCGATCACGAAGTCGCCCCCATCCTCGTCGAGGCCCTGAAACGGCTCGAATATCGCGGCTATGACAGCGCCGGCATCGCCACCGTGAACAATGGCGTGCTGGATCGCCGCCGCGCCGTGGGCAAGCTGGTGAACTTGTCGGACGAGTTGGTCCATAACCCGCTCGCCGGGCGCGCAGGCATCGGCCACACCCGCTGGGCGACCCATGGCGGCCCCTCCGTCGCCAACGCCCACCCGCATCAATCCGGCAAGGTCGCCGTGGTGCATAACGGCATTATCGAAAACTTCCGCGAGCTGCGCGAGGAACTGGCAACAGCGGGCTATGCCTTTGAAACGGAAACGGATACCGAAACCGTCGCCCTGCTCACCCGGATGCATATGGACGGCGGCGACAGCCCCGTCGCGGCCGCTTTCCGCACCCTCGACAAGCTCGACGGCGCCTTCGCGCTGGCCTTCCTGTTTCACGGCGAGGACAACATGATCGTCGCCGCGCGCAAGGGCTCTCCGCTGGCCATCGGGCATGGCGACGGCGAAATGTATATCGGCTCGGACGCCATCGCGCTCGCTCCCATGACCGACCAGATCACCTATCTCGAAGAAGGCGACCGCGCCATTGTCACCCGCACCAGCCTTGAGATCCGCGACAGCCACGGCAAACGCGTCACCCGCGAGAAACGCACGATCCAACTCGATGCCACCCGCGTCGACAAGGCCGGGCACAAGCACTTCATGGCCAAGGAGATCGCCGAGCAACCTGCCGTGATTGCGGACGCGATTACCCACTATATCCACGCCGATGGCACCATTGACCTGCCCGCCCCCGGCATTGATTTCACCCAAGTGGACCGCATCACGCTGGTGGCCTGCGGCACCGCCTATATCGCCTGCCTGACGGCAAAATACTGGTTCGAGCAAATCGCGCGCCTGCCTGTAGATGTCGATATCGCCTCGGAATTCCGCTACCGCGAACCGCCCATCCCGGCCCGCTCGCTGGCGATTTTTGCGTCCCAATCGGGCGAAACCGCCGACACGCTGGCCGCCCTGCGCTATTGCACCGGCAAGGCGGACAAGATTGTCTCGGTGATCAACGTCCCCGAAAGCTCGATTGCGCGCGAAAGCGATCTGGTCCTGCCGATCCATGCAGGCCCCGAAATCGGCGTGGCCTCGACCAAGGCGTTCACCTGCAAACTCACCGTCCTGCTGATCATGGCGCTCAAGGCGGCCCAGGATCGCGGCACCCTCAGCGCCGCAGAAGCTGGCCGAACACATCACCGCCCTGCGCGGCATCCCGTCCGCGATCAACATCGCCCTCAGCGCCGAAGACGCGATCCGCAAAGCCGCCCGCCGCATCGCCGAAGCCCGCGATGTGCTGTTTCTGGGGCGCGGCCTGATGTATCCCCTCGCCCTCGAAGGCGCGCTGAAACTCAAGGAAATCAGCTATATACACGCCGAAGCTTATGCATCAGGCGAGCTGAAACACGGCCCCATCGCCCTGATCGACAAATCCGTGCCCGTGGTCGTCATGGCCCCGCGCGACCGCCTGTTCGATAAAACCGTGTCCAACATGCACGAGGTCATGGCCCGCAAGGGCAAGGTCGTGCTGATCTCTGATGCGCATGGTCTGGCCGAAGCCGGCAGCGATGTCTGGTCGTTTATTGAAATGCCCGCCGTGCCGGACATCGTCACACCCCTGCTCTATGCGATCCCGGCGCAATTGCTGGCCTATCACACCGCCGTCGCCAAGGGCACGGATGTGGACCAACCCCGCAATCTGGCGAAATCCGTGACGGTGGAGTAACCGATGGCCCAACAATTCGACAGCCTCAACGACACGCTGACCAAGTTCATCGCAGCACAGCAATTGTTCTTTGTGGGCACCGCCGCCGATAGCGGACGTGTGAACATCTCGCCCAAGGGGATGGACAGCCTAAAGATCATGGGGCCGAACCGGATCGTGTGGCGCAACCTCACGGGCAGCGGCAATGAAACCGCCGGGCATCTGCAACAGATCAACCGCATGACGCTGATGTGGTGCAGCTTTGAAAAACGCCCGATGATCCTGCGCGCCTATGGCACCGCCCGCACGCTGCACCCGCGGGATGCGGATTTCGCCGCGTTGAACGACATGTTTCCGCCCTCTCCCGGGGCGCGGCAGGTCTATGATCTGGAGGTCGACATGGTGCAGACAAGCTGCGGCTACGCGGTTCCCTTCTTTGACCATCAAGGGCCGCGCGAGGTGCTGAAAACTTGGGCCGAGAACAAAGGCGCAGAGGGGATCGCGACAAACTGGGCCCGGGACAACACCCACACGATGGACGGATTGCCCACCCATATCCTCGACGCCCCGACAATGCCTGAACCGTCCTTGTCGCAACTGGAAGCCCGCGAAGATCTGGAGCGCGCCGCGCAATCCGAAGCCTATCACAAGGTCGACCGCGGCTATCTGGGCCTGACCAACCCGGTGCGCAATCAATGATCTGACCACAGCGTGGCGCACCGAGTTGGACGTTCCGGGCCGGCGTCGCGGTGGCCGACGGGTTTCCTCTGGAAAACCAACATCTACGAGGCGCGATTGGCGGCGGCAAAATTGCTCACCACCGCGCGGATCCGTCCCGATGACGCCGCATGGGCGCTGATCGCCTCCTGGGTGCCGGATTTTGACAGTTGGGCGATCGCCGATCATGCCTGCATGGCCGGTCAAAAGCGTTTGGTCGCGGACCCAGCGCGTCTGGACGAGGTCGAAACCTGGACCCGTTCGGATCACATGTGGACGCGCCGCGCCGCGTTGGTCATCACTCTGCCTTGGACCAAACAGAACCACCCCAAGCCTGATGAACTCGCTGCGCGCGACCGCATTCTGGGCTGGGCTGCGGGGTATGTGCCGGATCACCAATGGTTCATCCAGAAGGCCATCGCCTGGTGGCTGCGCGAACTCAGCAAACATGACGCGCCCGCGTGCGCGCCTTTCTGGACGGACACGCCGCGCAAATGAAACCTTTTGCCGCCAAAGAAGCCGCACGGCATTTACGTTCCCCCCCCTCCCCGCTCACCCCCCCCCCCCCCCCCCCCCCCCCCCCCCCCCGCCCCCCCTCCGCTGCCCCCCCTGTCCGGCCCGATCCCCGCCCGCAACGCCGAACCCAAAATGACCAAAACGAGAATTGTCTTCATCCCCGAACTTAACCACAGCCCGCCGCATCGCTCAACGCGCAAATCAACGGCAACACCGGCTGCGGCACAATCGCCTTGCCGCCCTTCGCGCGGGCCATTAACGTAATTGGCATGACAGCTCCTTTGATTGATCCCTTCGCGCGCGCCATCACCTACCTGCGGGTTTCGGTCACCGACCGTTGCGATTTCCGTTGCGTTTATTGCATGTCCGAAAACATGACGTTCCTGCCCAAAAAGGAACTGCTGACGCTGGAAGAGCTCGACCGCATATGTTCCACTTTCATCGGCATGGGTGTGGAAAAGCTGCGCATCACCGGCGGCGAGCCTTTGGTCCGGCGCGATATCATGACCTTCTTCAACTCCATGAGCCGCCATCTGGATGCAGGCACCCTCAAGGAATTGACGCTGACCACCAACGGCAGCCAGCTGGAGCGTTTCGCCAAGGATCTTTATGCCGCTGGCGTGCGCCGGGTGAATGTTTCGCTCGATACGCTGGATGAGAAGAAGTTCGCGGATATCACGCGCTGGGGTCGCTTGCCTCAGGTGCTGCGCGGCATTGATGCAGCGCTGGCCGCAGGGCTGCATGTCAAGCTCAACGCCGTGGCGCTCAAGGATTTCAACGAGGACGAATTGCCCGTCATCACCCAGTGGTGTGCAGAACGCGACATGGAGGTCACCTGGATCGAAGTCATGCCCATGGGCGACATCGGCAACGAAGACCGTCTCGGGCAATATTGGTCGCTCAAGGACGTGCGTGCGCGCTACGGTAATCACTACACCGTCACCGATCTGGCCGAACGCACCGGCGGGCCTGCGCGCTACGTACGACTTGAGGAAACAGGTCAGAAGATCGGCTTCATCACGCCGCTCAGCCACAATTTCTGCGAAAGCTGCAACCGCGTGCGCATCACCTGCACAGGCGAGATTTACCTTTGCCTCGGCCAAGAGGACAACGCAGACCTGCGCGCGCCTTTGCGAGCGCACCCGAATGATAACGGCCCGCTTGAAGACGCCATTCGCGCGGCCATCGCCATCAAACCCAAGGGCCATGACTTCGACTATTCACGCCAGACGCTGGACGGTCAGATGCCCCGCCACATGAGCCATACGGGCGGCTGAGCGGACCCATGTCCGCCCCATTGCTATACACAACCTACTGTGCCCTCAGCGCGGTGCTCCTGCCCTTTGCCGCGCGCCGCGAGGTGAACAAGATCCGCAACGCCGGGATGCCCGTGCTGCGCGCCCACGAAAAGCTGGGCCACGCCAGCGACAACCGCGCAGGCTCCGGCCCGTTGGTCTGGTTTCACGCGGCCTCCGTCGGTGAAAGCCTTTCGGTGCTGGCGCTCATCACCATGATGGGCCAGATGCAGCCGCGCGCACAGTTCCTGATCACCTCGGGCACGCCCACCTCCGCAGACCTGATCGCGCGCCGGATGCCGCCGCGCACGGTGCATCAGTTCGCACCGCTGGATGCCAAGGGACCACTGAACCGGTTTCTCGCGCATTGGCGGCCCAACGCGGCCGTCTTCGTGGAAAGTGAGCTTTGGCCGCAAATGCTGCGCCGGACCTATGACAGCGGTGCCAAACTGGCGCTGGTGAATGCGCGGCTCAGTGCGGGATCGCGCCGAAACTGGGCACGGGTTCCCAAAACCGCGCGCTACCTGTTGGACGTGTTCTCGCTGATCCTGACCCAGAACGACGACATGGCCCAAGCGATGGTCGACATGAACGCCCCACCCGACCGGGTGGCGCGCGGGTTCAACCTCAAATCGCTTTCGGATCCGCTGCCGATTGACGCCACGACCCTCACCGACATGCGCAAAGTGCTCGGCCAGCGCCCCGTCTGGGTCGCCGCCTCCACTCATCCCGGCGAGGAAGAGATCGTGCTCGCCGCGCATCAAATCTTGCTGAAGTCACACCCAGATCTGGCGCTCATCCTGGCCCCGCGCCACCCTGAACGCGGTGATGCGGTGGCCGACTTGATCCGCGCCACCGGCCTTAGTGTCGCGCAACGCTCTGCTGGAACGCCGCCCACCGCACAGGTCTATCTGGCGGATACGCTGGGCGAATTGGGCACGTGGTATGCGCTGGCGCCGGTGGTTTTCTTGGGTGGATCGCTCAAACCCATTGGCGGGCACAACCCGTTTGAGGTCGCGGCTGCTGGCCGCCCCGTGCTCTCTGGTCCGCATGTCACCAACTTTGCCGAGACCTTTGACGACATGATCCAGAGCGGCGCTGCGACCTTCACGGCGGACGCCGACAGCCTTGCCGAGGCTGTGCACCACATGCTTGATGATCCGGACGCTCTTAACGCCGCCAGCCAGGCGGCGGAGAGATTCGCCGCGCAAAAGCAGGGCCAGCTTGCGCAGATCGCCGGGCGGTTGATCAAGGCGCTGGAGCTTGAGGATGGCTGAGGTCTACGTCACCAACTTCAACCCCAATTTCACCGGTGTGTCCGCTACGGCCGCCAACGTTATCCGCCAGCAAGTCGCCCAATTCGATCTTGCACTGGTCGGCCAACCCCTGCCCGGCTGCCCCGAACCGATCCGGCGCAGTGCCGCGCGCGCGCTCAGCCGTCACGCGCCGCAGGGCTTGCCCTTTGCCATCTGGCATGTGCGCCGCAACACCGAAATGCGCAGCGCGCTGTGGGTGCGCGACGTGCTACGCTGCCCCATCCGCATCGTCTTTACCTCCGCCGCACAGCGTCGCCATTCGGTGTTTCCACGCTGGCTGATCTCTCGCATGGACGCGGTGATTGCCACCACCGACGCCGCCGCTGGCCACGTGCCACATGTGCGTGCCGTGGTGCCGCATGGGGTCGACACGGATGCGCTGCGTCCTGCTTCGGATCGTGCCGCGGCATGGGCCGCATTGGGCTATGGTGGCACCCATGGGATCGCCACCATCGGGCGCATCCGCCCGGAAAAGGGCACGGATGTTTTTGTTGATGCAATGCTGCGCCTCTTGCCGCGACGCCCCGGCGCGGTGGCCCTCGTAATCGGGCGCGCGGGCGGCAAACATGACAGCTTTCTCAAAGGCTTGCAGGACAAGGTCACCGCCGCCGGGTTAGCGGATCGTCTGCTTTTCCCCGGCGAAATAGCCGCAGCCGACCTGCCGCACGTATTGGCCGGGTTGTCGCTGGTGTGCCAACTGCCGCGCTATGAAGGCTACGGCATGGTTCCCTTGGAAGGGATGGCGAGCGGTGTGCCGTTCGTGGGCAGCGAGGCGGGGTATTACGCTGCCTTTGCCGCGCAGGGTCGTGTGGGCCGTATTGTGCCGCAGCAAAATGCCGAAGCAGCCGCCCAAGCCTGCGCCGCGATTCTGAGCGCAGCTGACTATGATCAGATGGCCCGCGCCGCCCGCGAAGTGGCAGAGGCGCAATTCAGCGCCAAGGCCGAAGCCGCAGGCATCGCACAGGTCTATGACATGCTCTGGTCCGGCTGAGCCAACGGGTCAGGCCGCTGGCATCCGGCGCTCGACAATCTCTGCCCACCAGCTGCACCCTGCCGGGATTGCGTCATCGTTGAAGTTGTACTTGGGGTGGTGGACCATCGCGCCCTCTTTGCCATTGCCGACAAGGATATAGGCGCCAGGCCGCTCTTCGAGCATGAAGGCGAAATCCTCGCCGCCCATGACCAGCGGCGCCTCTGCACAATCGCCCGACACCGCGCGCGCGACATCCGCGGCAAAGGCCGTCTGATCATCGTGGTTCACCATCACCGGGTAGTTGCGCACATAATTCACCCGCGCCGTGCCACCCATCATCTCGGCGGTGCCTTTGGCAATCGCGGTCAGCCGCGTTTCGGCCAAATCGCGCATTTCGGGCGTCATGGTGCGCACCGTTCCCTTCAGCATCACCGTTTGGGGGATCACATTGAACGCCTTGGATGATGTCTCGAATGAGGTGATCGACACGACGATCCGGTCCACCGGATCCGCATTGCGGCTCGCGATGGTTTGGGCGGCCAGCACGATTTGGCTCGCGATCACCGTGGTATCGACCGTCTCATGCGGTTTGGCGGCATGTCCGCCCAAACCCTCGACCTCGATCTCGAATATATCGGTGGCCGCAAAAAACGGGCCCGGACGGATTGCGAATTGCCCCGTCGGCACGCCGGGCCAGTTGTGCATGCCATAGACTTCCTGAATGCCGAACCGCTCCATCATGCCGTCCTTGCACATCTCGCGGCCGCCGCCGCCGCCCTCTTCGGCAGGCTGAAAGATCACGACAACAGTGCCATCAAAATTGCGTGTCTCGGCCAGGTATTGCGCCGCACCCAAGAGCATCGCGGTGTGCCCGTCATGCCCGCAGGCGTGCATCGCGCCGGGTGTTTTGGACGCGTATTCCAGTCCGGTTTCTTCCTCAATCGGCAGCGCATCCATATCCGCGCGCAGTCCGATCACCTTGCCCGATCCGTTGGCTTTGCCCTTGATCACCCCCACGACGCCCGTGCGCCCGATCCCGGTGACGATCTCATCGCAGCCGAAGTCCTGCAGCTTTTGCGCCACCAGCGCAGAGGTCCGATGCGTCTCGAACAAAATCTCCGGGTTTTCATGCAGATCACGCCGCCACGCGGTGATGTCTTCGTGCAATTCGGCAAATCGATTCTTCACTGGCACCGCAAACACTCCCTAAATTTGAATAGGCTGAACCTAAGCCACAGGCATCCGACGTTCAACGATTTCCGCAAACCAACTGCAGCCCGCAGGGATCGCCTCATCATCAAACTGGTAGGCCGGGTGATGCACGACGGGACCGTCGCCATTGCCGATCATGATGTATGCGCCGGGTCGTTCCTGCAGCATGAAGGAAAAGTCTTCCGCCGCCATGATGGGGGGCGTGTCCGTGATCACGTCGCCCGCCACGACCCGTGCGGCATCTGCCGCGTAATCAGTGTTATCCTGCGCGTTAACAGTCACCGGGTAGCCATCCTCGAAGGTCACGGTGGCGGTGCAGCCGTAGGCCTCGGCCGTCGATTGCGCGATGGTTCGGATCCGCGCCTGCACATGCGTGCGCACATCGCCATCCAGCGTGCGCATTGTTCCGGTCATCCGCGTGGATTGCGGAATGACGTTATGCGCATGTGTATCCGAATGCAGCGCGCAGACTGACACGACCACCTGCGCCAGCGGATCGACATTGCGGCTTGCGATGCTTTGCAAGCCCAGCAACACATGTGCCGCTGCAATGTTTGGATCCACCGCTTCATGCGGAGCCGCCGCATGTCCGCCCCGCCCGGTCACGACAATGTCGAATTCATCAGCGGAGGCCAGCAATGCACCGGGACGGATCGCGAATTGCCCTACGGCCAAACCCGGCATGTTGTGCATCCCGTAGACCTCTTCGATACCCCACCGCTCCATCAACCCGTCATTGCACATCGCCAGACCGCCCGCGCCACCCTCTTCTGCGGGTTGAAAGATCAGCACCGCCGTGCCGTCGAAATTGCGCGTCTCTGCCAGATATTGCGCCGCACCCAGCAAGATCGCCGTATGCCCGTCATGCCCGCAGGCATGCATCTTGCCGCGATGGGTGGAGGCAAAGGGCAACCCGGTCGCCTCTTCGATCGGCAACGCATCCATATCCGCGCGCAGACCGATGACGCGGTTGTTTGTATCGGTGCGCCCGCGGATCACCGCAACCAGCCCGCTCTGCCCGACCCCGGTGGTGATCTCATCGACCCCGATTTCGCGCAAGCGCTCTTCTACGAAGGCCGTCGTCTTGGGCAGGTCATACTGAAGCTCGGGGATCGTGTGAAGATGCCGGCGCCATTTCGCGATATCGGCGTGAATTTCGGCAAAACGGTTCTTGACTGGCATCTCTGTCTCCAAATGGGTTTCTTATGTGTATCAAACATCCCAAATGACTGCAGTGCAATCGCACCACATGACGCAAGGGCATCACCGGTCCGGCTGTGCCGGCAAAATCGCATCGGTGGATCGTAAAAAATGTACAAGCAGAACTGACAAGCGATCATGTTTGGCAGCACCCAGCGTCATCCGCATCATTTTCTCAAAGTTGCGGTAGGTTTCGCGCTGCATTTGCAGAAATCCGTACCCCGCCTCTGTCAGCCGCAACACCCGCACGCGGTTATCTTCCGCATCGGTTTCTTTATGGATGTGCCCCGCATCCACCAACGTATTCACGTACCGGCCGAACGTGGCCTGATCAATCGACATGCGGCGTGCATAAAACGTCATACCCTGTCCCGGCGCATAGGCCACATGCCACATCAAGGTCGACAGGGGTGAATCCGTTGGGCGTTGTTCGAAATATGCGATTTCCAACGCACTCAGGCGACGGGCGACGTCCCATACGAGGGATCCGATTGGTATATCCTGAAAATGCTCGCGTAGGCTTTCATCGATCTTGTCTGACATCGCGCTTATCCCTCAGGGCGAAGCGGAAAGCCTAGCCTTACCACACGGACTGGTTACGCGCGCAAAGAGACATTCCAATTTCTCCAACCGCTCATCAATACACCTATCATCCAAGCTCACGTGGCTGCTTGGTTGATAATCTTTGCCTGCAATATTCGGTTCTGTCAAATTCCCGGACCAAGGCGCATAGCGGTGCCGTCTGTGAACCGCGCCAGGCGGAACCGCGTCAGGTCATGGCCGGGCGTTTTGCCCTGCGCCAAGTCCGCCAGCACCCGGCCCATCCCCGGCCCAATGCCGAACCCATGCCCGCTCATGCCCGTGCCCACGGTCAAACCCGGCAGATCCGCCACGCGGTCCACCACGGGTACGATATCCGGCATCGTGTCGATCATGCCCGCCCAGGCAGATGTGATCCGCACCGGGCCAAAATCCGGGAAAAGCGCCTCCAGCCTGCGGCCCAAAGCGGCCACCTTGCGCGCATTGGGGGCCGGGTTCAGCACGCGCATCGCCTCGAATGGGCCGGCTCGGTCTGCGTCCCATGTGCGCGCTGTGCCCCAGGCGTCAGGGTAGCCCTTGGGCGCTGCCGGGTGCAGCCGAACGCCCAAGGGATCTGCACGCAATTGCGTCAGGTATTTCGGCAGCGCCCGAAACGCATCAGGTCCAACGAACAGCTCGCTAAATCCGCCCTGTGCCAGTGACAACCCGCCATCCTGCCGCTGCCGAAACGCGAGGCTGCTGTCAGCTGCGCCACCGGGGTAGACCATCGGCACCGGTGCTGTTGCGGCCACCGTTGCGCGCACCGAAAGCTGCGGGATCTGAACACCATGACGGCGCAAAAACAGCGCCGACCACGCGCCCCCGGCCAGCACCACCTCGGGTGCTGCGATCCGCCCCTCTTCGGTAACCACGCCCGCCACGCGCCCGGCGGCGATATCGAGGGTCCGCACCGCGCACTGCTCCACCAGCACCGCGCCCTCGCGCGCCGCGATCCCGGCCAGCGCAGGCACCGCGACCCAAGGCTCCGCACGCATGTCGGATGCGGTGTAGATCGCACCAGCATACCCGCGCGCCATACCGGGGACCAGTTCCGCCACCTCTGCTGCACTCAACATCCGGCTGTCCAACCCGTGCGCGCGGGCATGCGGCATCCACGCCTGATAGTTGGCCAGCTGCTTTTCGGTCTCGGCAAAATAGGTGACCCCACCCTGTACCAAGCCGATATCGACGTTGGTTTGCTGGGCCAGTTCGCGCCACAGCTGGCCCGCTTCCTGCACAATCGGGATTTCATCGGGGTCGCGACCCTGCGCACGGATCCAGCCCCAGTTTCGGCCCGACTGTTCCGCCGCGATGCGCCCCTTTTCCAAAAGCACCACGCGCTTGCCTGCGCGCGCCAGAAATAGCGCTGTGCACACACCGATCACGCCGCCGCCGATCACCACCACATCCGCCGCAGCAGGGGGCGGTCCGGGATAGGTGATGGGCATGGCCTCGGTGAAGGGAAAAACACTCATGTCCGGCAGCCGCGCCGAGGGATGATACGCACGGCTTTTTCGCGCTCTGCGCGTCGCGAAATCGACCTCTGCACTGGAGGAATACCAACGCAATACACACCCGTTACCGACATCGCTTTTTTAGCCTTTTCAAATAGTTGGATGGCGCACCTGTGCGCAGATATTGTCCGAGCGCCGTGTGTTTACGCGCTCAACCGTGCGACCAGTCTTTGCATGAACGCGTGCCCGGCCTCGAACTCCTTGACGGAGATATATTCGTTGGGCTGGTGCGCTTGTGCGATCGAGCCCGGCCCGCAGATCACCGCCGAATATCCGGCCTGCTGAAACTGCCCGGCCTCGGTGCCGTAGCTGACAACATGGGTGGCATTGTCGCCGGTGATCGCACGCACCAATTGCTCGGCTGCCCCGTCTTCTTCGGGTTCCAGCGCGGGCACGTCAAAGAAGTGCCCCACCTCGATACCGGTCTCCGGCACGACCGCGCGCATCATCGCCTGCACCTCAGCCACTTTGTCCATGTAGCGCTTGCGCCACATGGCCTTGTCCTCACCCGGCACGACCCGAAAACCCACCATGAAATGACAGTCCTTGGCGGTGATGTTGTGGGCGGTGCCACCACTGATCATGCCGACATGAACGTTGGTGTAGGGCGGATCAAACATGGCCGCCAGATCACTTGGCTCGCTTGCCATGTTGGCGGCGTTCACCTCGTTGCACCACTCGATCAGCTTGGCACCATACATGATCGCGCTCACCCCGGTGTGCAGGATCGAGGAATGCACCTCGAACCCCTTGATATGTGTGGCAAAACCGGTGCCGCCCTTGTGGCCGGTGACGGCCTGCATCTCGGATGGCTCGCCGACGATCACGGCCGATCCCTTGGGCAGAACCGGCTGCATGGCCTCGATCATCGGCGGCGCGCCGGTACAGCCGACCTCTTCGTCAAAGCTGAACGCAATTTGCAGCGGGCGTTTGACGCCAGCGTATTTCGCCTCCACCAGTGCCCAAAGTGCCAGCGCGTCAAACCCCTTCATGTCACAGGTGCCGCGACCGAAGTATTTGCCATCCTTTTCAACCACCTCGAACGGATCGCTGTCCCAAGGCTGTCCATCGACCGGCACCACATCCGTGTGGCCCGACAGCACAACCGCGCCCTCTTCCCAAGGACCGACATGGGCAAACAGCGCATGTTTGGGCTGTGCGGGGTCGATATAGCGGTGCGCCTCGATCCCGTGGCTGGCCAGATACTCCTCGACCCAATCGATCAGCGGAATGTTGGTGTCGCGGCTCACGGTCGGAAAAGAGATCAGCTTGCGCATCAACTCAAGCGGCGTCAGGCGTTCAGGCATGATCAATACCCGCTGTCTGTCAAAAGCACGAAATGCCCCGGCTCGACCTCTTGGTATTTCGACGGCTCGGGCACATAGGAGGCCGGGTGAATGGGCGACGGGATCGGCTTGAAGTTCAGGTCTTTTTCCTCTTTGCGTTTGTCAGGGTCCGCAATCGGAACCGCCTTCATCAAGGCCTGCGTGTAGGGGTGTTGCGGGTTTTCAAACACCCTGCTGCGAGGTCCCATTTCAACGATCCGCCCCAGGTACATTACGCCGACAAAATGGCTGACGCGTTCGACGACGGCCATGTCGTGGCTGATGAACAGGTACGATATTCCCATCTCCTGCTGCAATTCCATCATCAGGTTCAGCACCTGCGCCTGCACTGACACATCCAGCGCCGACACCGCTTCATCCGAGATGATCAGCTTGGGGTTCAGCGCCAAAGCACGCGCAATCGCGACCCGCTGGCGTTGGCCGCCCGACAATTCATGCGGAAAGCGGCGCATGAAGCTGCGCGGCAGTTCCACCCGGTCAAACAGCATCCCGACACGGTCCATGATCGCCTGACCTTGGAGCGTGCCAAAGTTGTGGATCGGTTCGGCCACCTGATCGCTCAGCTGCATCTGCGGGTTCAACGAGGCGAAGGGGTCTTGAAAGATCATCTGCATGTCCAGACGTGCCGCCCGCAGGGCCCGTTGATCCAGCGCCATGATGTCCACATCGCCCACGCGGATTTCGCCCGAGATCGGCTCCACAAGTCGCAAGATCGACCGCCCGGCAGAGGATTTGCCGCAACCGGATTCTCCGACCAGGCTCAGGGTCTGGCCCTTGTTGATGGTAAAGGACACGTCCTCGACCGCATGCACATTCGCGACCGTACGGCGCAGCAACCCGCCCTTGACCGGGAACCTTGTGGTCAGGTTATTGACGGTCAGTAAAACCTCGTTGGTGCCAGTGATCGGCTTGATCTCGTGATCGTCGCTGCCCAACAGTTTCATCGGTTCGGGATAGGCCTTGCCCGTCATCTCGCCCAGCTTGGGCACCGCAGCCAGTAGCGCCTTGGTATAGGGGTGTTGCGGGTTGTTGAAGATTTGGCTGACCGGCCCCTCTTCGACCTTGTTGCCGCGGAACATGACCACCACACGGTCAGCCATCTGTGCCACCACGGCCATGTCATGCGTGATGAACATCACGGCCGTGCCGGTCTCGCGTTTCAGCCGGTCCATCAATGCCAGAATCTCGGCTTGAATGGTCACATCAAGCGCTGTCGTCGGCTCATCGGCGATCAGCAGGCGTGGCTTGCACGCCAATGCCATCGCGATCACCACACGCTGGCGCATGCCACCGGACAATTCGTGCGGATACTGCTGCAGGCGCCGCTCCGGCTCGGGGATGCGCACTTCGCGCAGCAATTCCAGCGCGCGCGCTTCGGCCTCCGCCTTGGACATTGACTTGTGCAGCCGCAGCCCTTCGGTCAACTGCCGGCCGACGGTGAACACAGGGTTCAGTGCCGTCATCGGCTCCTGAAAGATCATCCCGATTTCATTGCCACGAATGGTGCGCATCAAATCCTGACTGGCCGATGCAAGGTCAACGTCCTTGCCATCGGGGCGGTCGAACAGCAATTGCCCACCGGCGATCTCGCCACCACCAAACTCCACCAGCCGCATCAGCGACAGTGAGGACACCGATTTCCCGGACCCGGATTCGCCCACCACACAGACGGTTTCACCCGCATTGATGTCAAACGATACATCTTCCACCCCAACGACTGGTCCGTCCTTGGTTTGAAATTCCACCCGCAAACCCTTGATCTGCGCAATGGTACCCGTCGGCATTTGATCGAGCATGTGGCCCCCAGTTTTTCTGTCACGACGACGCTACGGCCAAGCATCGGGCACTGTCAAACGCAATGGGTACGGTTTACCCAGGATAACCGGCAACAACTCTTGCATTTTCTGTCAAAG
Source organism: uncultured Alphaproteobacteria bacterium (assembly GCA_942490645.1). Taxonomy (GTDB): domain Bacteria; phylum Pseudomonadota; class Alphaproteobacteria; order Rhodobacterales; family Rhodobacteraceae; genus CALNXN01. Next base: position 95,875 of record CALNXN010000007.1, on the reverse strand, counting down.
CTGCTTGGATAAGCAGCATGCGTTCGGGGGATGGCGTGTACCGCAGGAATTTCCGCAAGGAAGTCAGCGACAATCATCATTTTCCGACGTCGAGTATGGGCTACCGTGATGCAATTCGCGGAGCCCCAATGGCACATATGTGTCCAACATGGAGTATGACATGAAAATCAAAACCTTATTGCTGGGTGCGATCGCGACTGCCGCCCTTGCCCCTGCGGCATTTGCCGAGCGCGGGGCGGACGGCGAAGTCAAGATCATCTACTGGCAAGCGCCCTCGATCTTGAACCCGTTCCTGTCTGGCGGCACCAAGGACGTCGAATCTTCGTCACTCGTGATCGAGCCTCTGGCACGCTACAACGAGACCGGCGTGATGATCCCATTCCTTGCGGCTGAAATCCCGACTGTTGCAAATGGTGGTGTGTCCGAAGACCTGACAACCATCACGTGGAAAATCGCACCGGGCCTGGTGTGGTCCGATGGCACGCCCTTCACATCTGCAGACGTGAAATTCACTGCTGACTATTGCATGCACCCCGAAGGCGGTTGCGCCCAAGGCGCCAAGTTTGACGGTGTGACAAGCGTTGAAGCGCTGGATGATCTGACCGTCAAAGTGACGTTCGGCGCACCGCAGCCGAACCCCTATGGCCCCTTCGTTGGCGGTGAATCCCCCATCATCCAAGCGGCCCAGTTCGCCGACTGCATGGGTGCCAAGGCGCCTGAGTGCACAGAGCAGAACTTCAACCCAATCGGCACCGGCCCCTTCGTTGTGACGGACTTCCGCCCCAATGACGTGATCCAGTTCGAAGCCAACCCGAACTACCGTGACCCGGCCAAGCCTGCCTTTGCCAAGGTGACGTTCAAGGGTGGCGGCGACGCGACTGCTGCGGGTCGTTCGGTTCTGGAAACAGGCGAATTTGACTATGCTTGGAACCTGCAACTGGCACCCGACGTGATCGCCAAGATGGAAGAAGCCGGCAAAGGCAAAGCTATCGCAGGCTTTGGTCCGCTGGTGGAACGCCTCGAGATGAACATGACGAACCCCTCGCCTGACCTTCCCGAAGGTGAGCGTTCGACGGTCATGCATCCGCACCCGTTCCTGAGCGATTTCAATGTGCGCAAGGCGCTTTCCATGGCGATCGACCGCGAATTGCTGACCGAAGTGGGCTATGGCAAGGCCGGACGTCCGACGTGTAACCTGGTGCCCGCACCTGCGATCTACAACTCCGACAACACAGAGTGTCTGACGCAGGATCTTGACGGCGCCAAGGCGTTGCTCGACGAAGCCGGTTGGGTGGACAGCGATGGTGACGGCGTGCGCGACAAGGATGGCGTCAAACTCTCCATTCTTTACCAAACATCGACCAACGCCGTCCGTCAGGACTTCCAGGCGCTGATCAAGGATTGGTGGAGCCAGATCGGTGTTGAAACCGAACTGCGTAACCTCGATGCGTCCGTGTTCTTTGGTGGTGACCCAGGCTCCCCTGACACTTTCCAGAAGTTCTATGCGGATGTGGAAATGTACGCCAACACCTTCAACGGCACAGACCCGCAGGCGTACCTAGCGGCCTACCGTTGCGGCAATGAACCCAAGCCAGACAGCCAGTGGCAGGGTGAAAACATCAACCGCTTCTGTGATCCGGCCTATGACGCAATGATCGACGAGCTGGCCAAAACCGGCGACATCGAGAAACGCGGCGAGATCGCACGCAAGATGAACGACATGATCACCAAGGAATCCATGGTTATCGTGCCACTCGTCAACCGTGCTCGCGTGTCGGCACATGCCAACAGCCTCGGTGGCGTTGTTCTGAACGTCTGGGACTCCGAACTGTGGAATGTCGCGGACTGGTACCGCGTGAAGTGATGTGAAAACAGGCGGGGCGCGCGATATCGTGCGCCCCGTTTGCTGCTGAGACAGGTTTCGGGCTTGCTTTGAACCGCCCTCTCGACCGAACATAAAAAGACTGACGCACAAAGGCGCCGTATATGCTGACATTCACAATCCGTCGATTGATCCTGTCGATCCCGACGCTTTTGATCATCAGTCTTGCCATCTTTCTGTTGCTGCAACTGGCCCCGGGCGATCCAATGGCGCAGGTGCCGCTGACCGTCCCTCCAGAGGTCAAGGAACGGATGCGCGAGGCACTGGGGCTGGGTCAGCCGGTCCATATCCAATACATCAAATGGCTCTACCAGTTCTTTGTGATCGAACCGCAAGTTCTGATGGACCATTGGTTCGGCACCACCTTCGCCGAAGGCAAGCTGCGCGTGATCTCCTGGCAGACACGTTCGCCTGTCATGGACATCGTCATCCAACGGATGCCGCAAACCCTTTGGGTCGTGGGCATGTCCTATATCGTTGGCATCGCCATCGCCCTGCCCATCGGCATCTATTCCGCCTACCGCCAGTATTCGTTGTTTGATCAAGCCGGGACATTCGTCTCGATGATCGGCTTCTCGATCCCGCCGTTCTTTTCGGGCGTTGTTGTCATCGTTATCTTTTCCGTCAATCTGGGGTGGTTCCCGTCGATCTACGACACCACCCATGTGGTGACCGATTGGGCCAGCTTCAAAATCCAGCTGCAGCAGATGATCATGCCGGTGATGGTGCTGGCCCTGCAAACCACAGCACAGATCAGCCGCTTCATGCGCGCCTCCATGCTCGACAACCTCAATCAGGATTATGTTCGCACCGCCCGCGCCAAGGGTCTGCGCGAAAGCGTCGTGGTCATGGTGCATGTGCTGCGCAACTCGATGATCCCGGTGATCACCGTTATCGCGCTTGGCATCCCGTCGATCTTTGGCGGCGCGATCATCACCGAGACGCTCTTCAAGGTGAACGGCATCGGGCAGTTGCTGCTGACGGCGCTCTTTGCCAATGACCTGCCGATGGTCATGACGCTGACCTTCATCTTCGCGATCCTGATCGTGGCCTTCAACCTGATCGCCGATATCCTCTACGGCGTCCTTGACCCGAGGATCCGCTATGACTGATCAAAACGTCAACGCAGCGGCAGCAGAAGTCGAAATGGAACTCTACGGCGCGCTCAAGGACAAAGAGCCGCAAAAGGAACCGCGCAGCCAATGGCGCGATGTCTGGGACCAGTTCCGCCGGCACAAAGGCGCGCTGATCGGTGGTGGATTTCTCGCCTTTATCACGCTGGCCGTCCTGCTGGGTCCGTACCTCTGGACCATCGACCCCAAGACCCTCGACATCCGCAACAAGGACCTGCGTCCGATCTACACCGCACTTTGGGACAGCAGCGCCAAGGTCAGCTGGGGCCACCCCTTCGGCACCGACAACCTCGGTCGCGACATTATGGCGACGCTTATCGCGGGAGGCCGCGCCTCCATGGCTGTGGGCTGGACGGCGATGATCCTTGCACTGTCGATCGGCACGCTTGTGGGTGTTGTGTCGGGCTATTTCAAGCGTCTCGATGGCCCGCTGATGCGGCTGACGGACCTGTTCCTGTCCCTGCCTATCCTGCCGCTCTTGCTGGTGGCCGTGACACTCTTTCGTCAGCCATTGCGCGCCAGCTTCGGGCCGGAAACCGGCATGTTCATCCTGATCGTGGGCGTCATCGGCATCACGTCGTGGATGCAAACTGCGCGCATCGTGCGTGGTGAAGTGCTGGCCCTCAAGGAACGCGAATTCATTCTGGCGGCCCGGTCCATCGGCACCACGCCCTACCGGATCATCACGCGGCACCTGCTGCCTAATGTGGTCTCTCCGATCATGGTGTCGGCAGCCCTTGGTCTGGCCACGGCAATCATCACCGAAAGCGCGCTCAGCTTTCTTGGTGTCGGCTTCCCGTCAGATTTCCCAACATGGGGCAAGCTCTTGTCTGATGCGGTGCCGCGGATGGAAGAATTCCCGGAACGCGTGATGCTGCCGGGTATCCTGATCTCGCTGACCGTGCTGTCGGTGAACTATCTGGGTGACGGTTTGCGCGACGCGCTCGATCCACGTATTCGCGGGCGCTGAACACATAATTGGTTTTTTTGCGACAGTGGGCGGGGCGACTTGAGCGTCCCGCTCAAATGCGCCGACTAGCGTTTCTCGACAGAGGCACGCAAACGTCGGATCATGCCCCAGACCAGCAAAACGACCGGTATAGTCACAAGTGCTGTCAGCATGCCTTTGCTCAGCCCCGTGGCTTGCGTGACCGGGTAAAGCAGATAGCCCGCCAGTGATACCGCATAGTAGCTGATCGCCACCACAGACAGCCCCTCGACGGTACGCTGCAACCGCAGTTGCAAGTCCGAGCGTTTGTCCATGCTTTCCAGCAGCGCCTGGTTCTGTGCGGATCGCTCCACATCGACGCGCGTGCGCAGCAGGTTGGACGCACGAATGGACCGGCTCGACATCGCATCGAGCCGCGTTTCTGCGGAATGAACGGTCCGCATCGCTGGCGCATAACGGCGCATCATGAATTCACCGAAATGCTGGCGGCCCTGAAACCGTTCCTCGCGCATCGCTTCGATCCGCTGATCGACCAGTGCCTCATAAGCGCCCGTTGCCCCGAACCGAAACGACGACTGCGCCGAGAGCGTTTCCAACTCCGCCGAAATACTCAGCAGGTCATGCAGTGTTTTTTCCGCTGGGGCGGCTTCATCGGACATCGCGCCCATCAGTCCGGTCAGCTTGGTGTCCAGCGCATTCAACTTGGGTTGCAACACACGCACGCGCGCAAAGCCCAGCATCGACATGGTCTTGTAGGTTTCAATCTCGCACAGGCGCTGGACGATCCGACCAACCCGACGCTTGCTCGTCTCTGCCCCGGTAAAGACGGCGAACCGAAGGTGCCCGTTCAAATCAATGCGGAAATCACCCGCGACGATCCCCTCTCCATCAAGGACCTCCGAGACGGCAAGGCTTTCTGCGACGAACCATTCGGACAGAAGTTTGCTGATGTCGGTTTCGGCCTCGGGGCGATCCTGAATGTGCAGCAAGGCCGACGTTATCCGCTGTCCCGGTGCCTCGCTCAGCCAATCGGCTGGAAAAACATCAAACTCAGCCGGATCGAACGGCTTGTCCGAGGCCCCCTCGGAAAAGGCAGTGTAGGTGACGAATTCGGTATGCTGTTCCCACTTGAGCCAATGCTTCCCGATCTGCCCATAATAATGCGTGGCCCCGGGTTGCGGGTGCGGCGCGCCGTGCCGATCCAAAAGCGCCGTCAGATGCGCCAGATCGGCCGCCCGGTCGCGGCTGACCGCGTCATTGGGTTGTTTGATGGCAATGTAGGCAGCCGTGCACGGCGCCTGCATCGAGGGGAACGGGCGCGCGTGCAACTCGTTGGCCAACTTGTAGCGCAGGGGATGATCATGAATGGGCGGCATCGTGGGTTTTCCAACTGTTCCATTTGTCATTTAGGACGCATCAGGCCCATTGTAAAGAAAATTCCCTTTTTTATCATTAAGTTACGGGAATACATTTGTATACCGTACAAGGCAGATCTTCGCTAAGTGTTGGAAAGGCCAACCTTTGCGTCCTTCAGTTTGCGCTGCAACACGGGAAACCGCCAATCGGGCTGGGTTTTGCTCAACTGGTTCAGCGAAGCCTTGGCCAGCTCCAGATGCCCCCTTTCGATCGCGGCCGTTAACACCGTGCGGACATGCGGGCGCGAGGGACGGTTGGCCCGCCACTGCACGATGAAGTCCTCTTCCGTCAGATCCCCCGCCCAGGCTTTGTGAATCAAGTCGGGCAACAGATCCATCAGATGGAGAACCCGCGCCGACTGGTGCCCCGTCGAGGTGCATTTGAGCCATGTCGTGGTTTCTTGCGGCAGCCGGTAAACATGTTTGGCATCCGGCGGGAAGTAGGGATCGGCAAAGACATAGACCTGCGCTGCGGCCAACGCGCCTTCGGCACCGTCAAGGAAAGGACCGCTCCAATCGCCCCGCGCATATCCTTGGCGAAAGCGGGTCTCAAACGGCACGACGGACGGATCCAGATGCGTTTGCGGCATCAGGGTCACGACGCGGCATCCAGGTGCAAGCGGCGCAAAAGCAAGCGCCCCATAGCCCCCCATGGAGCTGCCGTAAAAGATCACGGAGCGGAACCTTTCGAAGAACCCGTCGTCCTTGAGCGCCGTCAATTCATCCCACAGTTGGGCGTGTCGAAACCAATCGTTGTGCCGTGACATCATCACACCCAGATGCGAGTGCCCCGCCCGGCGAATGAAGTTGTAACCCCAGGGAAAATGCGGCCCCCGCGCAGCACGGCTTTTGGTGTTGTCAAAGGTGACGATCAACGTGTCAGATCGCGCGAAAAACGCCAGCGCATGGCGTTCAAGCTGGCGGAAAAAGCCACCATTTGCCGCGACGTGTGCCGCTTTGCGATATTTCCAACGATATTCCACCGTTAAGAATTATTAAGCTGAGCTTAACACGGTCAAGATTTGGCATCGCCGTTGCCCGAACAAATCGCGATCCGTTGCAGATGGGACTCGCTGTGACGTCCCGGAGGAGCGCGCATAAACGGGACGGCTATTCTTGTCCCGCTGGTTCCCACAACTCGATCGGGTTGCCTTCCGGGTCGTGCAGCCGGGCGAAACGACCGACCTCCGGCATGTCCCACTCCGCGCGCTGTTCTGTCGTGATGCCTGCGTCCTCCAGTTGGCCCAGCATCGCATCAAGGTCATCGACCCTGAAGTTGAGCATCCACCCTTGTTCGGAGCGGCCAAAATATTCAGTGTCCGCCGGAAACGGAGCAAATACCGTGTAGCCCGCCGCCTGTTGCCAGGGCGCGCCGTCCTCACCCTCCACGCCCAGATGGGTCGCATACCACGTCGCCAAAGCCTGCGGATCGCGCGCGCGGAAAAAGAACCCTCCGATGCCCTTCACCTTGTGCATATCCGTGCCCTCCTCACCCCAATTTGCACAAAACGTATACGCGCGACGGCCCATTCCAAAGCAAAAAGCCCCGGCGCAGCGGCCGGGGCTTTCTATGTGTGATGTCTCGGGCTGTCCCGTCGCCGGGCAGCGCGGTTAGTCGATCATGGGCAAAAGCTTGTCCAAAGACGCTTTGGCATCGCCGTAGAACATGCGTGTGTTCTCCTTGAAGAACAGCGGGTTTTCGATGCCCGAATACCCCGTGCCCTGCCCGCGTTTGGAGACGAAAACCTGCTTGGCCTTCCAGCATTCCAGCACCGGCATACCAGCGATGGGGCTGTTGGGATCATCCTGTGCTGCAGGGTTCACGATGTCATTCGAACCAATGACGATCGCCACGTCCGTGGACGGGAAATCATCGTTGATCTCGTCCATTTCCATCACGATGTCATATGGCACCTTGGCCTCGGCCAAGAGCACGTTCATGTGGCCGGGCAAACGCCCCGCCACCGGGTGAATGGCGAACCGCACGTTCTTGCCCGATGCACGCAGCTTGCGCACCAATTCCGACACCGCTTGCTGGGCTTGCGCCACCGCCATGCCGTAACCGGGGATGATAATGACGCTGTCGGCTTCATTCAGGGCCGCAGCCACACCGTCTGCCTCAATCGCGATCTGCTCGCCTTCTACGGCCATCTGCTCGCCGGCCGGGCCGCCAAAGCCGCCCAGAATAACGCTCACGAAGGAGCGGTTCATCGCCTTGCACATGATGTAGCTCAGGATCGCACCCGACGAGCCCACAAGCGCGCCCACAACGATCAGCAGGTCATTGCCAAGGCTGAACCCGATGGCTGCCGCCGCCCAGCCGGAATAGCTGTTGAGCATGGAGACCACGACCGGCATGTCCGCGCCGCCGATGCCCATGATCAGGTGATAGCCGATAAAGAGCGCCAGCAGCGTCAGCAGCACCAGCGTCCATGAACCGGAGCCGCTCATGTACATGATTGCAAAGAGCAGCGACAAACCCGCGGCACCTGCGTTCAGCATGTGACCACCGGGCAGTTTGTTGGCAGAGGTGTCTACCTTGCCGGCCAGCTTGCCATAGGCAATCACGGAGCCGGTGAATGTCACCGCGCCGATCCAGATGCCAAGCACCAGTTCGACCCGCAGAATACCGATCTCGACCGAGGATTTCTTGGCGATCAACTGCCCGAAGGAAGACAGACCGTCATAGATCTCCTTGGGTAGGCCCACGGCGGTAAAGCTGTCGCCGACCGTCGCGCCCAGCATCCCACCGTTTTCGATAAAGAGCGCCTCCATCGTGTTGATCATGATGTCCGCGTTGAAGCCCACAAAGACTGCCGCCAGACCCACAAGGGAGTGCATGATCGCCACCAGTTCGGGCATCTGCGTCATCTGCACCTTGGTTGCCAGCTGATAGCCGACAGCAGCGCCCAGCGCGATCAGCACGATCGACACGATCCCAAGACCCTGACCGGGTCCGATCAACGTCGCCAGAACCGCGATGGCCATACCGACGATGCCATACCAAACAGCGCGCTTGGCGCTCTCCTGACCGCTCAGGCCACCCAGAGAAAGGATGAAGAGAACAGCCGCAACTGCGTAGGCCGCAATAGTAAATCCGAATTCCATTGGTCCCTACCCCTTACGATTTCTGGAACATGGCGAGCATGCGCCGTGTCACGAGGAAGCCGCCAAAAATGTTGATCGCCGCCATGAAAATGGCCAGCGCCGACAACAGCGTGATCAGCAGCGAACTGGACCCGATCTGGATCAAGGCCCCCAGAATGATGATCGACGAAATCGCGTTGGTCACGGCCATCAGCGGTGTGTGCAGGCTGTGCGCCACGTTCCAGATCACCTGGAACCCGATGAAGACCGACAAAACGAAGACGATAAAATGCTGCATGAAGCTGGCAGGAGCCACAAGGCCCACGGCCAGAAGCAATGCTGCACCAATGGCCAGCAGTCCGACCTGATTGCGGGTCTGGGTCTTGAACGCCGCGACTTCCTGCGCGCGTTTTTCCTCTGATGTCAGCTCTTTGGCCGCCTCTTTCTTGGGTGCGGCCGCAATCGCGGCCACCTTGGGCGGCGGCGGCGGGAACGTCACGGCCGTGTCATGGGCAATCGTCGCACCCCGGATCACGTCGTCTTCCATATCGTGATTGACCACCCCATCCTTTTCAGGCGTCAGGTCGGTCATCAGATGGCGGATGTTCGTTGCGTAAAGCGTCGAGGCCTGCGTCGCCATCCGGCTTGGGAAATCGGTATAGCCGATGATCGTCACGCCATTGTCGGTGACGATCTTTTCATCCATCACGGTCAGCTTGCAGTTGCCGCCCTTTTCCGCCGCCAGATCGACGATCACGGAGCCGGGTTTCATGGATTTAACCATGTCCTCGGTCCAAAGCTCGGGTGCTTCGCGGTTCGGGATCAGCGCCGTGGTGATCACGATGTCGACCTCTGGCGCAAGTTCGCGGAACTTGGCCAGTTGCGCCTCGCGGAATTCCGGTGAAGATACCGACGCGTAGCCGCCCGATGCGGAACCGTCCTGCTGTTCTTCTTCAAAATCGAGATAGACGAATTCAGCACCCATCGATTCGACCTGCTCGGCCACTTCGGGCCGCACGTCGAACGCATAGGTGATCGCCCCCAGAGAGGTCGACGTGCCGATGGCGGCCAGACCTGCAACACCAGCACCGACAACCAGCACCTTGGCTGGTGGCACCTTGCCCGCGGCTGTGATCTGCCCGGTAAAGAAGCGGCCAAAGTTGTTGCCTGCCTCGATCACCGCACGGTAGCCCGCGATATTCGCCATGGAGCTGAGAGCATCCATTTTTTGTGCGCGGCTGATCCGGGGGATCATCTCCATCGCGATCACGGTCGCCCCTTTTTTGGCCGCCGCTTCCATCTTGGCTTCGTCTGCCACAGGGCTGAAGAAGGAAATCAACGTCTGCCCTTCGCGCAGGCGTTTCATCTCCGGATCGGAGGGGACGCGCACCTTGGCGACAATATCGGCCGCCTTCCAAAGGGCCGCTGCGGTCTTGACGACCTCCACACCCGCCGCCTTGTAGTCGGCATCGGAAAATCCTGCCTCAGCGCCCGCTCCGGCTTCGATCACGCAGGTGTGGCCCAGCTTTTGCAGTTGCGCGGCACTGTCGGGCGTCATCGCAACGCGACGTTCCCCGGCAAATGTCTCTTTCGGTGTTCCGATCTTCAATTTCGATCCCCCGTCCAGATGTGGTGTTCTTGCCCGACGCATGCCGGGCATTAGAGTGATGGCAAATGGAGCCGATTGTATCGAAGTCCACTACCTTGCAGTTGCAAAAGGTACAAGCCGCGCATTCAATCCGCCACGCAATAAGTGCAAAGAAGCTACACCCACCTGCGCACTTTTTGTTCGTAGCGCGCATATTCCGCCCTGAACTGACGACGCATGCGGTTTTCTTCGGGCACGATGAACCGCTTTTCGATGATCCACACAAAGACCGGTACCAGAACAAGCGCCAATATCGCATCCCACCGCAGGCACAGGCCGGCCAGAATCAGGGCATCGCCCAAATAGATCGGATTGCGGGATTTGGAGAAGACGCCCGACTGGATAATGCGCTCTGGTAACTCATGCGGGATGATGGTGGTCTTGTGTTTGCGAAACTCGATCGCGGCCATCAGGATCAGGACGATCCCGCCGCCGATCAGCAACCCACCCAGCAGGAACGTCACACCGGACGCAAGGCTCAGCCCAAAGCTGAAATACTGTGCCTGAACCCAAGCCAGGGCCGCGAAAAGCGCGAGCCAAACCGGGGGCATATCTATCCATTTCATAAGGAACGCTCTTTAAGGCGATGTGTTCTGTGCTGCAATCGTATCACATGCGGCATTTGGTGGCGCGCGTCGCAGACTTGTCCGGGTATTTCAGGCCACACGCGCAGGTGACGCCCTCCGCTGTGCCGCCCAACCCCGCGCCGCATCGCCGAATGCAGCAAACAGAGGGCGCGACACCGGATCATTGGCTGCGTCCCACTCCGGGTGCCACTGCACCGACAGTGTGAACCCCGGCGCGCCATCGACATAGATCGCTTCGGGCGTACCATCGGGGGCATGCCCGTCCATGACAATCCCAGCGCCCGGCGTCTTGATGCCCTGCCCGTGCAGCGTGTTGGTCATGACTTCCTGTGCCCCCATCAGCCGGTGAAACACACCGCCTTCGGTAAAGCTGACCGCATGGCGCAATTCGAATTTCTCTTCCAGCGTGCCATCAGGCGGCATCCGGTGGTTCATCCGCCCCGGCAGATCACGGATCTCCGGATAGAGCGAACCACCCATCGCGACGTTCACTTCCTGAAACCCACGGCAAATGCCCAAGAACGGCTGCCCCCGTTCAACGCAGGCTCGGATCAGCGGCAAGGCAATCGCATCGCGTGCCCGGTCAAACGCACCATGCGCTTCCGTCTCTGCCTCTCCATACTCCTCCGGGTGCACATTGGGACGCCCGCCAGTGAACAGAAAGCCGTCGCAGACCTGCATCAACTCTTCCACTGAAACATACGCGGGGTCGGCGGGCACCAGCATCGGCATGCAGCCGGACACCTGCGTGATCGCCTGCGTATTCATCGTTCCTCCGGCATGCACCGGATACTGCTCATTCAGCAGATAACTGTTGCCTATGATCCCGATCACCGGTCGCGTCATGTCAGCCTCTCAGCACACAAATTCTATGCGCTTTTAACATAGTCGCTTCAGGTTAACAGCCCGTACGCGCAGACTGGGCTGTGCAGATTAACGCAAACTCACCTCGCACGATGAAATTTCAGGCGAAGCGCTGGCCGCCCGGGATCACACCTCCCCGGTCAGCCCGGCCGCCTCAATACCCGCCATCGCGGCGGTGGCGTCATTGTCGGATGTGTCACCCGTGACGCCGACGGCCCCAATCACCGCACCCTTCTTGTCGCGCAACAAGACACCGCCCGGAACCGGAACGACCTGCCCGCCAAACAGACCATTCACCGACGTCATGAAATAGGCCTGCGCCTCTGCCCGCGCCATCTGCGCCGTGCCCGCCATCCCCAGCATGACCGCGCCGTAGGCTTTGCCCTGCGCAATCGCAAAACGCCCCGGTGACGCACCATCCTCGCGCTCAAACGCCTGAACATGACCACCCGCATCCAAGACCACCACGGACAGTGGTTTGAGCTCCATCTCCCGGCCCTTTTCAAGTGTCTTGCGGATAATCGTACGTGCTTTTCTCAATGAAACTGCCATGTGTTTTCCTCTTCCTTTCGCTCTAAATACCTCACGGGGGTCCGGGGGTGTGAAACCCCCGGCGTCGCCCGACATCCTCGACTTAGCTCGCCGCCTTCAACTCCAAACGGCGCGCGTGCAACACAGGCTCTGTATAGCCCGACGGCTGCACTCGCCCCTCAAAGACCAACTCGCACGCGGCCTTGAACGCGATCCCGTCAAAGCCCGGCGCCATCGCCCGGTAGAGCGGATCACCCGCGTTCTGTGTATCCACCACAGCCGCCATCTTCTGCATCGCACCCATCACCTGATCGCGGGTGACCACTCCATGATGCAACCAATTGGCAATATGCTGCGCCGAAATCCGGCAAGTCGCACGGTCTTCCATAAGCCCCACGTTGTTGAGATCAGGCACCTTGGAACAGCCCACACCCTGATCGATCCAGCGCACAACATAACCCAGAATGCCCTGCGCGTTGTTTTCCACTTCACGCATTTTCTGGGCGTCCGTCCACGCCTGATAGGTCGCCAGCGGAATATCCAGCACCGTGTCGACAAAGGCGCGCCGCCCACCGGCACGCAGCTTTTCCTGCACCGCGAAAACATCGACCCGGTGATAATGCAGCGCGTGCAGCGTCGCCGCCGTCGGGCTCGGCACCCAAGCACAGTTCGCGCCCGACTTGGGGTGCTCGATTTTCTGCTCCAGCATCGCGGCCATCATATCGGGCATGGCCCACATGCCCTTGCCGATCTGCGCCTTGCCACTCAGCCCGCACTCCAGCCCAATATCCACGTTCTGGTTTTCATACCCGCCGATCCACGCCTTGCGTTTGATGAAATCCTTGCGGCTGAATGGCCCGGCCTCCATCGACGTGTGTATTTCATCGCCTGTGCGATCCAGAAATCCGGTGTTGATAAAGGCCACACGCGACCGCGCTGCGCGAATGCACGACTTCAGGTTCACCGAAGTGCGGCGCTCTTCGTCCATGATCCCCAGCTTTACGGTGTTTTGCGGCAGACCCAGCGTTTTCTCTACAAAGGAGAAGATCTCATCCGCGAATGCCACCTCTTCGGGTCCGTGCATCTTGGGTTTGACCACATAGACCGATCCCTTGACCGAATTGCCGCTCTCGCGCGACAGATCATGCATCGCGATCACCGTGGTGATCATCGCATCCATCAACCCTTCGAACACTTCCGCACCGTCGCGGTCCAGAATGGCGGGGTTGCGCATCAAGTGGCCCACATTGCGCACCAGCATCAGCGCGCGGCCCTTGATGACGACCTCGCCGCCCTTTGGCCCAGTATAAATCCGGTCGGCATTCAGCGCCCGCGTCACGTTTTGACCTGCTTTCTCGAAGGTCTCGCTCAGATCGCCCTTCATCAGGCCCAGCCAGTTGGCATAGGCCACGACCTTGTCTTCGGCATCCACGCAGGCCACGGAATCCTCGCAATCCATGATCGCCGACACCGCACTTTCCATCACCACATCAGCCAGCCCGGCCTGATCACGGCTGCCGATGGGGTGGGTGCGGTCAAACACCAGTTCCACATGCAACCCGTTGTTGCGCAACAACACGGCAGACGGCGCTTTGGGATGACCCTTGTAGCCAATGAATTTCTCGGGCTGCACCAAGGGCTGATCGTCAATCAGCAGCGCACCGCCCGACACGTAGTAACGCTGCACATCCGCGTGGCTCGTGCGCTCGATCGGGAACGCCTCGTCCAGAAACACTCGCGCGCGCGCCACGACCCGTGCACCGCGGCCCTGATCATAACCACCCTTGGGCGGGGCTGATCCCATCGCGTCCGTTCCATAAAACCCGTCATACAGGCTGCCCCAGCGCGCATTGGCTGCGTTCAGCGCGTAGCGCGCATTGGTGATCGGCACCACCAACTGTGGTCCCGGCACCGTCGCGATCTCGGGGTCGACGTTCTCGGTCTCAATCTCGAAATCATCGCCTTCGGGCAGCAGATAGCCAATCTCGCTCAGAAACGCCTTGTAGGCCTCATGATCGCGTGGTCCCTTATGCGCACGATGCCATGCGTCAATCTGGCTCTGGATCGTCTCGCGCTTGTCCAAAAGGGCCTGATTGCGTGGGCCGAACTCATGCGCCAGCGTGCTCAAACCGTCCCAAAACGTGCTCGCACTCACATCGGTGCCCGGCAGGGCCGCCTCTTCGATAAATGTCGCCAATTCTGCGGCAACCTGCATACCGCTGCGTTCTACACGCTGTGTCATCCAGACGTTCCTTCTTGTTGCATACCGTCGTATCCGCGCCCCGATTAGAACGAAAGTTTCCGATAGGCAACAAGACCCCGGCTCATAACCCAGTGCCATTCGGGAAAAAGGCACTGTCGCTACCCGCCGGGGCCGCGAATTTCGCGGGCCAGTGCGTCGCTGTCTGCCAAAGCATCGGATGCATTTCGCTCCCTTCAGGATGCTGGCCAGATTACTTGATCCGAGACATCAGGCTGGCGCACCACCTATCGACGTCAGGTCCGTGCGATCAAAAAATCAGCCGATGCGTTTAGCCGCAGATCAAAGACAGGGAAAACTGGAATCACTCCGCGCGCACCCGCTCACGTCGGCACCGCTCCGAACAATAGCGCACCTCCGTCCAGACACGCTCCCATTTCTTGCGCCATACGAAGGGGCGTCCACAGGTGGCACAGGTTTTGCTGGGCAGATCGCTTTTACGTCTTGTCTTGCCTGCCACCTTGCGTCCTCCCTTTGCCCGCTTGCAGCGCCTTCGCGCCCGCCCTAACGTGCCTTTCAAACCTCATTCGTCAACTCAACCCGAAAGCCTCTCATGCGTGACGCCGCCCCCACCACGATCTACCTCAGCGATTACACCGCCTTCCCTTTTGATGTGACATCCGTTCACCTCACCTTTGATCTGGACCCAACAGCAACGCGGGTCACATCGCGCGTGGCCTTCGTGCCTAAACCGGACTCAGATGGCACGCTGTTCCTGCACGGCGAAAACCTGAAGCTGATCTCGGCCAAGATCGACGGGGCACCGGTTGAACCAGACATCACGGAAGAAGGGCTGACGGTTTCCGTGCCGGCGCAGCCCTTTGTCTGGGAGGCCGAGGTCGAGATCGACCCCCAAGGCAACACCGCCCTTGAGGGGCTTTATCTGTCCTCTGGCATGTATTGCACCCAATGCGAGGCCGAAGGCTTTCGCAAGATCACCTATTATCCGGACCGCCCCGATGTGATGAGCACTTTCACCGTCGCCATCAACGGCCCACATCCGGTGCTTTTGTCCAATGGCAACCCGGTGACAGTCGCGCAGGGTCACGCCGAATGGCACGATCCCTGGCCCAAGCCCGCCTATCTCTTTGCGCTGGTGGCCGGCGATCTGGTCGCGCATCCCGGAGCGTTCACCACCAAATCCGGGCGCGAGGTTGCGCTCAATCTCTATGTCCGGCCCGGTGACGAGGGCAAATGCGCCTTTGGCATGCAGGCGCTCAAGGATTCGATGAAGTGGGACGAGGACGTTTACGGTCGCGAATATGATCTGGATATCTTCAACATCGTCGCCGTGGATGATTTCAACATGGGGGCGATGGAAAACAAGGGGCTGAACATCTTCAACTCCTCCGCCGTCCTCGCCTCGCCCGAAACCTCGACGGATATGAACTTCGAGCGGATCGAGGCAATCATCGCGCATGAGTATTTCCACAACTGGACAGGCAACCGGATCACCTGCCGCGACTGGTTTCAACTGTGCCTCAAGGAAGGGCTGACCGTGTATCGCGACAGCCAGTTCACCTCCGATATGCGCTCTGCCGCCGTCAAGCGTATCAGCGATGTGATCGATCTGCGCGGGCGTCAGTTTGCCGAGGATCAAGGGCCGCTCGCTCATCCGGTCCGGCCCGAAAGCTTTCAGGAAATCAACAACTTCTACACCGCGACCGTTTATGAAAAAGGTGCTGAGGTCATTGGCATGCTGCGCACGCTTGTCGGGGCGGAGGCCTATACGAAGGCGCTCGACCTCTATTTTGAGCGTCACGACGGGCAGGCCTGCACCATCGAAGACTGGATCAAGGTGTTTGAGGACAGCACAGGCCGTGATCTGGCACAGTTCAAACGTTGGTATTCGCAGGCTGGCACGCCGCGTCTGAGCGTGGAAGAAGACTGGAATGCAGGGACTTACACGCTGACCTTCACGCAAAACTTGCCTGCATCCGCCACCACACCAGACCCGCAGCCGATGGTGATCCCCATTGCGGTCGGGTTGTTGAACCCCAACGGCGACGAAACGCACCCAACGCAGATCCTGGAGATGACACAGGCCACCCAGAGCTTTACCTTTGAAGGATTAGCTTCGCGCCCTATCCCATCGATATTGCGTGGCTTTTCCGCGCCTGTTGTGTTGGATCACAGCGCCGATCATGCGTTCTTGCTGGCGCATGACACCGACCCGTTCAACCGATGGGAAGCGGCACGCACACTGGCGCGCGACAGCCTTTTGACGATGATAAAGTCCGGTGCCTCCGCCGATGCGGCCTATCTTGATGGTATCAAAACCGTGTTACGGGACGATACGCTCGATCCGGCCTTCCGTGCCTTGGTGCTAGCCCTGCCCAGCCAATCCGAGTTGGCCACGGCCCTGCATGATGTGGGCGCCACGCCCGATCCCGATGCCATCTATGCGGCCACAGAAGCCATGCGCGACGCTTTGGCGGCCCATCTAGACGACCTGCTGCAGCCCCTTTACGAAGCCCATCAAGTCACCGCAGCGTACCAACCCAACGCCGAACAATCCGGGCAACGGTCCTTGGCAAATGCGGTCCTGTCACTGCTCACGCGCAGCGATGGTGGCGCGCAGGCTCAGGCGCAATTCGACAGTGCGGACAACATGACCCAGCAACTGGCCGCTCTGGCCAATCTGATCCGCGCCAAACGCGGCAAGACCGCACTGGAAGCCTTTGAAACACAATGGAAAGACGACCGTTTGGTGATGGACAAATGGTTCGGCCTCCAAGTTATCGAAGCTGACCCCACCGATGCCGCCGCTGCTGCACAAGCCCTGACGACGCACCCTGATTTCAACTGGAAAAACCCCAACCGTTTTCGCGCCACGCTTGGAGCGCTCAGCATGCATCACGCAGGGTTTCACGCCAAGGATGGCAGCGGATATGCGCTGCTGGCGGACTGGCTGATCAAGCTCGATCCGGTCAACCCCCAGACAACAGCGCGCATGTGCTCTGCCTTCCAGACCTGGACACGCTATGACGCCGGCAGACAGGCGCTGATCGCGGCCCAGCTTGACCGCATCCTTGCCACCCCGGATCTGAGCCGCGACACCACCGAAATGTTGACCCGCATCCGGGGCTCCAAATGAGGCCTGTTCTGCTGATCACTGGCGCCTCTGCCGGCATCGGTGCCGCCTGCGCGCGTCTTGCGGCGACGCGTGGGTATGATCTTGCGCTGAATTACCGGAGCGACACCGCCGGGATGGAGGCCGTGGCCGCCGACACCCTTGCTGCCGGGGCCAACACGCTGATCGTGCAAGCGGACGTGTCCGATCCGGACGCAATAACGGCGATGTTTGCCACGATTGATGCCCATTTCGGGCGGCTCGATGCGCTGATCAACAACGCCGGTATCGTGGATCAAAAGGCGCAGGTCACCGACATCACGCCGCAGCGCCTCAAGCGGATGTTCGAGGTCAATGTGATTGGCGCAATTCTGGTCGCACAGGCGGCAGTGATCCGCATGAAGAAGCAAGGACAAGGCGGCGCAATCGTTAATGTGTCCTCGGCTGCGGCACGGTTGGGATCGGGCAACCAATACGTGGATTACGCCGCTTCCAAAGCGGCCATCGACACCTTCACCAAGGGCCTTGCGGATGAGGTCGCCGCCGACAATATCCGCGTTATGGCCCTGCGCCCCGGCCTGATCGAAACCGGGATCCACGCCAAGGGCGGCGAACCCGATCGCGCCGAACGGTTGGCCCATATGGTGCCCATGAAGCGCACGGGCTCTGCCGAGGAAGTCGCGGCACCGATCCTGTGGCTGCTGTCGGATGAGGCGAGCTATGTCACCGGCTCAACATTGGATGTGACAGGTGGACGATGAGCCGTTCACATGGCAGCGGCAGGGGCGCAATCCGGTCACACTTTATGCTGTCGTAGGCACTTGGGCGGTGCTGCTGGCGCTGTTGGTGTTGGTGGATGCAGCCCCGTGGCTGATGGGCGGCATCGCACTCTTTACCCTGCCCGCCTGCTGGGAGCTTTATGCCAACCCCGCCGCCGGAATGCGCATCGACCGCGATACCCTGCATTGGTACACGGGTAAACGTCAGGCCACGCTCGACTGGGCCGAGGTGCAGCATGTGCGTTTGGACACCCGGCTCGATTTTTCGGTGCGGGCTACGGCGGTGCTGACGGGCGGGCGCAAAGTCAGGCTGCCTTACGAATCCACTCCGCCAGACGCCCTGTTGGAGGCCGCGCTCAACGCCCACGGCATCAAAACGGTGCGCCACCACTTCTCGCTTATCGGCTGATGCCCTCATCGCGCGGACGCAACTGTGGGCGCGTATCCTGCGGTTTTTGGCAATAGGGTTGCCGTTTGAGCCAGCTTGCCATTTCCGCGCGTTTGGCCCCGCTGCGCATCGGCCCCCAATCGGCGGCAACGCCGCCAAACTGCCCATCCCGCTGGGCGATAACCCCATCGCGCGGGACTGTGACGGCCATGATCCGGACCGCGCAACTCAGGTTCGCGGCACCATCTTTGAGTGCGGTTCCAGACCCGGCCGCACAGCCATATCCACGCGCCGTTGCAGGCAAAATCTGTAGCAATCCGAACCACTTGCCGCCACCACCTACGGCTTTTGGCTTGTAGGTGCTTTCATATTTGGCGAGTGCCGACATGAAGCCCAGCCAAAACCCACGCCGCTGCGCCTCATCGGCTTGGGCGTAATACGGGCACCAATCG
Organism: uncultured Alphaproteobacteria bacterium; assembly: GCA_942490645.1. Classification (GTDB taxonomy): domain Bacteria; phylum Pseudomonadota; class Alphaproteobacteria; order Rhodobacterales; family Rhodobacteraceae; genus CALNXN01. The sequence continues at coordinate 76,827 of CALNXN010000007.1, read as the reverse complement.
TCTATGTCGCCCGGCACCATTTGCGTCAGCGGCCGCCCATGCCCCTTGAGCGCCGAAAGGGCTGCACGGTTCCAAACCATCGCGCCGGGCATATGTGTCCACCGCGTTTGCGGCACGGCGCCGTCGCGGGCGGGCGCGCGCAAGGCGGATGTATCGGATACATCCTGAGCGCTGCCAACCATCGGCAGCAACACAACACTCAGGCAAAGGGCGATCTCGCGTAACATAGGGCGGAGTTTGATCACCGGTACGGGCGGCTTGCAAGCCTGCACGGCGCCACGCGCAGGGTCGTAGGAAACAATGCGCCGATGCCACCCGAATTGTTCATTGAATCAGCGGATTGCGCCGGACAGGCCTCTAAAAACATGCCATTTCCTCTCGCCTTACGGGAATTACCGGCGCGATATCTCCGCGCCCACGCCATGTTTCAGCCAAATTGCGCAGGCAAATTCTGGCTGTTCGTAACACGTTTGGATTAACTGTATGTCCGGGATCTTGTCTCATCTCACGCGACTTTTGTCGCTGCGGCACCCCAAGGTGGTGCATGTCGCCGTGCCGCAGGCTGCACGTGCGGCCGCGATGGCGCGCACCGCCCGCGCTCAAGACACGACCGGCACGCATGCTCTGATGATCCCCTGCCCAGACCCCACCGCCGAAGACCGTATCCGCGATTTTCACCAATCGCGCGGTCAGTTTCTGTCCCGTCAGGAACGCTGGGACGAATTGGCCCGCGAAATCCGCGAGGCCGACCAGACCCGCATCGCAACACCCGGTGGCATGGCCGTCGCCGACCTGCTCAGCTATGGCGCACGTGCGGACGTGGTGTTGGCGGTTGAACACGCGCTGATGGATGGCACACCGCCTAAAAACGCACCTGTTCTGGACGGGATCGAAGCACTGGAAGAGGTGCTGCGTGACCATTTGGGTGACTATACAATCGCCTGCATCGTGGCACAGGCGCATATGGATCTGGGTTGGGCATGGCGCGGCAACGGCTGGGATGCACAGGTGCCCGAACGCAACCGGTTGGCCTTTCAGGCGCATTTCGACCGTGCAGGCGAAATTCTGGCGGACTTCGAAAGCAGTGATTTCAATGCCCCGGTGCTGGCTGCAGCACGCTGCGCGCATCTGTGCGGCAACGCCGATGCCGACACCAAGGTCGCCGATGCCTATGAGGCACTGATTGATCTGGACCCCAACAACCCCGGGCCGATGCGCGCGATGGGCAATTACCTGTTGCCGCGTTGGTTCGGCAGCTATCAACAGCTGGAACTGGAAGCCCGCCGAACGGCCGCACGCACCCAAGATATCTGGGGCGCAGGCGCCTACACCTTGGGTCATGTTCGATGCCATCTCCGGTGATGATCAGGCCTGCGCGCAGCTCGATCTGGAGTTTTTCATCGAAGGGCTGCACGACATTCTCAACCGCCGTCCGCACCAATACACCGTCAACCTTCTGGCGGCCTATTGCGCCAACACCATCGGCAACGCCTTTTCCGGCCATGATGAGGCCGATTACGCTCGCACCCGCATCGCCGAATGTGCGTCATGGATCGTTCGCAATCACTTGATAGAGCTGCATCCCATGATCTGGGCCCATGCCGCACGCGGTTTTGACAATACGCTTCGTATCCGGTCAGCGCGCAATTTCGCTGCTGCGGGCCAGGCCGATGCTTTGCGGATTATCGCCAACCTGTTCCAGCCCGAGATCGCCGAGGGATACCGCATCATTTTCACCGCAGAAGGGCCCGTGGCTGAAACCCTGTCATGAGCACACCCAAGGGACATAAAACGATGACGACGATACCCCCCGATGCCGCGGATTGGGACAGCGGCGACTGGATCGAGTGGCACCGTCAGCGCGACGATGGCGCAGCCACGCCCTGCACTGCGGCCTCTGACGATCAGATGGCCAAAGCGCACTCCGTCTATAGCGCGCTGATCCATGCTGCACGCAGCTATCACAGGCTGACAGGCCAGCATCTGCGGGTCTATCCTGCCATTGCAAATCTTTACGGCACCCTGCACCACGGGTTGCCGCTGCATGGCCCTGCGCAATTGGCGGGTGGCTGGACCAAGGTGGAATGCATATCGCCTCAGGCCGCCACAAATATCATCACCGTTGATCTGACCGTTCCGTTCGACCAACTGTTGGTCGTTCGCATCAGCCCTGACTTTGAGATCGAAGGGCGCATGATCGCGCGCTCCGCTCTGCCGCAGACGGCCACGGTGAACTATGATTTGCAATGGTCCGATCTGCCGCGTCCCGATCACATCTGACGCACGCGCCGGGCCTTGCCCCACCCCGGCCCATGTTCTAAACCGCATCTGTTGCTCCATCGCGCAAAGGGACGCCAGATGCTCGACCTGACCTATGACACTCCAAAACCCAAAGTGATCGCCGGGGCGAAACATGACTGGGAACTCGTCATCGGGATGGAGGTGCACGCGCAGGTCACCTCCAACGCCAAGCTGTTTTCGGCGGCCTCCACCAAGTTCGGAGCGGAGCCGAATTCCAACGTGGCCTTTGTGGACGCGGCCATGCCCGGCATGTTGCCCACGATCAATGAATACTGCGTCGAGCAGGCTGTACGTACCGGGTTGGGCTTGAAGGCTGCGATCAACCTGACGTCTGCTTTTGACCGCAAGAATTATTTCTACCCCGACCTGCCGCAGGGGTATCAGATCAGCCAGCTTTACCACCCCATCGTCGGCGAGGGTGAAGTGCTGGTGGAAATGGGTGACGGCACCGCGCGCCTGGTGCGGGTCGAGCGTATCCACCTTGAGCAGGATGCGGGCAAATCCATCCACGACATGGATCCGGCGATGTCCTTTGTCGACCTCAATCGCACGGGCGTGGCCCTGATGGAGATCGTCAGCCGCCCCGACATTCGTGGCCCCGAAGAGGCCGCCGCCTACTTGGGCAAACTGCGTCAGATCCTGCGTTATCTGGGCACCTGCAATGGCGATATGCAGTCGGGCGCGATGCGGGCTGATGTGAACGTGTCGATCTGCCTGCCCGGCCAGTACGAGAAGTATCAGGCCACACAAGATTTCAGCCATCTGGGCACACGCTGCGAGATCAAGAACATGAACTCCATGCGCTTTATCCAGCAAGCCATTGAAATTGAGGCCAAACGCCAGATCGCCATTGTCGAGGCAGGCGGCGAGATCGAGCAGGAAACCCGCCTGTTCGATCCTGACAAGATGGAAACCCGTTCCATGCGCTCCAAGGAAGAGGCGCATGATTATCGCTATTTCCCTGATCCCGACCTGCTCCCGCTGGAGATCGAACAGGCTTGGGTCGATGAGATCAAGGCCGGCCTGCCGGAACTGCCCGACGCAAAAAAGGCGCGCTTTATCGGTGATTTCGGCCTGTCGGATTATGACGCGAGCGTACTGACGGCTGATCTGGATTCGGCCGCCTATTTCGAAGCTGTGGCCCAAGGTCGCGATGGCAAGATGGCCGCCAACTGGGTTATCAACGAGCTCTTCGGCCGCCTCAAAAAGGACGACCGCGACATCACTGACAGCCCTGTTGCACCTGTCCAACTGGGCGGGATCATTGATCTGATCGCGTCTGACGCCATCTCGGGCAAGATCGCCAAAGACGTCTTTGAGATCGTTTATACCGAAGGCGGCGACCCTGCGGAAATCGTCGAGGCGCGTGGCATGAAGCAGGTCACCGACACCGGCGCAATCGAAGCGGCCGTCGATGAAATCATCGCCGCCAACCCCGATCAGGTCGCCAAGGCGCGCGAAAATCCCAAGCTTGCGGGTTGGTTCGTGGGTCAGGTCATGAAAGCGACCGGCGGCAAGGCCAACCCCAAGGCGGTCAACCAGTTGGTGGCGCAAAAGCTACAGGGCTGATCAGGCCACGACGCCGGCCCTCATTTCGGTGTGCGCGCGTCGCCGTATTGGTAAAGCGCGATCGCCCCGACGCGCCCACGCAGGGTGCTATTTTTCATCGAGGTCCACCTGCCCGCGCCCGCATCCAATGCGCCTGATCGTTCCAGCAGGATCTGCGACACAACCAACCCGCTTTGCGTGTCCTTCGCCTGTTCCTGCAGCCTTGCGGCGATGTTCACCGTGTCGCCCAGCACGGTGAATTCCAGACGGTCTTCGGTACCGACGGCGCCTGCAAAAACCTCACCGCAATGCACACCGATTGTGACGTCAGTGTGTTGCCCGGGCTGAGCAGCGTTCCTTACGCCTATCTTGTGTCGCACAGCTATCGCGCAGCGCAAACCGTCCGCCTCTGCCTGTTCCGTCTGATCCGGCACCCCGAAAACAGCCATAACCGCGTCACCGATGAATTTTTCGATGAATCCGCCATGCGCGTCGACTTCTGCTGACACCAATGCCCTGAAATCCCGCAGGTAGACACTCAGATCATCCGGCGACATCCGCTCTGAAAGCCCCGTAAACCCGCGGATATCAATAAACATCACCGTCGCATTCTGCTGCCGAGCAGACGTCAGCGCTTCAATGCCCTGATCCGCGACAATCGTCGCGATCCGGTCCGGCAGATACCGCGACAGGTTGGCCGTTCTTTTGGACGCAGAAATGGCCGCCTCCAGCGTCTTGCGCCGCCGGACCACCGCCAAAAGGCTGAGCAGCGTCGCGATCCCCAGAAACCCCCACCGTGCCGCATTCTGTACGGGCCCAAAGAAGAAACCGGGGTCAAGACCGGCCTGTGTCACCGAGGCATCCGGCCCAACCCCTGCCGCAAATATCGAAAACAGCCACCACGTCACGCAAAAGCTGACAAACACGATCAGAACCGGACCGACCGTGTAGCGCATCGTCGCAAGTATCAAGATACAGAAAACAAACACGAAACCGGGCACAGCCGCATGCAGGCTGAGGGGTGATCCGGTGACCTTTAGCGCGAACCCAATCAGCAGGGCCAACGACATGCCGTCGATGGCCGTAAAGACCAGACCCGACCATGGGTGGAAGAACCGCTTGAGCGAAAAGACGGCCGACACAGCCGACACAATCGCATAAGACCCAAGGTAGGTCAGCACCACCGGCGCCACAGGTAAGGACGTACCGCCCGCCATCAGAAAAATGCCACTGGCCGCCGCGATGATCACCAGGCGGGCAAAGGCCGACACCATTTGGGCCTCTCGCTCCGCTGCAAGGATCAAGGATTTTGTTTGGTGATCAGCGGCTGAGGAACCCATGTTTTGCGCGGCCTTGCGTTGTTGGTATCAAGCAGGCTACGGCGCGCGACACGGCAGGTATAGCCCCCTTGCCAACGGGACAGGATCAACCCGCCAGCGCGGCGACGGGAAATGGTTTGCAGCCCGTCGGCGCAGCACATACCCTTGCCGAAAAGCCAACATGAGTGACCCTGAATGACCAACGCCCCGTTCCGCTCCTCCGTCATGACCGTCCGTCCTGAATGGATCGACTTTAACGGCCATATGAACATGGCCTATTACAACGTGCTGTTTGATCTGTGCGCGGATGAAATCTATGCCGATTTGGGGTTTGGCCCGGATTACCAGAAAACCGGCTGCACCACGTATACGGGCGAATTTCACATCTGCTACGTGCGTGAATTGCACGTGAACGACCCGGTGACAGTGACGCTGCAACTGATTGATCACGACGAAAAACGCTTCCACACCTATCAGGAAATCTGGCACCAAGACGGCTGGCTCGCCGCCACGGGCGAAGCGATGGCGCTGCACATCGACCAATCCGGTCCGCGCGTTGCGCCCATGCCGGAGGCGATCCTCGGCAGGCTCAAGGCGCTTCATGATGCGCACAGTGGTCTGCCACGGCCCGAGCGTGTGGGGCGTGGGATTGGGATTAAGCGGGGATCATCCAAATAACCCGCGCCCCATCGCGTCGCCCTCAGTGCCCCCGCTGCGCGACCAAGGCCACATAGCAGCCAGTCACGATCTGGTTGACCACCTCCTTATCCAACCATCCCGCACACCCCGCCCCATAGGCGACCGCCAACCCGGCGTAGACCACACGGTGGCACCACAGCGCCTTGGCGCAGGTCTTGGTCATTTCTTTCAACGTCGCACTCTTGTCTTTCAGTTGCTTCCACATCGGATTTATCCTTTGATGCGAAACGCAGGCCTTTGTTTCTGTTTCGTTTTGCGCAATTGAAAGATGGCTCTATAGGCCGCAGATTGAGTTAGGGAAGTGTTGTGGCGCGCCTGTTGCGCCAAAATGTGGGGAGTTGTGGAAAGTTGTTGGACGTCGTGGGTTTTGCCGCCCTCATCAAACGCAAACGTGGTGAGGCGCGCCTGACCCAAGAGACGCTTGCGGGTGATGTCTTTGGCGATTCGACACGCAAGGCAGACATCTCGCGGCTTGAGAACGCAAAGGTGCCCAATCCACAGGAAGCCACCATTCAGAAACTCTGTGCCGCGCTTAACATTTCAGCAGCCGAGATGGAGCCGATCCGAACGGCCCGCCCCGCCAGCGAACAACTCGACAATATCCCGACCCTTAGCCGCAATGAACTCGAACTGTTGGCCAGCCGGTTCGAGGTTGAAAAGCCCCACGACCGATCCGATGCCGACCTGCGCGACTTTCTCACCAAAAAAGCCGAGGAATACCGCGCACTAAAATCCGAAGTCGACAACATTTCGGACGACATGAAACGCCTCGCCAACCTCAAGGCCGCAGCGCAAGACGCCATCGACCGGGTTGATCTGGAGGAGGTCGAGACCCTGCTGACCATGGTGCAGGCGGCGGAACTCGACGAAGCCGCCAAAACCGCCGAACTGCGCGCAAACAACGCCCTGCTGCGTGGGAATGTGGAACAAGCGTATACCTTGCTGACCGCCGCTGCCGACAGCTTTGCCAGCGTGGACCCGCTGGAGCCAGCTCGACGCCTGATCCGCTCTCATGTGCTGCTCAGAGATCACTGCCGCCGATACGGAGGCGACGGTTTCGAGCGAGCAACTGCAATGCTGCGCAAAGCTCTGCCGCAAATCGAAGACTTGAAACCGTCTTCAGAATGGGCAAACGGACAAATATGGTTTGCCATCAATCTAAGCCACCAAGGCACCCGCACCGACGGACCGGGCGGCGCGCGCCTGCTGGCCGAGGCCGTCACCGCCTACCGCGCAGCGTTGAAGGTTTTCACTCGCGAAGATCACCCAGTGCACTGGGCCATGACGCAGAACAACCTCGGCAACGCTCTGCGCAACCAAGGCACCCGCACCGATGGACCTGACAGCGCGCGCCTGCTGGCCGAGGCCGTCACCGCCTACCGCGCCGCACTCGACGTTTACACCCGCGCCGATCATCCGGTGCACTGGGCCATGACGCAGAACAACCTCGGCACCGCTCTGCAAAACCAAGGCATCCGCACCGACGGACCCGAAGGCGCGCGCCTGCTGGCCGAGGCCGTCACCGCCTACCGCGCCGCGCTGGAGGTCACCACCCGCGCCGATCATCCGGTGCACTGGGCCATGACGCAGAACAACCTCGGCAACGCGTTAGCCGACCAAGGCAACCGCACAGACGGACCGGGCGGCGCGCGCTTGCTGGCCGAGGCCATCACCGCCTTCGGCGCCGCACTGGAGGTCACCACCCGCACCGATCACTCAGTGCACTGGGCCATGACGCGGGAAAATATCGCGATTGCCTATTTGGACATGGCCGCTCACAACAGTTGCACCGGCCCTGCTGCGGCCTTGCGCGATGCGCTCAGCGCCGTCGACGCGGCGCTCACCGTCTACGATCCGGTCCATATGTCCTACAACCACGCCAAAGCCACCCGTCTGCGCGACCGGATCCTCGCCCGCATCAACGCGCTATCCGACGATTGACTACCCCGCCCGCACCACTCGAAACACCTCAACCGGGGCCGAAATCCCCTTGAGCTTCAATTCACCGTGCAGTTCCGCGTCGCAGTCGTCTTCCACGGCCGTATGCGCGCGGGGCGAGAGCAGGATCTCGCCGTCTTCGGCCTGATCGCACAGGCGCGCGGCGAGGTTCACCGCCGTGCCGTTGGCGGTGTAGTCATAGCGCCCTTCGGAGCCGACCATGCCCACCGTGGCATAGCCCAGTGAGATGCCGACGCCAAAGCCCAGTTTATGGCCCAGCCGTTTCCAGCCCCGGCACAACTCCGCCATCTTTTCCTGCATCGCCAACCCCAACCGCAGCGCGTCGCCGGCTGGGTCATCGCAGGGCAGCGGATCGTTGAACAGCACCATGATCCCGTCGCCCATCCGGTGATCGACGCCCGCAACATGGGCGCTGATCAGCTTGCCCATTTCCTCGTGATAGGTCTGCAGCACCTCGATGGTTTCCTCAGGTTCCGCCGTTTCGCAAAAGGCCGTGAACCCACGGATATCGCAAAACAAAACGCCCAAGAGCGCGCGGTGGCTTTCGAGCATCTTTTCACTGCCCTGACTGATAACCGTATCGGCCACCGCCGCCGGCAAGAACCGTTTCAACCGCCCCATCCGCTCAATCTCGCCGACTTGTTCGGTCACCCGGTCGCCCAGTTCCGCGTTCAACGTCTCCAGCGCACGGAACTGGCGCACGTTCTCGATCGCGATCACGGCCTGCGCGGCAAAGGTTTCCACCAGTGCGATTTCCGACGGATCGAACGGGCTAACCTCGCGGCGGAACAGGGTGATGTTGCCAATTGCGGCGCCATCCCGCATCAGCGGCACAAAGAGCACGCTGCGGATATCGGAAGTGTCCACCATCGAGCGGACAACCGGACTGCCCGCTTCGTAAAGTGCGCTTTGCCCCATGTCGTCAAAGGCAATCAACTTCCCTTCGACAATAGAGCGCGCCGCGTAGGACAGGTCGGGGTCCATCTTCATCTGACCTGTTTCGAACAACTCAATCGCCGCCGGAAACATGCCCACATGCGCGGCCAGCGTTTGCGCCTCATCCTGCGCGGTTCCCAAAATCAGCCCGGCCAGCGGCGCGTTGCACAGCGCACAGGCATTGCGCAGGATCGCGTCGAACACAGGGCGGTCGTCCTCGCGGTTTTCGCTGATCACACCCAGGATTTCGGACGAAGCGCGTTCGCGCGCCAACCGCTCCTGCACCTCGCGGAACTGGCGCACGTTCTCGATGGCGATCACAGCCTGATCGGCAAAGGTTTCCACCAGCGCAATCTCATCGGGTGAAAACGGGCTGGCCTCCTTGCGGCCCAAGGTGATGTTGCCAAAGGCCACACCATCTTTCAACAGCGGCACGTTGAGATGCGTGCGCGTCCCTTCGACATCCACAAGTGCGACCCGGCCCGGATGCCCCTGTCGGTAAAGGTCGCTGTCCTTCAAGTCCTTGATATGTACAACGCGCGCTTCATGGATGGCCTGACACATGCCCAAAGGCTCGCTAAGGGCAAAAGTATAGCCAACCGGGAAAGCCCCATTGTCTTCGCCCATGGACGCCATCATCAGCAGATGCGTGCGCGCCTCATTGACCATTTGCAAGCCGCTGCCCGTGGCATGACACAGCCGCTCTGCCCGGTCCAGAATGGCGCGGAACACCGGGGTTTCGTCGTCCCGGCTCTGGCTGATGATGTGCAAAATCTCACGCGTCGCGGCTTCCCGCTCCAGCCGGGTTTGCAATTCGCGGAACTGGCGCGCGTTTTCTATGGCGATAACCGCTTGCGCGGCAAAGGTTTTGACCAGTTGTATGTCAGCCTCGGAAAAAGGCCGGACTGTTCTTCGGCTCAGGCCGATCACCCCGATGGTGGTTCCGTCTTTCTGCAGCGGAATGGTCAGGCGTGTGCGAATGCCTTCGACATCCACAATGCGGACCGCAAATGAGTCGCCCGACTTGTACAACTCCGATTCTGCATAATCGTGAATGTGCGCGAGCTTGCCGGTGCGCAGCGTTTCGGAAATGGACAGCGGCTGGTCAATCGGCCATTCAGTACCTGGCGGAAAGGAAGGAACGTCGTGCCCACCATCTGAAACAAGGCGAATATGCGTGCGTGCTTCGTTGACCAAGAACATCGAGGCTTGATCGGCCTGACACACCGTCGTGGCCTTTTCCAATATGGCGTCGAACACGGGTCGTTCGTCATCGCGGCTCTGACTGATCAATTTCAACACTTCAGCCGATGTGCGTTCCCGCTCCAGCCGTTCTTGCAATTCGCGGAACTGACGCACGTTCTCGATCGCGATCACGGCCAGTTCGGCGTAGGATTCGATCAGCGCAATCTGATCGTCGGTGAAGGGTTGAACGTTGCGCCGGTAAAGCGCGATAGACCCAATGGCCCCTTCCTCGGCCAATAGCGGCACAACCAAAAAGGTGCGAATGCCTTCCTTGTCCACGGAATGGACGCGCACAGGGTCACCGCTACGGTATTTGGTAGTGTCGGCCAGATCAGGATAGTGCAACACCCGCGCCTCCAACACACAGCGCGCCGGAATGCTGCCTTCCGCCAGTGGCCAAACAGTTTCCCCCACCACAAGAGATCGCAGTTTTTCACCATGATGCGCCATCATGGTCAGGCAATCGCCCGCCGCGTTCAGAATATTGAGCCCCGCCATTTGCGCATTGCACAGCTCCGCGGCATGGCGCAGGATCGCCTCGAAGACCGGCGCTTCGTCAGACCGGCTTTGCCGAATGACAGTGAGGATTTCGCGCGCCGCTGCCAACCGCGCGGTGGCTTGCGGGTCAGGCGCGGGCGAGTTTTCGGCTGTGTCGGGCACGCAAACCTTCCTGTCTAATCAGAGCCACCGCGGGCGGGGCCGCAATTTTTTCGAACAGTAACCCATTGTCAGTGCGGTGCAATCGCCAATCCGGGCGCGCTCCGTCGGTGTTCCTGGCGATGCTCAATCGATCTTTTCGCAATCGCGCGTGGCCCACCGGCGTTGAAGCAACATGAAACCTACACTCTTTTCGCAGGCCACGGGGCTTGCTATAGGAACCAACAGGTTCAAGGGGATGACAGCATGACACGTTACGAGTACCGGGTGGTTCCGGCCCCCACGCGCGGCCGCAAGGCGCGCGGGGTCAAGCGGCCAGAGATGAAATTTTCACTGGCCCTGCAGGATCTGATGAACCAGATGGGTGCGGATGGTTGGGAGTATCAGCGCGCTGAGACGTTGCCATCGGTGGAGCGCGCAGGTCTGACGTCCACAACGACCGAATGGCGCAACGTACTGGTATTCCGTCGCCTTCACATCGAAACGGAGGATGACGCGCTTGCGGGTCTGTTACCACCGCCGCTAGATACCGAACTTGATGCCAGTACCGACACAAACGACGATAGCGCCGAAGAGCGCGAAGACATCAGCGCGGATGCACCAGACGCCGAGCCAGTGAACGGTTCTGAAACCGCCAGTGACGAGACCACAGACCAACCTGAAGGCGATGAGCTTGAAAAAGCTGTTAGCTCAACAGATACAAAGCCCTAGACGGCGACGCTAAACATCTACATCAAGCGCCAGCGCATGTATCCGTGCGATCAGGTCCGGCCCAAGGGCTGCGTGGATCGCACGGTGCCGCGCCAGACGGTTCATACCCTTGAACACCTCCGACCGGATCGCCACATTGAAATGGCTTTCTCCGCCCTCCTGAAACCCCGAATGACCGCGATGGCTTTCGCTGTCATCTACGACCTCTAGGACACTGGGCGCAAAGGCTGCCCGAAGCTTGTCTTCGATCTCTTGTGTCTTTGACATTTTTTTCGCCCAACCCCTTCTATCTTCGCTCTGACCGTCTAAACTATGACGCCTTGAGTCGAAAGGATGCAATCACATGGCCAAACCAGACCCCTTCGGTTTCGATATGTCCGTCTCTTCCGCAAAGAAGAAGAACCCGCGCGGGCGTCGGGGGATGTCGGGTGCGTCCGAAACCTCTACGCGGGTTTGCGACCATGACGGGTGTCAGGACGCGGGCAAGTACCGCGCGCCCAAAGCACCCGATGTGCTGGATGACTTCTTCTGGTTCTGCCAGCAGCACGTGCGTGAATACAACCTGAAATGGAACTTCTTCGACGGCACCACCGAGGCCGAGATCAACGCGCAACACTCCAAAGACAAGGTCTGGGAACGGGCGACCAAGCCGATGGGCGACCCTGAGGCGCGCGCATGGGCGCGGCTGGGCATCGAAGACCCGCATCAGGTTCTGGGCTCCAACGCCACGCAGAACCCCGGCAAAGGCGCGCAATCGGGCCGCCGCCTGCCGCCCACTGAACGGCGCGCGATGGATATCCTTGAGGCCAAGGACAACTGGACCAAGACCGAAGTGCGTAAGGCGTACAAGGCGCTTATCAAGGTGCTGCACCCGGATATGAACGGTGGCGATCGCAGTCAGGAAGAACAGCTGCAACAGGTCGTCTGGGCGTGGGATCAGATCAAGGGCAGTCGCAACTTCAAGGACTGACCGACATCCGCCCTCGGCGGCGCAGAAAGGACGATCCCAATGGACTACCCTTATGATCTGGGCCGTTTCAGCCTGCCTGTCAGCACCCGGTCCGTTGAGGCACAGTTGTGGTTTGATCGCGGGCTGAACTGGACCTTCGGCTACAATCACGAAGAGGCGGTGGTGTGTTTCGAGCACGCGGCCCATGCCGATGCCCGTTGCGCGATGGCCCATTGGGGCGTGGCCTATGCGGCCGGGCCGAATTACAACATGCCGTGGGAATTGTTCGACGACAAAGGGCGTGCTGCTGCCCTGTCGACGGCCTATGGTGCGACCAAAGCCGCGCTGTCGCATGTCGATCAGGCCACCCCGGTGGAAGCGGCGCTGATCCGCGCCCTGCCCGCCCGCTATCCGCAGCGCGCCCCGGTCGAGGACATGACCCCGTGGGACCGGGACTTTGCCCAAGCGATGCGCAGAGCACATCAAGACTTTCCCGATGATCCGACCATTGCCTGCGTGTTTGTCGAGGCGTTGATGAACCTGACCCCGTGGAAAATGTGGGATCTGACCACAGGCGGGGCATATGAGGGGGCCGCAACCCTTGAGGCACAGGCCGTGCTGGAGCGGCACATGGCGCGCCCCGGCGGCATGACGCACCCTGGGCTGCTGCACCTTTATATTCACCTGATGGAGATGTCGCCCCACCCCGAAAAAGCGTTGAAAGCCGCTGATGCGCTGCGCGATCTGGTGCCTGACGCGGGTCATCTGGTGCATATGCCGACGCATATCGACGTGCTGGTTGGGGATTATGAAAAGGTCGTCCGGTGGAATGCCAAGGCTGTCGAGGCGGACCTGAAATATTATGACCTGAACGGTGCTTTCAACATTTACACCGGCTACAGGCAGCACAACTACCACTTCATCATGTCGGGCGCGCTTTACATGGGCCAGTTTGGCCCGGCGATGCAGGCGGTGCGCGATATGGCCGCAACGTCACCCCCCAAAATGCTCGAGATCACATCGCCGCCGATGGCAGACTACTTTGAAACCATCCTCGCGATGGAACCGCATGTGCTGATCCGCTTTGGCCGGTGGCAAGAGGTTCTGGCGTTGGAATTGCCCGCCAAGCGCGATCTGCTCTGCGTGCGGGTGGCCTTCATCGAATACGCCAAAGGGCTGGCGCTCGCGTCACTGGGCCGCGTGGCGGAAGCAGAGGCGCAGGTCGCCCGATTTGAAGAAGCGCGCGCAAAAGTGCCCGACACCCGGCTTTTGCATAACGTGAAAACCGTCGATCTTTTGGCGATTGCATCCGCGATGCTTGAGGGTGAATTGGCCTATCGCAAGGGAGATTATGACCATGCTTTCAAAGCATTACGTCATGCCGTCGCTCTTGATGATGGTCTGCCTTACGATGAGCCGTGGGGCTGGATGCAACCCACCCGCCACGCATTGGGGGCGCTTTTGCTGGAACAGGGTCATGTGGCCGAAGCCGAGCAAGTCTACCGCGAAGATCTGGGCCTTGTCGAAGGGTTGCCGCGCGCCTGCGTGCATCCCGACAATGTCTGGAGCCTGAAAGGTCTGCATGATTGCCTGACCCGCCGTGGCGCCACGGACGAACTGGCCTATGTGTCCATGCGACTGGATATCGCAATGGCGCGTGCTGACCAGCCGATTGCCGCCTCTTGCGGATGCGCACAGGCGGCGATGGCCGCAGGCTGACGCAAAAACCGATCTGCTCCCCTTGCGCGGGCCGCGCAGATGTTGCACCACGGGCCAACCAGTGCCTAAGGGGACGAAGTTGTGAAAAGGAAGACAAAAATGGCTGACGGCGGCTTGGATATCGACACGAAACCGACCGAGGAAATCCACGTCCGCGACGTCTTTGGCATCGACACAGATATGGTGGTGAAAGGTTTTGCTCAGCGCACTGAGCGCGTTCCCGATCTGGACAGCACCTACAAATTCGATCCCGATACGACACTCGCCATTCTGGCCGGGTTTTCCCACAACCGCCGGGTGATGATCCAGGGCTACCACGGCACAGGAAAATCCACGCATATCGAGCAGGTGGCGAGCCTTTTGAACTGGCCCTGCGTGCGCGTCAACCTTGATAGCCACATCAGCCGGATCGACCTGATCGGCAAGGACGCGATCAAGCTCAAGGACGGAAAACAGGTCACGCAGTTCCAGGAAGGTATACTGCCTTGGGCGCTGCGCAATCCGACGGCCATCGTGTTTGATGAATATGACGCAGGCCGCGCAGATGTGATGTTCGTGATCCAGCGTGTGCTGGAAGTGGACGGCAAGCTGACGCTGCTGGACCAGAACAAGGTGATCACACCGCACCCCTATTTCCGCATCTTTGCGACCGCCAATACCGTGGGTCTGGGCGACACGACCGGCCTCTATCACGGCACGCAACAGATCAACCAAGGCCAGATGGACCGTTGGTCGCTGGTGGCCACGCTGAACTACCTCAGCATCGATGCGGAAACGGCGATCGTTTTGTCCAAGAACCCGCATTACAACACCGAGAAGGGCCGCAAGACCGTCAAACAGATGGTGACCGTTGCGGACTTGACGCGCACAGCCTTCATGAACGGTGATCTGTCCACGGTGATGAGCCCGCGGACCGTCATCGCCTGGGCCCAAAACGCGGAGATTTTCCGCAACGTGGGCTATGCGTTCCGCCTCAGCTTCCTCAACAAATGCGACGAATTGGAACGCCAGACAGTTGCCGAATTCTACCAGCGCCTGTTTGACGAGGAACTGCCGGAGTCAGCGGCGAGCGTCAGCTTGGGGTGAGGCTTGCCAAGAGATTGATCGCAAGCGCTTTTCTGGCTTGCTTTGCCTATCCGGCGGTAACTCAGACCTATGCGCCACTCGTTAAACCCTGTGGCTTAGCCGACGAGGGGTTTCCTCTTTTTCGCAAGGTGTGATGCGCTTTCAAGATCGAACAGAGCTTCGCGCGAGTTGCACTTTGCGGAAACACTAGGTGTATCCAACAACCATCTTTTTTGAGCGCGCTCGCGATGGCCTCTTTTCACGAACTGCAAATCTCCATGCATTCAAGGCGGCTGGACATGATTGGATCGAAATCTGTGAAAAGGGCCAAGGGAATGGCGGTCGCGTGCCAGAATGGACTATTGCACTTACCATTGGCGTGAAACGACTGGCGAACCACAGCGCAGAAATATACAAGCCCCACCTGGAGAACGCCAAAGCCGGCGGTTCAGCGGATCTTGCGCTGTCGTCGAGCGACTTCGCTACATGTCCTTCTGTAGACTTGGAATACTGATTTTATTTCAATCGCTTAACTTACGCCGCACTGCGGCTGCACAGTGTTTCCTCGCAAATAACGCACGCTCGGTTCACTTTTGACAAAGGTTTTGTTCGTACTGTGTTCTCATGAGCAAGTACGTTGGCATAACACTATGCCTGGTGCTGGCACTCGGGAGCTTCCCAAGTACATCCCGTGCCGCCCCGGCAGAACATGATCCCCTTTACGCCGGGATTGCGGCCTGTCTTGGGCGCTATTCGGCGCAGGTGGAATATGCACATCTGATGGGGGAAAACGCCGACGAGGTCACGGAGCGTCGCGCAGATTTCAATCAGCTTTACGATGCCTTGGACGGAAATCGCGGGTTGTTGAGCCTGCGGATTTCGCACAAAGCGCAACACGCGCGCTTACTGCAAATCGCGACGTTCAACACCAATCCGCGCCATCGGCGACTGGCCGCGCGGCAGGCGCAACAGCAGATCGCAAGTTGCCGTGGGATGACGTTGAGCTGAGTTTTTCCTCTTGCCAATCTGTCTCTCGCGCGCGATTTGTGAGACATGGCTCAAAACAATGACAACCCTGCCGATCCGTTCAAGAAAGCGCTCGCCGAAGCGACCAAGGTCATGGCCAATGATCCGGAGTTGAACGTGTCCTACTCCGTCGATCCGGCGGGCATGTCTGGCGACAGCATGCGCCTGCCGCAAGTCAGCCGGCGAATGACGCGTGATGAAGTTCTGCTGGCACGCGGAACCGCGGATGCGCTGGCGCTGAACCGTCGCTATCACAACGGCCAAACCCATTCGCGATACCTGCCGCAGGGCGAGATGGCCCGCGACTTGTACGAGGCGATGGAAACCGCGCGCTGCGAGGCGATGGGGGCCCGCGACATGCCCGGCACCGCAGGCAACATCGACGCCAAGATCAAACACGAGGCGATGCGCAAGGGCTACGATCAGGTCAAACAAGCCTCCGATGTGCCGTTGGCGACCGCCGCTGGCTATCTGATCCGCCATCTCGCAACGGGGCGCGACCTGCCACCCGGCGCGGAAAACGTGATGGAGTTGTGGCGCGGTTTCATCGAAGAGCAATGCGGTGATACGCTCGACACGATCGACGATGCGCTAAGTGATCAGGCCAGCTTTGCCAAATTGGCGCGCCAGTTGATCTCGGATCTGGGTTATGGCGACCAGTTGGGTGATGATCCTGACCAGTTTGACGAAGACCAGGAAGATCAGGCCGAGGACAGTTCCGAAGACGATCAGGACCCCGACAGCACCGGTCAGGACGATCAGGACGAAGAGGAAGCCGAAGGCTCCCCCGAGCAGTCACAAGAGGAACAACAAGACGCGCAGCAAGCGCAAGTCTCGATGGATGAGATGGCCGATCAGGAGATGGGCGACGAGGCCGAAATGCCAGAAGGCGAGGCCCCGCTTGAGCCGCCTGCCCCGCAGCCTGTGTCCGACGCTGACCCCAATTATTTGGTGTATCTATCTGATCACGATGAAGAAATCGGCGCTGAAGATCTGGCCGAACCCGTCGAGCTAGAGCGCCTGCGCACGTATCTTGATCAGCAGCTTGAACCCCTCAAAGGGGCCGTCAGCCGATTGGCCAACAAGTTGCAGCGGCGTTTGCAAGCCCAGCAAAATCGGTCTTGGGAGTTTGATCTCGAAGAAGGCATACTGGATGCCGGGCGGCTGGCGCGCGTGGTGGCAAACCCAACGACCCCGCTCAGTTTTAAAGTCGAGAAGGACACTGAATTCCGCGACACTGTCGTGACCTTGCTGCTGGATAACTCCGGTTCAATGCGCGGACGCCCCATTTCGATCGCTGCGATTTGCGCCGATGTTTTGGCGCGCACCCTAGAGCGCTGCAATGTGAAGGTGGAAATCCTGGGGTTCACAACGCGGGCGTGGAAGGGTGGACAGGCCCGCGAAGCGTGGCTCAACGATGGCCGTCCGCAGCAACCCGGCCGTCTGAACGACCTGCGCCACATCATCTATAAATCCGCAGATGCACCATGGCGGCGCACACGTCCCAATCTGGGGCTGATGATGAAAGAGGGCTTGCTCAAGGAAAACATCGACGGGGAGGCGCTGGAATGGGCGCATCGCCGGATGCTGATGCGGGCCGAAAGCCGCAAGATCCTGATGGTGATTTCGGACGGCGCACCGGTCGATGACAGCACGCTGTCGGTGAACCCGGCGAACTATCTCGAAAAGCACCTGCGCGACGTGATCGCGATGGTCGAAAAGCGCAAAGCGGTGGAATTGCTGGCCATCGGCATCGGCCACGACGTGACGCGATATTATGACCGCGCGGTCACGATCACCGACGTGGATCAATTGGCCGGTGCGATGACGGAACAGCTGGCCGCGCTCTTTGACAGTGATCCGCGCGCGCGTGCGCGGATGATAGGGATCAAACGCGCCGGCTGATCGCAGGTTAAGATCGCCGCGAAACCTGATCCTTCGGGAGCCTCCAGCGGAGGTATATTTGTACCATTTGGAAAGGCGAAAAGATGTTCCAGAGCTTCAAGGTGACAGCGCGCCCTGAACAAGGGCCACCCCGATTGAAGGCGTTGCGTTCTGAAATTGCGGCGGATGGGCTTGACGGGTTTCTGGTGCCGCGCGCGGATGCGCATCAAGGCGAATACGTGGCCCCTTGCGACGAGCGGTTGGCGTGGCTGACGGGGTTCACGGGGTCTGCGGGCTTTTGCGCGGTTTTGCAGGACATCGCAGGAGTGTTCATTGACGGGCGCTACCGGACGCAGGTGAAGGCGCAGGTGGCTGATGAGTTCACCCCGGTGCCCTGGCCCGAAGTCTCTTTGGCCACGTGGCTGAAAACGGAGCTTCCAAAGGGGGGCAAGGTCGGTTTTGACCCGTGGCTGCACACCGCAGCACAACTGGAGCAATTGGAAAGCGGTCTGGCTGACAGCGGCATCACCATGGTCGCTTGCGCCAATCTGGTGGATCGTATCTGGGTTGATCGCCCGGCTCCACCGGCGGCACCGGTCAAGGCGCACCCCCTTGAATTTGCAGGTGAAAGCCACGCGGACAAGTGCGGCCGCCTGGCAAAAGAATTACAAAAAGCGGGCCACAAAGCCGCTGTGATCACCTTGCCGGATTCGCTGTGCTGGCTACTGAATATCCGCGGCTCGGACATTCCGCGCAATCCGATCGCCCAAGGTTTTGGTGTACTGCATGATGACGGGTCGGTTGATCTGTTCATGGCGCAGGCGAAGCTGGAAACGGTTCTGGACCATCTTGGCCCGGATGTGGTGCAATATGAGCCCGACGCATTTCTGGAGGTTCTGTCGCGGATCAAGGGGCCTTTGCGCCTTGATAAAAACAGCGTTCCGGTCGCCGTGGCGCGCCATTTGGGGGATGCAGCCACTTTTGGTGACGATCCATGTGCCCTGCCCAAGGCGCGCAAGAACGACGCCGAAATCGAAGGGGCTGCGCAAGCGCATTTGCGCGATGGGGCCGCAGTGGTGGAGTTGCTTTATTGGTTGGATGCGCAAACACCTGGCAGCGTGACGGAGACGCAGGTGGTCACGCGGCTGGAGCAAAACCGGCGCGCGCATAACGCAATGCAGGACATCAGCTTCGAGACGATTGCCGGCACTGGGCCCAACGGTGCGATCATGCATTATCGCGTGACCGAAGACACCGACAGCCGGCTGGAAAACGGGCAGCTTTTGGTGCTCGACAGTGGCGGGCAATACCTTGACGGGACCACAGATATCACCCGGACCATTGCCATTGGCGCACCCAATGAGGAAGCCGCACGCGCCTTTACCCGTGTATTGCAGGGGATGATTGCGATGTCGCGGTTGCGCTGGCCATTGGGGCTGGCCGGGCGTGACATTGAGGCCATCGGACGGGTGCCGTTGTGGCTGGCGGGTCAGGATTTCGACCATGGTTTGGGGCATGGTGTTGGCGCCTACATGAGCGTGCATGAAGGGCCGCAACGCCTGAGCCGCGTGAGCCATGTCCCGTTCGAGCCTGGTATGATCCTGTCAAATGAGCCGGGCTATTATCGCGAGGGTGCCTTTGGCATTCGCATCGAAAACCTGATCGTGGTTCAGGAGGCACCAGACCTGCCCGGCGGAGATGCACACCGCAAGATGCTCAACTGGCGCACACTGACCTTTGCGCCCATTGACCGCCGTTTGATCCGGGTTGAAATGCTGACTGCGGAGGAACGCGCGTGGTTGAATGCCTATCACGCTGAGGTTGCGGAAAAGATTGGGCCACGGGTATCACCTGGGGCGAAAACATGGTTGGATGCCGCGACTGCGCTGCTGTGACAGAATGTTGTCATGCCGCTGTTACGCGGAGCGGAAATACATCGAATAATTTTGGGGGAATAGACCTATGGCCGATCACATAAACATTCGCAAAGCCGATGGGACTTGGGTTGTACGCGCCGGCGGTGCGGTTCTCGGCGAAAGCACAAATGCGCTCGAACTCTCCGAGGGCGACTACCCTTTTGTGATCTATTTCCCGCGCGGGGACATCGCCATGGCCTTTCTGGATCAAACCGACAAAAGCACCCACTGCCCACACAAAGGCGATGCGTCATATTTTTCGGTCGTTACCAAAAGCCAAACCCTTGAGAACGTCGCATGGAGCTATGAAGACCCCAAGCCCGGCGTGGCGCGGATCAAGGACCATCTGGCGTTTTACGTCGGTGAAAACGTAGCCGTCGAACAGGTCTAAGACCCACGGATAAGCCTTTGAATTCAGGAATGTTCCTCAGCCGCTGTTGCGGCCAGTGCGCGGTTGTAGGCCTTGAGCGCATCGACATGGAAGAGCGCGCCCAAAAGCTCTGGCTTGGCGTTTTCGGTTGATAGGGTCACCACCGGGATAAACGCGGCTGAGCCTGCGTCGAAGATGGGCATCGCGGCCTCAAGCGTGGAGGCGGCATCAATGTAGACGCCCTCGCGGATCAAGTCCCAGCAAGCTTCTGGATCCGCGGCACGCGCATGATCCAACCCGCGCATCACGCCGCGCACCCGGAACATCGCCAGCAGGTAGGCTTGCGGGCCAGCGGCCAGATGTATGCCACGCCGTTCAAGCTGCGTCAGGAAGAAACTGCGATCCACCAGCCGCGATGACAGGGCCGTGGACAAAGACACCGACACCATAACGGCGAGCCCCGTCTGCCAGTCCCCGGTCAGTT
This sequence comes from uncultured Alphaproteobacteria bacterium, assembly GCA_942490645.1. Taxonomy (GTDB): domain Bacteria; phylum Pseudomonadota; class Alphaproteobacteria; order Rhodobacterales; family Rhodobacteraceae; genus CALNXN01. Next base: position 56,039 of record CALNXN010000007.1, on the reverse strand, counting down.
CAAAAACAATCAGCGTGGTGGAAATGGGCGCACCGAGCACCGCCGCCGCGACCGCTCCCATACCTGCCAAGGCATAGAGCGTGTAAGAGCCTGATACGTCCGGGAAAATGCTTGTCGCGACCAATCCGAACGCCAGCCCTGTCAACGCGCCGACCATAAGCGAGGGGGAAAACACGCCGCCGCCCATTCGACCGGCCATAGTGATCGCAACGGCCAGCGTCTTCAGCATCGCAAAGACGATCGCTTCGTTCAGCGCCAACTGCCCTGTCAGCGCCAGCGATGTGGTTTCATAGCCGACCCCGATAATATGCGGATAAAAGATGGCCAACCCGCCGAGCATGGCCCCCGCTACGGCGGGGCGCAGCCAGTTGGGCATATGGGTGGCTTTTTGAACATGAGTGCCAATGTCTTCGGCCCAGAAAATCGCGCGCATCAGCGCCACCGAGATCAGCCCACAGACCAAACCCAGCAACAAGAAAGCGGGCAATTCCACGTAAAACTGCAATTCTCCGGCGCTGGCGAGGGTGAATTCGGTGACGTCGCCAAACTGCAAGCGGCTGACCACAGTCCCGGCGGCAGAGGCGATGACAATGGGCGCGAACGCATGCACCGCAAAGTGACGCAGCACCACTTCCAGCGCAAAAAGCGCGCCCGCAATCGGCGCGTTGAAACTTGCGGAAACGGCGGCGGCCACAGCACAGCCCAGCAAGTCACGCCCGGTGATCCCGTCGGCGTGAATGCGGCGCGACACCCATGTTGAAATGACACCCGCAATGTGAACAACAGGCCCCTCGCGCCCCGTTGAGCCGCCAGAACTGAGCGTGATCAGCGATGCAAGAGCCGAGGCCAGACCGGCCTTTGTCTCCACCCGGCCATCGTTCATGGCGGCACCGTGAATGACATCCGCAACAGAGCGCGCGCGCCCATCCCGCGTGAAGGTGTTGAGGATAATCCCGACCAGCAGTCCACCCATGATCGGGATCGTCAGGATCCAGTACCACTCCAGCGATTGGGCGAAACTGTGAAGGTGCTGCACATCTTCAGTTCCATAAAGAGCGGCCTGTAACCAGTTGACACCTTTGCGAAAAAGAACGGCGGCGAAACCGGCACCAATCCCGATCACCAAAGCGATGAACCAAAACTGTATCTGGCTTGGGCCTTGATGCCGCAGGATTTTCATCCCGTCGCGACAGGTCGTCAGTGCCAGATCAAGTTGTTGCGCCAAAATAGAGCGTTGAGGGTCGGACATGGGGTCTCTTTTACCTACCCCTCTTGTCTAAGCCCTTTTGCCGTCGAATGAAAACAGCGATCTTTGCAATGCCACCTCAAGTAGTGACGTTATCCGGCCAAAAGGGCGCGTGCCGCCCCGCGTGCCTCTTCGGTTATTGTGCCGCCTGCCAACATGCGGGCAATTTCATCCACGCGTTCCGGGGCTGGCAAATGCGTGACGGTCGATGTGGTTTGGCCCCCCGCGACACGTTTTTCCACGCGCCAGTGATGCGCACCCAAAGCCGCCACCTGCGGAGAGTGTGTCACGACCAGCACCTGACCTTCGGCCGCCAGAGAGGCCAATCTGCGCCCGACCGCATCCGCTGTCGCCCCACCCACGCCGCGGTCGATCTCGTCAAAGATCATCGTCAGACCGGATTGGCCTTGCGTCAGGCACACCTTGAGGGCCAGCAAAAAGCGGCTCAACTCGCCTCCGGATGCGATTTTGCCCAAGGGTCCGGCAGGCGCGCCGGGGTTTGTCGCCACGGTAAAAGACACCGCGTCGCGCCCATCCGCGCCAGGCGTATCGGGGGTGATTTTGGTCTGGAACACGGCGCGATCCATCTTGAGGGGCGCCAGTTCCGTGGTGACGGCCTTGTCCAGTTTGGCGGCACAGGTCGTGCGCGCCGTCGTCAGTTTGGTCGCAGCGGCGTCATAACCCGCTTCGGCCTCTTTCAGCGCATGGGTCAAATCGGCAATGTCCGCATCGCCCGCCTCAAGTGCGGCCAGTCTCGCCCGTAGTTTGTCCGCAAATTCCGCCAGCGCGTCCGGGGCCACGTCATGCTTGCGTGCGAGCGCCCGAATGGCAAAGAGCCGCTCTTCGGTTTCTTCCAACTCCAGCGGGTTGAACGACAGCGCCTCGATCACACCGACAATGCCGTCCATCGCCTCGTCCAATTCAACCAGCGCACGGGACAAAGCGGCCATCGGCGCTTCAAGCTGCCCTTCGGCGTGAACTGCCGCCCCATCAAGCCAACGCAACGCATCGCCCATGGCGGCCTCAGCCCCCTGCGCGCCCAGTGTCTCATGCGCGCGCACCACGTCGCTTCGAATGCGTTCGGCGCCCTGCATCAATCGGCGACGCGCGTCCAACTCGGCTTCTTCTCCGGGCTGCGGTGCCAATTGGTCCAACTCGGCAACGGCGTGGCGCAGGAAATCCTCTTCCGACCGGATCGCTTCGATGGCCTCAAGGGCTGCGTCCAACGCGCGGCGCGCCTTGCCTTGCGCGGACCATGCCGAACGCACCTGCGCTTTGACGGGCTCGATCTGCGCGAATTCATCCAGAATGGCCCGGTGACCACGCGGGTTGAGCAGGCCGCGATCGTCATGCTGGCCGTGCAGTTCCACCAACGTGTCCGACAGCTGCCGCAACAAATCACCAGAACAACGCCGGTCATTGACCCAAGCGGTCTTGCGGCCGTCGGCCGTGTTGATGCGTCGCAACAGCAATTCATCGCTGGCGGGCAATCCGGCCTCCTGCAAAATGGCATGCGCGGGATGGGAATCGCCCAGATGAAACACCGCTGTCACCTCACCCTGCGCGGCACCATGGCGCACCAGATCGGCGCGCCCGCGCCAGCCCAGCACAAACCCCAGCGATTCCAGCAAAATCGACTTGCCCGCGCCCGTCTCGCCGGTCAGCACATTCAGGCCCGGCTGGAACGCAAGCTCCAACCGGTCGATGATCAACATGTCCGAAATGTCCAGACTTAGCAGCATTTTACCCGACCATCAGGCGCCAGCGCACCGTTACAGCCACCGGCCTTGGATCGTTTGGCGATAGATCTGGCGCAGCCATCCGTCGCCGGCGGCCTCCAATGTCAGACCCTGCCCCGTGAGAAGTTTGTAGCTGTCCTCATACCACTGCGTGCTGCGGTAGTTGTAACCCAGAATGGCCCCTGCGGTGCGCGCTTCATCCGTCAGCCCAAGCGACAGATATGCCTCGACCAGCCTGTGCAGCGCCTCGGCGGTGTGTGATGTGGTCTGAAAATCTTCGACCACAACGCGGAAACGGTTGATCGCCGCCGTATAGTGGTCCCGGCGTAGGTAATAGCGCCCGATTTCCATTTCTTTGCCAGCCAGATGGTCGAAGGCCAGATCAAATTTCAGGATCGAAGACCGCGCGTATTCGCTGTCAGGATAGCGTTCGATCACGGCGCGCAACGACTGCAGCGCCTGAAAGGTCAGCCCCTGATCGCGGCCAACTTCGTCGATCTGATCGTAATAACTCAGCGCCAAGAGGTACTGCGCATAGGCCGCGTCGTCATCATCGGGGTAGAAGTCGATGAAGCGTTGTGCGGCGGACCGGCTGTTGGGGTAATCCTTGTCACGGTGATAGGAAAACGCCTGCATGATCAGCGCGCGTTTGGCCCACTCAGAATACGGATAAAGCCGTTCAATTTCAGAGAAGTAGAACGCCGCTTCGTCAGGGTTGCTGCGGTTCAGCTCATATTCGCCACGCTCGAAAATCTGCTCGGCCGAGTATGTCTCGAGCGGGATTTCCTGCGGGTTGAAAAAGTTGCTGGTCACACGGCCGGTATCGCTCGAGCCGCACGCAGATACAGCCGCCAGCAAAAGCACCGCGCCGATCATCCGAATTCCGGACCCGCTGCCTGTCATGCCGTCACACCCTCGTTCCTTGTCCCGCGCTCGAAAGCTGCGTCCCTGCAACGGTCCTAGCACATTAATTTGCCGTGCAAAACGCTGATTGTACGCACAGATAGGCGAAACATGGCGGCTGTTGCCGTGAATTTTGCAGGGCTGCGGTGAATCGTATCGCCCGGGTCAGGCAACAGCAGGGATTTCATCCCAAACCAGACCGTAACCAGGCAGGCGCTGCACGGCGTCTTGATCGCAGATCACCATACGCACCGCGCCCGGTGTCGCAAAGGCTTTGCGCAGCAACGTGTTGGTCAGCGAATGACCCGCACGCAGGCCGGTGTAGCGTCCGATCAATGGTGCGCCAGCCAGTGCCAGATCGCCCAAAGCGTCCAGCATCTTGTGACGGACAGGTTCGTCAGCGTGGCGCAGACCGCCCGGGCTCAACACGCGGTCACCGTCAAACACGACTGCATTTTCGCCCGGCGCACCGCCCAGAGCGAGGCCATTGGCCTGCATCTGATCGACGTCCGCCTGACGGCAGAATGTGCGGCTGTCGCAAAGCTCGCGCGCAAAGGATCCGTTTTCCATCACGAGTGTCTTGTGCTGGCGGCCAATGGCTGCGTCGTCAAAATCGATCTCGAAATCAATGGTCAACGTGTTCGCGGGCGCCAGCGTCGCACGGGCCTCGCCGTCGGCGACTGTGATTTCCTGCATGATCTCCAGCGCGCGGACAGGCGCGTGCAACGTCCGCAAACCGCGCTGCATGATACCACGTACGAAAGGCGCGGCGGAACCGTCCAGAATGGGCACTTCGGGGCCGTCAAGCTCAACCAAAGCGTTATGAACGCCGCATCCCGCAAGGGCTGCCATCACATGTTCGACTGTGGACACCTGCAAACCGGCCGCGTTTTCCAGACGGGTACACAGTGGGGAGCGGTTGACCGCATCCCAGCGCGCCGGAATCAGACGGTCGCCCAGCGACACGTCAGTCCGCGAAAACCAGATACCGTGCTCGGCAGAAGCCGGACGAATGGTCAGCGTGGCCTCGCAGCCTGAATGCAGGCCGCGACCAGTAAAGCTGATCGGAGATTTGATCGTCGTTTGCACGTATGCCCCACACGGTTGATTGAGGTTTTCCTCTTGCTGTGGACACCTAAGGTTTCGCGCGGCAAGCCTCAACTCAATCTTTGTAACGGTCTGAAACAGTTCTGTCATATTTGGGCGGTTCTACGCGCGTCGTCTAGCAAATCTCTGATTTACAATGAAAAAGGGCCGCATCGCTGCGGCCCTTCGAGTGGATTTCGTGATGTGATCAGTTCGCCTGGCGACGCAGGAACGCGGGGATTTCGATGCGTTCCTGATCCGGATCAGCTTGATCCTGCGGGACAGGAGCCGGTGCCGCCGCGCGGGCCTGAACCTGTGGCTGCTGGCGCGGTGCTGCGGCCGGGGCGCGCTCCGCGCCGCCGGTTTCGCCGTGACCCGTCATGCGGTTGATCAAGGAATTGATCCCGAAGCGGGGGCGTTCTTCGTGAGCGGAAGGTGCCGCAGCGGATGCCGAAGGCGCCTCTTGTGGAACAGCTTTTTGTGCAGCGGCACGCAGCCGCGCCAGAGCTTCGGGCGACGGAGTACCCGGCGCTGGTGCGCGCGGTGCGACAAAGGTCTCGGCCTCGGCTTCGATCTCGTCATTGCGTGGCTCGAACGCGGCGACTTCCGGCTGGTAGGCCGGTGGCGGCAGGTCGTCCGCGGCAGCGGCGTGTTCATCAGCGAACATGTCGTGCGCCTCTTCTGCCGGCTCCATCGATGCAAAAAGGCCCGGTTCTTCGGCGGCTTCGGCCATCTGCGATTGCACGGGCTCCGGGATAGACGCAACAGCGGCGACCGGTGCCGCCTCTTCCGTCGTCTTGGTTTGCTTGAGAGGCGTCGACATCGACCGGCGCGGCACTGGCATTTCGGTGTTCACATCCATTGCATCGATGCCCGTGGCGACAACGCTGACCCGCATCAGGCCGCCCATGTCGGTATCGAGCGTGGAACCAACGATGATGTTGGCTTCGGGGTCCACCTCTTCACGAATGCGGTTGGCGGCTTCGTCCAGTTCGAACAGCGTCAGGTCGTGGCCGCCCGTGATGTTGATCAACACGCCTTTGGCGCCGCGCAGCGAAATCTCGTCCAACAACGGGTTGGCAATGGCCTTCTCGGCGGCCTGGATCGCACGGTCTTCGCCGTCCGCCTCGCCTGTGCCCATCATCGCCTTGCCCATTTCGTCCATCACGGCGCGTACATCCGCGAAATCAAGGTTGATAAGGCCCGGGCGCACCATCAGGTCGGTCACACCTTTGACGCCTTGATAAAGCACATCATCTGCCATGCTGAACGCTTCGGTAAACGTCGTCTTCTCATTGGCCAACCGGAACAGGTTCTGGTTGGGAATGATGATCAGCGTATCAACAACCTTTTGCAGCGCCTCGACACCGTCTTCGGCCTGACGCATGCGCTTGGCACCCTCAAACTGGAACGGTTTGGTAACAACACCCACGGTCAGCACGCCCAATTCGCGCGCAGCCTGTGCGATGATCGGTGCGGCACCAGTTCCGGTGCCACCGCCCATACCGGCGGTGATAAAACACATGTGCGCACCCGCGAGGTGGTCAACAATTTGCTCGATGCTTTCTTCGGCGGCGGCGGCGCCGACCGAGGCGCGCGCTCCGGCACCCAGCCCTTCAGTAACCTTGATGCCCAATTGGACCCGGTTTTCAGCCTGCGCTTGTTGCAGCGCCTGCGCGTCCGTGTTGGCGACAACAAAGTCCACCCCATCGAGCTGCTTTTCGATCATGTTGTTGACGGCATTGCCGCCCGCGCCGCCGACACCAAAAACGGTGATACGGGGTTTCAGATCGTCCTGTCCGGGCATCGAAAGGTTGAGTGTCATAACTGCTGTCCGCCTGTTTATCTGTCGCCCAAAATCCTGAGCGTTTACGTCTAATTGACCAATCTTAGCTGTTTGCTGGCCTTGCGTCATCCCAAAAAAGCCGCAAAACCGCAAAATCTGGCCGTAATTGACGGCGGTTTAGGCGATATGCTGCCCATCCGTCAAGCTATTGTGTTTGAGGCAAATTCCACAACTACATCGCGCAAGGCCACACGCTATGCGAGATGCCGCACACACGGCTCACTTTAAGATTGTTAAGGCTGACTGCTCTGCCTGCCTTGGGCCTCTTCGGGCCTTGTGGATAACTCTATCATGGGGACCCGGCCGCGTCACCCGATTCTCGCCTTGAACTCCAAGAATTCTTTACGGCAAACGGCAGTAGTTCACCTCAAATATGCACGCAGAACGGGTGTGAGCGCGATCACATAGCCGCACCACAAAGTGACCTACGGTTAACGCACTCAATTTGCCCAGACTTCATTTTTCTCAAAGAGGTTACTCAATGCGAATATTATCGAACACGCGGCGTTCCAGCGCCCGGATTGCCCTTTTGGCGGCAGCGCTCTCACTGTTTGGCGCGGCTTCGCATGCCGCGACCCTGACGGGGAAAGACGATGCGGAATTTCAATTCAATGCGAAACTCAGCGACTCCAATACCGGCGCTGGCGTCCAGAAGGTCGGCGATTCCTCAGGCTCAACGCGGGTATTCCGGGCTCCATTGTCTATCGACAAATTTGATCCGACGCTCGGAAGGCTCTCAGCGATCAACGTGCAGTGGGGCACAGAGGCGACGCGTGGCCTGTTTTCCGTAGGTGTGATCTGCCGCGATTCAGGGATAATTGACCAGTCTTGCGAAGACTCCAGCTCCAGCCAGACCAACTCGTCCTCGATCGAGATTGACCTGCCCGGCGATGGTGCGGGACTGCGTGCAGGCGCCCGCTCTGGATCTTACTCGGTTGCGCAGGCCGCGTTCAGTGAATTCGTCGGGACCGGCAGCATCGACGTTTCATGGGCCATCACCTTTTTCCACTCTGTCTCGGGCACGTGCGACCCGAATTTGGGGACGTTCATCACCCGATGCGACCTCAGTGGGAGCGGCATCTTCAAATTCACTGCGCATATACAGGTGGATTATGAGTATGACCCCATTTCCACCCCGCCGAATGTCGTGCCCCTGCCCGCAGGTCTGCCGCTTTTGCTCGCTGGGCTAGGCTCTCTGGCCTATCTGCGCCGCCGCAAGGGTTGATCACCAGTTGTCGCGAAACCACTTCACCGCTCGTTTCAGCGAGCGGTGGGGATAGCTATCGGCGGGGATGTCGAAATCCCACCATTCATCCTGTGGATGCGCCGCAAACAGTGACAACCCGACCACCGAAGCAAACCCCGGACCCGTGGCCGCCTGAGGCAGACCGTGTACCCGCAAAGGCCGACCAAGCCGCACCTGCTGGCCCAAAATCTTGCTCGCCAGACCATCCAGACCGGGGATTTGGCTGCCGCCGCCCGTCAGTACGATCTGCTGGCTGGGCAAATGATCAAAGCCTGCCGCGTCCAGACGGGCACGCACTTCTTCGAGGATTTCTTCCACACGTGGGCGCATGATCCCGATCAGTTCGGCACGGCTGGCTGTGCGCCGATCATGCTCATAATCACCTGTTTCGCCACCAATCTCGATCATCTCGCGATCGTCCATGCCGGTCGCATGCACCCCGCCCTGCATCGTCTTGATCCGCTCGGCCGTGGCCATCGGCACCTGTAGCCCCATCGAAATATCGCTGGTCACGTGATCACCGCCAATGCGAACTGCGTCAGCATAAATCATATGCTTTTTGATGAAGATCGAAACGCCCGTTGTACCGCCGCCCATGTCGATGCAGGCTGCACCCAACTCCTGTTCGTCCTCCACCAGCGCGGAGATGCCCGACACATAGGAGGATGACGCGATGCCCGCCAATTCCAGATCGCACCGCTTGATACAATGCGCCAGGTGCTGCACGGCCATCGCATCGACCGTCAACATATGCATATCCACCGACAGCTGATTGCCCAACTGCCCGCGCGGATCGCTCAGACCCGAACGGTGATCGAGCGCGAAATTCACCGGCTGGGCATGCAGCACTTCGCGGTCGGCCCCATAGTCCGGCACATCACAGCCCGCCAGCACCCGTGCCACATCTTGTTCCGTGACTTCCTGACCTTCCAGATCGACCTGCGCGTCCAACCCGTAAGAGCGCGGTTCTGCGCCCGCAAAGCAGGCGATCACATGATCCACCCGAATACCGGCCATCTTTTGCGCGGCTTGCAAGGCTGTGCGAATGGCGCGTTCGGTTTCCTGCATCGCGCAAATCTCACCAAAACGCACACCACGTGATCGTGTTGTCGCGGCCCCAATCACCCGAAACCCCGATTGCCCGGCCAGCGAGCCGATTTCGCCCTCGTCCACCCAATCGCCCGTGCCATCAAATCGCAGCACCAGACATCCGATCTTGGAGCTTCCGACATCCAGAATGGCCACCACACCACGCTGCATCGCCGCGCGGCGCATGTTTCGCATGGTGCGTTGTCGGTCGTAGAGGTCCATCATCTGCGTCGTTCCATTCTGTCGTCGTACCAAAGAGTTATTGATTTGAAAGCGTCTTGATATTCCACCATTCAGCGGTGGCGTTTTCGTTCATTTTGACCGTCGGGCGCGCGCCAAGGCGCATGTCCACACGGGCGATGTCACGGCTGAGCACGTCCTGCGCCACATCGAGCGCAATCACCCGTTCCAACGCCTGAAGCGCGCCGGTTTCGGGCAAAAGAATGCGTTGATCGCGGTCCAGCACGATATCCCAGCGCCGTTCACCCATCCGCTGAATGCCGCGCAATCGCCCGCCCAAAGGGGCCGCCGCAAGATAGAGGTTCAGTGCTTCCTTGACGTGGTTGTCCGCCCCCTCGCCTGCGATCAACGGCAGGTCGGGCCGATCCATACGATTGTCCAGCGGGGCCACATGCGCGCCCGTGACGTCGATCATCGCCAACCCCATACGGCTACGCCAGACCACGGCAGGTGTGCGCGGTTCGGCATTCACCTGCAAGATTCCGCCCGGTCGGATGCGCACGGCAACAGATTTCACCGGATCAAGTTCGGAAATGGTTTTGCGGATGTGCTCCAGGTCCAGATCAAAGGAGCTGAGTGGGAAATCCAGTGGTATGACCTCGCGAATATCCGAGGCCACCGCCGCATCCACCCCATCGATTGCCATGGCCTGCACCATGAATTCGGGTCGGGATTCAAAGCTGGCGCGCGCCTCTGACAATGTGTCGTGAATGGCAAGACGCGTCTGCTCATCAGACAACCACCAGGCGGCCGCACCGAAGGCCACGCCAAAGGGCAGCACCACGCGCAGGCAAAACCAGAACGCCGGGGTCAGCATCAACCGTTGCATGCGCCATGACCACCGCGAAGGGGCCGGATCAGAGCGAGAAGTCCCGCGCGCGCGCATCATCGGTGGCATGAGGCATCCTCCACCATCCACGCGCACAGCTCCGGAAAGGATATGCCGCAGGCTTGTGCCTGTTCGGGGGTCAGCGATGTGGCCGTCATACCCGGTTGTGTGTTGGTTTCGAGCAGGATCAAGCCGTCAGCGCCCTTTGCCTCGTCCCAGCGGAAATCGGTTCGGCTGACACCGCGACAGCCAAGCGCCACATGTGCCGCCAGCGCCAAATCCATGCACTCTTCGAAAATCTCGGGCGGAATATCGGCAGGCACCACGTGGCGCGATCCGCCGGGAGTGTACTTCGCTTCGTAATCATACCAGCCGGTCGTGATGATATCCGTGACCGTCAGCGCGCGGTCCCCTATCACGGTCGTGGTCAACTCGCGTCCTGGCGCATAAGCCTCCACCATCACGAGCTCTGGCATATCGGCGGCCAGTACTGGCGGACCGTTTGCACCCTCCGGCACGATGTAGATCCCGACAGACGAGCCTTCGTTGTTGGGCTTGATGACATATGGCGGCGGCATCACATGCGCCGCCATCACCTCAGACTTTGGCAGAACATGGCTTTGCACAACCGGCAGCCCGTGATCCCGGAAGACCTCTTTGGTACGCTGCTTGTCCATCGCCAGGGCAGAGGCCAGAACGCCCGAATGGGTATAAGGGATGCCCATCCACTCCAGCAGCCCCTGCACGCATCCATCTTCGCCCCACCTACCATGCAGGCAATTGAGAACGGCATCAGGTCTGATCTGATCCAGCACGACACAGAGATCGCGGCCCGCATCGACCTCGATCACCTCGTATCCGCCATGGTCCCGAAGTGCCTGAGCGCAAGCGCGCCCTGTTGACAGTGACACCTCGCGCTCTGCCGAGGGGCCGCCCATCAATACAGCCACTTTCGGGGGTGTCCTGCTCGACTGACCCACCTTGGTGCCTCAAATGTTTGAGCCTTTTGGCTCTTATGGTTCGTATGCTCCGACCTTTGCGTCGGTGTACCGTCTTTTTCGGCCGAAATCGTTAATGTTTCAGCTTTTCTTTACGCTCGGTTCACCCACGCGCATGATTTCCCATTCTAGCGTGATCCCGCTGTTTTCGTAAACCCTTTTCCGCACCTCTTCGCCCAGCGATTCAAGGTCATTGGCAGTGGCGGTGCCCAAGTTGATCAGGAAGTTGGAATGCATCTCGCTCATCTGTGCGCCACCCAGACGCGCACCCCGCATCCCGGCATCATCAATGACCTTCCACGCCTTCAACTCATGCGTGTCATCCGCCCGCCCCGTAGAGGAAAACCCCGCCGGATTGCGAAAGGTACTGCCCGCGCTGCGGTCCTTGGTGGGCTGTGTTGCGTCGCGCTTGGCCAATTGATCCGTCATGCGTGCATGCAGTTCGTCCGGATCACCCAAGGGCGCCTCGAAGGTGGCGTGCGTCAAAACCCATCCATCCGGCAGTTGGCTTTGACGGTAACCAAAACGCAGATCGTCCCGCGTCAGCGTCACGATCTGCCCCTCCCGCGTGACGGCCTGTGCCTGAACCAGCACATCCGCCGTATAGCTGCCATAGCAGCCCGCATTCATGCGCACGGCCCCGCCGATGCTGCCCGGTATCGTACGCAAAAACGTCAGATCCACGCCCGCATCTGCTGCCTTGCGCGCCACATGCGCATCAAGGGCCGCCGCCCCCGCCGTCACACGATTGCCGCTGATTTCGATCCCGTTGAACCCACGGCCCAGTCGGATCACCACGGCCCGCAGCCCCCCATCGCGCACGATCAGGTTGGATCCGACGCCCATTGGGAACACCGCCACGTCTGGGTCCAAGTCCCGCAAAAAGGCCGCCAGATCATCAATATCCGCAGGTTGAAACAGCCAGTCCGCCGGGCCACCCACACGCAGCCACGTGAGGTCAGAAAGCGGCTTCATTTCGGTCAGAGTGCCGCGCACGGCGGGAAGCGTCAGTGTCATGGCTCTCCCTTGCCATAGGTTGCGCGCGCGATCCAGTCTCAGGTCGCCGTGTCCCGCCGGGCCTGTGCCGCCGCCACTCGCCAGCCGATCAGCCAACCGCCGACCGTGCCCACACCCATCGGCATCGCCATCAGCAGCGCCACGATCACATAGCCCATGTCTTCATAGCCCTGCCCCTCTTTGGGCACCCAGGCGCAATATGCAAAGATCAGAACGCAGCACCCCGTGATGAAGGTCAGGGATTTGATGCGGTACTTGCGCCCGAAAATGACCCCGACGGCAAAACCCAGCGTCAGAAATGACAAAGGCAGCGCCACGATCATCGCCGCACCTGCCCGCGCATCCAGCGCATCAGGTATATCACGGGCCAGCGCAGCACCGACATGCCGCCTGCCAGCACCAGCATGCCCACCCAAGGACCATGTTGCCATGTCACCAGCCCAACGATGGGAATGCCCACGGCGATCAGGATATAGGCGTTGCGCCAGTGGTAATCCTTGCTGGGCGTCATCGCGAGGACATTGGAGACCACCGCCCAGATGCACGCGAGGATGATGCCACTGCTCATTTGGGCAACTCCGGCTTTTGCCCGCGCGCGCGCGCCCAGATGTAGCGCAACGGATTGCGGAACATGGAGATGAACGCCGCCAAGGCCAGAACGCTGACCCACCACCCCAGCTCCATTCCGATCAGTACGATCAGAACCGGCGCTGCAATCAAGAGGGTGACACCCGGGAGATACTGATGCCGCATCGGCAACATCGCCGTGGCCACAGAGGCAAAGACCCAAAGAATGGAGGCCCAGAGCAGGATCACGCCGTGCGCCCTCGCCAGAACGCGCGGGCAGCCGCGCCAAGGGCCAGACCGGTCAGCACAATCGGCACGACAACGATACTGGCAAAAAAACCAACATAAAGGACATAGGCCATAGCCTCTGCCGTTTTCGCCCCAAACAGCCCGATCAACGCGGCAACGTAGACCAGCAAAGCCAAACCGAAGCTGCCCAGAACCCAACGGAACGGAAGCAGACCGAGGCAAACACTTCCCACAAAAACCCAGAAGAATACGATCACGCCGCCCCCTTGCGCAGCCGCGCTGGCAGGCCATTGGCCCAGGTGGAAATCGTCCCCGCGCCCAGACAAACGACCATATCGCCCGGACGCGCCTGTTCGCGCACCAGCCGTTCCAGATCGTCCTCATTGTTCACTGCGCGCGCGTGGCGGTGCCCGTGACGGATCAGCCCGGCGACCAGATCATCGCGGCTGGCCCCCTTGATCGGGTCTTCTCCAGCGGCGTAGACTTCGGCGATACCGACGACATCGGCGTCGTTGAAACAGGCGCAGAAATCGTCAAAGAGGCTGGATAAGCGGGTATAGCGGTGCGGTTGATGCACGGCGATCACGCGGCCATCGGTCGCCTGCCGCGCCGCTTTGAGCACGGCGGCAATCTCAACCGGGTGGTGGCCGTAGTCATCAATGATCGTCACGCCCTCAACTTCGCCCACGCGGGTAAATCGGCGGTTAACGCCACCGAACTTGGCCAATGCATCGCGGATCTGATCGCCCTTCATGCCCAGATGCCGCGCCACGGCAATCGCCGACAGCGCATTCGAGACGTTGTGATCCCCCGGCATCGGCAGGCTGCAGTCTTCGATCATGATCCCTTCGGCCTGAAGGGCCACATCAAAGTGGGCCACACCGGCCTTGTAGGTCAGGTTCACCGCGCGCACATCAGCCTGTGCGTTGAACCCATAGGTGATGACGCGGCGATCGGTGATTTTGCCCACAAGGCTTTGGACCTCGGGATGATCGGTGCAGCACACGGCCACGCCGTAAAACGGGATATTGGACACGAAATCCAGAAACCCCCGACGCAGCGTATCGAAATCGCCCCAATGTTCCATGTGTTCAGGGTCGATGTTGGTGACAATCGCAATCGTGGCAGGCAGCCGGTTGAAGGTGCCATCGCTTTCGTCGGCCTCCACCACCATCCACTCGCCCTCGCCCTTGCGGGCGTTGGAGCCGTAGGCGTGAATGATCCCGCCGTTCACGACCGTGGGGTCGAAATCACCCTCATCGAGCAGCGCAGCCACCATCGTCGTCGTCGTGGTTTTGCCATGCGTTCCCGCCACCGCGATGTTGGATTTCAGCCGCATCAGCTCTGCCAACATCTCGGCCCGGCGCACAATCGGCAAGCCTTCGGCGCGTGCGGCATCCAATTCCGGATTGCCCGGTTTGATGGCACTCGAAATCACGACGACCTCAGCGTTTTGAATGTTTTGCGCCGCCTGACCCTCAAAGATCACAGCGCCCAACTCGGCCAGCCGGTTGGTGATGGGCGTGGCCTTCAGATCGGACCCCTGCACGGTATAGCCATGGTTCAGCAACACCTCGGCGATGCCCGACATGCCAATGCCGCCGATGCCAATGAAATGAATGGCGCCCACGTCGCCGGGTAGCTTTGTTGCTGCGTTCATGTCGCCTGCCCCTTGCCTGCCAAATGCTCCACCATCTCCACCAAAAGCTCTGTCGCTTCGGGTTTGCCGAACTTTTCGGCCGAGCGGGCCATTTGCATTGCGCCCGCGGGATTGTCCAGAACGTTCAGGATTTGCTCGGCCAGCGCATCGACCGATGCCTTGCTTTCGGGCACCAGAATGGCGCCCCCGGCCGCGACCAACCCACGGGCATTTGCGGTTTGATGATCGCCCGCAGCGGCCGCAAAGGGGATCAAAATCGCGGGCCGACCGATCACAGACAGATCCGCGATCGAAGACGCGCCGGACCGGCTGATCACCAGTTGTGCTTCGGTCATGCGTTTGGGCACGTCATGGAAAAACGGCTGCACATCGGCATTGATCCCATGCTCTGCATAAAACGTGGCGACACGGTCTTGATCCTCTTCGCGCGCTTGATGGCTGACACGGATGTTTTTCAGTATCGACATCGGAAGTGCTGCAATCGCGGGCGGCACCGTATCGCTCAGAACGCGTGCGCCCTGACTGCCGCCGATCACCAGCAATTCCATCGGGTAATCCCCCGGCGCAATATAGCCCGAGGCCGCCTTTTTCAGGATCGAACCACGCACGGGATTGCCGACATGCACCCCCTCTACCCCGGCAGGCAAATTCGTGGGCCAGGTGCCACAGGCCACCGCATCGACACGGGTGGCAAAGATCTGATTGACCCGCCCCAAGACACCGTTTTGTTCATGGATCATGCGCGGCAGTTTCATCAGATGGGCCGCCGCCATCGCCGGGATCGTCGGATACCCGCCAAAGCCCACCACGACCGCCGGACGGTCACGGCGCATCTTGCCCCATGCACTCAGCACACCACCGGCGATCTTGAAGGGCACGCCCAACTTGGCCGCGATGCCGCCGCGCGCAAAAGTGGCGCTGGGGATTTCTTCGATTTCGGTGCTGTGTGGGAACCCGCTGGTGTAACGCGCGCCGCGTGCGTCCGTGCTCAGCTTGACGCGCCAGCCGCGTTGCAACATCGCCTCCGCCAGTGCCTGCGCGGGAAACATATGCCCGCCCGTGCCGCCTGCGGCGATCAGCAATAGTGGGGCTGCACTCACCGGTCTCGTCCTCGTGCCAAAAGATCACTGATTTCGCCCTGAGGCCGGGTGCGCGTGAAGGCCAAGAGCATTCCAACAGCAATGCCGCTCGCGATAATGGACGACCCACCGTAGCTGACAAAGGGCAAGGTCATGCCCTTGGCTGGCAAAAGCCGCACCGCCACGCCCATGTTGATCATCGCCTGAACGCCCAAGGTACAGGCCAGCCCGGTGCCCGCCAGCCGGATGAAGGGATCACGCTCGCGCATCAACCGTGTCAGAGCGCGCACGACAACGCCCGAATAGAGCGCAATGATTACCAAAACGAGGATCAGCCCATACTCTTCGGCAGCGACGGCAATAATGAAATCGGTATGCGCATCCGGCAACGACCATTTGACCTGCCCCTCGCCGATGCCCACGCCAAACAGACCGCCTTCTCGGATCGCGTTCGTGGCGTAACCCAACTGTGTCGTCGGGTCGACTTCGGCACTGAGAAACCCGTCAATCCGGCGCGCGAAATGCTCGGAGTTTGAATAGGCCAAAGTGCCAGCCACAACCACCAGCGCGGCCATACCCACCAGCAAAACCAGCGACGCACCGGCCACAAAATACATCACGCCCCAGCCAAAGAGCACCAGACAGGCCTGCCCGAAATCGGGTTGCAGCGCCAACATCAGAACAATCGAAATACACAGGGCAAACGACCACGTGCGCCCCGGCGGCCCGTTGAGTTCAAGCGACGCCGCCATCATCCAAGCGGCCACCACGACAAACCCCGGCTTGAGAAACTCCGACGGCTGCACCGAGGCAAACCCTAAGCTGTACCAGCGCATTGCGCCTTTGCCAAAATCAGTGCCGAAAAACGGCAAAAGCGCCAGCGCCACAAAGGACACCAAAAACCCCAGCACAGCCAGACGGCGCACCAGCGTCGGCGACATCATCGAGGTGATCAACATCGCCAACAGCGCCAGTGATCCGAAAAACGCCTGCCGCTGCACATAGTGAAACGGCTCGAACCCGTTCCGCTCAGCCAGTGGCGGAGAGGCCGCAAGCGCCAACAACAGGCCGATCGCAAAGAGTATGAGAATGCACGACATCGACCACTTGTCGATCGTGCGCCACCACTTTGGAAGAATGGGTTCGCCGTCCCGCACTGGAACCGCGCCATAGACCATCTCTGTCATTGGCCAACCGCCTTACACTGCCTCTATCCGCCCCTTTTCGGGGTCTCAAGGCGAATAGTAGCGCGGTTTTGGACGCAAAGCTACCCAAGATCCGCACAACGCATGCTTGCCATTTCTTGCACGAGTCGGCACATGCAGCGCCATGCAAGTCGATACGGCAATCATAGGCGCAGGCGCCGCGGGCATGATGTGCGCGGCCCACGCGGGTGGGCGCGTGCTTTTGATCGACCATGCAAAGGCACCGGGCGAGAAAATTCGCATTTCCGGTGGCGGACGGTGCAATTTCACGAACCTCCACTGTGGCCCACATGCATTCCTGTCAAACAACCCCCACTTCGCCAAATCCGCTTTGGCGCGCTACACCCAGTGGGATTTCATCGACCTCGTGGATGCGCATGGCATTGCGTGGCACGAAAAAACGCTGGGCCAGCTGTTCTGCGATACGTCTGCAAAAGACATCATCGCAATGCTGCGAAAATTGATGCAAGACGCGGGCGTCGATCTGCGTTTGCAAACCAGTGCGCGCAACTTTGCAAAGCGTAACGATGGGTTCACCTTTGAGATCGTCAAAGACGCAGATGTGCAAACCGTCTTTGCAAAATCCGTGGTGATCGCGACAGGTGGCAAGTCCATACCCAAAATGGGCGCGACGGGCTTTGCCTATGATATCGCTGCGCAATTCGGCATCCCTGTGACACCAACACGGGCTGCTCTTGTGCCCTTCACCTTTCCAGACGGACGCTTTGCGCATCTGTCAGGCGTGGCCACTCCGGCCCGGATCACTGCAGGCGACGCCAGCTTTGACGAGGCGCTTCTGTTCACCCACCGCGGTCTGTCAGGCCCTGCGGTGCTGCAAGCGTCGTCCTACTGGACCGAAGGCCACCAAATCACAGTCGACCTGAGCCCCAATGCAAACCTGTTGGAAGATTTGCGCAGCCGCCGCGCCCAATCGGGGCGGCGCAACCTGACCACGGAACTTGCCACCGTCCTGCCGGCCCGACTTGTCGATCACCTTGCCGCCGAACTGGATCTGACGGGAAACCTCGCGGACCAATCGGATGCGAAACTCGCAAGTCTATGCGACAGAGTGCACAACTGGCATCTGCACCCGGGCGGCACCGAGGGCTATCGCACCGCCGAAGTCACCCTTGGCGGCATCGACACGGATGCACTCATTTCCAAAACACTTGCCGTAAAAACGATCCCTGGCCTCTATTTCATCGGCGAGGCCGTGGATGTAACTGGCTGGCTTGGCGGCTATAATTTCCAATGGGCGTGGTCCTCTGCGATGGCCTGCGCCCGCGATCTGGCACAAACACGAACCTGATCATTTGCGCGCGACGGCTCTTAAGCAACGTCCGCTACGAAAAGCGATCCTTAACAGTACAACCTGCCCGAAACCTTCCTCCAAATGGTCCGAAAGTACCTTCGCCGAAGGCCTCAAATCCGAAGGGTCTGCAAAACATCACGCGGCGCGGAACGCGCCTCCTGTGGATCAGATCAGGCGGACAAAACCTTGGCGACTTCAGCCATGAAATCCGCGCCGCGCTGTTCGAAGTTGTCATACTGATCAAAACTTGCCGCAGCCGGCGCCAGCAGCACCACGTCGCCAGGTTCGGCATCTGCCGCCGCGCGCGCGACAGCCGCGGCCATTGTCGTACAGACGGCCACATCCACATCCAGCATCATGGCAAAACTGTCAGCGTCCCGCCCAATCACATAGGCCTTGCGCACACCGCTCAGCGCCGGCACCAAACCGTCCAGTCCACCCTCTTTTTGCAAACCGCCGCACACCCAGCGGATGTTATCAAACGCCATCAGCGCCTTGGCCGCACTATCGACATTGGTGGCCTTGCTGTCGTTCACAAACCGCACACCATTCTTTTCACCGATAAACTGGCTTCGATGCGGCAGGCCCGGAAAAGACCGCAGCGCCTCTTCGATGAGCTTGGGCGCGAGGCCCACAGACCGACATGCGGCATATGCAGCACAGGCGTTCTGATGATTATGCGCCCCGGGCAAGCCGTCGATATCGCGCAAATCAATCGAGCCGATCTGCCGCCCCTTGCGCCACTCCGCCAGAAACCCCTTGCGCGCAAAGACCAACCAACCCGGGCCAAGCAGCTTCTGTGCGGCTGACACGCGGATTACCCGATCGTCGGTGCGCCCCTCAGACAATTGCCCGGCCAGAAACCGCCCCTCGGCCTCGTCCACACCGATCACGGCCCGGTCCGGCCCACCTTCGGAAAACAACCTGCGTTTGGCTGCAAAATACCCGCCCATCCCGGCATGACGATCCAGATGATCAGGGCTGAGGTTCGTGAACACGGCCACATCAGGGGTCAAGCTGCGCGCCAGTTCAGTCTGATAGCTCGAGAGCTCCAAAACCACGACCTCGCCGTCGTGTGGTGGATCGATGTCCAAAACGCCACGGCCTATGTTGCCCGCCAATTGCGCCGGGCGCCCCGCGTGCGTGAGAATGTGATGGATCAACGCCGACGTCGTGGATTTTCCGTTCGATCCAGTGACCGCGATCACACGGGGCGGCGTGTCGAAATCCCCCCATTCGGCCCCGGCGAAGGACTGAAAGAAAAGGCCAATGTCATTGTCGACGGGCACGCCCGCCTCAAGCGCTGCGGCCACGACCGGATGGGGTACTGGATAAAGATGCGGGATGCCGGGGCTGACGATCAGTCGGGCGATCTCGTCAAAATCACGCGCCGAACGAAAGGGCATCGTGGTAAAGCCTTCGGCCTCGGCCCGGGCCCGCGCTTCTGCACTGTCATCCCAACACAGTGGCACCGCGCCACCCGCCAGCAAGCTGCGCGCGGCACTCAAGCCCGAGCGTCCTAGACCCAGCACAGCGACATTTTGATCTTGCAATCCTCTGACCGGAATCACGGGCGTTCCTTTGCATCTATGCGCCGCGACAGTGCCGCCCCTGTGGCGCGGGGGCAAGCAGGTTCCCGCGTTCTACGGTCGCGTGATGTGGATTACGGCGGACGAAAAGCCCTCTGTATTTACCCACGCTGAAAACTGGTCGCGACGCGCGACTGCCCCAGCAGCCCCACAAGCTACCGTACCTTCAGCGTGGCCAGTCCGATCACGGCCAGGATCAGCGAGATGATCCAGAAACGGATCACGATGGTGCTCTCGGACCAGCCTTTTTTCTCATAGTGGTGATGGATCGGGGCCATGAGGAACACGCGGCGACCGGTGGCTTTGAAATAGAGCACCTGAATGATCACGCTGAGCGCTTCGACCACGAAGAGGCCCCCCACGATGGCCAGAACGATCTCGTGTTTGGTGGCCACGGCAATGGCCCCAAGCGCGCCGCCCAACGCCAGTGATCCGGTGTCGCCCATAAAGACGGCTGCGGGCGGTGCGTTGTACCACAAAAACCCAAGACCGCCCCCGAATATCCCGGCGGTGAAGATCAGAATTTCGCCTGTGCCCGGCACGTAATGCACATCGAGGTATTCGGTGAAATCGACCCGTCCCACGGCATAGGCGATCACCCCCAGTGTGCCTGCAGCGATCATCACGGGCATGATCGCCAACCCATCCAGCCCGTCGGTGAGGTTGACCGCATTGGCCGATCCGACGATCACGATCATGCCGAAGGGTACGAAAAAGAGCCCCAGATTGAGCAGCACATCCTTGAACACCGGCAGCGCCAGACGGCCCGAGAGCAGCTCGTAATCGTCTACGCGGGCGGCGAGAATTATGTCGTTGTTGGCGTGGATCGACATGGCCCAATAGGTGGCAATGCCCGCAATGATGAACCCGACCAAAAGACGCACGCGGCCCGGCACGCCCTTGTGATTGCCCTTGGACACTTTGGCGTAATCGTCGGCAAACCCCAGCGCTGCAAAGCTGAGTGTGACGCCCAGGACGATCCATACGAACGGGTTGTCGAGACGCGCCCACAAAAGCGTTGAGGTGGCCAATGCGCCAACGATCAGCAAACCGCCCATCGTCGGCGTACCGGCTTTGGCAAAGTGGCTTTCGGGGCCATCGTCGCGGATCGGCTGGCCCTTGCCCTGCCGTTTGCGCAGCACCGCGATCAGCGGCCGCCCAAAGAGGAACCCAAAGACTAACGCGGTGATAAATGCGCCCCCTGCCCGGAATGTGATGTAGCGAAACAGGTTAAAAAAGTCGCCGCCATCGGACAGAAGGGTCAACCAATATAACATCTATGCGTCCTTACTCAGTATCCTGCGGGGCATGTCCCATTTTGCGGATGGCGTCAACGATCAGTGCCAAGTTTCATGCTGAGCGAGCCTTTGGCCAGCACCACGTCTCCGCTGTCGAGTTTGTGACGCAGGCCGGGCAGCAAGTCCTCGGCGGTGGCGACCCAATCGCCACGCTGGTGGTCCGGCAACAGGTCATAAAGCGCACGCATCAGCGGACCAACGCAGTGGATCACATCAAGCGTTTTGGTGGCGTCCAGATGGGCGAGCCCTGCATGCAAAGCGATCTCGTCAGAGCCGAGTTCTTTCATATCGCCCAGAAACGCGATGCGGCGACCCTTGGAGACGCGACCGATATCGTGGGTGACGGGGGCGCTCGCCAAAACTTCAAGCGATGCAGCCATCGAGGTCGGGTTGGCATTGTAGCTGTCGTCGATCAGATCAAGCGTCAGGTGGGTTTCCACCGGGTCGAGATGAATGCGTTCGCGCACGCCGCGTCCCTTGTAGGGCACCCAGCGGCCCAAGGCCCCTGCGGCCAGCCCGATGTCGGCGCCCAAGGCTTCGGCAGCGGCCAAGGCGCCCAGCCCGTTCATCGCGAAATGCTGGCCCGGTGTACTGAGCTTGAACACCAATGGCGCGTCGTGTGCGGTGGCCTGAACGACCGTGGTGTTGTCTTGCACAACCGCTTTTATCAGTTTGAAATCATAGCCATGCACGCCAAAGCCAATGTCGCGCACGCGGCAGTCCGTCGCCTTGGATTGCAAAATTGCCGCCGTGTCGCAATCGTTGTTCAGTACCGCAGCTCCGGCATATTCCAACCCTTCAAGGATCGACGCCTTTTCAACCGCAATCCCGGCGATGTTCTCGAAAGCTTCGAGGTGCGCGGCCGCCACGGTCGTAATCAGCGCCACATGCGGCCGTGTCAGACGCGCCAGCGGAGCGATTTCACCGGGGTGGTTCATGCCGATCTCGATCACGGCATATTCGGTGTCTTGCGGCATGCGTGCCAGCGTCAGCGGCACACCCCAATGGTTGTTGTAGCTGGCCACCGATCCATGAGTGCGGCCCTGTTCGGAGAGGATCGTCACCAGCATTTCCTTGGTGGAGGTCTTGCCGACGCTGCCGGTGATGGCCACGACGCGGGCCTGCGTGCGTGCGCGCGCGGCTCGACCCAAGGCCTCCAACCCGGCTTGCACATCTTCGACAA
Source organism: uncultured Alphaproteobacteria bacterium (assembly GCA_942490645.1). GTDB lineage: Bacteria > Pseudomonadota > Alphaproteobacteria > Rhodobacterales > Rhodobacteraceae > CALNXN01. Next base: position 33,658 of record CALNXN010000007.1, on the reverse strand, counting down.
TCAGCAAAGGCGCTTCTTGGTCCACGCCTTCGGGCACATGGGTGACCATGGCCGCCGCCGCGCCTTTTTCCAGCGCCTGTGCCACGAATTCATGCCCGTCGCGGGCGGCTGTCAGCGCCACGAACAGATCGCCCGGTTCCAGCGTGCGAGTGTCGATCGAAACGCCCGTTGCTGACCAGTCGCGGGTGGCGCGGCCCTGCGTGGCCTCGGCGGCCTCCGTTGCGGTCCAAAGCGTCATGCAAGCCTCCCGTCGAGTGCAGCCACTGCGATGCTGGCTTGTTCCGCGTCATCAAAGGGCAACACCTGTTCGCCCACGGTTTGCCCCGTTTCATGTCCCTTGCCCGCGATCAAGAGCGCATCGCCCGGGCCCAGTGCATCGACGCCGCGCAGGATTGCCTCGGCCCGGTCGCCCACTTCGGTGGCATCCGGCGCGCCCAACAGAACGGCCGCGCGGATCACGGCGGGGTCTTCGCTGCGCGGATTGTCATCGGTGACGAACACCACATCCGCGTTATCCGCCGCCGCCTGTCCCATCAACGGGCGCTTGGTCGGATCGCGGTCGCCGCCCGCACCGACAATCGCAATAAGCCGCCCCATAACATGCGGACGCATCGCCTTGAGGGCGGTGGCGACAGCATCAGGCGTATGCGCGTAATCCACGAACACCGCCGCCCCATTATCGCGGGTCGCGGCCAGCTCCATGCGGCCGCGCACGGTGCTGAGATGTTCAAGCGTTTCGAAAACCCGCGCGGGTTCGGCCCCGCAGGCAATCACAAGGCCCGCTGCGAGCACCGCATTTTCCGCCTGAAACCCGCCAATGAGGGCCAGACGCGTCATGTAGCGTTTGCCGTCGTATTCGATCAGCACGTCCTGCCCGGTGGCATCCATCCGCTGCCCGCTCAGCCGCAGATCGCCACCGTCGCAGCCCACAGTGATGATGTGACAGCCACGCGCCTTTGCAATCGCGGCCATGTCGACGCCGCGCGGGTCGTCAATGTTGATCACGGCTGTGCCGTCTTCGGGCAGTACCCGCGCAAAGAGCCCGGCCTTGGCATCGAAATAGGCCTCAAAGGTCTCGTGATAATCCAAATGGTCTTGCGAAAAATTCGTAAACCCTGCCGCCGTCAGCGTCACGCCGTCCAGCCGCCGTTGATCCAGCCCATGGCTTGACGCCTCCATCGAGGCATGGGTCACGCCATGGGCCGCCGCTTCGGCCAAGGCGCGGTGCAGGGTGATCGGTTCGGGTGTGGTGTGGCGCAGCGGTGCGGTCCATGCGCCTTCTACGCCGGTGGTGCCCAGATTGACGGCTGCATAGCCCATCTCGAGCCAGATCTGGCGCACGAAACTGGCCACGGAAGTCTTGCCGTTGGTGCCCGTTACAGCCACCATCACACGCGGTTGCGCGCCAAACCACAGGGCCGATGCGCGGGCCAGTGCCTCGCGCGGAGCATCGGTGATGATCAGAGCAGCATCGCTGGCGTCCAGCTCGGTTTTGGCCAATGCAGCGCCTTCGGCATCGGTCAGGATCGCCGCAGCCCCCTGACGCAACGCATATTGGATAAAGTCGCCCCCATGCAGGGTGCTGCCGGGCAGTGCGGCAAAAAGAAACCCCTCGCGCACGTCGCGGCTGTCGACGGCCAAACCGGTGATCTGAGGGTTGGCCGATCCGCGCGCGGTCAGGCCCAGTGATGCCAGTGAATTCGGTCCAAACGCCATCTGCCCCGCCCTCTCATGCCCGCTTCGGGCTTAGTCGCTGGTCAGCTTTATATCTGTCAGGTCCACCGGTTCAACCACTGGCCGCAACCCCAAAAGCGGTGCCACACGGCGGATCATCTCTGCGGCCACGGGCACGGCTGTCCAACCAGCGGTGCGGCGCGGCTCATCACCAGAGGTTTCCACCGGTTCATCCAGCGTCACGATCAGCACATATTTGGGATCATGGATGGGGAACATCGTCGCAAATGTCGCGATGACTTTGTCCTCATAGTACCCGCCACCCGCGCGTTTGGGTTTGTCTGCCGTGCCGGTCTTGCCACCCACCGCATAGCCTTCGACTTCGCCAAAGCTGGCGGTGCCTTCGGTCACCACCTTGCGCAGCATGGACCGCGAGGCGCGCGCAGCCTCTTCCGACATCACGCGCGGACCGACCCGGGGGGCGTCCTGCTTGAGAATCGTCGGTTTGACGGCGGTGCCACCATTGGCGATGGCCGCGTAGCCCGCCGCCAGATGCATGGGCGAGGACGACAATCCGTGGCCATAGGAAATTGTCACCGCGCTGAGTTCTGTCCAACGTTTGGGCAATAGCGGCTTGCCGGTGCTGGCCTCCACGATCTCGAAGGGGGTTGCTTCGAAAAACCCGAGCGATTTGAGGAAGTCCTTCTGCCGCGCCGCGCCGATGTCCATGGCCAGACGGCCTGTGCCGCGGTTGGAGGAATGCACAATCACATCGCTGACGGAAATGGTGCCGTAATTCTTGTTGCGAAACTCGCCGATCCGGTGGCCAGAGACGCGCATCGGCCCGCTGGTATCGATCATCGTGTCCGCGTTGACCAGCCCCAGATCAATTGCTTGCGCCGCCGTGAACACCTTGAAAACAGATCCTAATTCATAAACACCCTGCACCGCACGGTTAAAAAGTGGGCTGTCGGAGGCGTCGCCTTTGGTCAAAGGGCGCGGGCGGTCGTTGGGGTCAAAGCTTGGCAGCGACACCATAGAGATCACCTCGCCCGTGTGCACATCCATCAACACCGATGTCGCCCCCTTGGCGTTCATCAGCTTCATACCGCCAAAGAGCACGCGTTCGGCGGCCGCCTGCACCGTCAAATCCAACGACAACTCCAATGGCGCGTTGCCATTGGCCGGATCACGAAGATAGTCGTCAAAATATTTCTCGACGCCCGCCACACCGATCACTTCGGCGGCATTGACGCCCTCCTTGCCAAAACCGGACCCGCCCATGAGGTGCGAGGCCAGCCGGCCGTTCGGATAAAGCCGCATGTCGCGCGGTCCGAACATCAGGCCCGGATCACCAATCTCATGCACGGCCTGCATTTGCTCGGGGCTGATTTTACGCTTGATCCACAAGAACTTACGCTTGCCAGTAAAATCCTCCAACAGATCGTCTTCTTCAAGATCGGGAAAGATCTGCGCCAGTTTTTGCGCGGCATGTGCCGGATCGATCATGGCAGGCGGCGTCGCATAAAGCGCGTGGGTCTCGAAATTCGTCGCCAGCAAGCGCCCGTGGCGGTCCACAATATCGGCGCGCGTGGCGTGAATGCGGTTACCTGGCGCTTCGGCGCGCGGTTCGACCGGGTCGGACATCGCCATCACGCCCATGCGTCCACCAATGACCAAAAAGGCGCAGAAAAAGAACATACCCAGCACCAACAACCGCCCCTCGGCGCGTTGCCGCGTGGCATCGCGCATCTGCTCGTGGCGAATACGGATGTTTTCACGCTCAATCGCGTCCGGGTTCATCCCCTTGGCGCGGGCTTCGAGGATGCGTGCAAGTGGGCGGAGCGGGGTGCGGATCATTCTGTGGCCTCCGGCGCGTCAGACACATCAACGGGGTTCAGGATCGGCAGCAGTTCCTGTTTGGGATAGGCCACCTGATCGACATTTCCGAACTGGTCCGCGCGCAGCGGCAGCAGGCCCAGCGTGTCGAAATTCAAATCCACCAGATCGCGCAGGCGGTCGGGACGGTTCAGATAAGCCCATTCCGCACGCAGCACCGACAGCCGGTCGTGCGCTGTGCGAATGTCGCGGCGCAATTGCTCGGTTTCGCTGAGTGCAGCCTGTGTGGCGTAGTTTTCGCGGTAGGCCCAAAACGCCAGCGCAATCACGCTCACCGTAGTCAGAACATAAAGGATCGTGCGCATCAGATAAGCTCCTTCACAAGCGGCATACCGATGGATTTGGCGTCAATTGCGCCAGCGGGCGCGTCTGTTCGAGTAGCCACGCGCAGTTTCGCGGACCGCGCACGGGGGTTGGCGGCCACTTCATCTGCATTGGCGGCGATGGCTTTGCGCGATTTCAGCGTGAATTGCGCGGGCTCTTGCGTGGTTTCGGGCGCGTAGCGATTGGCGTTACCGCCGGCACCTGCCCGCGCGGTCAGGAACCGTTTGACCATCCGATCCTCGACCGAATGAAAGGTGACAACAGCCAGCTTGCCGCCGGGCTTCAACGCCCGCTCTGCCGCCATAAGCCCTTCGAACAGCTCACCATATTCGTCATTGACCGCAATGCGCAGTGCCTGAAACGACCGTGTTGCGGGATGGCTCTGGCCGGGTTTGGGGCGTGGCAAGCACCTTTCGATCACCGCCACCAGTTCCAGCGTTGTGCTCAGCGGGCGCGCGGCCACGATGGCCTTGGCGATGCGGCGGCTGGCGCGCTCTTCGCCGTATTGAAACAGGATGTTGGCGAGTGTCGTCTCGTCGGCCTCATTCACCAGATCAGCGGCCGAGGGGCCGGATTGGCTCATCCGCATATCCAGCGGCCCGTCGCGCATGAAAGAAAACCCCCGCTCAGCGATGTCGAGCTGCATCGACGACACGCCCAGGTCCAGCACAACGCCGTCCAGGTCCTGCGCATAGTCATCCATTTTGGAAAAAACGCCCTGCTGCATCACGATGCGCGCGCCATAGGCACCCGCCCATTCGGCAGCCATTTCAAAAGCCAGAGGGTCACGGTCCACGGCGATCACGCGCTCGGCTCCGGCCTCCAGCAGCCCGCGGGTATAGCCGCCCGCGCCAAAGGTGCCATCCAGCCAAACCCCTGAAATCGGGGCACATTCCGCCAGGATCGCATCGAGAAGAACAGGAATATGCGGCCCCGTCTCCATCGCCATCACTCATAATCATCCAGATAGACGGAGGGGTCGACCGCCGGGTCGAGCCCCGAGGTGCGGCGCTTGGTGCGACGCGCTTTATATGCCTCGGGCGTCCATATTTGAAACGTATCGCCGGTGGCGGCAAATACCGCCATATTGTCCAGCCCGATCTTTTCGCGCTGCTTTATCGGCAGCACGATCCGGCCGGTGTCATCCACGACCAATTCGGCGGTTTGGGTCGAATAGAGATCTTCCAACTCCTCGCGCTTGGCCGATCCGCGCGGGTGCTTGGCGATCTTTTCGTCGACTTCCTCCATCACCGAGATGGGAAATCCCTCAAGGTAATCACGCCGCTCATCGCCATAAACCAGAATAAACTTCGGCAACAGTCCGGTGGTCCATTCGGGGTCTCCGGCTTCGATCACACGGCGAAAAGAGGCCGGGATGGACACCCTGCCCTTTGCGTCCACCTTGTGGTCGCTTTCGCCTCTGAACCTGCGTGCCACCGTTTGGCCGTCCCTTTGCTCGCGCCCCCGCGAATTTAGCGCCCCCCTGAAATGCGAAACGGCGGGTTGATCTGCTGCCACTGATCAACCCGCCGGTCTGTCCCGCGTTGCGGGTTAGTCCGACTGCGCGCGCCACCTGGGGGGATGTCTGCTCGCTCGCGCGCCGGATCTTCTGGTCAGTTGAAAGCGAGGTGCCTGCATGAAACCTGCTTGAGTTTTATTTTGCGTGGGGTCGTTTGGTGCCCCGTGTCTCGTTCTCATCTGATGTATCTTGGATACTATGGGAATTTATGGGCGACAAGACATTTTTTCACAAATGCTGGCCTTTCCGAGATCAGAAGGGGCATCAAGATCAATGATTTTGGGCCTATTCACGTACTTTTTGGAACAATTAGACGTGACCACCCTGCCAACCACAACATATAGGGTCAAAAGCAGGCTGGAAAAAAGTTCCCACTAATTCCCACATAAATTCAGATTTTGCCACAGTCCGTCAAGATGTTTCTGGAATGTTCTCATTTTCACGCTGTTCTGGGTGACGAGTCGGCACAATATTGGGACTGACTGGGCAAAATCCCAATCGCTGGCACCCCATTCCCATATTCGTCCCAAAAATGCGCCTGAAAATCGCGAAAGCAGGAGAAAGACGGCTTAAACGCGCGGATTCCGGCCTAAAGAGAGCGGAATCCGCATGAAATCAGGGTAAACTCAGGCCATCCCGCCTTTGATCAGCCCTTCGGCAATACGGGCATAGGCTTGCGCCATCGCGCCATCACCCGCGGCAATCGGTGTGCCGCCATCGCCCGCCAGCCGCGTTTCAAGATCGATGGGCAGCGCTCCCAACAGCGGCACGCCCATTTTCTCGGCTTCGGCCGCGACGCCGCCCCGCCCGAATATCTCGTGTTGCGCACCGCAATCCGGGCACACGAACATCGACATGTTCTCGATCAGCCCCAGCACGGGCGTTTTCAACGTATCAAACATATCGAGCGCCTTGCGTGCATCTATAAGGGCTACATCCTGCGGGGTGCTGACCACGATCGCGCCTGTCAATTCGGACTTGGTACATAAGGTCAATTGCACGTCCCCCGTTCCGGGTGGCAGATCGACCAGCAGCACGTCCAACTCGCCCCACTCCACCTGCCCCAGCATCTGCTGCAATGCGCCCATCAACATCGGGCCGCGCCAGACCACCGCCTTGCCCTCTTCCAGCATGAAGCCGATAGACATCAACGTTACCCCATGCGCGTGGAGCGGGATGATCGTCTTGCCGTCAGGGGACGCAGGCCGCTTGTTCACGCCCATCATGCGCGGCTGGCTCGGTCCATATATATCTGCATCCAAAAGCCCCACCTTGCGCCCTGCCCGCGCCAACGCCACGGCAAGGTTTGAGGAAACGGTGGATTTGCCCACACCGCCCTTGCCCGACCCGATGGCCAGAATGCGTTTGACGCCGCTGGGTTTGGTCGGCCCGTCCTGCGGTTTCGGGTGGCCCCCGATTTTCAGGCTGGGCGGCGGTGTGCTGGGCTTGGCCGCAGGCCCATGCGCTGTCAGCGCGACAGAGGCACTTGTCACGCCGGGCATGCCACGCACCGCAGCCTCTGCCGCCGCGCGCAACGGCTCCATCTGTTTGGCAACTTCCGGGCTGGGCGCCTCGATCACAAAGCGCACGACACCGTCCTGAACCGCCAAAGCACGAATCAAATCATGCGCGATCAGGCTACGCCCGTCGGGCAGCATCACTTTGCCCAGAACTGCTTCGATGTCGGCCTTTGTTATCGTCATGCCTAAAATCTCCCCAAGTGCGCCTGTTAAATGTGCGCCGATTTCCGTCGACGCAATACCATGCGTCCTTTTGCCTAACCCTTTAGCAATATGCACAAAATGACGCTAGGTCGCTCATGCGTTCGCTGCATGGCAGCATTGCAGACCTGTCTATTGTGCAAGTGCAGCATAATCCTAAATATGGGTCATAACTGATGACGCAATGAAAGACGAGGCAACCATGGCCTATACCGTTGAAACACCAATCGCCAGCCGCTCCTTGTTCGAGCGCGCTTTGGAAAAAATCGCACAAGCGCTTTACCGGATGGCCGAACGCCATGCCCAACGGCGCCTGATGCGTCAAACGCTGAATGAGCTGTCGGGCCTGAATGATCGCGACTTGGCCGATATCGGCACAAGCCGCGCAGGCATGGTCAGCAAGGCTTTTGAGGCCACACGCCGCGGGTAACACCGCCCGAGACACACGAGATCAGACGTTCCTCTCCTCCTCCCTGGGATGTCTGTATTTAGCGGCGGCATCGACCTCCTCCCTGATGTCGCCGCACTTTTTATACCGCGCCACCTGGCGCACCCGGAATACGCTGTGACGGTCACCTCCTCCCGACCAGATCAGCGTTTCAAGGCGGCGGTCCCCATCCTCCCGGGGGCCGCCGTTTTTCGTTTTGCAGGTCCGGATGCCGTGCGATAGATCGCGCGGGACCTACATCAAAAGGCGCATCCATGACGCTCGCCATTCGCACAACGACACAGCAAGATATCGACACGATCCTCGACATTCACCGGCAAGCCTTCGGCCAGGATGAAGAAGCCGATCTGGTCTCGGCGCTCTTGTCCGATGAAACAGCCGCACCTCGTGTATCGCTGCTGGCGCGCGTTGATGCACAAGACGTGGGCCACATCCTTTTTACCAAGGTCACAGCGGGCGATCTGATCGGGTCGATCCTGTGCCCTTTGGCGGTGCGGCCACAGGCGCAAAAATCAGGCGTCGGTCGTCAGTTGATCACGCAGGGTATCGAACAGCTCCGGGCGGAAGGGGTGGATGTGATCTTCGTTTTCGGCGATCCGAAGTACTATGGTAAATTCGGATTTGAACCGGCAGCGGCACAAGGCTTGTCCGCTCCGCACCCAATTCCACCTCAATATGCAAACGCATGGATGGCGCGGGCGCTGTCACCGCGCCGCACCGTGGCACAGGTCCAGTGTTCCGATACATTGAATGATCCACGGTATTGGGATGTATGAATTGACGGCGTTCCTGCAACGCCAGTCATCGCGTAAAACCCGGCGCGGTTGGTTCGTTAAGACGGCACCCTAGAACGGAATGTCATCGGCCCCGGTGATGAACTTGGCCACGACCTTTTTGGTGCCCGCCTTGTCGAATTCGATCTCCAGCTTATCGCCTTCGATGCCGATGATCGCCCCATAGCCGAACTTTTGGTGAAACACCCGCTCGCCCATCGTAAAGCTGGACACAGCCGCCGCGTCGATGACGGTATTGCGCGCCTCGCTGGGCTGGCTCATCGGACGTTCTTGGCTACGGGCTTGCAAGCGTCGCCAGCCGGGCGAGTTGTAAACGTTCGCCTCTGCTGCAGCGTCATGCAGGCTGCTGGTCGGTGCAGCCGCGCCATAACCGCCACCGTATAACCCCGGCGGGGTCAGAACATCCACGTGGTCATCGGGCAATTCATCAATGAACCGCGACGGCATCGACGATTGCCACTGCCCGAACACCCGCCGGTTGGCCGCAAAAGAGATCGTGCAAACCTCTTCGGCGCGGGTGATCCCGACGTAGGCAAGCCTGCGTTCCTCTTCCAGCCCCTTGATCCCGCTCTCGTCCATGCTGCGCTGCGACGGGAAGAGCCCATCTTCCCAACCGGGCAAAAACACCATCGGAAACTCCAGCCCCTTGGCCGCGTGCAGCGTCATGATGCTGACCTTGGCACCGCCATCATCGCTCTCGTTGTCCATGATCAGGCTGACGTGTTCCAGAAACCCTTGCAGGTTCTCGAATTGCTCCAGCGCCTTGACCAATTCCTTGAGGTTCTCCAACCGCCCCGGCGCTTCGGGTGTCTTGTCGTTCTGCCAATGCGCGGTATAGCCGCTCTCGTCCAAAATAACCTCGGCCAATTCGATGTGGCTGATCGTGGTGTCGCCCGCCATCCGGCCCCAGCGCGCGATCCCTTCGACCAACTCACCAAGGGCCGCCCCCCCCTTGCCGCCGATGGCCTTGGTCTCCACCGCCAGCCGCGCGCCTTCCAGCAGTGACACGCCGTTGTCGCGTGCCATGCGCTGGATCGTCTGCTGTGCTTTGTCGCCAAGCCCCCGTTTGGGCGTGTTCACGATCCGCTCGAAGGCCAGATCATCATCCGGGCTGACCACCACACGGAAATAGGCCATTGCATCGCGGATCTCCATCCGCTCGTAAAACCGTGGCCCGCCGATCACGCGATATGGCAACCCAATGGTCAAGAAACGGTCTTCGAACGCGCGCATCTGATGGCTCGCGCGCACCAGAATGGCCATCGCATCAAGGCTGAACTTCTCCATCCCCCGCGTGCCACGCTGCGCCGCCTCGATCTCTTCGCCGATCCAGCGGGCCTCTTCCTCGCCGTCCCAATGACCGATCAGGCGCACCTTCTCGCCCTCGGTCACTTCCGTGAACAGCGTCTTGCCCAGACGCCCCTCATTGCCCGAAATCACACCCGACGCAGCGGCCAGAATATGCGGTGTGGACCGGTAATTCTGCTCCAGCCGCACCACATGAGCCCCCGGAAAATCCGCCTCAAAGCGCAGAATATTGCCCACCTCGGCCCCGCGCCAGCCATAGATCGACTGATCATCATCCCCCACACAGCAGATGTTCTTGTGCCCACCCGCCAGCAGCCGCAACCACAGATACTGCGCCACGTTGGTGTCTTGGTATTCGTCCACCAGGATGTATTTGAACCAGCGCTGATACTGCTCCAGCACATCCGGGTGGGTCTGGAAAATCGTGACCATGTGAAGCAGCAGATCACCGAAATCGCAGGCGTTCAGCTCAAGCAACCGCGTTTGGTATTGGGCATAAAGCTTGACGCCCTTGTGGTTGTAGGCTCCCGCATCCGCACTCGGCACCCTGTCCGGCGTCAATGCACGGTTCTTCCAACCATCAATGATCGAGGCCAACTGTCGCGCGGGCCAACGCTTGTCGTCGATGCCTTCCGCCGCCACCAATTGCTTGAGCAAACGCAGCTGATCATCCGTATCCAGAATGGTGAAATTCGATTTCAGATGCCGCATCGGGCGTTGGCCTTGCACGGCGTCGGGGCGCGGCACCGCACGCTGATCATATGCATTTTCACCGTCGAGACGCCCCGCTTGACCGGATCCATCGTTGACCAGCTCAGCATGCCGCCTCAACAGCTTCACGCATATCGCGTGAAAGGTCCCCAGCCAGGGCATTCCTTCGATCTGTTGGCCCATCATCTGGCCAACCCGGTTTTTCATCTCCCGCGCGGCCTTGTTGGTGAAGGTCACCGCCAAAACCTCATTGGGCCGCGCGCGCCCTGTATTCATCAAATGCACGATCCGTGCCGTCAACGCCCGTGTCTTGCCCGTGCCGGCCCCAGCCAGCATCAGAACCGGCCCGTCCAATTGCTCCACCGCGGCCCGCTGTGCCGGGTTCAACCCCTCCATATAGGGCTGTGGCCGCGCCGCCATGGCGCGCGCCGACAAAGATGCGCCCTCAAAGGCGTCCAATTCATCAAAACTGCTCATGGCTCCAAACCTACCCGCAAACCGTTCAAAGGAAAACCCGTGTTCTTGACATGTTCCCACGCGAAAACACCACTTGTTCCGCCAAGTTGATCCGTCAGTTTGGTACTGCAACAGCAGGTTGCGGCAGATCACCCAGCGAATATCCCTCGCGCCGCACAGCACCCCCCATCCCGAGCCCATCACCCGTTGCACCTCGTCAAACAAGTCGTGGAACCAACGTCCGGACGCCTGCTCCCAGCCCTCACGTCCTGCGCACAACACCCCGCAATCCCACCGGCGTCATCATCGCCGTGGATCGCCATGAATACCCCCCATGACCCCTGTCACAGTTAGAAGCCCAGTGATGGAACCAAACTCGATTGCATACGCGTCCGCCTCGCAATCCGCCAGTATCAACCGAGTTTCCCTCTTGATTTCAGACAAATACCCTTTTGCATTTCAAAACTCCAAGTCCGGAAATGCCACCGCCAAAACACCTAACCCCGCCTTGCGCCGCTTTTCGTCTGCCTGCTCCGCATTTCAACACAGCCCCACTCTGGCCCCGCACACCCAACCAACAAACCCCCTCCGCCGCTCTCTCCTTCATTGTTCCAAAAATATGCCGGGGGTCCGGGGGCAGCGCCCCCGCTTGCGGACTGGACAATCTCTCCAAACCTCGCCCAAATGCGCGCAATGAGCTTGCACAGCAAATACCCCGGCCTCGGCGATCTGCGCGCACGCGCCAAAACGCGGATTCCGAAATTCGTCTGGGAATACCTCGACAGCGCCACCGGCACTGAGGCCACGAAGCACCGCAACCGCGCGCAACTTGATCGCATTGGGCTGATGCCCTCAATCCTGCACGGCGAATTCACACCGGATCTTTCGACCACCCTGTTGGGTCAAACGCTGCCCCTGCCCTTCGGGATCGCGCCGGTGGGCATGTCCGGCCTGATGTGGCCCGACGCCGAAGGGCATCTCGCCCGTGCCGCAGCGCATCACTCCATCCCCTACACCCTCTCGACCGTTGCCGCCGCCAGCCCCGAAGACCTCGCCCCGCATCTGGGGCCGCATGCATGGTTTCAACTCTACCCGCCGCGCGATGAACATATCCGCACCGACATGCTCAACCGCGCTCGGGACGCGGGATTTTCCACACTGGTGCTGACCGTCGATGTCCCCGTCGCTTCGCGGCGCGAACGGCAGGTCCGCTCGGGCATCACCAATCCGCCTAAACTGACGCCGCGTCTCTTGGCACAGGTGGCTCTGCGCCCGGCATGGGCGCTTGGCATGGCGCGTCAGGGGATGCCGCATATGCGCATGCTCGACAAATACGCCGAAACCAACACCCAGAACCTGCCGCCGACTGCCCATATGGGATATCTGCTGCGCACGTCGCCGGATTGGGAATACGTCAAATGGCTGCGCGACGCCTGGGACGGCCCGCTGATCGTCAAAGGCGTGCTGCGCGCGCAAGACGCGGCCCCTTTGCAGTCCGCTGGCGTCGATGCACTTTGGGTGTCCAACCACGCCGGCCGCCAATTCGATGCGGCCCCGGCCTCGATCGACGCCCTGCCCGCCATCCGTGCGGCCACCGATCTGCCGCTGATCTTCGACAGCGGCGTCGAAGGCGGGCTCGACATCCTGCGTGCCCTCAGCCTCGGCGCGGATTTCGTGATGATGGGGCGGGCCTTCCACTTCGGCCTTGCCGCCCTTGGCCCCAAAGGCATCGACCATGTGATCGACATCTTTGCCAAGGATCTGACCGCCAATATGGGACAACTGGGTTGCACATCGCTGGCCACGTTGCCGCCAGCCTTTGACGTAACGCGCGGCGCCCTGACTGCGGAGGCGCCGCGCTGAATCATACTTCGGACGTCAGGCAACCCCCGCGTCCAGATGGCTGCGTTCAGCTCTTTTTACGTCGTGCCACCAGACCAGCCCCCAAAATAGCAAGGCCCAACATTGGCAGCGTTGCAGGCAGCGGAACGACCGCGGGCCCACCGATATTCACCCGTGCGCTGTCACCGGACCATGTCCAGTCATACGACCCAACGGCCAAACCCAAGCTCGCGAATGAACTGCTGGCAAAGGTCAACGTGCCGCTGACCGTTCCCGTGGTTGTGCCCTCTGCCACGCCAACAACACGCGTGGAGCCGCCTCGGGTCAAAGCAAACAAATCTGAAATGCCGATTCCGCCGACAACAGTGCTGCCCGTGCCCATGGACGCAGGGAATGCGTCGACGGAATAGAAGTCATACTGATTTGATCCGGGCACCCCCAAGTTGATCACACCGCGGTCGCCACCAATAGCCGTGGACACACTGCCTGTTGTGAAAAAGCTTGCGCCTGAAACGTCATACGAACCGGACATGGTGAACACGACATCGGCACCGACTTCCTGACCATTGATGACAACGGCGGCGGAGGCACTTGTGGCACCAAGTCCTGCGGCCAAACATGTGGCCGCTACAAAGTTCGTGATTTTCATGGGATCCCCTAAATATCGGTCATTATTCAACCTCCGCGTGTCCTACCACCGCGTTGACGCGAAAGCGAAGAGCTTTCGCCAAAACGGAGCAAACAAACCCAAAAAGCTGTCTCACTGTAGAAGGGACCAACCCAATCGTCGCAAAAGGCCAAGACTGTGTCTGAATTTGCTACACTGCAGGCATAGGCCTTGCGCAGCAGCCTAAGGCAGCCCACGAAACGCATCCTCTGAGCGAATACCCATTTCTACGAGTTGTCGCGGTCAGCGTTTCCGCCTAAACAGGCCTGAATTGACCCAACGTCGGCAGAGGGATCCATGACTGACTTCCGCAAAATCCTGATCGCCAACCGGGGCGAAATTGCCATCCGTATCATGCGCGCCGCAAATGAGATGGGCAAGAAAACCGTGGCCGTCTACGCCGAGGAGGACAAGCTCGGCCTGCACCGTTTCAAGGCCGACGAGGCCTACCGCATCGGCGAAGGTCTGGGGCCGGTCGCGGCCTATCTTTCGATCGACGAGATGATCCGCGTGGCCAAAGCATCGGGTGCCGATGCGATCCACCCCGGATATGGGCTTTTGTCGGAAAACCCCGATTTCGTAGATGCCTGCACCGCCAATGGCATCACCTTCATCGGCCCCAAGGCCGAGACCATGCGCGCGTTGGGCGACAAGGCGTCTGCCCGCCGCGTCGCGATGGAGGCCGGCGTGCCCGTCATTCCGGCCACAGAGGTGCTGGGCGATGACATGGCCGCGATCAAGGCTGAAGCGGCAGCCGTCGGCTATCCACTGATGCTCAAGGCCTCATGGGGCGGCGGTGGACGCGGCATGCGCCCGATCGAGAACGAAGGCGAGTTGGAGGAGAAGGTCCTTGAGGGGCGCCGCGAGGCCGAAGCCGCCTTTGGCAATGGCGAGGGCTATCTGGAAAAGATGATCCTGCGCGCGCGCCACGTCGAAGTGCAGATCCTTGGCGACAAACATGGCGACATGTACCACCTTTTCGAGCGCGACTGCTCGGTCCAGCGCCGCAACCAAAAGGTGGTCGAGCGCGCGCCCGCCCCCTACCTGAGCGACCTGCAGCGCCGCGAGATTTGCGAACTGGGTTACAAGATCTGCAAACACGTCAACTACGAATGCGCCGGCACCGTCGAATTCCTGATGGATATGGACGACGGCCAGTTCTACTTCATCGAGGTGAACCCGCGGGTGCAGGTCGAACACACGGTGACAGAAGAGGTCACCGGCATCGACATCGTGCAGGCGCAGATCCTGATCGCCGAAGGCAAGACCATTGCGCAAGCCACCGGCAAAGCCACGCCAAGACGACGTGCAACTGACCGGCCACGCCCTGCAAACCCGGATCACAACCGAAGACCCGCAAAACAACTTCATCCCCGATTATGGCCGCATCACCGCCTTTCGTGAGGCCACCGGTATGGGCATCCGTCTGGACGGCGGCACGGCCTATTCGGGCGGCGTGATTACGCGGTACTACGACAGCCTGCTGGTCAAGGTGACAGCCAAGGCCCAGACGCCAGAGGCCGCGATTGCGCGCATGGACCGGGCGCTGCGTGAATTCCGTATCCGGGGTGTCAGCACCAACATTGCTTTTGTGGAAAACCTGCTCAAGCATCCGACTTTCCTCGGCAACACCTACCACACCAAATTCATCGACGAGACGCCCGAGCTTTTCCAGTTCTCCAAGCGGCGCGACCGCGGCACAAAGGTGCTGACCTATATCGCGGACATTACCGTCAACGGCCATCCCGAGACCAAGGACCACCCGCGCCCGCCAGCGTCGGTGCGCGACCCCAAACCGCCCAAGCAAAAGGCCGAGCCGATGATGGGCACGCGCAATCTGCTGGAGCAAAAGGGCCCGCAAGCCGTGGCCGATTGGATGGGCCAGCAGCGCCAGTTGCTGATCACCGACACCACCATGCGCGACGGGCACCAATCCCTGCTGGCCACGCGGATGCGCAGCCACGACATGATCCAGGTGGCCCCCGCCTATGCCGCCAACCTGCCGCAGCTGTTCAGCGTCGAATGCTGGGGCGGTGCGACGTTCGATGTGGCCTATCGGTTCCTCCAAGAATGCCCGTGGCAGCGGTTGCGTGACTTGCGTGCGGCTATGCCCAACGTGATGACACAGATGCTTTTGCGTGGCTCCAACGGTGTCGGCTATACCAATTATCCCGACAATGTGGTGCAGGAATTCGTGCGCGTCGCCGCAAACACCGGCGTCGATGTGTTCCGCGTCTTTGACAGCCTCAACTGGGTCGAAAACATGCGCGTCGCGATGGATGCGGTGATCGAAAACGACAAGATTTGCGAAGGCGCTATTTGTTACACGGGCGACATCAACGACCCTGACCGCGCCAAGTATGACCTCAAGTACTATGTCCAGATGGGCAAGGATCTGCGCGACGCGGGCGCCCATGTGTTGGGCCTCAAGGATATGGCGGGTCTGTTGAAACCCGCCGCCGCGCGGCAACTGGTCTCGGCGCTCAAATCCGAGGTGGGACTGCCCATTCACTTCCACACCCATGACACAGCCGGTGTCGCCTGTGCCACGATCCTCGCGGCATCCGAGGCGGGCGTCGATGCCGTCGATTGCGCGATGGACGCACTGTCAGGCAACACCTCGCAAGCCACGCTCGGGTCCGTCGTCGAGGCGCTCAAACGCACCGACCGCGACACCGGGCTGGATATCACTGCCGTGCGCGAAATCTCCGATTACTGGGAAGAGGTGCGCAGCCTTTACGCCGCCTTTGAAACCGGCATGCAGGCACCCAGCTCCGAGGTCTATCTGCATGAAATGCCCGGTGGACAGTTTACCAACCTCAAGGCGCAGGCGGCCTCCCTCGGGTTGGAAGACAAATGGCCCGAGGTGGCGCGCACCTATGCGGACGTCAACAAGATGTTCGGCGACATCGTCAAGGTCACCCCGTCCTCCAAGGTCGTGGGCGATATGGCGTTGATGATGGTCAGCCAAGGCCTGACCCGCGCCGACGTCGAAGACGCCAAGACCGAGGTGTCCTTTCCTGACAGTGTCATCGACATGATGCGCGGCAATCTGGGGCAGCCTCCGGGCGGGTTCCCCGACAAGATCGTGCAAAAGGTGCTCAAGGACGAAAAACCCAACACCGAACGCCCCGGCAAGCACTTGCCCCCCGCCGATCTCGAAGCGGCACGCCGCGAGGCCTCCGATGCGATGGAGGGCAAGCCGGTCGATGACGAGGATCTGTCGGGCTATCTGATGTATCCCAAGGTGTTTCTTGATTACATGGGGCGCCACCGCACCTACGGCCCCGTGCGCACCCTGCCGACCAAGACGTTTTTCTATGGTATGGAACCGGGCGAGGAAATCTCCGCCGAGATCGACCCCGGCAAGACGCTGGAAATCCGCCTGCAAGCGGTCGGCGAGACCGGCGAAGACGGCGAAGTCCGCGTGTTTTTCGAACTCAACGGCCAGCCCCGCGTGGTGCGCGTGCCCAACCGTCTGGTCAAATCCAGACCGCCCAGCGCCCCAAGGCCGAAGCGGGCAACGCAAACCACATCGGCGCGCCGATGCCGGGGGTCGTGGCCTCTGTCGCGGCCACAGCGGGCAATGCGGTCAAGGCGGGCGACCTGTTGCTGACCATTGAGGCGATGAAGATGGAAACCGGTATCCACGCCGACCGTGACGCGGTGGTCAAAGCCGTGCACGTCACCCCCGGCGGCCAGATCGACGCCAAGGATCTGCTGGTTGAGTTGGAGTAAGGCGGTACAACAAAAAATGGGCGCCTCGAAGCGGCGCCCATTCCTAAACCTTGCGCAACACTATCAGGCGATCAAAAGTGGGTCATTCCCGTAAATTGTTTCATAGCCCATGTCTTCCAAAGCGGCGATCGTCATGTCCGAAATCACGTTTCTAGAAGTGTTGAGGTTGCTCGACATCATGTCGGACCCAAAAGTGTCGTGATCCCAATGAACGCCAGCGGTACCACTTCCCCCGTCCATCTCGACCGGAACGCCGAATGCTGACAGCTGATCTTCGGCCGCAATACTGGCATAGACGTCATTATATGCATCAATCGCGTTTTGACCCGTAAAACGCAGGCTTCCGTCAATTGTTTCGACCAGCCCCATTGCGGTCCACGATACTCCAAAGCCCATGGCGTGCAGAATTTCATGGAAAGCGAAATCATCGACCAGATTGTAGTTTTCCATTGTCGAGAGATCTGATGTGTCCAATCGAAGGGACCCCGCACTCGGCAGTCCGTCGGACCGGGTCGAGGTCGTACCGCCCCAACCATAATACCCGCCAACGCCATCAAGGTTCTGCATTGATGCGGTGACCATGAAGTCGTCCAAACTGTTTTGCCCGGTTGTATCTCCGATCACGATGGAGCTGATTTGCTCTGCGGCTTTGATGACCTCGGCGCGAAGTTCGTCGCTCCATGTTCCAAGAAAATCTACGGAGATATTGAATGCATCCGGCCTGTCTGCGGCAGTGACATAGTCTGCATTGACGACAGGTTCGGGCTCAGGTGTCACATCAAGTTGTGGTTCTGGCTCTGGCTCTGGAGCGGGGGCAGGCTCAATCGGGTCGGCGCTTTCAATCGGGTCGGTTTCTTCTGTAGCGACTTTCTTTTTGCGGCCATTGCCTTTGCCGCCGCCGCCGGTGGATCCGTCAGTCTCCGCATCAGAAGAGCCACCGCGGCTCCACGTTGGTTTGGCACCGCCGCCATCCAACTCCAAACCATCTTCGACAGTTTCATTGGGCTGGCCCAGCACGCTGTCCACCAGATCGATCGGTGCGCGCATATCGGCTTGCGTCAGTGCTTCTACGGCCCGATCCGAACCGTTGAAAAAACCGGCGACCAGATTTTCGTCAAAACCTTCGGGAAGAAGTTTCGCCACTGGACCACTAAATGGCCCCTCGAACGTTCTGTCATGCCTCATAGACTGCCTCACTCTTTGTTCCGACTTAAACTTTCAGTCGTTAACTATGAGTGAACTTGGGCATAAAAAAGGCGCCTCACTTAAAGAGGCGCCTCAAATCAGTTGTTTCTGCAGGCGGAACTCCGCCGCTGGATTAGACCGTTTTACGCTGCCGCAGACGCATCGCGCCAAACACGCCCAAACCGGTCAGGACCAAAGGAAGACCAGCAGGAAGAGGAACGACATTCAAGCCGCCACCGCCGCCACAGTTCGCTCCGACGCAATTGCCTGTCGTGTATTTCGTAGACCCACCACCGGACAGGCCCTGCGCGTGAAGGCCGGACTTCAGCGCCCCGAAGTCAAACAGGGACAACTGGACGTTCGACAGGCTGAACAGCGCTGTCTCACCAACTTCCAGGCGGTCGACGGTTGCATTGGGATTATTGGAGTTGTCGATTTGCACGCCGATGTTGAACGACATGCCACCACCGCTCAAACCCTGGGAACCCAAGCCTTCGATCCCAGCTTGCGAACCTAACAACTGAGATACGGACGTGTTCACTGTTCCGCCGTAGGTAAAACTGATCCCAGCGATGAACGCAGTAGAAGGCTGCGGCGCGTCAATGGTGTTGGTTAGGGCGAAATCCACCGAAGAACCGTTTTGCGTCGCAGTCAGAACAGCGATGTTTTGAACGCCGAGATTGTCGCCGGTCACGTAGCTGCTGTAGTAAGTCGCGGCGGAGGCGGAAACTGCCCCCAAGCCGAGCGCTAAAGTCGCGCCGATTATTGTCGCTTTAATACTCATTGAAATGTTCCATCTCGTTATTGATATTCGAAGGTCGTTGCCACTTTGTTAACATATTTCCGGGCGTTTCAACATCAAATCCAGCGGAAAAGGGGCCTTTTTGACAGATTGAGCGGAACAACATCACGAATTCAATCAGAAGTGGAAGAAGGCATCAATCATGGGTAGAAATGCGCATTTCGGGGCACATCCTTAACGGGAAACAATTCACTCAACACACCAAAGGCGGGAATAGTGCTGTGTGCGAATCGGAAAATCTGGCCTTTTGAAGGTGGAATTCAGGCTGGTTTGCCCAACTCTGCGTGGGGTTTCAACTCTAACGCGTCACGTGCATTGGGGCGCCGAGCCGTTCCGCGCAGCTTGTATCATCCCGCCTGAAATCTGCGCCCTTGCGTCAATTCTTTCAGCCAAAAAGAAACTGGGAAAATCCGGACAACCACCGTTGGAATGACCCTTCCCCCGAAAACTGTCACGCCCCGCAATAACGTTGCAAGCGCCGATACAGCACCCGAGCAATACACACATACTTCCCGCGACGCGATTTGCATAAAGCACCGGCGTCCAGACCACATTTGCCTGCCATCTCACACCCCTTCCCGACCGTTGCGCCAACTGCGCGTTCGCCTGTCCGGTTGACGTCGCAAAAATTTACGAAGATCTACACTTTCCCCCTTGCAGCGCGCGGCTCCAGTGGGTATCTGACGCCCACCCAAGGAAGCGGGCGTAGCTCAGGGGTAGAGCATAACCTTGCCAAGGTTAGGGTCGGGCGTTCGAATCGCCTCGCCCGCTCCAATTGGACCATTGGCCCCAAAGGGCTGCGACTTCGGTTGCGGCCCTTGGTCGTTCTCAAGGGTCGTTTACGCGCTTTACTCTATCGGGAACTGCCGCGCGCAGCGGCGGGCGATCTTGCGGAAATCCTCGGCCGATTGTGCCAGATTGCGCCGCTCGCCCATCACCTTCATCGCCGCCACTTTCTGGCGCGCCGTGCCGCTCACATATTGCGTCAGGATGCTGACTGACCCGAACATCAGCGCGTCTTTCATTTCGGTCTCGATCAACCCGAAACGGTGCATCGTCACGGCCATCGCCCCGATCGTATGGGCGCACCGCAGGGCTGCGGCCTCGGTGCCTTCATAGGTCTTGGCGCCGGCCTGCCCGGCCAGCACAAGGGCCGTGATGATCGACAGGGCGGCTCAGAACGACCTTGAACGTCATCGTCGTAAGCGACCGTTCGATGCCTGCGATGTCGAGAAGGTTCTCGTTGATATACTTGCCGACATCCGCATCCTTGGGAATATAGAGTTTCATCAACAGGTCGTATTCGCCGCTGGTGGAATAGAGCTCCGAGTGGATCTCCCGCAGCGCGATATCCTCGGCCACCTTGTAGGTGGTGCCGGGCTTGCAGCGGATCTGGATATAGACGCAAGTGCTCATGTGACTGTCCTTCGCAACGCACCATCAAACTGACATATCCGGCACACCCCCCGCAATCCCTGATCGGCGCACTTGGCCCCGGATGGTCGGCGCGCTATAGGGCAATCACATTCGCCTATAAGCAGCGCGACCCTACAGGACCAACGCCAGCGCAGCGCCAGCATCACCAGGAAAACCGCCGAGACCGACATCTCCGTCCGGATCGACCTTGACGGCACCGGCACCTATGAGAACGCGACCGGGGTCGGGTTCTTCGACCACATGCTGGACCAGCTCGCGCGGCATTCGCTGATCGACATGACAATCCGGGCCGAAGGCGACCTGCACATCGACGATCACCACACGGTCGAGGACGTGGGGATCGCACTGGGCCAGGCGCTGACCCAAGCCCTTGGCGACAAACGCGGAATCAGCCGCTACGGCGCCTGCCTTCTGCCGATGGACGATGCTCTGGTGCGCACGGCGCTCGACCTGTCGGGCCGGCCGTTTCCTGGTCTGGAACGTCGATCTGCCGACCGCCAAGATCGGCACCTTCGACACCGAACTGGTGCGCGAATTCTTTCAGGCGCTCAGCACCCATGGCGGCATCACCCTGCATGTCGACCGTCTGCACGGGCTCAACAGCCACCACATCGCCGAGGCCGCGTTCAAATCCGTCGCCCGCGCGCTGCGCGAGGCGGTTCAGACCGATCCGCGCAAGGCGGACGCGGTGCCGTCCACCAAGGGCGCGTTGTAGCCGCGATGCTGACCGCGATCATCGACTACGAAAGCGGAAACCTGCATTCCGCCGAAAAGGCGTTTCAGCGCATGGCACGCGAGGTGGGCGCAGGTACCGTCGTAGTGACCGGCGACGCCGATGTGGTGGCCCGCGCCGACCGCGTGGTTCTGCCGGGCGACGGCGCGTTTCCGGCCTGCGCCGCCGCGCTGCGCGGCCACTCCGGCCTGTTCGACGCCCTGGTCGAAGCCGTCGAGGTCAAGGGACGCCCGTTTCTCGGCATCTGCGTGGGCATGCAACTCATGGCAACCTGGGGCCGGGAATACGAAGACACGCCGGGACTCGATTGGATCGGCGGCGACGTCGTGAGGATCGCGCCGCAGGACAAGGCCCTGAAAGTGCCGCACATGGGCTGGAACGACCTGGTCCTGGACGCCGACCATCCGGTCTTTGACGGGATCGCCACCGGCGACCACGCCTATTTCGTGCATTCCTACCAGTTTCACGTCGCCGATCCGGCCGAGCGGCTGGCGCATGTGGACTATGGCGGCGACGTGACCGCTGTCATCGGGCGCGGCACGATGCTGGGCACGCAGTTCCACCCGGAAAAAAGCCAGGCCACCGGACTGCGGATGATCGCGAATTTCCTGCGCTGGACGCCCTGACCACTCAGTAGAGCTTCATGTTCAAGAGCACGATCTCTGAATAGAGCGCATCCACCTGAACCGGATCCTGCGAGCCTTTGAAAAACCGCGCGATGGGAATGTCCTCCACCGCGTCCGGTTCTGCCCCGTCCATGACAAAGCGGCTGTCCACCGACAGAACCGCGCCGCTTTCGGGCAACACCGCATCGGCAATCCCGCGTGCGTGACGGGCAAACAACGCGCGGTCACTCAGGTGCATCACCTCATGCGTCACATAGGCGTCATGTTTTTGCTGCTCGGCGATCAGCAAGGCGCAAGTCCCGTCCGGCGTGCGCACCGCCACCGGGCGCAAGCGCAGGCCTTCGTGATCGGCCAGCACGCGACGCGTTTGCGCAGGCAGGGTTGCTGACTGCAACGGCTCTGTCGGCAGGCCGGATGCGCCGCTGGCCCGCCAGATGCAACGCTGAGCGTCCAGCACCGAAAAGCCCGCCCGCTCCACCACCGGCACCGCTGCGCGTGCGCTTGATAAATTCGTGACCGTCACTGCCGGGTCCGACGTCGCCAATTCCAGCATCCCAGAGCCAACGCCCTGACCGCGCAGGGATTTGTCCACATACCAAGACGTCATATTGGAACTGATCCAACCGCCGTGCCGCCGCGCCGTCACCAGCCCCAGCACGCCCAGCAGCCGCGCACCGTCTCGTACGGTCACCGCAAAAGGATCGCCCCTGCGCGCCCAGCGCCCGTCCAGCAGCGCCTGCCATCCGTCCGCGCCCCATTTGGCGCGCGGAAAAGACGCCAGCATATACGCGGCCACCTCAGCGCGGTTCTGCGGTTCGGCAAAGGCGATCTCAACCATATTGCCGCTGCTCGCGCTTCAACAGATCTTCCAAGCGGAGCCAATCGCAACGCCCGTCCAGCCGCGCCAGCAGCTCTTCCAGAAAGGCCCATGTCGCGTCGTCAGTCTGCAAATGATGGGTCAGCAGCCCCGTCGGCAAATCACGCGACGCGCGCCCCACGCGCCGGTCCGCAAGGTGATCCACCAGCAGGCCCAGCGTCGCCGCCTCTCCGCGAAACCGCGCGCCAGCTTTCCAACGCAGCGGGTCCATGTGGCTGTCGATTTGCGTCAACCCCGGCACCGGCGCGGTCCCTGTTGGCCCCGCAAAAGCTGCAAGCACCCGATAGCCCAACGCGGGCAAGCGTTGCCGCGCGTCCTCGCACAAACGGTTCCACGGTGGCACAAACCCCGGCAAGAGCCGCGGCATATCCAACGCTTCAAGCCGCGCCCAGCCAGCATACAGGTCCGCCTCTTGTGCCGCCAAGTCCCGGCCTGTGCCGAACTCTGACGCGCCACTGCCCTTTGGCTCATGATTGATATGGGCGAACCCGTGCTGCATCACATAGACATCGCGCGCCTTGCGCAATCGCGCACTCAGCGCGGCCTGCGCGCCCAACGGGATCACCGCCAGATGCAAAGGTGCCGCAAAGCGGTCCGCCAAGCCGATCAGCCGGTCGAGTGCTGCTGTTGGTTCCACCGCATCATCGTCACGCCACCACAGACTGGGTCGCAGCCCCATGCCGTGCCAGTGCTGCAACTCGTCATCCAGATGCCCCCAACTTGCCATGTCTTCACTCTGCGCGATTGGCAGGACAGGTGCAACGTACTGGCTGGTTCGCCCGGCTGCATGCCTGTTTGGCGCACAACACTTCGCCACCCGGCCCGTCAAGCGCAAGCTGTCACCGCAGGCGCGTCCACACCTGCCCATCGCACACCGGTCCCTTGCAGCCTTGCACCGTCATGGCGATGATCGGGATGGCGAAGCGCCGGGAATAGTTGGCAGGTCCTTGAGCCCGGCGATCTGCCCGAGTTGGACAGCACCAGCAACACGTCATCGGCGGTGATCATGCCGAGATCGCCATGGCTCGCCTCGGCAGGGTGCACGAAATAGGTGGGCGTGCCGGTCGAGGCGAGGGTCGCGGCGATCTTGCGGGCGATATGGCCGCCTCTTGCCGATGCCGGCAGTGATGGCACGGCCCTTGGCGGCGCCGATGAGGTCGATGGCGCGGGCCAGCGTTGAGCCGGAGCTCGCCGTCAAGTTCGCCGATGAGCTGGTCGAGGGCGGACCGTTCGATCCTGAGCGCCCGCCTCGCGGCGGCGATGAGCGCGTCGAGGCGCAATTCCGGCTTCAGGGCGGGCTGGGGCATCGGCGCTTGATAGCCCGTACCTCAGCCATGAAAAGGGCGGCCATTGCCTCTCTGCCGGCAATGCGATTGCTGTGCCGCCATGGCCGGCAACCTGAAATGAACCAGCTCGTTCCTTTCCGGCACCGGCTCGCCTGCCGCGACGATGTCCCGGCGCTGACTCTCCTGATGGAGGCGGCGATCGGAGAACTGCAGAAGGCGTTTCTCGACGAGCAACAGATCAGGGCGTATCGCGCGCTCATGGGGCTCGATACCCAGATCATCGACGATCAGACCTATTTCGTGGTCGAAGACGACAGTGCGCTCGCCGGCTGCGGCAGGCTGGCTCGCCGGGCCACGCTCTACGGCGGCGATGCCCGCTCCGGCCGCGACGCAGCGCTGCTCGACCCGGCGCGGGATGCGCCTGAGTGCGCGCGATGTACACCCATCCCGCGTTCGCTCGCCGCGGCGTCGGACGGCTCATACTTTCGCTGTGCGAGGAGGCTGCCAGGGCGGAGGGGTTCCGGGCGGTCGAACTCATGGCGACACTTGCCGGCGAGCCACTCTATCGGGCCTGCGGCTATCAGGCGATCGGGCGCCTCAACGATGATCGCGGCGGCACCGCGGTGCCGCTCGTGCCTATGCGCAAGGCGATTGTCATCTCCGCGTGAGCCACGCAGAGCATCTGGATCCACAGGGTCTCGTAGCCTTCCCACGCGCAGAACTGTGACGACAGCCAGTGCGGCCCGATGTCGGAGGTCCAGGCGACGGTGCGGCCTTGGCCTGCCTCGCCGGCCACCAGCAGGGGATGGCCGCCCTGTTCATCGGCAAGAGCGGCGATCAGTTCGACCGGCCGGTCGCTGCGGACGCTCACTTCGTTGACGCCGAGCACCGCGGCCAGGGCGTGCCGATGCCCTTCACGATCGGATGGCCGGGGTTCTTGAGCACCGGGTGGCGCCGGGCATCTCGATCCGGTCGTCATAGGCAAGGCAGGTGACAGGCAGCACGTCTTCGATCGGCGTCTTGCGCCAGCGGGCGCGACCGTCGATGCCCTGGAAACTGTAATAGCCGCCGATCGCTTGGCGAGGCCTCCGCCGCCCATGACCCACTGTTTCAGAAGCCGGAGATTTGGAAAGGTCTGCGAGCGCAGCCACACGTCGGGATGGAGCAGGATCGTGTTCGACCCGATGTCGGAAAGGATCACCGCCGCGTAAGCTTGCAGCGCCTCGAGGCTTGCTGGAAACTTTCCGCCGCTTCATGGGCGGGCAGGTAGTCGAGCTCGAAAGGGCTGTCTTCAGCGCCGCCACCAGCGGCTCAGCGCCCAGATGAAGGCGACGCCGCCGAACTGGTCGAAACCCTTGTAGTGTGTCGCCGCCGACACCCAGCCTTCGCCGGCGAGCAGCACTTCGCGTTGCATCTTTTCCTCCGCACCCATGGTCCAACGAGAGTAAACACCCAATCGGCGACCCGGCGAAAGCCGAGCGCCCTATACCGGAGGCAGGCGGAACATGAAACCGTTTACGACCATTGCTGTTGCCATATTTGCGCTGATCGCCGTCATGCACGTCTTGCGTGGCCGTTTTCGGATGGGAGGTCACGGTGGGCGGGACTGTGATTCCGTGGGTCAGCGTGTTCGGCCTGGCGGTTGCCGCCGTTCTCGCGGTCATGTTGTGCGGGAAAATCGGGCCTGACTGAACCTCTGAACTGCGCGGAGCGTAGGCCGCGGCGTTGCGCCGCCAGCCTGATCGCCATTCACCGGACCCGATATTTGTTTGCGTAGTGCTTGCCGAGAATCCGGCGGGTCTGCTCGGCAAGCCGTTGGTTCCCGGTCGCCCGCCGCCGCCGGCCTGCTGCGGCTTCGGCGGGCGCCTGCCGGATTTTTCTTCGCTGGCATCAGGCTTCCGCCGGGGACGAATTGCGCCTCGATCTGGGCGACGATCTCCACCGGCATACCGACTGTCGAGACCGAGCTCGCGGTCCGCCCGTCCCTGGTTGACGGCGATTTCGGCAAGCCCGTTTGCAGTTCGCGTACCATAAAGCGGAGCCCCTCGTTGCCGATCGCTGAAGGTCCTAGCGCCCTCCAGCACCCTGCCTGCCGCGGCAACAAGTCCTGGCATTGCGCGAAAGCATGGCGGCTCCTGAGCCGGTCATGGCGTTGCCGAAGTGATCGACGTAGACGATCTCGCTGAGGTCATCGGGCCAATCTTCCCGGCGATCAGCGACGTCGTTGCGACCCCGGCCGGGTGGCGGCTCGCCGCGAGCCAGCATCGCCGCGACCGGTGCGAAGAGATCGCGCCCGTGGAAGCTGGCTGATAGGTGCTCCGGTTTCCAGTCGATGTCCCAGCTCTGCGTCCTTCCGGCACGGCGCTGGACGAGCTCGAACAGGCCGTTACCAGGGCCGACATACCATCGGCCGGCGGCCTCGAGAACGATGGCCGGCCGCGTTCCGCCGGCCCGGGATCTACGACGCAGAGGAAGATGATTCCCGCAGCAAACCACACGGCATAAGCCGCCAGCAGATACGCCGAAGGTAAGGGATTGCCGGCCGGAGCATCGGCGAAGAGGTCGACAACGGGTATGCCCGGCGCCCACTGATGCAGCACCGCCTTCATCTGACCCGTATAGGGGCCATGCACCCCGAAATCGGTGAACAGGACAATCATGATGATGATATTTTTCCCGGCGCGCACCTCTGGGCGATGGATAGACACTACAGCATGCGATCAGGTTCAACCGGTTTCAGACCCTTCAGACCTGCTGGGTCCGGGCCCCGCTCAGTCGATGCCGACCGCGCAGACGAAAGCTCGCGCGCTACGCGGCCTTCATGAACTGTTCAAATCGCAGAACAAGCCGGTCCCGGTCGGGCCGGTCCTTATCGCGATGCGGCAGGTGAATGACATCGAAGACTGTCTTGATCGACAGCAAGAACTGCATTTGCCGGGGTTTGAAGATGCCACGTTGCGGATTTTCACCCGAAGGAAACTCACTCCTCAAACCGAAACCCCGGCAGTAGATCAGCAGCGGTCAAGGCCGCGCATATCTCGCGGAGCCGGTTCACGTGCCCGAAAGCTCGCCAAGCGATGAGAGTATCACGACTCGAATCTTCATGGGACCCGCATCAGGTGGCAGCTAGGCAGGAACCCGCAAACAACAAAGGGCGGGAGGATCGTTCACTGACGCCGACGACCGGTCCGGCCGGCACTGACAGTATTCACTCTGCACACCGCACGATCTATTGTCGGCCGCCAAATCCGCGTAAGGGATGATCTGCATGTTTCCGATTGCAGCAGCACGGTCGGGCCCATCGCCTCTCCTGCGCATTCTTGTGCTCGCGGTGATTGCGGGTTGTTCGCGGGTGCGGCATCAACCGGATCCTGACCCATGAAGAACAGATGAAAGCCGGCTGGAGCGAAGTGCTCAACCAGTACCAGCGTCGCGCCGACCTGGTGCCGAACCTCATCGCGACAGTGCAGAGCTATGCCGCGCACGAGCGAGAAACGCTGCAAGCGGTAATCGAAGCGCGTTCGAAGGTATCGCAGATGAACGTGAGTCCCCCGAGATCCTGTCCGACCCCGCCGCGTTCAAGACGTTCGAACAGAACCAGGCGCAACTGACGAGCGCGCTGTCGCGCCTCATGGTGGTCGTTGAGCAATATCCCGATCTGAAGGCCAATCAGAACTTCCTGCAGCTGCAGTCGCAGCTCGAAGGCACCGAGAACCGCATCGCCGTGTCACGCCGGGATCAAGACCGGGGCCGTCCGCGTCTACAACACCAGAGCCCAAGACCATACCCGGCCGCTGGTGGGCGGCGTTCCTTTATCCTGGACGCCAAGGAAGCCCAGACCTTCACCATCGAAGGCCAGTGCGACATGACCGTGCCGCAGGTTGATTTCGGCACGGGCGGCGGCGCCACGGGCAACTGAGGCGCACATGCCGGGGCCCTCAAGCAGTGGCAGGGCGATTGCCGCAGCCCTGCTTCGGTGCTGCTCGTCATCGCCGGCGCCGCCCGCGCCGCGCCGGCATTCCCGTCGCTGACGGGTCCCGTGGTCGATGAAGCGGAGATCATCGATGCCGTAGAGAAGCCGATCTCGACCGCGAGCTTCGGCATTTCAACAATCCCTCGGCCACCAGCCGGTGGTCGCCACCGTGCTGAACCTCCAGGGCTACGAGATCCGCGACTTCGGCAACCAGTTGCTCCGCCATTGGCGGCTCGGCGATGAGGCGCGCAACGATGGCGTGCTGCTGCTGGTCGCGGCAACTGACCGCAAGATGTCGATCGAGGTCGGCTACGGCCTCGAGGGAACGCTCACCGATGCCATCGCCAAGATCATCGAATATTCGATCGCGCCGGCTTTCCGCCGGGCAGCTTCGCCGGCGGCATCGCCGAGGGTGTCCACCAGATCGAGAGGGTGCTGAAGGGCGAAGGCCAGAACGTGGCGGCCGAGGCCCGCGCGGAAGCGATGGATCCGCTGATGATCTGGATCGTCGTTATCTTGATAATCCTGATCCTGTGGGTGATCTACCGTGCCCTGGGCGGCGGCGGCACCGTGCCGGCAGGCGGCAGTGGCGGGGGCCGGGTTGAGCGGCTCATCGTGGCGGTGGCCGGCCCGGCGGCGGCGGGGGCTATTCGGGCGGCGGCGGCAGCTCCGGGGCGGCGGCGCATCGGGAGGCTGGTAGATGGCGCAGCAACTGCTGACGGAGGCCGAACGGCAGCTGGTCAAGTCGGCGATCGAAAAAGCCGAGAGGTGACCGCGGGCGAAATCATCGTGGTCGTGACCCTGGCCTGCGGCGAATATCTGCGGGTGCCGCTGGTGTGGGCCGCACTGGTGGCGCTCTCCACCGTGCCGCTCTATTGTGGCCCTCGGACCGGCCGCGGCGACACCGCGCTGCAGCTGTTCGTGTTCGTAGTCCTGAGTTTCGTGCTCAGCATCCGGTTCCTCCTGCTTCGCGGTCACGCCCGGGCGCTGAAGCGCCAACACGCCCACCGCACCGCAGTCGAGCAGTTCCTCGCCCGCGAACTGCACACCACCCGCGGCCGCACCGGCGTTCTCATCTTCGTGGCGCTGGCGGAGAGCGCTACCGCGAGGTCATCGCCGACAAGGGCATCGCGGAAAAAGTCGAGCAGGCGGTTCTGGACGACCTGGCAGCCGCCATGACCGCCGATATCCGCTCGGGCAAGCTCGGCCAAGGCCTCGCCGGGCGGTCGGCCGCTGCGGCGAAATTCTCGCACGCCACGCCGCCTCGGCGGGCAACCGCGTCGAGCTGCCCGATCATCTCATCGTGCTGGAGGAATAGGCCATGACAATGAAAGCGGCTGGACTGGCGGGATGCTGCGGATTTTCGTCATGACGGTGCCGCTGTCCGCCTTCATGGTGCGGGCCGAAGCGGCGGGAGAATGTCCGGCAATGGCCGGGCTTTCGCCGCGGCTGCACTGCAGGCCGACGGCCGATGAGGTTCGGGCTTACCCTTTCATCGGTCATTCCACCTTCCTCATCGAGAGTGCCGGGAGGTGATCGCCACCGACTATGCGGGGTATGCCGGCGGCGGCACCGACGTGGTGACGATGAACCGCGCCCACCCCACCCACTTCACCGACCGGCCCGATCCGGCGATCCGGCACGTATTGCGCGGCTGAATCCGGACGGCAGCCTGGCGCGCCATGACCTGGCCGTCGGAGATGTCCGCATACGGAACGTCACCACGGACATCCGCAGCGCCGCCGCAATTCGCATCCGCGACGGAAATTCCATCTTCATCTTCGAACCGGCAGGGTTGCGCACGCCATCTCGGTCATCTCCATCACCTGCTCCCGCCCGAAACCCTCCGCACCGTCGGCCGGCCCTCGACGTCGTACTGGTGCCGGTCGACGGCGGCTACCATGGCCCAGGCCGCCATGCTGGAAGTGCCGAAGAAGCTGCGGGCGCGCATCGCCGCCCGGCGTGCACTTTTCGCCGGCGACGCCTGCCCACTTCATCGCCGCGGCCAGCGCCGATTTTCAGGTGGAAATGGCGGTCTCGCCTGTGGTGGTACCGTCGGCGGCGGGGCTGCCGGAACGTCCGAAGTTTCTGGTGCTGCTTGGGGCATTGACGGCGCGCCGGCTCGCGGGAAGAGCCAATCTCGCCGGGGCACTCGATCGCGAAGTCCGGGAGCAACCCGGCAAACCCCCGCCCTCGAAGAGGGCGTGGGTTCTTGGTTGCCCCGGGGCGCAAGATCGGTGAACAAGGTTGCGAAATTGTAAAAGTTCGTCGACAACGACAGGTTTCAGCACGTTTTCAACGCAGGCAAGTCGGTCTTTCATAAACTTGCCGCCGAGCTCGTCGGAAGCTCCTTAATTTTTCCGCCGATACTTGGCAATGGCCTCGGCGAGCGTACAGCTTCTCGAATCGCTTCGCGGTTTCGATTGCGAAACGGCCCTCGCCGGCATTGACAGCACCTGGATCGGCGTCCTGATCGCCGCGACTACGGCCGGCACCTATGCCAACGCCAACGCGGTGCACGATGTCCGGCTATGGGCGTGGTGGTTGCCGGCGCTCCGACTGGAGAACCTGGTCCACGCCGATGATCTGCACGCATTGCGCGACGATCTGGTAGCCACCGGGTGAGTTCGCACCTTCGCAGGACGGGACGATCCTGTGGACGCTTTCCGCGGTCTGCTGCAGCCCGGCAAGATCTCCGCCACGCCGCAATTCATCATCGTCCATGTCGTCGACCTGCCGGGCGCGGCAGGCGTCGATTGAAAACGCCCTCGAAGAGAAAAATCGTCGCCACTACGCTGCGCTCGATGGCCGATGCCGTGATATGCACCGATATCGCCGTCATTACATTCATGAACCCGGTTGCCGAACTGTTCACCGGTGGACTTCGTGAAGCGGCCGGCCAGCCGCTACGGAAGCGGACCTCGTCGAGGAGGACGTCTGGTGGTCGATCCAGTGCGCCAATGCCTCGAGCCTGGGCACGCGCCACATTCGGGAGCGGGCGTATTGCTGCTCACCCGGCCCTGGCGGCATCTGCGACATCGGCTTGCCGGTGGCGCCTGTCGCGGCGTCGGGCAACGACATTGCCGGCTCGGTGATCGTGTTCAATGATGTCAGCGACGCCCGCGCCGCGGAGAAGAAAATCGCCCATTGCGCGCTCCACGACGAGTCGACCGGATTGGCCACCGGCAACTTCTCGGCAGGCTCAACAACGTAGTCCACGTGGCACGCGCCGAAGGTCGGTCGCACGCGCTTTGTTTCATCGATCTCGACTGGCTTCAAGGCGGTCAACGACCGGGGCGGCCACGCGGCGGAGATGCCGTGCTGGTCGAGGTCGCGGCTATCATTTCCTGCTGCACGGGCAATCAGGTACTGGCGCGCCTCGGCGGCGACGAATTCGCGCTGCTTCGCCGGATTGCACCGCGGCCGACGCCGAGGTGGCCGCGCCGACGCATCATCGGCGCCATCGGCAGCATGGCCTGCTGGCAGGGGGAGCTGTTCCGGGAGGGGCTACAGTAGGTACCGCGGCGATCACCGCGGACTTCGTGGACCTTGGCGAAATTCTTCGCCAGCCGACAAGGCCCGCTACGCGGCCATGAAACCGGCTGCAATCGTCTGCGCCTACAATGGCTCCCGGCGCGCCCATGTCCGGGCGTTTGCCTCCCTGACCTTCGGGAGGGACATTGGCTCGCGGCGAATGCACGTCCACCGAGCGTGCTGCACATATTCCTCGACGCGCACGAAGCCCGAAATGCCGGTCTAGGTCAACCGCCGACTGGCCCGCGGCGAGATTGCGCTATGGGACGCCGTCAACTTGCGCTGCGCCTGGCGATCGCGCCCCATACGGCGAGAACGATGATCGCACCGACCACCGCGCGCCGGGATCAGGCCTGCACCTTCTCCCACCCATACCAGCCGATCAACTGGCCGAGATAGGTCGCGACAATCGCGCCGACGATGCCGAGGATCGTGGTCATTGCTGAACTGGAAGGCCTGTTGTGCTGCCCGCGGCGATGAATTTGGCGATGATCCTGGCGATCAAACCGATGATGATGGTCCAGATGATGCCCATGTTGACTTTCCCTCGCTGCCGGCTCGTTCACGTAGTTAAGCCCGGCCTGTCACATCCAGGCCACATACTTGGTCTAATTGGACGATACACTAGCGGGCCGTTTCCGCGAAGGAATCTACTTCGCCGATAAGAAATCCAGTGCCAGATTCCAATACTTGAGCATACTTATCGGAAAGTGCGCACACTTCTTCTCCGAACATGCTCCAGGCCTCGTTGCGGAACAAATTCGGGTGGCGTCGGGTTTCGCGACTTGGTGCGATGTTTCATGTGAAGGAGAACCAAGATGGGTCGAGGAATGCCGTCGATGATGGCGCTGCTGGGACTGCTCGCGGTAGCGGGCTATCAGAACAGGGAGAAGCTCGCCGAGACGCTACGGACTGGGAGAAAAAAGGCGGCAAGGGCGATGGGGCCAAGTACCTCGAGGAGTGCTGCTCGGCAACCTGGTGACTGCTGGGCGGATCGAGCGCCGGAACCGTCGTGAGCGGCGGGCTCGGCGACCTGCTCGAGCGCTTCAAGCAGAATGGCCAGGCGCTGCTGCGGAGTCGTGGATCAACAACGGACCCAACAAGCCGATCGCCGCCCGACCAACTCGAACGCGCCATCGGTTCCGATGTCCTGGAAAAATTGGCCAACAGACCGGCCTGTCCCGGGAGGAACTGCTTTCCCGGCTGGCCCGGACGCTGCCTGATGCGGTCGACAAGTACACCCCCGAAGGCCGCATCCTGACCGCTGACGAGGCCGCTCGCGTTCGAAGCTAAGCTGCGGATCGACGAGGGTCTTGAGCTCGCCGTAGAACATGCGCCGGGAAGTCGAACGGCATGGACTTGGCATCCATCATCAGACTTGGCATGCGCGGGTCTTTCATCACCTTATAGTTGACGCTGCCGCGGTGTTTTCGCGACTTGTAGAGGATCCCATGAGAACACCACGATTTCCTCGCCGGCCTTGAGCTTCACGCTCTGCGGAACGATGTGGAGCTTGCCGCTCTTCACGTCGTCGGCGACGCACTCGATGTATTCGAGGGCGCCGTGGTCCTTCCAGATGGTTCCGGCCTTGCGGGCGATCTTTTGATAGCCGGCAAGGTTCTTCTTCGGCACCGGCACAACGAAGCCAACGACGTAGCTCATGACTTCCTCCTTGATCCCGATAAAGAAGCGGAAGGCGCCGCCGAGGGAACCCTCTCATGCCTCTTAGAGCAACGCTTTGAGCGCAATTGTGTTCGCGCGGCGTGAAAAAAATTTCATGTAGCCACGGGATTGCTGCGCGGCATCATTGACGTTGCGTCATCGCTGCGCACGTTTTTTGACCGACCTTGGCACAGCGAAGGTCGCAATCCGGCCATTTCGGACAGTAGGAGAGCAGCGTTCAGGCTTCCAGCCGCGTCGCGCCCCGCATCGTCGACGAGGTCGGGCGAGGCAGCTAGGACGCCTTCTTGACCGCATTCGCGGTAACGGACTCGAAACGGTCCGTCTTCGATCGCGGCTACGACCCGTCCTTCTTGCGGTTGATCCAGTCTTGAACCGCAGGCGGATATGAGTTCATCATGTAGGTCGTGCCGCAATCGGATCT
>CALNXN010000006.1:0-293813 GCA_942490645.1 uncultured Alphaproteobacteria bacterium | reverse complement strand
CAGTACGTTCTATTTGGGGACTACGGAGCTGATCCGCTAAGTGTTTTCATGCGCCGCGCGCTCTAACACTT
This sequence comes from uncultured Alphaproteobacteria bacterium, assembly GCA_942490645.1. GTDB lineage: Bacteria > Pseudomonadota > Alphaproteobacteria > Rhodobacterales > Rhodobacteraceae > CALNXN01. The sequence continues at coordinate 293,742 of CALNXN010000006.1, read as the reverse complement.
GCGCGGGCTTTCCCTGCTGCGGCAATAGCAACGCATAGCGGTCCCTTCAGCTCAACTGGATAGAGCAGCTGACTTCTAATCAGCAGGTTGAGGGTTCGAGTCCTTCAGGGATCGCCAAAACACACAATCATTTGGGTAAAGAATGGCAAACAAACCTTCCCAGTGGGTAATTCTTGGGGGAAGGCTTGTCAGACTGTAATCTCGGTTTTGGCCCGAACTGCTTCCAGATCGGCGCGGTGGATGAGCTTGTTCATCGCAGCACCACAAGCCCAAAAATAACCGGTAAGGGCGCGCTCATCACTGTTTCTCCAGAGCCGAAAGTCCGAGTCGAGCGGAGGCTTTTGAGATTGGTCGGCGTCAAACTCTGCCTGGTTTGCTGCGAGGGCTGCTGTCTCAGGTGTCGACGCACGAGCGAACGGTTTCGCTTGGAAAGCGACCTTGTCTGCCGATGCAACCGCGGGTGCGATGCGCAGCCGGAAGATTGCAAAAAGGATCAAAAAAGAATTATGCGCTGCTCCGGTCACTGCAAATAGAGCAGCTGTTCCAAGTGTTGTCATTGCAAAGCCTGCCAATGTCGTCGCCTGATGATTGAACCAATGCCAAAGACGGGCAGCAGCCCCGGCTGGACTCGGATGAACGACACCGGGTTCAGCAGTGGTCAATTCGCGTGTGCGACAATCACCGGATACATCGCTGTAGACCGTTGCCCCCGAATAGCGCAGATAAACGATCAGAGCGACCCACAGTTGCGTTACGTCCAAACAAAAACCATTGTGTCAGCGATTATGGCAAAGATCGTGGACGGCAATCAGGACCTTTCGGCGGTCAAACCGGTCGGACGCGACACCCACTGGGATTTGAGAAGCTGCCCCTGCGAGGATCGGAATGCTTGCAAAAAGCGCGATATCACCCAGCGATAATCCAATCCGCGCTCCATAAACGGCTGCGAGTGTTCCGGAAGGACGCGTTGGAGACCCCGACCATCAGGACGGCAAAGACCGCAATGGAGAATTTCTCCATAGTGCGCGCAGGTTCAGCGATGCCTGTGTAAGTGGGCGTGGTGTTGTGGTCGCGCTGATCGCGGTTGGCAGTAAGGCAAAAGGCAATAAACCATCGCGGCGAGCACAAAGAAAAGTAGCCATTGGCATCCCCAAGTGTCAGTACCATCCGTCCCGCAGTAGTTGCTGCCAAGTTGACCATTGTGTAGATGCCAAACACTCTGCCTCCGGGAGGTCGGCATCCGACCTCTCGTTCAGCCAGCTTTCTACGATCATGGCGGTCCCCGCAAAGCAGAAGCCGGACAAGGCGCGCACTGGAATCCAGACCCACGGGGTAATGAGTACAAGGGAAAGAAGTAATAGCTATTGCCGCTATTGCGCACATGGCTCCGAACGCGCGTATGTGCCCCACTCTTGCCACAAGTGAAGGCGTCCGAAGACATCCTGCGACATAGCCGAGCGCCCAACCGGTCCCCAGCAAGCCCAGCGAAGCAGCCGTAAACCCCTCCGCTTCACCTCGGATAGGCAGTATGAGGCTGTTTACCCCTCCCGCAAACAACAGGAAGGCTGACCCCATCAACAGAGCGCCGAGAGAGAATAGACTTTTTGTCACAATGTCAGAGTAGCTTAGAATCCTTGAATTGAAAATCCGGATGTACCGGCCTCTGAGAATTCATGCTGGCCAACCCATTGAAGCCGTTCGTACTCGTCGGCGATCACGACGCTTTGGGATCATTGGGGCCAAATACATCCACAGAAATCATGGCATAACGATGCCGTCTGATAGCTGTCATTCAAACCTGCGATGGTCTTGAGATGTCGGCGCTGTGCTGATGTCTGGGCATGGAGGGAGGATTGGAGGGCAGATCATGCCATGCGTCCAACTTCCCGCGGTCACCCCAAAGCGCACAGCTTGGAACAAGAGTCGGATCATCGGCCAGAAACGACCGCTGCTTCCGAAACAGGTCCAGGCCATCCGTGCGCGGCTCGAACTTACAACCAATTTGGGTGCTCTGGCGGTGTTCAATGCCGCCATCGATGGCAAATTGCGTGGCCGCGATCTTTTGAAACTTGCTGTAACCTATCTGGTCAAGAATGATTGCGTTCGAGAACGGGTGTCGGTGATCCAGAGCAAAACCAAGCGCCCGGTACAGTTCGAACTGACAGATAATATGCGGGATAAACACCTGGCGCCCATTCAGAGAGACCTGTCATGTCCTGCGCGAGAAAATCGCTGTTAAGCAACCCATTTTAATAAAGCAGCTATTTCAAAAACCATAAAATGATATCGAGAATTGAGATTGAAGTGACATCATAGGCTCGTTCAGCGACTGGAAACCACTCTTTGGTTGTATCTGAATGCCGAGCCTCATACCCAAGAGGTGGCAGACAAACAGGGGAGACGCGGGAGCATGATCAAAGCGGAAGACGTTAGGCAAGCTTCGTCCAGATGTGGCCGTGCCTCTAACCCTCTCGTTTATAACACTTGTCGTGTCAGCATTTGTTTTCTTGGATCAAAGAAGCCGCATCGAAACACGTTTGGTCCAAGAGGCTCGACTGGTTTCGTTCAAGCTTTGCTGCGCGGTTGGAAACGCATCTGAATGTTCGTCTCAAGGCAGGCATGCTTCTCGGGCAGCGCTTGATCGTCAACGAGAGCATCGACGTCGTGGCTTTCCGCACAGAGACGGCCCTCATGCACGACCTGTTCGAAGACTTTCAGGCTTTGAATTGCGGGACTCACAAGGTGATCCAGATCGTCACACCGGAAGATGGCAACGGCGCACTCGGTCTCTTTGATCTCGCGCCGCTTGGACAACGTCGCGCTGTCTTTGACGGCTGCGACGGCGGTTTCGACAAGATCGGACCAGGTTGGACGACCGTAGGCCGCAGTCGCACCCGACCCGATAAATCCGATCACCCGTCCGACGTTGATCGCCCGGAACAGCGACAACTGTCCGCGACGCTCGATATAGCTGGGTGTGAATTCAAATGGGCGGTAGGGATGCCGATATGTATACATAAAATCAATCTGCGAAAAATATGTTCAGAACTGGCAGTTTGCTTGCCATTTCCGATTCTTGTCAAAAAGTTAATTCCCCAGTCCGCGTGCTGCTCGCGCCCTTGTGTCTCTGGACTGGCCGTTTCCACGTTGAACAAACGGACCTCCAATCGAGACAGGTGAAATACCGATTTGCGCTTGCCCAATGAGGCGTTAGTCTCATCTTCATGGTTTTGGCAGCGCGATGGCTGCTGCTGTATTTGAAAGCACGTTTGGAATTGTTTGAAAAATGTCATCCGACGTAGACCTTGCGCAGGACGTGCAATCCCTCAGGCGCGAGCTTGAAGAGCAAAAAGCGCGCGCAGCCGCTGTTGCCGAAATCCTCGCCACCGTAGAGGCGTCTACCACGGACATTCAGCCGGTCTTTGACACCATTGCCCGCAGCACGACAGAGCTGTGCAAAACGCAATTCTGCATCTTGTGGCGCTATGACGGGACCATGATCCACTACTGCGCGAGCCATGGCTTTACTGAGGCGTTCATGGCGGGCTATCTGGCCGATTACCCATCGCCACCGGCGGCAGGTTCTATTGCCGAGAACGTCATCGCAAGCGGGAAAGCATTTCACATTCCCGATGCGCAATCGGACAGCTATTTTGACAACAAGGTCGCGAAAGACAACAAGTTCAAGCACCTGACGGGTGTACCGATCAAAACCCGGGACGGCATCTGGGGGATTATCATAACGGCTTGGTCAGAAGGCAGCAGCCCGAAAGAGACAGATGTCGATCTGCTGGAAACCTTTGCTGGGCAAGCCAGCATCGCCATTCAGAATGTGCGAAACTACCGCGAACTTGAAACGCGGCTCCAGCATGAGGCGGCGACAAAGCAGGTTCTGAATGTCATCAACCAAAGTCGCGATGACGAACAGCCGATCTTTGATTTGATCGTCAGTTTGGCGAATGACCTCTGCGATTCATTGTTTTCTGCCCTTGTGCTGACGCGCGAAGGTGATGCTGCACAAAACCTCGTTGCCACGATCGGGTTTCCAGATGTTCTTCAGCAACTTTGGCACGATGGCAAATTCACTATGGAGCCTGGGACGTCCATCACCGCAGACGCCATTTTGAGCCGACAGACAAAATCGGTTTCAGATCTCGTCGACACGCGCAAGAAACACACAGGTGACCCGCGCCACGAGATTACCGACAACCTCATGGGCGCGCGCAGCGCCCTTTTTGTGCCACTGGTGCTGAAGGATGAGGGTATTGGCTGCTTGCTCCTTCTTCGCGACGAGGTGAAGCCCTACACCAAGGATGAAATCGACTTGGTCGAGGGGTTCGCTGCTCAAGCCGTGATTGCCATTGAAAACACGCGGCAGTTCTCTGAAACACAGGCCGCACTTGCCCGCCAGACGGCGACATCTGACATTTTGCGGGTCATCGGAAAATCTCCGACGGACATCCAGCCGGTGTTTGATGCGGTTGTGAAGACGGCCGCCGATATCTGCAACGCCAGTTACTGCATGTTGTTGCAATTCAACGGTGGAATGTCTGCGTATCTGGCGAGTTATGGCTATGCTGCGGACGCGCTGAAAGACGCAGGTGTGCGCGACACCATCCCCCTGCACGACAGCACGATCGCAGGCCAGGTGCATAACGCGGGCACGACGATCACGATCCCGGACGCCCAGTCAGAGGACTATTACGACCACCTTCTGGCACGCAAAAACAACATTGGCCGCGCGATGGGCGTTCCCATTCGCGTCGGCGATAATATTTGGGGTGCGATTTCACTGGGGTGGCCTGCGGGTTACGAGCCAGAGGCGTCGGATGTTTCTCTCGTCGAAACCTTTGCCGATCAAGCGAGCATCGCCATCGAAAATGCGCGCCTTTTCAATGAAACGCAGGAGGCGCTGGAACAGCAGATCGTCACATCTGACATACTGCGGTCCATCAGCCAGTCGCCCACTGACGTGCAGCCCGTTCTTGACGTGATCGTCAGCAGTGCATGTCGGATGATCGACTGCGACATGGCGATCCTGCATCTTCGGGAAGGCGCGGATTACTGGCCCGCCGCAGGGGCACGGCGCGGTGGGGATTTGATCACGGACAAGATTCTCGAAGGTGCGCAGAAGCTTGCGCCCAAGTTTGCTGCCGACGGACGCCCCTTGCTGCCGGTGACACCGGACAAGAATTTCCCGTCTCGCGCGATGCACACTGGCGAAACGCAACACATCGTGGATTGGGTCAACTACGATTTGCCGGAGCATGAGATAAGCCGCGGTCAGCAATTGGGTTTGACAGGTGCCATTTACCTGCCTTTGATGCAGGGTGGTCAAAGCCTTGGATCGCTGGCATTGGGCACCACCACCAAACTGGCGTTTTCAGCCGCTGAAATCGCGCTGGCGGAATCCTTCCGAGATCAGGCCATCATCGCGCTTCAGAACACGCGGTTGTTCATTGAAACGCAAGATGCGCTGGTGCGCGAACAGGCCAGTGCCGAAATCCTTCAGGTCATCAACGAGTCCACAACGGATCTGCAACCCGTGTTTGACCTGATTGTCAAAAAATCTGCGGAACTCTGTGGTGCCAGCTTCTGTGCGCTCGACCGGTATGATGGCGAATGGTATCATTTCTGCGCCCAGCACGGATTTGCACCGGATGCGGAAGCTGAATTACTAGCGGGCTATCCCTTCAAAGATGGCGAGGGGCGTCTGTCACCCCGGACGGTAAAAAACGGGACTGTTACTCATATCGACGACGTATTGGCCGACAGAGATTACTTTGCTCCAGAACTGGCGGCGCAAGCAGGCTTCAGGCGGCTCATGGGTGTTCCCATCAGGGCCGACGGGCGGATCTGGGGGGCCATCAATCTTGGCTGGCCTGATACGTCCCCGCCGTCAGCCACCAATATCGAACTGGTCCAAAGCTTCGCCAGTCAGGCCAGCATTGCTATCGAAAACGCCCGCCTCTTGCGCGAAACGCAGGACCGCACGGCCGAAGTGACCGAAGCGCTGAAGTATCAGACGGCCACCTCCGAGGTGCTCGATGTCATTTCACGCTCGCCGAATGAACTGATGCCTGTCCTGGATGCGATTTTGGAGGTCGCCGCGGGAATTTGTCATCCGCAATATGCCTATGTGGCATTGCTGGATCCCGCTGACGGGCGGTACCACATGGTCACGGCCTTGAATGTTGAACAGGACTTCTTTGACTACCTGCAAGCCAATCCCATCGAAAAGGGGAATGGATCATGCACGGGACGAACGGCGCTGCTGGGCAAGACCGTCTACATCGAGGATACGGAAAACGACGACACCTATGAATGGAAAGAGGCCGCGCATCGCGGCAAATTCCAGTCGACCATTGGGGTGCCCTTGATCAAGGACGGGGCGACGGTTGGCGTCATATCTCTGGCGCATGGCGATCCAAGAGCGTTCGAGGCCAAACAAATTGCGCTGGTCGAAACCTTCGCGGCTCAGGCCGTGATCGCGATTTCCAATGCCCGGCTTTTCGATGAGCTCCAGCAACGTACGGCGGAAGTGGAGGAGGCGCTGGAGTATCAGAAAGCATCGTCAAATGTATTGACGGTCATTTCCAAGTCTCCGAACGAGCTTGATCCGGTTTTGGACGAAATCTTGACTGTCGCCGCGCGGATTTGCAGCCCGCAATACGCCGCGATGGCGTTTCTTGATCCCGAGGATGGCTTGTTTCACATCAAATCAACTCACCAAATAGAAGACGACTTCATTCGATACCTGCGGGCCAATCCGGTTGCACCGGGGTCGGGCAGTTGCATCGGAGAAACGGCTTCGTTGGGCGAGACGGTTTATTATGAAGACACCGAGTCCGATGACTACAAATGGAAACAAGCAGCACAGATCGGGTCATACCGGTCCATTCTTGGGGTGCCGCTGATTCAGGAGCAAGCTGTTGTTGGCGTTCTCGTACTGGCGGACTCGAAGGTGTCGCCATTTTCGCCAAGACAGATCAGCCTGATGGAAACGTTTGCGGCACAAGCGGTCATCGCTATCAACAACACACAAGTATTCGGAGCATTGCAGGAACGGACCGCCGAGGTGACCGAGGCGTTGGAGCAACAAAAGGCCTCTGCTGAAATCCTCAACGTGATCAGCCAATCGGTCAAGGATTCACAGCCTGTGTTCGAGAAAATCCTCGATAGCTGCAAGACGCTGTTCAATGGTGAAGAGTTGACCGTCACTTTGTTGAACGACGAGGGTGAACTTGAGCTGTCTTCTTATCTTGGGCGGCATCTTGATGTTGTGGCAGGCGGCTTTCCGGCAAAAGTTGAAAACTCGCCCATTGGCTCTGCCGTTACCTCGCTCCAGGTCACCCATTTTGCCAATGTCTTGGAAAACCCTGACGCCCCCGAAGCCCTGAAACGCATTGCACGAAGTGCGTCGAATTTTTCCGTAGCGTTCGCTCCGATGATTTGGGAGGGCGCGGCCATAGGTGTTGTTGGTGTGGCACGCAGGGATCGTCCGTTCAGGATCAAGGAACAGAGCATCCTGCGTGGTTTTGCCGATCAAGCGGTGATCGCGATCCAGAACGCGCGTCTGTTCAAGGAAACGCAGGCCGCTTTGGCGCGCCAGACTGCCAGCGCCGATGTGTTGCGCGTGATCAGCCAATCCCCCACCGATACGACGCCTGTTTTCCATGCAATCGCGTATGCCGGAACACGGCTTTTGGGCTGCGATGGCGTGGTGGTCCTGCTGCGCGATGCCGAAGAAAAGGGCACCGTGACCCCGGTTGCAGGCGTCAGCGACGGCGGGCCGCTTGAATCCCTCAAAAGCGAACCAATTTCGATTGATCCAGCGCGCAATTTTCCATCGCAGGTCATTGCGACCGGTGATTTGGTGCACATTGCCGATCACACCGCCGTTGACCTGCCCATGCACGAAATCGAAACTTTCGAGAAGTTCAAATTGAAATCGGTCCTATATATGCCGCTGATGCGAGAGCAGGACTGTGTCGGTGTGCTGATCTTTTCGCGAACAACAGCCGCACGTGCGTTTACCAGTGATGAAATCAAGCTTGCCGAGTCCTTCTGCGATCAGGCTGTGATCGCCATCGAGAACGTGCGTCTCTTCCGCGAGGCTCAGGACGCCCGCGCCGCTGCCGAAAAGGCCAATGAGGCCAAGAGCGCCTTCCTTGCTACGATGAGCCACGAGATCCGCACGCCAATGAATGCGGTGATCGGGATGAGTGGGTTGCTGATCGACACGGCGCTGGATGACGAACAAAGCGATTATGCCCGCACCATCCGCGACAGTGGCGATGCGCTCTTGGGGATCATCAACGAGATCCTGGATTTCTCCAAGATCGAAGCCGGGCAAATGGACATCGAGAACCATCCCTTTGATCTGCGCGACTGTATCGAAGGGGCGCTTGATCTGGTCAGCACGCGAGCGGCCGAAAAACAGCTGGATGTGGCCTATATCTATGACGACAGCGTGCCGCCCGCGGTCAGTGCCGATCTGACCCGACTGCGCCAGATTTTGCTGAACCTGCTGTCCAATGCGATCAAGTTCACCCAAGAGGGCGAGGTCGTTCTGATCGTAAAAGCCGCGCCAATGACCGATGGCCAGATCAAGCTGTCCTTTTCCGTGCGCGACACCGGCATCGGCCTCAGCGATCTGGGCATGAGCCGGCTCTTTCAGTCGTTCAGCCAAGCCGACAGTTCCACCACCCGCAAATACGGCGGCACGGGGCTTGGCCTTGCGATTTCCAAGCGTCTTGCGGAATTGATGGGCGGCACGATGTGGGCGACCAGCGACGGCGAGGGCAAAGGCTCCACCTTCCATTTCCACATCTGCGCCGATGCGGCAGATCTGCCTGAAATCCCGTCGCGCAGCCTTCTGGGCGAGCAATCGGAGATCTCTGGCAAGCGATTGCTTGTGGTCGATGACAACGCCACCAATCGCAAGATTCTCGCACTGCAAACCAGCAAATGGGGGGCACATGTCCAATCGACGGGTGTGCCCGGCGAAGCTCTGGCTTGGATCGACGAGGGTGTGGCCTTCGATCTGGCCATTCTGGATATGCATATGCCAGACATGGATGGGCTGGAATTGGCACGGCGCATTGCGCGCTCGCGCCCCGATTTACCGCTGATCTTGTTCAGTTCGCTCGGCCTGCGCGATGTGGAGGCCGAGGCAGGGCTGTTTTCCGCATATCTCGCAAAACCACTCCGACAATCGCAACTCTTTGATACGCTTGTGACGCTCTTTGCCCCCCAAACGTCGTCCAAGCCCGCCCCCAAAAGCACCGACCGGCCCAAGCTTGACCCCGAAATCGCGCGTCGTCATCCGCTGCGCATCCTGCTGGCAGAAGACAATCTGGTGAACCAGAAACTCGCGCTGCGTCTGCTCGAACAAATGGGCTATCGCGCCGATCTGGCCAGCAACGGCGTGGAGGCCCTGGAAAGCGTTGACCGGCAGACCTACGACCTGATCCTGATGGATGTACAGATGCCGGAAATGGACGGGCTGGAGGCCTCGCGTCGCATCACCGGTCAGAACCCGCCAGAAGATCGGCCCAAGATCATCGCAATGACCGCCAACGCCATGCAGGGCGACCGCGAGATGTGTCTGGCCGCCGGGATGGACGACTACATTGCCAAACCAATCCGGGTGGAACATCTGCTGGCCGCCCTGACCACCGTGCCCAAACGTGATAGGAAATAGCAATGAGCGATGCCGCCGTGGACCCCGCCGTTTTCATCGAGCTTCAAGAGAGTATGGGCGCTGATTTTGCGCAGGAATTGGTCACCACTTTTCTGGCCGAAGCACCGGGCATGATCGCAGATCTCAACTCGGCGCAAGAGGCTGGCGATCAGGATGGGTTCCGCCGAGCGGCCCATTCGATCAAGTCGAACGCGGATGTTTTTGGTGCTGCTGCATTGTCGGGGCTGGCCCGGCAGATGGAGTTGGCGGGGCCGACGGATCCGTCGGCACAGGACATTGCCACGCTTGAGGCCGAATACCTGCGCGCCGCAGCCTCGCTCAAGGCGCTTGCGCATGGGTGACGGGACCGCGCGTTTGCTGATCGTGGATGACAACAAGGTCAACCGCCTGCTGTTGTCGCGTAGCGTCGAAATGTTGGGCTATCACGCCACGCTGGCCGAAGATGGGCGCGATGCGATGGCGCGTCTGCAAGAGGCGACGTATGATCTGTTGCTGTTGGATATCGAAATGCCTCAGATGGACGGGTTCGAGGTGCTCGAAGCGATCAAGCTTGACCCAAAGCTGCGCGATATGCCCGTGATCGTAACGTCTTCGGTCGAGGGCGTCGAAAACATCGTCCGATGTATCGAATTGGGGGCCGAAGACTACTTGCCCAAACCGGTGAACAAGGTGCTGCTCAAGGCGCGGCTGTCAACCAGCCTCGAAAAGAAGCGCTTGCGGGATGAGCAGAAAGTTCTGCTCAAGCGGTTCGCGACCCGTGAGGTGGCTGAAGACCTTCAGGAATCCGGTTTTGCGCTGGGCGGACGGCGCGTGAACGCGTCTGTGTTGTTTTGCGATATCAGGGGGTTCACGGCCTTGTCCGAGGACCAGCCCCCCGAAGAGACCATCGAACTGCTCAACATCTATTACACGCTTATGTTCGAGGCGATCGACAGTCAGGGCGGTGTCGTGACGCTGATGATCGGGGATGGTCTGATGGCCGTCTTCGGTGCGCCGCAGCACCTTGATGACCCCGCCAAAAGCGCGGTTGGTGCCGCGCGTGACATGCTGGCCATGATTGCGGATTTCAACCTGGACCGCGCCGCAAGCGCACGGCCTGAAATCAGAATTGGAGTGGGCATTGCGACGGGCGAAATGGTGGCCGGATATGCGGGCACGCAAGATCGGGCGACCTACACCTGCATTGGTGACAAGGTGAACCTCGCGGCGCGTCTCGAGGCCCACACCAAGGTGGCGAATTGCGCAATTCTGGTTGATCAGACAACACGCGATGCGCTGGATGCGGGTGACACCGTCACGACCCATCCACGGGTCAGCTTCAAGGGCTTTTCTGAGCCATTGGACGTCTATTCAATTACCTGACACACCCTGTACGCCCTGCGTCCTTGGCTCGGCCGAAACATCACGCTTGACGGCGTCTTTTAATGTGTACAACGTGTATACAAAAGGGGGGCTGCATGACACGATTCTCAAAAGAGGCTTGCTTGGACGACATGCAGTTGCGCATCCTCGCCACAGAATTGGAGCCGGGTTCCTTGCTGGACGAGGCATCACTGGCCGCGCATTACGGAATATCACGCACGCCGCTGCGCGAGGTGCTGCAACGGCTGGCGGGGGCAGGGTACATCTCGCTTCAGGAAAATCGCGGGGCCAAGGTCGCGTCAATGGACGTGGCCACAATGCGCACGTTTTTTCAGACAGCGCCCATGGTCTATGCCAACATCGCCCGTCTCGCCGCTGAAAATCGTACCGTACGTCAGTTGGAAGCGCTGAAAGACGCCCAGGTTGCCTTTGTGCAAGACACCCGCGCGGGCGATGCCGCCGCCGCCGCCCTGTCCAATCACCGCTTTCACGGCGTGATCGGTGACATGGCGCATAACCCCTACCTTGTCGCCTCGCTCAGCCGTTTGCTGATCGATCACACCCGGCTCAGCCAGACCTTCTATCGCCCCGCGTCCTCCTCCGAACAGGCACTGATCGCCAAGGCCACGGACCAGCACGACGCCATGATCAGCGCGATCGAAGCAGGTGAAACGGCCCTGGCGATTGATCTGACCCTGCAACACTGGGACTTGTCCAGGGACCAGTTGGAACGCTTCGTGCGTCCTGACCCACTGCCCGTCGATGTCATCTCACTCAAGGATCGTCGCAATGCAATTTGAAGGGATCTACACGCCCATCATCACGCCCTACCACGCGGATTTCACCGTCAACGAAGACGCGCTCGCCGCCACGGTGGAGCATCTGATCACCAGCGGTGTACATGGCATTATCGTTGCGGGCACCACCGGTGAATACTACGCCCAGACGATGGAAGAACGCCTCTGGCTGATGGCCCGCCTGCGCGATCTGATCAATGGCCGCGTGCCCATGATCATCGGCACCGGTGCCATGCGGACCGAAGACAGCGTGGCCTATGCGACAGCCGCAAAATCCCACGGTGCGGATGCCATCCTTGTGGCCACGCCGCCCTATGCCTACCCGACGGATCGCGAGATTGCGTTGCATTGTCTGGCCGTTGACCGGGCTGCAAACTTGCCCGTGATGCTCTACAATTATCCCGGCCGGATGAGTGTGAACATGGGCGAGGAATGCCTCGACCGCCTTGGCCGTTCACCCAATTTCTGCGCCATCAAGGAAAGCTCGGGCGACCCCAACCGTCTGCACATGCTGGCGCGCGATTACCCGCATATCGCGCTTAGCTGCGGCATGGATGATCAGGCGCTGGAATTCTTTGCATGGGGCGCGCGCAGCTGGGTCTGTGCGGGGTCAAACTTTGCACCCGAAGCGCATATCGCGCTTTATCGCGCCTGTGCAGTGGACGGCGATTTCACCAAGGGCCGCGCAATCATGTCGGCGATGTTGCCTTTGATGCGGGTGCTCGAACAGGGCGGCAAGTTCATTCAATGCATCAAGCACGGGATGAGCACGCGCGGCATCGACGCGGGCCCCCCGCGCAAACCCCTGCAACCGCTGAACAAAGACGACAAACGTGAGCTGGAAGAGGTCATTCGCACCTTGAACACCGCCATCGCCGCCATTGAAGGAGGCTCCCAATGACCGACCTGCTGACCCGTGCCGAATACGCGGCCATCGCTGCCGATCTTGATTTCCCGGCGGCCCCATTCATTGACGGCAAGTTTCGCAAGGGCGCGGGCGCGATGATGCCCACGCTGAACCCCGCGACGGGTGACACGATTGCGCGGATATCAACGGCCAACGAGTCGGACGTCGATCTGGCCGTCGGTAAGGCGCGCGAAGCTTTCGATCAAGGGCATTGGGCGCGTATGCACCCTTCGGCGCGCAAAGACGTTCTGATCAAGCTGTGCAAATACATCACCCGGCGCAAACGCGAATTGGCTGTACTGGAAAGCCTGGAATCCGGCAAGCCGATCTTTGATTGCGAAACCATCGACATCCCCGAAACGATCCATTGCCTGAAATGGCACGCCGAAGCCGTCGACAAGCTCTATGACCAGACCGCACCAGTGGGCGATGACGCCATGGCGATGATCGTGCGCGAACCGATTGGCGTCGTTGCCGCCATCCTGCCGTGGAACTTCCCGTTGCTGATGCTCGCGTGGAAGATCGGCCCGGCGCTGGCGGCGGGTTGCTCGGTCATCGTGAAACCGGCCGAGCAAACCTCCATGACGGCCCTGCGCATTGCAGAGCTTGCCCATATGGCGGGCGTCCCGCGCGGCGTCCTGCAGGTCCTGCCAGGCGATGGGCCATCGGTGGGCGAGCCGTTGGGGCGTCACATGGACGTCGATATGGTTAGCTTCACCGGCTCAACTGAAACGGGGCGGCGGTTCCTGCACTATGCCGCCGACAGCAACCTCAAAAAGGTTGTGCTGGAATGCGGTGGCAAGAACCCGGCGGTGGTTCTGGCCGATGCTGAAAACCTTGATCATGTGGCCGAACATGTGGTCAATGCCGCCTTCTGGAATGCCGGGCAGAACTGTTCCGCAGCCTCACGCCTGATCGTGCACAAGGATGTCAAAGCGCCGCTATTGGAGCGGATCAACGCCCGCATCCGCGACTGGAAGGTCGGCGATCCGCTGGACCCGGCGACCCGCATCGGCGCGCTGATTGATGCGGATCACTGCGCCAAGGTGCGCGGGTATCTGGGGGACAAAGGCCAAGGCCCCTTTGTCGCGCCGACCGTGCTTGAAGTCTCCAAGGAGGATCCCAAGGCGCGCGAGGAAATCTTCGGCCCGGTACTCAGCGTCATCGAAGTGGGCACAACCGATGAAGCGATCGCAGTGGCCAATGACACGGCCTACGGGCTCACAGCAAGTGTCTTTACCGCCCATGGCCGCACCGCAATACGCGCGGCGCGCGACATCCGCGCGGGCACCGTCACCGTGAATTGCTACGGCGAGGGCGATGCCTCGACGCCCTTTGGCGGGTACAAGCAATCGGGCTTTGGCGGGCGCGACAATGGCACCCACGCCCATGACCAATACACCGAACTCAAGACCATCTGGATTGACCTCAGCGATCCCGCAGAAATGGAGAATCTGTAGAATGGGCTTTCGCATCTCCTATTTCGCAACAACGATGCCAAAGGACATGGTCTTGCAGCGCATCGCCATGGTCGTAGATCAATCACTGGACGACATGCCCGACGCACAGCACTGGGTCGCGACGCTCACAGAAACTGGGTATTGTTTGGTTTGGTTGGAAGACGCGATGTTCGTCGAAAACAACGACGCTTTGTTTCGTATTATGTCAAAGGGTTACAAGATTTACGCGTGCAGCGTGAATGAGACGTCGATGTTCTCCGCCGCAAGCCTCTATGAAGACGGAGCGCGCGTGTGGAAGGTCTCATGGATGGGCGACGAAGGTCTCGTGCCCACCAACCTGCAGGCTCAGGGCGATCTGCCCGACACCTACGCGCAGTTGCTCGACAAAGCGATGAAGCAAGCAGAGGATAAATCCTTCGATCCGTTTTTTGACGTACCACTGAACCTGGCGGCGCAGGATATCGGGTTCCGTCATGACGCCTATCTGCGGCCTGAGGATATCAACCAATTTGAAACCCTCGTCCTCGACCCCAGTCAATTGCCGACCGCACCAGACAGCGTGGAAAGTCGCAGTCCGAAGCGCGGTCTGCTAGCTCAGTTATTTGGAGCAAGGTGATGGACGCCGTTGGAACAACCCGCCGGGGCCGTGGCGCACGCCAAACCGCCCGCGCCACACGCGACATCACCATGCTGCCCGCGCTGAAATACGGGCTGCCCTTGACCGAACCGATGGATGCCGAACAGATCGCCCGCATCGACGGGGCATCGATGGATATCCTCGAGCAGGTGGGCGTGGTCTTTCGCGATCCGGTAGCGCTTGAAGACTGGAAACGCGCAGGTGCCGACGTGCGCGGCGAGACCGTACATCTGGACCGTGCGCTGGTGCGCGAATTGATCCGCACCATCCCCGAAACCTTTACCTATCACGCGCGCAATCCGGCCAATAACCTGCCATTCGGCAAGGATCACGCGATTTTCGTGCCCATGACCGGCGCGCCCTACCTGCGCGATCTCGAAGACGTGCGGCGCAACCCCACGCTGGATGATCTGGCGAACTTCCACAAGCTCAGCCACATGCTGCCGGGGCTGCATTCCTCCGCGCATCATATCGTGGAACCCTATGATCATCCGATCAGCCAGCGGCACCTGCGCATCACGTATTCGTCGATGAAACACTCCGACAAGACCTTCATGGGCATGACGACCAGCCCCAAAAATGCCGAAGATGTTCTGGACATGGCCGCAATCCTCTTTGGCGAAGAGTTCCTTGAAACGCACCCCGTCGTCACCGGCAACTGCAATGGCAACTCGCCGCTGGTGTGGGATGAAACCATGCTGGGCGCGATGCGCGCGTTTTGCCGCCGCAATCAGCCTGTGCTGTGCTCGCCCTTCGTGCTGGGGGGCGCCAACACGCCCGCATCCGTCGCCCCGACCGTGGCGCAACTGAATGCCGAGGCGCTGTCGGCGTTGGCCTATACGCAGGTCATTCGCAAGGGCGCACCCGCGATCTACGGGCACTATCTGTCCACCGTTTCCATGAAGTCTGGCGCGCCGATGGCAGGCACGCCTGAAATCAGCCTGATGAACTTCATGATCGGCCAGATGGCGCGGTATTATGGCGTGCCGTGGCGCACGTCCAACACGCTGGGCGGGGCGAAAACCTTTGACGCGCAAGCAGGCTACGAAAGCGCGATGACCCTCAACGCGGTCTTGATGTCTGGGGCCAATTACATCTGGCACTCTGCGGGCTGGAACGAGGCGGGCATGCATTGCTCAACTGCGAAATTCATCGTCGACGCCGAAATGTGCCAAATGGGCTACCGCATGGCCGAAGGGATCCGCTGGGATGATTTCGACGAGGCATTGCAAGCCGTGCGCGACGTGGGGCCGGGCGGGCACTACCTTGGCCATCCGCATACGCTCGAAAACTTCCAGCGTGCGTTCTTCATGCCTGACATGTTCGACAACAACTCCATCGAACAATGGCAAGCCGAAGGTGGGGTAGAGATCACCGAACGCGCCTTGATCCGCGCCCGCACTCTGCTCAAGGAGTATCAGGAACCCAAGCTGGACGAGGCCACTGACGAAGCCCTGCGCGACTATATCGCCCGCCGCGAACGCGAGATCCCGGCGGCGGACGCGCTCAATCAGGAGCACTGAGCATGGCGCATGTCGTGACGCGCGCCAGCGCCAGCATCGCGCCCGAAGCCTTGGCCGATTTACTCTGGAACACCGACCCAAAGCTTAACAGTTTCATGTTTCAACGGCGTGAGGTCTTGCTGGATATCCTGCGTTGCGAATGGCCCGAAAACCGTGGCCTTCTGTGTCACGCACAGGCTTTCACCGTGCTGGAGGGGGATACGGTTCTGGGGTTGTTGGTTGGCCACACAGCGGATGAATACGGCCCCAATTTTGATGCGGCGCAAGAGCTTCAATCCCGACGCTTGTCGCCTCAGGACGCAACCCACCTCAACCAGGCGCTCCACTGGATGGACCGGTTGTTTCCAACCCCACGCGAGGGGGCCTACTACGTTCTGGAACTCTCCACGGCGGTGACGGCACAAGGGGCTGGCATCGCATCTCTCTTGCTGGATGCGGCTGAAAACTGCGCAAAATCAGAGGGGTGCACCCATATCGCTCTTGACGTGGCTGCTGATAATGCAGCGGTCGATTTCTACCGTCACAAGGGCTTTGGCGTCGATATCGAAACACGTGTGCCTTACTTGGCCGACACCTGCGGGATCGGCCTGCACCTGCACATGACGCGCCCGATTAAGGTGCCATCGTGAAAGTGCGCCGTTTGCCCCGCGACCCCGGCCCGGCGGGCTGGAACAGCATCCTGCCACCTGCTGATGCGCCCACGCCGCTGACGGGTCAGGCCACCGCTGACTGGCTGGTGATCGGCGCGGGATTTGCCGGGCTCGCGGCGGCGCGGCGCTTGTCGCAACTGTGCCCCGAAGACCGTATCGCCGTGCTGGACGCAACCCGTGTGGGCGATGGGCCGGCAGGGCGCAATTCGGGCTTTATGATCGACCTGCCGCATGATCTGTCCTCCGACAATTACGGCGGCGCGCTTGACGCGGATCTGGCCCAGACCGAGGACAACCGGCGCGGCATCGCCTTTGCCGCACAGATGGCCGCTGATTTCGGCCTGTCACAAGAAGCCTTCATCCGCTCGGGCAAGATCAACGCCGCAGCCACCGACAAAGGCCATCAGCACAACGCGGATTTTGCGCGCCATTTGGCGGCGATGAACGAACCGCACCAGCTGCTCGATGCCGCCCAGATGCAGCAGATCACCGGGACGGATTACTACCAAAGCGGCCTGCAAACACCGGGCAGTGCGATGATCCAGCCCGCCATGTTCGTGCGCGGCGTGGCGGCAGGTCTGCGCTCCAACCGGGTGACAATCCACGAAATGAGCCCGGTCACGGACCTCACGCGGCAAGGCGATTGGGTGGCCACCACAGCAACGGGGCGTATCAGCGCGCCGCGCGTCATTCTTGCCGTGAACGGCCATTTGCAAAGCTTCGGGCATATGGCCGGGCGCTTGATGCATGTGTTCACCTACGCCTCCATGACGCGGCCATTGACCCGCTCGGAGGTAGCGGTGTTGGGCGGGCAGGCCATTTGGGGCGCAACCCCGGCAGACCCGATGGGCACCACCGTGCGTCGCATCAGTGGCACCGGCGGCGACCGCATCGTCATCCGCAACCGCTTTACATTCGATCCAACGCTGGAGGTCCCGGACGGGCGCATCGACAGTGTCGCTCAGGATCATGACCGCGCTTTTGCGGCCCGCTTTGCGATGTTGCCGGATGTCACGATGGAACATCGCTGGGGGGGTCGGCTGTGTCTCAGCCTCAACAACACGCAGGTCATCGGGCCCCTCGACGACGGGCTGTGGTCAGCCTGCTGTCAGAACGGTCTGGGCACGGCCAAGGGCACATTGGCCGGGATGCTGGCCGCAGAAATGGCCAACGGCGTCGAAACACCGGCCAGCGCCCGTGCGCTCGGCGCGCCGCAGCCGACGCGCCTGCCGCCTGCGCCACTGGCCAAGCTTGGCGCGACTGTGCGTATGCGCTGGGGTGAATGGCGCGCGGGCCGCGAATTCTGACCCCCTGTTCCGCCCCCCTGACTTGGGCTACCAAAGATCAACGAACGGCGGGGGAGCGACCATGACAATAGACACCACCTATGCGGATCTGCGCGCAGCCGTTGCAAAGCTCTGCGCCAAATACCCCGGCGACTACTGGCGCGCGCTTGACCGTGAAATGGCCTATCCCACTGCATTTGTGGATGAATTGACGCAATCAGGATGGTTGTCGGTTTTGATCCCCGAAGACTACGGCGGTGCGGGGCTGCCGCTGTCTGCGGCGGCCGCCATCCTCGAAGAGATGCAGGCGCAGGGCTGCAATGCCGGCGCGTGCCATGCACAGATGTACACGATGGGCACCCTGCTGCGTCACGGCTCCGACGCGCAAAAGGCGCAATACTTGCCCGATATCGCCGCCGGAAACCTGCGTCTTCAGGCGTTCGGCGTGACCGAACCGACCAGCGGCACGGACACCGGCGCGCTCAAGACCACAGCGCGCCTTGATGGCGACAGCTATGTGATCAACGGCCAGAAAATCTGGACCAGCCGGGCCGAGCATTCCGACCTGATGATCCTGCTGGCCCGCACCACGCCATTGACCGAAGGGATGAAGAAAACCGCCGGGCTGTCGGTGATCCTTGTGGATATGCGCGCCGCGCGCGGCAACGGCCTGACGATCCGGCCGATCCGCACCATGATGAACCACGCCACAACGGAGGTGTTTTTCGATGATCTGCGCGTGCCCGCCGCCAACCTGATCGGGCAGGAGGGCATGGGCTTTCGCTACATCCTGTCGGGCATGAACGCCGAACGCATTCTGATCGCTGCGGAATGTGTGGGGGATGCCAAGTGGTTCACCCGCAAATCGGTGGAGTATGCCAAGGAGCGTCATGTCTTCGGGCGGGCCATCGGGCAAAATCAGGGGGTGCAGTTTCCTGTGGCCAAGGCCTACGCCAACATGCGCGCCGCTGAACTGATGGTGCACGAGGCGTTGCGGCTGTACGAGGCGGGCGAGAACCCCGGCGCGGAGGCCAACATGGCCAAAATGCTGGCTGCGGACGCCTCTTTTGAGGCGGCCAACGCCTGTATCCAGACCCACGGCGGGTTCGGGTTTGCCGAAGATTACGACGTGGAGCGTAAGTTCCGCGAAACCCGCCTCTATCAAGTGGCGCCGATCTCGACCAATCTGATCCTGTCCTATCTGGCCGAGCATGTGCTTGGTCTGCCGCGGTCCTACTGATGGGCGCGCTCGACGGTATTCTGGTGGTTGCGCTGGAGCAGGCCGTGGCGGCCCCTCTGTGCACTGTGCGTTTGGCCGATGCGGGCGCGCGGGTGATCAAGATCGAGCGCGCGCAAGGCGAAACCGCGCGCAATTATGATGGCGCAGTGCACGGCACTTCCGCCTATTTTGCGTGGCTCAACCGGGGCAAGCAAAGTGCTGTTCTTGATCTGAAATCTGCAGATGACATGGCGCTGTTCCGGGCGATGCTGGCCCGCGCGGATGTTTTTGTGCAGAACATGGCCCCCGGTGCGATGGACCGGATGGGGTTGGGCGTGGATGCGTTGGCACAGGCGTTCCCTCAGCTTATCGCGCTCAATATCGTGGGCTACGGGCAGGATACGCCCTACGCGGACATGCGTGCCTATGACATGCTGGTTCAGGCCGAGGCGGGGCTCTGCGCGGTCACAGGCACACCCGAAACACCCTCCAAGGTGGGCGTCTCTGCCGCTGATATCGCCACCGGTTCCAACGCCCATGCCGCCATTCTCGAGGCGCTGATCGCGCGGGGCAAGACCGGGCGGGGCCAAGTGATCGAAATGGCCATGTTCGACGGGATCGCCGATTGGATGACGGTGCCGCTCTTGCATCTGGCGCATGGCGGCACGGAAACCGCCCGCCACGGGCTGAGCCACGCGTCGATCTATCCTTACCGCCCGTTTGACTGCGTCGACGGCACGCTGATCATTGCCGTTCAGACGGCGCGCGAATGGCAGGCATTGTGCGGGCAGGTGTTGGGCCGGGTGGATCTGGCCGAGCATCCTGATTTCGCCACCAACGCCCTGCGCGTGCGCAACCGCGTTGCTCTGGATGCGGATCTGGAACCGGCTTTTGCCGCGCTTACCTGTGCCGAGGTCATTGACCGCGCTACCGCCGCAGGCATCGCATTTGCGCGCTACTCTGGCTTGCCTGATCTGCGCCAGCATCCAGCTCTGCGCCAGATGGAGGTGTCGCTTGCCACGGGCGAGGTCGTCGACATACCGCGTCCGGCGGGGCGCGGCACCGGGTTCACCGCTGGCGCGTTGCCGGGGCTGGGGGCACATACCTCCGCCATCCGCGACGAATTCGGCTAGCTGCGCGGCGGCTGGCTTTTGTAGACGGGCAGCCGCCAGCCAAAGGCGAGCGAGCCTGCGCGCAACGCCCATGCAGTACCCGCACAGCACACCAGCGGCACCAGATCGGTGGCAAAATAGGGCTGCACCAGAACCGCGACCAACGCCCCCGCAAAGGCGGCAGAGACATAAAGCTCGCCCTGTTTGAGCACGATAGGCACCTCGTCCACCACGACATCGCGCATCAACCCGCCCAAGCAGCCGGTGATCATCCCCATGATCAGCACAATGGGCGCAGGCTGATCCAGTGACAGCGCCACACCCGTTCCCGCCGCGACCGCGACCGCAAGCGCCAGACTGTCGAGCCAGACCAGCGTTTTCAGCCGGCTTTCAAAGAGATGCGCGGTGAAGAACACCAAAATCGCCGCCGCGCAGGCCACCGCGATATAGGCAGGCTGCGCGATCCAGAAAATCGGGTTGCGGTCCAGCAGCACGTCGCGCACCGTGCCGCCGCCGACTGCCGTCAGGCAGGCGATGAACGCAAATCCCACAACATCAAGCTGCGCCCGGCTGGCCACCAGCGCGCCCGTCAGCGCAAAGACCGCGACACTCGCGTAATCCAACATCGCCAATAATGTCATAACGCGCCCCTGATCCACGACACCGCCGCGTCAAACGGGGCCTCTAACGTCTGCGGGGCCGGATCATCCAGTCCAATCCAGAAAAACCGCAAAAGCCCCCCATCCGCTTTGGAATGGTGTTGCCACACCTCCCGCATAGGCCCGGCCAACCGGCACAGGCTGAAATGCCAACGCTGCCCGGTCTGAATATCCGTGCTGCCCCCCAGAAAAAGCGCCGCGCGCGTTTCCAGCCCACTCGCAGCCATCAACCTCTGCGCCGCCGCCTGGTCCGGGCGCATGTCGGCACCAAATTCGCCTGTGACCAATTGCACGCCTGTCTGTGGGTGCTCAAACGCCGCGATCCGGCGTGGAAACCCATCCGGGTGCAACGCCACCGGGCAAACCACATCACCCATCATTGGCCTTCTTGAAGGGCGCCATACCCTGTCGCGCCAACTCGTCCGCGCGCTCGTTTTCGGGGTGGCCTGCATGGCCTTTGACCCATTCCCACGTCACATCATGGCGCGCATTCGCCGCGTCCAACTGTTGCCACAACTCCGCATTGGCGACGGGCTTTTTGGCCGCGTTCTTCCAGCCGTTTTTCTTCCAGCCGTGGATCCAGCCGGTGATCCCGTTCTTGACGTAGTTGCTGTCGGTCACGATCGTGATGTGCGACCGGCGGCTCAGGCTGTCCAGCGCGTTGATCGCGGCCAGCAGTTCCATGCGGTTGTTGGTGGTCTGCGCCTCGCCGCCGCTCAATTCGCGTTCTTTGACGATCCGCTCGCCATCCATCGCCCGCAGCAACACACCCCAGCCGCCGGGACCGGGATTGCCCGAACAGGCCCCATCGGTGTAGGCAAAAAGCTCAGGCATCGGTTTTGATCGCGCGCATGGTGATCCACGGGGCCTCTTCGCCCGAGAGGCCCGGTGCGGTGCCCGTGCGACGCGACACGACGTTCAGCCCCGCATCCGCCAGCAACCCGGTCAACTCGGCATCCGTGTAATAGGTATAGAGCCGTCCAATCTTATCGCGCATTTCACCCGCTCCGGTCTTGACCCCGATGTGAAAAACACCGCCCGCGCGCAAGGCTTCCGCAATCGCCGCCAAATGGCGCGGCAGGTCCGCGCGCGGCGCGTGCAGCAGGCTGAAGTTGGCCCAGACCCCATCGTAGACGCCCCGGCCGCTCACGTCATCGAAGGTTGCCAATCGCGCATCCACACCGGTGCGCTTTGCCGCCATCTCGACCATTTCAGGCACCGCATCGGTCGCTGTTACGCGCAACCCGGCGCGCGCCATTGCCGCCGCTGATGCCCCCGGCCCACAGCCCAGATCAAGCACGTCACCGCCCTCGGGCAGCATCGCCAAAAAAGCGACCATGTCGCGGTTGGCCTCAACGTCATTGTCGGTCAGTTCCGCGTATTCGTTCGCCTTTTCCGCGTAGATACGCAGGGTTTCATCGTCGCTCACAAGAACACTCCCACTGACAGGCAGGCCACAACAATCAGTGTCAGCAGCACCCGCAAAGACATCCACCACCGTGGCGTCAGCCCCCACGAAAAGAACGCAAAATCAAGGATCAAGAGGCCGACAAACCCGAAAATAAGGTTCGTACCAGCGCCCACCGGCCCGCCGCCCGTCATGAAAAACGCCCAAAGCGCCGGGATCACCGACAACACATACCCCGTGGCCGCCTGCGCGCCTTCGGCTTTGGTGGCAAAGCCCCACAAAACCCCCGACATGAACGACAAGATCACCGAGCCGTAAAACAGCTGCACATAGGGCCCGATGAACCGTGGCCCCAGATTGGCCGCACCCCAGGCTTGCAAGGGATCATTCAGGTATGTCGCCGCGCCCCAAAGAAACGGGATCAGACCGGCAAGGCCAAGGATCAGGGGGGCTGCGGGGATACGGGTCATGGGGCTCTTTGTGTCATGGTATGTTGCGGGGGCCACGCCGTTGTGGCCCACAGAACCCCCTTCTTTCAAAGACAAGGGTGCCGGTCAAACCCTGTATTTGTGCCTGTCATCGATGGCCGTGCCGCCCAAGCGTCCCACCACTTGCTGAGAGCGGCGTATTTGCCAAGGGCCGCAGCACCTTCTGGGGCCGCGGTAAAGGCGGCCAGCATTGGCGCCAAGTGACAATCGGCCGAAGGCGTCGCTTGCATGAGTGGTTCAATACCAATGCTACCTCCGCGATCCGCCTCAAGCGCGGCGAGAACAGGATCGACGCGCGCAGGCCTGATGCAATCACATCTTCGTCTGCCTGCAAGCCTTCGTGCGGGCGAAACACCCGGTGCGCGTAGACCTGTCGCACCATCGGCCAATACCCGTAGGCATCGAGTATCCCGATGACCTGCGCCATGCGCGCAATCGCCGTCGGAGTGTCAGGGGTCAGTGGGTGATCGGCAACAGACGCATCAAGGTAGCGCGCGATGGCCGCAGTTTCGTAGATCTCAAACCCGTTGTGGCTCAGTGTCGGCACATGGCCAAACGGATGCAACGCTCTGCACGCATCTGCGCTGTCCGGATCAAATGGGTCAATGTGTTCGAAGCGATGCTCACACCCCTTTTCCCGAAGAACAACCCTGACGATCCGAGTATAGACGCTGTGGTCATATCCATGCAGCGTCAGGCCCGTCGTAGGTGTCAAGCCGGCACCCTGAGCACCCGCGGCACCTTGAATTCCACGTTCTCCACCGCGGTTTCGACCAACTCTTGCGTCACCGCGTAACGGTCCGAAAACGCGTCGATCACCTCGTTGATCAACACCTCCGGCGCTGATGCCCCCGCTGTGATCCCGATGCTTTTGATCCCGTCCAATGCGCGCCAATCGATGTCCGCAGCCCGCTGCACAAGCTGCGCATAATCGCACCCCGCGCGCGCGCCCACTTCCACCAACCGTTTGGAATTGCTGGAATTGGGCGCACCCACCACCAGCATCGCGTCACACTTGGGCGCCATCGCCTTCACGGCCTCCTGCCGGTTGGTGGTGGCATAGCAGATGTCTTCCTTATGCGGCCCGACAATGCCTGGAAACCGCGCCTGCAAGGCGGCGACAACCTCGGCCGTGTCATCCACACTCAACGTGGTCTGCGTGACATAGGCCAGCCGTGCAGGGTCGCGCACCTGCACCGTGGCCACATCTTCAGGCGTCTCGACCAACAGCACTTCGCCGTCGGGCAACTGCCCCATCGTGCCCACTGTTTCAGGGTGGCCCGCATGGCCGATCATGATCATTTGCAGGCCATTGTCGGAATGGCGCTGGGCCTCGATATGTACCTTGCTGACCAGGGGGCAGGTGGCATCCACATAGACCATCTCGCGCGCGGCTGCCGCATCGGGCACCGCCTTGGGCACACCATGCGCAGAAAAGATGACCGGCCGGTCGGTGGGGCATTCGTCCAACTCCTCGACAAACACCGCCCCCTTGTCGCGCAACCCATCCACGACGAACTTGTTGTGCACGATCTCATGGCGCACATACACCGGCGCACCCCATTTCTCGATCGCCATCTCGACGATCTTGATCGCACGATCCACGCCCGCGCAGAACCCGCGCGGCGCGGCCAGATACAGGGTCAATGGGGGTTTGGTCATGGCAGCCTCCGAAACTCATCCAAGAGGTAAGCCTTCATGTCGCGGGCGTCCAGAGCAGACAGGCTTCATCTTTCCCGGAAAACTCCGGGGGAACCGCTGCGCGAGCAGCGGCGGGGGCAGCGCCCCCAACGCCTCAGATCAAGCCTGCGCGGCTTCGGCGAATTCGCGCGGTGGCCGTCCAATGACCTCTTTCAACTCGTCCAACTCGATGAAGTTGTCCGCCTGACGCCGCAGGTCGTCCGAAATCATGGGGGGCTGGCTGCGAATGGTCGACACCACCGAAACCCGCACACCAGAACGTTGCAGGCTTTCCACCAAGGGCCGGAAATCGCCATCGCCCGAAAACAGAACGATGTGATCGACCCGTGGGGCCAGTTCCATCGCATCCACGGCCAGTTCGATATCCATGTTGCCTTTGACTTTGCGACGTCCCATGCTGTCGGTGTATTCCTTGGCCGGCTTCGTCACCATCGTGAAGCCGTTGTAATTGAGCCAGTCGACAAGCGGGCGGATCGGCGAATACTCATCATTCTCCAACAGCGCTGTATAATAAAACGCGCGAAGAAGTTTGCCACGGCGCATGAATTCCTGCCGCAGGAGCTTGTAGTCGATATCAAAACCGAGGGACTTGGCTGCAGCGTACAGATTCGATCCATCGATGAACAGCGCGAGCCGTTCGTCCTTGTAAAACATTTATGGTCCTTCCGACGATTTTGGACTGCTGGAGTTCCGTGAGTAAGAGTGCTTAAAATAAGAGCAGTCCAGAGAGGCGCTAAAATAAGGGGTTTTCGCTTTGTCGCAAGACCACATACTGCGGAAAACAAGCGAAGAACTGCCACAATCCCGGTCAAATGTATTGGTTGCAATGGGTTCTAACCTAGGGTCAGCCGAAGGTGACCCAACGGAAACCGTCAGATTTGCAATTCAACTTATGCGAGAATTTGGTTTGGTGATTCGCGAGGTCAGCCGATTTTACCAAACGCCTGCATTTCCGCCCGGCAGCGGCGCGGATTACGTCAATGCTGCGGTTTCTCTCGATGCGTGTGGCACGCCTCAAGAGATTATGCAGACCCTGCACGACATTGAGGCCACACTGGGTCGAGAGCGGCGGGGACGCTGGACACAACGCACGATTGATCTGGATCTGATCGGCATGGGTGACATCGTGCTGCCGGACGCCGCGACGCATGCCAAATGGCGGGAAATGCCACTTGAGCAACAAATGCAAGAGGCGCCGGATCAACTGATCCTGCCGCATCCGCGTGTGCAGGACCGCGGCTTTGTTCTGGTGCCATTGGCCGACATCGCGCCGCACTGGATGCATCCGGTTCTGGGTCTCAGCGTGACCCAAATGCGCGACGCCTTGCCCGATGCAGCTTTGCAAGAGGTCAAGACCCTGCAATAGGCGCTTGTAAACCGGCTCAAACGGGCCTAAATACGCCTCTTCTGTTGAATCCTCGCTTTCGGAGTATCCCATGGCCCGCGTCACCGTTGAAGATTGTGTTGATAAAGTCCCCAACCGGTTCGAACTGGTCATGCTCGCGGCACACCGTGCGCGCGAGATTTCGGCAGGCTCCGCGATCACCGTGAACCGCGACAACGACAAGAACCCCGTCGTGTCCCTGCGCGAGATCGCCGAAGAGACACAAAGCGCCGAAGAACTGCGTGAGCGCCTGATCGAGAGCAACCAGAACCAGATCGAGGTTGATGAACCAGAAGAAGACGCAATGGCGCTTCTGATGGGGGCCGAGCAGGACAAACCCGAAGAGGACACAATGTCCGAAGAAATGCTCCTGCGTCAGTTGATGGCCGCTCAGGGCCAGGGCTAAGCCTCCTGCCATGCCGGGCACCGGCACCGAGACCCTGATGAGCGCCGATGACCTTGTGGCGCTCGTCAAGGTCTACAATCCCAAAAGCAATGAAGCGTTGATCCGGTCTGCCTATGACTATGGGCAAAAGATGCACCAGGGGCAGTTTCGCCATTCCGGCGAGCCATACTTCACGCACCCGGTATCCGTGGCCGCCATCCTGACCGAACAACGCCTTGATGATGCGACCATCATAACGGCCCTGCTGCACGACACGATCGAAGACACCAAAGCCTCCTACACCGAGGTGGCGTCGATGTTCGGTGACGAAGTGGCGATGCTGGTCGATGGCGTGACCAAGCTGACCAACCTGCAACTCAACAGTTCTGAGACCAAGCAAGCCGAGAATTTCCGCAAGCTCTTCATGGCGATGTCCAAGGACCTGCGCGTGATCCTTGTGAAACTCAGCGACCGGCTGCACAACATGCGCACCATCAAGGCCATGCGCGTCGAAAAGCAGTCGCAAAAGGCGCGCGAGACGATGGATATCTATGCCCCGCTGGCAGGCCGCATGGGGATGCAGTGGATGCGCGAGGAACTCGAAGATCTGGCGTTTCGCGTGCTCAATCCCGAAGGTCGCGCCAGCATCATCCGCCGCTTCATCAATCTGCAACGTGAAACCGGCGATGTGATCCAGCGCATCACCGGCGATATGCGTCTGGAACTGGACAAGGCCGGGGTCGAGGCAGAGGTGCTGGGCCGTGCCAAAAAGCCCTATTCGATCTGGCGCAAAATGCAGGAGAAAGAGCAAAGCTTTTCGCGCCTCAGCGATATCTACGGTTTTCGCATCATCACCGCCTCCGAAGAAGACTGCTACCGCGCGCTGGGGGCCATCCATCAACGCTGGCGCGCCGTTCCGGGCCGGTTCAAGGATTACATCAGCCAGCCCAAGACCAACGGATACCGCTCGATCCACACCACCGTGTCGGGCCGCGATGGCAAGCGGGTCGAGGTGCAGATCAGAACCCACCAGATGCATGATGTGGCCGAAACCGGCGTGGCCGCGCATTGGTCCTACCGCGACGGTGTGCGCTCGCAAAACCCCTTTGCCGTTGATCCGACCAAATGGATCACCACGCTGACCGAACAGTTTGAGACCGAAGAGGACCACGAGGATTTTCTCGAAGCCGTCAAGCTCGAGATGTATTCCGATCAGGTGTTTTGCTTCACGCCCAAGGGCGAGGTCGTGAAACTGCCGCGCGGGGCCACGCCCATTGATTTCGCCTACGCCATCCACACCCGCATCGGGTCGGCCTGTGTGGGCGCCAAGGTGGATCATATGCGCGTCCCGCTCTGGACACGGCTCAAGAATGGCCAGTCGGTCGATATCATCACCGCCGAAGGCCAGACCCCGCAGGCCACATGGCTCGATATTGCCACGACCGGCAAGGCCAAATCCGCCATCCGCCGTGCGCTGCGCGAAGTGGACCGCGCGCGCTTTATCAAGCTGGGCCGCGAACTGGCCCGCGCAGCGTTTGAACATGTCGACCGCAAGGTCACCGACAAGGCGCTGTCGACGGCGGCGCGCAACATGCGCCTTGATGATCGCGATGATCTGCTGGCCCAACTGGGCAGCGCCGAGATCACCGGCCGCCAGGTGGTGCAGGCGGTCTATCCCGATCTCGCCCCGAAAGGCGGTGTCAGCATCGATTCAAAACGCGCCGTGATCGGCCTGTCGCCGGGGCAATCGTTTGAACGCGCGTTCTGCTGTCAGCCGCTGCCGGGCGAGCGTATCGTCGGCATCACATTCCGCGGTCGCGGCGTGGTCGTGCACGCCATTGATTGCGACCGGCTCAGCGCCTACGAGGATCAGCCGGACCGCTGGGTTGATCTGCATTGGCACGATGGCACCCATCCCGTCGCCTATGGTGCGACCATTGACCTCACGCTCAGCAATGACGCGGGCGCACTCGGTCGTGTATGCACCTTGATAGGCGAAACCGGTGCCAATATCTCTGACCTGCATTTCGTGGACCGCAAACCGGACTTTTACCGTTTGCTGATCTACGTGGAACTGCGGGATGTGGCGCATCTGCATTCGCTCATGCTTCGACTGGAAGCGGAAAACGAAGTGGCAGAGGTGTCCCGCTCTCGAAATCTGCCGCAAAACGGCGCAGAAGGGCAGGAATGATGCCGCGCTGGCGTCATGAGTGCGACATAATTTTCGGGTCGTTTGCGGCCTGAAACAGACTATCGAAAGGGCCTGACGTCTTGGTCTTCAAACGCCGCGATCCCAAAAGCTGGCCCCGCGCTTTGGCAGAGTTGCTCTGGCCGCGCGGTGGTTGGGCGCGTGCGTTTCACTACGTCAAACACCGCGTGCGTCGCTTGCCCGACAGCCCCGAACGCATTGCGCGCGGCATCTGGGCCGGGGTCTTTACGACGTTCACACCCTTCTACACCCTGCATTTCCTGGTCGCGGCCATCATAGCCTGGGCCATGCGCGGCAATATCATCGCCTCCTTGATGGCCACCTTCTTCGGCAATCCGCTCACGTATGTTCCCATCGGGATCGCGTCGCTCAGCACGGGTCACTGGATTCTTGGCAGCAAGATGGCAGAGGGCGAACACCGCTCCTTCGGGGGCAAGTTCGTCGATGCGGGCGCGGATCTATGGCACAATTTCCTCGCCGCCTTCACGCCAGCGCGCGCTGATTGGCACGGGCTGTCGGTCTTTTACGACGAAATCTTCTTTCCCTATATGATCGGCGGCATCATTCCGGGGATTATTTGCGCCTCGATCAGCTATTATCTGGCGGTTCCGCTCATTCGTGCCTATCAAAAGCGGCGCAAGGGAACGATCAAGGCAAAGCTTGAGGCGCTCAAGGCCAAGGCTGCCGCCAAGGCGGACGCCAAGCGCAACGCCGATTGATCCCAAAGACCAAAGGGGCATCACATGGCTGAACTCGAAAAACTCCGTCTCGGCGTCAACATTGATCACGTGGCAACGGTGCGCAACGCGCGCGGTGGCGACACGCCCGATCCATTGCGCGCTGCACAGATCGCCGAACAGGCTGGGGCTGACGGCATCACCGCCCACCTGCGCGAAGACCGCCGCCATATCTCGGATGCCGATATTGAAGGGCTGATGGATATTCTGACCGTGCCGCTGAACTTCGAAATGGCGGCCACGGACGAGATGCAGAAAATTGCTCTGCGCCACAAACCCCATGCCGTTTGCATCGTCCCTGAAAAGCGCGAAGAGCGCACGACCGAAGGCGGGCTCGAAGTCGCGCGCGAAGAAAACCGGCTGGCGCATTTCATTGCCCCCCTGCGCGATGCGGGCTGTCGCGTGTCGATCTTCATTGCCGCCGATATACGCCAGATCGAAGCCGCCCACCGCATTGGCGCAGAGG
This sequence comes from uncultured Alphaproteobacteria bacterium, assembly GCA_942490645.1. Classification (GTDB taxonomy): domain Bacteria; phylum Pseudomonadota; class Alphaproteobacteria; order Rhodobacterales; family Rhodobacteraceae; genus CALNXN01. Next base: position 263,646 of record CALNXN010000006.1, on the reverse strand, counting down.
TCATCGAACTGCACTCCGGCGCCTATTGCGACGCGCATCACGAGGGCCGCTTTGAAGATCGCGACCGCGAACTGACCGCCCTGCGCGAAATGTCCACCTTTGCCCACGGCCTCGGCCTCGAGGTGCACGTCGGCCACGGCCTGACCTATGAAACCGTGGCCCCCGTCGCCGCCTTCCCCGAAGCGCGCGAACTGAATATCGGTCACTTCCTGATCGGAGAGGCCATCTTTCGTGGCCTCGACCCCGCCATCCGCGAAATGCGCCGCCTGATGGACGAGGCGCGGGCTGTTTAATGGACGCGCTGACGTTACTGCCAACTATGTTCGCGTGGCTTTGGCGCATATGGCGACGGCTATCAAAATCCGTTCTTGTTTTGCTCTTTGTCGTGCGCTGACATTGAACATCCTTGCCGACGCCTTCCGTGGTCCTGCACTCGTTTCGGGAAGCTCGGTATCTGACGTTGCGTCTCGCTCCGGTTTGCGTCTGACCGCCAAACTGGCTTTCGTCCGACATGAACCGCACGGCCAAATCTCTGAGAGCTGAAAACGAACGACTGAGCATTGCGATCACCGAGGCGTTCTTTATCGGGGACAAAATACCTCGGTCAAAAAGGCTGTTTCTGACCGTGCGATCGGGTCGCGCGCAGGTTGACGCGCGCCCCGGCTCGAAACGCCTGGCAGCAACAGGGGGAGGCGCTGCCATTTGTCGGAGTTGCCGTGATTGCAGGTGCGACAGCATGGGAATTACGGGACGCTTGCGAAATGATGAAGGACATTCACAGCCTTGATGTTGCTTTCAACCCAGACAGCGCCATCGAGGACAGCATCGGTATCCAAGCACCAACGTCGCAAGAAATCTGGGATCAGGTGAAAAGCAGCCCAGGTGCAGCATGGGAACAGGCAAGTGGTCTTGTGGACGGCCTGCCTGACTTTTCGGTATCGGACACATACAACCGAATTGTTGCCACAGGCGCGGCCCTTGTGGAATGGGTCATGGGCAGCGGCGGCGACGCCTCAGACGGACAGCCATGATCCTCGGGATCGGCACAGACCTCGCCAATATAGACCGCATCCAAGGCGTGCTTGACCGTTTTGGCGACCGTTTCCGCAACCGCGTGTTCACCGACATTGAACAGCGCAAGGCCGAACGCCGCAAGGACGTCGCGGGCACCTATGCCAAACGCTGGGCCGCCAAGGAGGCGTGCTCCAAGGCGCTGGGCACCGGCTTGCGCATGGGGATTGCGTGGAAGGACATGGCCGTCAGCAATCTGCGCACCGGTCAGCCCGTCATGCACGTCACCGGCTGGGCCGCCGAACGTCTGGCCGAGATGACACCGCCCGGTCACGAGGCGATCATCCACGTCACGCTGACCGATGATCACCCTTGGGCCAGCGCCTTTGTAGTGATCGAAGCGCGGCCCGTGCAGGATTAACCTGGCGGTCATCTTCCTTGCCAAACCCTTGCCAAATCCGCCCGTGCGCTGCGTTAATGCGCCTTGCGGCATAGGGGGGGTGCACAGGGGGTGCACAGGGGGTGTACGCGCTGTGCGGCGCGAAACGTCCTAAAACAAGCCCGTTCACGTTCGATTCGGAACACAGGGTCCAGACGCCTCACCGAACGTTGCGCGCCATGCGCTTGACTCGGCCTGCTCCCCCCCGCATTTAGGCCCAAACCAAAACGAGCAGGAGCGCCGCATGGCCGCCAAGGAAGAGAAGCCTCAAAACGCGATCGTCGAGACCATCAAAACGGTCGTCTACGCGCTGCTGATCGCGGGCGTCTTTCGCACGCTGTTTTTTCAGCCGTTCTGGATCCCGTCCGGCTCCATGAAAGAGACGCTGCTGATCGGTGATTTTCTCTTCGTCAACAAAATGGCCTACGGTTATTCCTATGCATCCTGCCCCAGCCTGATCATGCCGCGGTTCGGCATCGACGTGGACGCCAAGGACATCTGCGGCGTCTTTGATGGCGAGAACACCCGCCTGTTCGGTGGCGAGCCTGAGCGTGGCGATGTGATCGTGTTCCGCCACCCCGTGTCCGGGCGCGACTATATCAAACGGCTGATCGGCCTGCCGGGTGATAGCGTTCAGATCAAGGACAGCATCGTCTATATCAACGACGTCGCCGCCCCACAGGAGGCCGCAGGCCTGTTTGAAGAGATGATGGAGCCGCAAGGCCCCGAAGGCCGCCGCCCACGGTGCGCAAACGGAGCGGTGGGCGACGGGGGTACCTGTCAAAAGGTCCGCGCGATCGAAACACTGCCCGGCGGACGCCAGCACATTGTGCTTGATATCGGCCGTCAGCCATCGGACCAAACCGGTGTGTTTTCGGTGCCCGAGGGCCATTACTTCTTCATGGGGGACAACCGCGACAACTCCGCCGACAGCCGTTTGCCGCAGCAGGCACAGGGCGTGGGCTTCGTTCCTTACGAAAACCTGATCGGGCGCGCGGACCGCATCATGTTCTCCTCGGCCGGGCGCTCCATGCTGTTTTTCTGGACCTGGCGGTCGGATCGCTATTTCAAGAGGGTCGAGTGAAACTGTCAGCGGAGCTTCGGGCCTTTCAGGACCGTTTGGGGCACGCGTTCTCCAACCCCGGCCTTCTGGCCCAATCCGTCACGCATGCCTCGATGTCGTCGGCCAATCGCGACGACAATCAGCGGCTCGAATTCCTCGGCGACAGGGTGCTGGGTCTGGTGATGGCGCAGGCCCTGCTTGAACATGACCCCGCTGCCACGGAAGGGCAATTGGCCCCGCGTTTCAATGCCTTGGTGCGCAAGGAAACCTGCGCTGACGTGGCCCGCGACATAGATATTGGTGCCGTGTTGCGACTGGGTCGGTCCGAGATGTTGTCAGGCGGGCGGCGCAAACAGGCGCTGCTTGGTGACGCAATCGAGGCCGTGATCGCGGCTGTCTATCTGGATGCCGGTTTCGACGCCGCCAAGGCTTTGGTGCTGCGCCTGTGGGGGGATCGGCTGACGGCTGTGGAGGACGATGCCCGCGATGCCAAAACCGCCCTGCAGGAATGGGCGCAGGCGCGTGGATTATCCCCGCCCAAATATGTGGAGACGGCTCGCCAAGGTCCGGATCATGCGCCCGTTTTTACCATTGCGGCCCGGCTTGACACCGGGCAATCACAAACGGCAACTGCCGGATCGAAACGTCAGGCCGAGCAGGCCGCTGCCAAGGCGCTCTTGGCTGAACTGGAGAGTAGCTGATGACCACCCGCGCCGGCTTTGTCGCCCTGATCGGAGAGCCCAACGCGGGCAAATCCACGCTGCTCAACCGCATGGTGGGGGCCAAGGTCTCGATCGTGACGCACAAAGTGCAAACCACCCGCGCGCGCATCCGTGGCGTGGCGATGGAGGGTGAGACGCAGATCGTTTTTGTCGACACGCCGGGGCTCTTTCAACCGCGCCGACGGCTGGACCGGGCGATGGTCGCGGCGGCCTGGGGCGGCGCTGCAGACGCTGATGTGGTTGTGCTGATGGTCGAGGCGCACAGGGGTGTCACGGAAGGGGTGGAGCGCATTTTGGATGGGCTTGCCGACATCGGGCAGGGGCGCAAGGTAGCCCTCGCCATCAACAAGATCGACCGGGTGCAGGCCGAAGTTTTGCTGGGCCTGTCGAAGGATCTGAATGACCGATACGATTTCGCTGAAACCTTCATGATCTCGGCCGAAAGGGGGCATGGGGTGGACGCGCTGCGCACATGGTTGGCGGCCCAACTGCCGGAAAGCCCTTGGCTTTATCCAGAGGACCAGATCGCTGATCTGCCGATGCGCATGATTGCGGCCGAGATGACGCGGGAAAAGCTGACCCTGCGCCTGCATCAGGAATTGCCCTATCAGTTGACCGTCGAGACGGAAAACTGGGAGGAGCGCAAAGACGGATCAGCCCGGATCGACCAGCTGATTTACGTCGTGCGTGACGGGCACAAAGGCATCGTTCTGGGCAATAAGGGCGAGACGATCAAGGCGGTTTCAAAAGCGGCACGCGAGGAGTTGGAAGAGTTTCTGGGCCGGCGCGTGCATTTGTTTTTACAGGTCAAAGTGCGGCCCAATTGGCTGGATGAGGCGGAGCGGTATTCGGAGATGGGGCTGGAGTTCAAGGATGGCAACGTCTGAGCCTTTTGCTGTGCGGCCCTCCGGGGGGAATGTGTCTGGAAAGATGAAGGAGGCTGTGGCGTGCCCCGTTTGACAGCGCGGTTCTGGGTGGATGCATATCTCGTTCGGTTGCGTGGATTTGATATTCCGGCTTTTGTTGTGGCGCATGGGGATGACACGGGCGGGGCTGTTGTGATCAAGCTCAATACGCTGGATGGTGAGGCCAAGTTGTTTCAGCGGTCTTTCGATTTGAGTACGGGAGAGCCCGCTTGGGTCACGCTGATTGCGGGACCAGAAAGAGATGTTGACGAAACGATTGCCCGTCAGCGTCAGTTTGACCCTGATGTTTGGGTCATCGAGGTAGAGGACCGCGCGGGTCGCCATTTGCTGGATGAACCGGGCCTGACATGATCGAATGGCGCGATCAGGGCATTTTACTGAGCACGCGCCGCCACGGTGAATCTTCTGTTATTATCGAAGTGTTTACCCCTGATCATGGACGCCACGCCGGCGTGGTCCGGGGCGGAACGAGCCGCAAGGTCGCGCCTGTTTTGCAGCCCGGCGCCCAGCTTGACGTGACGTGGCGTGCGCGGTTGGAAGAGCACATCGGAAGCTTTGCCGTCGAGCCGGTGCGCAGCAGAGCAGTTGCCGCCATGGCCGGACGCTTGCCTCTGGCGGGTCTGAACGCCGTGACGTCTTTACTGTCGTTTTGCCTGCCCGAGCGCGAGCCGCACAAGGCGCTTTATGGGCGTACCGAAACGCTATTGGATTTATTGGGGCAGGATGATCTGTGGCCGCTCGCCTATTTGCGATGGGAGCTGAGCCTGTTGGAAGACATGGGCCACGGGTTGGATTTGGCCGCTTGCGCCGTGACGGGGCAAACGACCGATCTGGTGTTTGTCTCGCCAAAATCCGGGAGGGCGGTATCACGCGATGCGGCGGGGGAGTGGGCGGATCGATTGTTGCCTTTGCCGGACGTTTTGCGGGGGCAGGGGGCAGCACCTGATGATGAAATCGCACAGGGTTTCGTGACCACCGGCTATTTCCTCGAAGCGCATTTGGCGCGTGATCTGGGGGGCAAGCCGCTTCCGGAAGCGCGCGCGCGTTTTGTCGAGGCATTCAACCGAACACTCTGAGCGGCCACCGACACCCGTTATTGAAGCGCCAGCACCATATCGATCAGAGTGTCATAAGAATCGCTGGGCTTCTTGACCCCAGGCAACTGTTTCATCCCAACAAGCGCCCCTAGGCAACTGGCTGCAAAATCGGCGTTCGTCAGCCCCACCTGTCGCAGCAGGTTCTGCATATATGTCATGCGCTCGGCATCGACTTGCGCCACGATTTTTGCGATCGCCTTGTCAGTTTGTGCCCATGCCCGCATGGCTGGATCATGTGGGTCTGCCAGAACAGTCTGACCGAATCGACGCAGGCGTTGTTCTGCCGTCCCGGTTTCGGCCAGCGCACGGACCACGTCATCAAACGCGCGCGTCTGCCAATCCGTGGCCACGGCCGTTTTGAACGCCGGTACATCCTTGAAATGCCAGTAGAATGACCCTTTGGTGGTCTTGAGTTGGCGCGCCAGTGGTTCCGCCGCGAGCGCGGTTGGCCCCTCGGAAAGAAGGGACTTCAGGCCTGCTTGGACCCATGATTTTTGGTTGAGGCGCTGCTTTGACATACATTTCGCATACGCAGCAGAATGGACAAGCGCAATGCTGCAGTGCGCAGATGCGACAATTATCGCCGATGGTGTGCATGGCTGGAGAAAGACGGGCACGCCCCTGCCCAAATTCCGGGCAGGGGCGGCCGGTTTAGCTCAGAATGCGGCGTGCGATGACCTGTGCCTGAATTTCTGCCGCACCCTCGAAGATGTTGAGAATGCGCGCGTCACAGAGCACCCGGCTGATCTTGTATTCCAGCGCAAACCCGTTGCCGCCGTGGATTTGCAATCCGTTGTCGGCTGCGGCCCAAGCGACCCGCGCACCCAGAAGCTTGGCCATGCCCGCCTCCACATCGCAGCGGCGCCCTTCGTCTTTTTCAAAGGCACTGAAATAAGTCAGCTGCCGCGCGATCATGATCTCAACCGCCATCATCGCAAGCTTGCTGGACACCCGCGGAAATTCGATCAGGGATTTGCCGAATTGCTTGCGGTCCTGCGCGTATTGCATCGCGATATCCAATGCCGATTGCGCGACACCAATGGCCCGCGCCGCCGTCTGTATGCGCGCGGATTCAAACGTCTCCATCAACTGCTTGAACCCTTTGCCCTCTTCGCCGCCCAACAGGTTTTCGCCTTTAACGTGAAAGCCATCGAACGCCAGTTCGTATTCCTTCATCCCACGGTAGCCGAGCACTTCGATCTCGCCGCCGGTCATGCCCTCTGTCGGGAAGGGGTTGGCGTCATCGCCGGGCGTTTTCTCGGCCAAAAACATTGACAACCCTTTGTAGTCGGTTGTGTCCGGGTTGGTCCGCGCCAGCAACGTCATCACATGGGTGCGCGAGGCGTGGGTGATCCAGGTCTTGTTGCCGGTGACCTTGTAGTCCTCGCCGTCCTTGACCGCGCGGGTACGCAGCGCGCCAAGGTCAGAGCCGGTGTTGGGCTCCGTGAAGACGGCTGTCGGCAGGGTTTCGGCCGATGCAATGCGCGGAAGCCATTTGGCCTTTTGCTCGTCCGTGCCGCCCGCGATGATCAATTCAGCGGCAATCTCGGACCGGGTGCCCAAAGACCCCACGCCAATATAGCCGCGCGACAGCTCTTCTGAGACGACGCACATCGACGCCTTGGAGAGGCCAAATCCGCCGTATTCTTCGGGGATGGTCAACCCGAACACGCCCATTTCGGCCAGCTCCTCAATGATCTCCATCGGGATCAGCTCGTCCTTGAGGTGCCATTCATGTGCAAAGGGTTCGACCTTATCGACGGCGTAGCGCCGGAACTGTTCACGGATCATTTCCAGCTCTTCATCAAGGCCGGACGCACCCACGGTGATATTGGCGGAATGCTCCTGCATCAGCTCGACCAGCCGCGAGCGCGCCGCTTGCGTGTTGCCGCCTTGGGTCAGCGTCATGACCGCAGGTTCCATCATGTGCCGCATGTCGTCCTGGGTCAGGCCCAGATCCTGCAGACGCACGATCTCGCCTTGGTTCATCTGTATGCCACCGTATATCTGCCAGAGGTATTCCCCGAAGGCGATCTGGTGGATCAACTGCTCCGTTTCACCGAACTTTCCGTCCTTGTCCAAGGCTTCGGCCCAATTCTGCATCTGGCGCAGGGATTCTGTATATGTCGCCAGCCACGCCAGCCCGTGGGCTGCGGTTTGATGCGCCTCTACCAATGCGCCGGACACCCGGTCACCTTCTGAAACGGTCGCTTTGACCTTGGCTTTGGCGACCTTCAAGATCGCGTCCACCGGCGCAATTGCAGCACCTGTCAAGCTCAGCAGATCATCCAGAACAATCGGGCTTTGCAGCGTCAGGTCTTGTCCATCATGGGCCATTTTGATCATCCTTTTTTACTTGCTGCGTCATGTAGGTCTTTCGCAGGTGCAGCGCAACAAAAATTCGTTCTAATGCGACATATTGCACGATAATTACGCGATGCCCGCCGGTGATTTTTGCAGTGCAGCACGCATATCACGTGATAACACAAGGCATGGAAAGCCTTTTTGCCCTTCTCAGCCCGACATCGTTTCTGATTGCCTGCAGTATCGCTGTTCTAGCGGGCGTCGTCAAAGGCGTGGTGGGCTTTGCCATGCCGATGGTGATGATTTCCGGCCTCACGACGTTTATTGCGCCGGAACTCGCGCTGGCGGGGCTGATCCTGCCGACGGTCGTGACAAACGTCATGCAGGCGTTGCGGCACGGGCCGGTGGCCGCGTGGCAATCGGCCAAGAGATTTTGGGTGTATCTGGCCTTTGGCGGGGTCACACTTGTGTTGGCGGCACAATTGGTGCCGGTGCTTAACAGTGAGGTTTTGTTGATGATGATCGGTGTCCCGGTCGTTGCTTTTGCATTGCTACAACTGACTGGCAGAACCTTCACACTCGTACAGCAAAACCCACGGATCGAGGCCGCAATCGGCAGTTTTGCAGGGGCTATCGGCGGCTTGTCGGGCGTATGGGGGCCGCCAACGGTTGCTTATCTCACAGCCCTTGGTACGCAAAAACATGAGCAAATGCGCATCCAAGGCGTCATTTATGGGCTTGGTTCGGTGGCGTTGTTCGGCGCGCATATCACGTCAGGCGTGCTGCGCGCCGAAACACTACCGCTGTCGATCGCTCTGGTCCCATCTGCTGTTCTGGGGATGTGGGTTGGAACAAAGATCCTAGATCGAATCGACCAGCGGTTGTTTGGTCAGGCGACACTGATCGTGCTGTTGATCGCCGGAGCCAATTTGGTGCGCAGAGGGCTGATGGGTTAACCCTGACGCGCGACGGTCACGCCTGAGACGTCTTCGATAAAGGTCACGATACGCGATTTCACGGTATCGTCACGGATTGAGGCCAATGCTGACACGATCTCCATACTAGGATCGCGTTGCGCAGGCTCGGACGTGGCAGCGTCAAGCCCTTCAAAGAAATAGGAGGTCGGAACGTCGAGGATTTTGGACAGTTCATAAAGGCGGCTTGCTGCAATCCGGTTGGAGCCGATTTCGTACTTCTGGATCTGCTGGAAGGACAGGTCCAGTTCGCGAGCAACGTCTGTCTGGGACAAACGACGCATCGTGCGAATTTGTTTCAGCTTGCGGCCGACGTGAACATCAACGGGATGGGACATACTTTTTAATACCTCTGGTTGTGATGTCACAGTCATCGCCAGAAACCGGAATCGTATCAACTGAGTACCTTTAATCTTTTTTTGAACTTAAATTTTCGCTTTTTGGTCACAAATATGCCCTCAACGTATGAAAAATATTGCATTAGTGGGTGATTTATTTACCATCACTCGGGATGAATAAGATTATGACACCGCTTGATTCAGACGTAGAGGTTGAAAAAAGACCGGAATATCATGCGCTTCTGCATGAAATGATCCGGTCGTTCACGACTCTGGCCCGCACTTTGAACCTCAGCCATGCGGTCAAAGAGCTGGGAAGCACGCGTCAAACACTGCGTCGGCACATCACTCAACTCGAAGAAGCGCGCGGTGAACCACTCTTTACTGTCGAAGATCGGCAATACCATTTGACCGCTGCCGGAGAACGCGCGCTGCCCGAAGCGCTCGAAATTCTGGCACGTGGCAATTCATGGCTGAACGCCAAGGTCAGCCATTTCGAAGGTTTGCAACATCTCACCACCAGCCTGCCCAACGGCTGGAGTTTTGATCAGCAGCAGCATCCGCTGAGCGACGTTTGGACGTCCGACAGCCCCGTGATGCGCGAAACCCTGCGCGCCTGGGCCATGAGCGGCGGCAATATCGAGGCGGAAGAGATGGCGCATGTGCGCCCCTATCTGATCGTTTACCGCCACACTGATGCCGGCTGGATTTGCGTCGAATTCGGAGAAGAATGTTTTTACGTCAAATGGTTCGGCTGGGCCAAGGCCCGCAGCAGCATCGGCCGCTCTCTTGGCGGGATGCCGGGTGGCGCAGATTTTGCGCGGATGCTCGAACAAGCCTTCCACGAAGTTCAAATCACCCAAAGCGCACGCTTGGACCATGTGGCCACGCAGGTGCCGCGCGAAACAGGAGGAGAATTGTACCCCGTCAACTACCATCGCCTGATGATGGGCGGCCGCTTTCCGGACGGCAGTCTGGCGCTGTTTGCGCTGGTTGAGCCGTCGGAAAAAATCGATATCCACGGGTTGGATTCGACCAAAATCATTGCCCCGTCCCGCGACATTGTTCTGGATTTCGACATAAAGAACGCAAAATACGAGCGTTAATAGCTTTTTTGGGTTAACCTTTGAGGACGGAATCTCTTCAAGGGGGCATACCTGTGACGATTCAAACCATGAATGAGGGTGCAAAATTTATTGCATCCAGCAGTGATATTCTGTTTGAAAACAGGATTTCCATTACGATTGGCACTGATTTTTCTGAATATAAGTCGATTTTGGCCGCTGATCGGCCTGAACAGGGTTTGGGTGCTCCCTTCGAACCTGACCTCGTAAATCTCAACTCTGGCAATGCCTTCTGGCTCATCGGTCGTGATTCGGATGGGACGCTGATGCACACCCAAGCCGCCCGTCTGATCAACCTCGGCGAGAAGTCTTTGGGCGAATATATGCTCAAAGGGTTTAAGGAGTTCCCGCCCGCCGTGCCGGATATCGATTTTCAGCGCTCCCGCTTCCGCGCAGGCCCAGGCGCCAGCCGGATGTTCGGTCGCGTCATCTATCATGGCGAAGTTTGGATGGGGGGAGATGCCTACAAGTATCGCGGCAGTGGGCTGTCCACTGTCTTGGCGCGTCTGGGCATTTTCGAAGCGATGAAGCGTTGGAATCCGGACTGGATTTTCGGTTTTATGGCGCAGTCGGTGGCCTTCAAAGGCTTTGGCGAGCGCATGGGCTATTTCCACAATGAACCGGGCGCTTTGAAATGGTACCGCAAGGGGTCCGACAAATCGATTGAGGGCTTCCTGACCTACCTCAGCAACGAAGACGCGCGTTTCTTGCTGGAAATGCCGATCATAGATGTGGTGTCCAAGCCTGCGTCCAAGCCGGGCCGACGCGCGGCATAAACGGCTTCGCTCAGAATATGAAAAAGGGACGCCCGGTGTCGGAGCGTCCCTTTTGCATGTTCGGCGCGTTTGGATCAGCCGATTGCGGCGTCACGCACATCGTCGTCAATGAACGGCAGGTACTGAGCAAAGTTGTCGGAAAACATCTTCACCAGCTTGGCCGCCTGACGGTCATAGGCTTCGGGATCGTCCCATGTGCGGCGCGGATCCAGCAGGATATCCGCCACCCCGCTGAACTGAAACCGGGACGTCAAAGCCAAAGTTCGCATCTTTGCGGAACTCGGCATCCGCCAGGGAACCGTCCAAAGCGGCGGTCAAAAGCCCGCGCGTCGCCTTGATCGGCATCCGGTTTCCCGTGCCATAGGCGCCGCCCGTCCAGCCGGTGTTCACCAGCCAGCAGGTTGCACCATGCGTCGCAATCTTTTCGCGCAGCAGGTTGCCGTACACTTCCGGACGACGCGGCATGAAGGGTGCGCCAAAGCAGGTGGAGAATGTGGGCTCGGGTTCTGTCACGCCGCGCTCGGTGCCTGCAACCTTCGAGGTAAAGCCCGACAGGAAGTGGTACATTGCCTGCGCTGGCGTCAAACGCGAGATCGGAGGCAGCACGCCAAAGGCATCGCATGTCAGCATGATGATGTTCTTGGGATGACCGCCCACCGCCGTCTCTGACGCGTTCGAGATGTAGTGCAGCGGATAGGCGCAACGCATGTTGGCCGTCAGGCTTTCATCCTCGAAGTCCAGTTCGCGGGTCTCGGGGTCATAGACCATGTTCTCGATCACGGTGCCGAACTTTTCGGTGGTCGCGTAAATCTCTGGTTCCGCTTCGGCGCTCAGGTTGATCGTTTTGGCGTAGCAGCCGCCCTCGAAGTTGAACACGCCCGCGTCGCCCCAGCCGTGCTCGTCGTCGCCAATCAACGTGCGCGCTCGGCATCTGCTCGAGAGCGTCGTCTTGCCCGTGCCCGACAGACCGAAGAACACGGCCGTGTCGACCGGGTCCGGCGCCGTGGTTGGCCGAGCAGTGCATCGGCATGACGCCTTTCCCGGGCAGCAGGTAGTTCAGCAGGGTGAAGACGGACTTCTTGTTCTCGCCGGCGTATTCGGTGCCACCGATCAGGATCAGCTTTTCGTCGAAGTTCATCGCGATCACGGTGTCGGACCGGCACCCATGCTTTTTCGGGTCCGCCTTGAAGCTGGGGCAGTTGATGACCGTGAAGTCAGCCGTGAAGTCGTCGAGGTCTTCGCGGTCCGGGCGGCGCAGCATGTGGCGGATGAACAGCCCATGCCATGCCAGTTCGGTCACCATGCGCACATTGATCGCATGTTTGGGGTCGGCACCGCCAACGAGGTCCTGCACGAAGTAATCGCCACCTTCCATGTGAGACAGCATGTCGGTGTGCAACGCGTCAAAACCCTCGGGCGTCATCGCGGCGTTGTTTTCCCACCAGATGGTGTCGACAACGCTGTCCGTTTTGACGACGTGTTTGTCCTTGGGCGAGCGCCCGGTGAACTTGCCCGTGGTGACAAGGAACGTGCCGCCCTTGCCAAGCGTGCCTTCGCCCCGCGCCAACGCGGTCTGGATCAGCGCCGGTTCGATCAAATTGTAGTAGACATTGCCCAGCCCCTTGATCCCTTGATCTTCGAGCTGAAAGTTCGGGTTTACCCGTCCAAATGTCATGTCATGTCTCCTGATGCGCCTGAATGGTCAGTTCGGTCAATCTTAGATGCCCTGATGGGTCTCAATGGCCTGTTACCACCGCTCAGGCTGAGCGGCGTCTTAGCATGACGTTTTTGTCATTGAACAGGACGGTTTCGCGCAGTTAGCGCCACCATGCCGATCTTTGTCGTCGTGCGTCTCTCCAGAAGCTTGTGTAGCGATAAGCTAGGCGCTTGAAAGACGTCAATGTGCGGCAATTTAGCCATTGGTAAGCAAATTGTGGCCAAAATGTGGCGAAGAAGGCCTGCGAATCGCGTTTATGATTGATTCGTGCGCTGAAAAACCGGAACAATCGCCGCAAAAAAAATAATAGTAAACATAAGAACAATCGAGCAGCACAAGGAAACAGGCAATGTCAAAAATTGCATTGGTGGACGACGACAGGAATATCCTGACGTCCGTGTCGATGACTTTGAAGCCGAAGGTTTCGAGGTCGAAACCTATAACGACGGGCAGGCCGCACTGGATGCCTTCAACAAGCGACTGCCTGATATGGCGGTTCTGGATATCAAGATGCCACGGATGGACGGGATGGACCTGTTGCAGCGTCTGCGACAGAAAACGGCCATGCCGGTGATTTTCCTCACGTCCAAGGACGACGAGATTGATGAAGTTCTGGGCCTTCGTATGGGCGCGGACGACTATGTGAAAAAGCCGTTTTCCCAACGGCTTCTGGTAGAACGCATTCGCGCGTTGCTGCGCCGTCAGGATGCCGTCGCAGGCGAGGTCGTCGCCGACAGCGAAGAAACCAAAGTGATGGAACGCGGCGATCTGCGCATGGACCCGCTGCGCCACGCAGTGTCAGCTGGAAGGGCAAGGACGTGTCCCTGACAGTGACCGAATTTCTGTTGTTGCAAGCCCTGGCGCAGCGTCCTGGTTTTGTGAAATCGCGCGATCAACTGATGGACGTGGCCTATGACGATCAGGTTTACGTCGATGACCGCACGATCGACAGCCATATCAAACGCCTTCGGAAGAAAATGCGCACAGCGGACGAAGAGTTCTCTGCGATTGAGACGCTGTACGGCATCGGTTATCGATATAACGAAGAATAATCTGAGCCGATGGGGCATTGGCCGAAAGGACATTCGTGCGAGATATGAACACTCCACCATCGCGGGATGGCGACGTCGTTCTTGGCGAGGACTGGGTCGCACCAGACGCCACGGCGCCTGACGAGATCCGAGCCAACCGCGAACGGCGCGGCTTGATGTCGCTGCGCGCCTCGCCGCTGACGCGCAAAATCATCACGTTCAACCTGATTGCGTTGAACGTGCTGGTCGCGGGTATCCTGTACCTGAATTCAACGCGTGACAGCCTCGCGGTGCAACGTGCGGCTTCGCTTGTTTCCAGGCGGAATTGATTGCCGACGTGATCGAAGCGCAATTGCCCAATGGTGTGCCGGTCAATCTGGCGACCGGGGACGGTGTTGATCTGAGGGCAACATTGGATGGCCTTGACCTAAGATCCGGGATCGAGGTTTTCGTCTTCGATCGGCAAGAGATGCTGATTGCCAACACCGAAGGGCGGCTTGCCACCAGCGCAGAAGACGACGCATCGGGTGGAAAAACGCTGCTGACGGATGGGCTGTCCTGGTTGTGGACGCAGGTGTCCGCCCCCTTTGGCGGGGCGTCACAGGCGGATCAGACGCCGCTGAGCGAAAAACTCAAGCCCATGGTGGTCAGCTCGCTCAATGACGGCACCCAGATCAAGAATGAACTCGACGTGGCGGGCGGTGCCTTGTTCACGGTGGTCACCCCCATTTTGCAGAACGACAGCGCCGTAGGTGCTGTGGCCGTGGCAACCGCAGCGGGCGAGATTGACAAGCTGGTGCGCGGCGAGCGTGAGCGCGTCTTGCAGATGTTTGTCATCGCCACGCTGGTGTCTATCGGCCTCAGCCTGGTTCTGGCCTCGACCATCGCCAACCCGTTGGCCGATCTGGCGGCAGCCGCTGAGCTTGGGCGCGACAAGAACGCCCGCAAGATGAACCCGGGGCGCATCCGAATTCCCGATCTGACAGCGCGCCCGGACGAAATCGGGCGTCTCAGCGGGGCTTTGCGCGGGATGATATCGGCAATCTACAACCGCATCGACGGGAACGAACAATTTGCCGCCGATGTGGCGCATGAGATCAAGAACCCCTTGGCTTCCCTGCGCTCTGCGGTGGGCACCTTGCGGATGATCAAGCGGGAAGATCAGCGCGAAAAACTGCTCGACGTGATTGATCATGACGTACGTCGGCTGGACCGCCTCGTGAGCGACATCTCCAATGCATCTCGACTGGACAGCGAATTGGTCAAGGAAGAGGAAGAACCGTTCAACGTTCTGACGATGCTGAGCAATCTTGGCCAGTATCTTGGCGAGGATGCGCGGAGCCAAGGGCATCGAATTCATCGTCGACTTCCCCGCTGAGCCGATCAACGTGCAAGGGCTGGAAGCGCGGCTGGCACAGGTTTTCGTCAACCTGATCACCAATGCCATCTCGTTCTGCGAAGATGGCGATGCGATCCGGGTCTGGGCCCGCAAGCGTGAAAACCGTGTGCTGATTGTCGTCGAAGACACGGGTCCCGGCATTCCCGATCAGGCGCTGGCCAAGATTTTCAAGCGGTTCTATTCGCAGCGCCCTGACGAGCATTTCGGCAACAACTCAGGCCTCGGGCTCGCGATTTCCAAACAGATCGTGGAGGCGCATGGCGGGGTGATCTGGGCCGAAAACATTCGTCCGACCGAAGCCGATATCACCTCCGACCCATTGGGTGCCCGCTTCGTTGTCGGCCTCCCCATCTGAGCGGTGCGCAGCGCGCCCTTTGATGCTGGGCAGACCTTGACCCTTCACGCGAGCTGCGTGGCCTTTGACAAGGCAGGGGTCTTGATCGTTGGGGCATCCGGCACAGGAAAATCCACGTTGGCTTTGCAACTCATGGCGTTGGGGGCGTCCCTGGTTGCGGATGACAGACCGAACTGACCCGCATAGACGCGCAGATCAGCGCGCGCGCGCCTGCTCCGCTGCACGGGCTGATCGAAGCGCGCGGCGTCGGCATTTTGCGCGCACAGCCTGTCAAAGAAGCCATTCTACAGGTCATCATCGACCTCGACACGTCCGAGCACGAAAGGCTGCCGCATGTGCATCATGCGCGTATCCTTGATGTGGAGGTGCCCTGTCTTCACAAAGTTGAAGGCCCCCATTTTCCTGCCGCGATTTCGCAATATGTCAGATGCGGAAGAAGAGACCCATCATGACACCCACCGAACCTACAGCACGCCGTATCGTTTTGGTTACCGGCCCCTCCGGGGCAGGGCGGTCAAGTGCGCTGAATGTGCTGGAAGACGCCGGATATGAGGCCATCGACAACCTGCCGCTGCGACTGCTGTCGTCCTTGCTGGAAGGGCCGGAACAGACACGTCCGCTGGCTCTGGGCATTGACCCGCGCAACCGCGATTTCTCCACGAATGCGATCATCGACTTGCTGGGCCAGTTGACAGGCATCGGCGGGATCGCACCCGAATTGCTGTACCTTGATTGTACAACAGACGTCTTGTTGCGACGCTTTTCCGAGACGCGACGCAGGCACCCGCTTGCCCCGGATGATCGCCCTACCGAAGGGATCATACGCGAACTTGAAATGCTTGGCCCCCTGCGCGCGCGCGCCGATGTGCTGATCGACACCACCGACCTGAACGTCCATGAACTGCGCACCGAGGTTGAGCATTGGTTTGCCGCCGAAGACCACAGCCACCTGGCAGTTTCCGTGCAGACGCTTTCAGCTACAAACGTGGCCTGCCGCGCATCGTCGATATGGTGTTTGACTGCCGCTTTCTGAAGAATCCCTATTGGGAGCCGACCTTGCGCGCTTTGAACGGAACCGATGCGGCGGTTGCAAGCGCACGTCAAGGCGATCCGCGCGCGCGATGGCTTTGAGACAGCGCGTCGCGGATATGTCCCTTTGGCTGTTGCCCGCTTATCTGGATGAGGGAAAATCGCACCTTTCGATTGCGTTTGGGTGCACCGGCGGGCAACACAGGTCGGTTGTTATGGCGCAAACCCACGCTTTGTGCCTTGCAGATGAAGGCTGGCAGGTGTCTATAAGACACCGCGAATTAGACCTGCGCCGCAAAGAAGAGGCATAGCCCAGTGATCGGAATTGTGATCGTCGCACATGGCCGGCTGGCGAGCGAATACCTTGCCGCAGTGGAACATGTCGTGGGTTCGCAGGATGGTGTGCGCGCTGTGACCATTGAACCGGACCACGATCGAGGCACCAAAGAGCGTGAGATTTGCGACGCGGCGGACGCCGTGGATCAGGGCAATGGTGTTGTGCTTGTCACGGATCTTTATGGCGGATCGCCTTCCAACCTGAGCTTGATGGCCTGCAAGCCCGAGAACAGACGCATTGTCTATGGGGCAAATCTACCGATGCTGATAAAGCTGGCGAAAAGCCGCCACAAATCCGTTGGGGATGCTGTGCGTGCCGCTCTGGAGGCGGGTAAGAAATACATCGACAGCCAAAACATCAGTCCCGATGACTAGGACAACAGACAGAATATGACCCATTGCAACTTGAAAATCGTGAACGAAAAGGGCCTGCATGCGCGCGCCTCTGCCAAGCTGGTCGAGGTGGTCGAAGCGTTTGACGCCACCGCTGAGGTCTCGAAAGACGGCGTATCGGCCTCTGGTGACAGTATTATGGGCCTTTTGATGTTGGCAGCGTCGAAGGGAACCTTTATTGACGTTGAGACCTCAGGCCCGGACGCAGATGCGCTGGCCGAGGCGTTGGCCGCGCTTGTGGCCGACAAGTTTGGGGAAGGGGCCTGACTCAAGCCTTGTAACCCGCTCGGAAAGAGGATGTCGATTTTGGTCGATAGTTCGCAAAACCTTGGTGAGACATCGGTTCCGGCCGAGACAGTAACATTCACCAAATACGACCGGCGCAGCCTGTCGTACGCCTCTACGTTCGAGGATCCTGTAAAGTCGAGCATCATCAGCGTGATGGAGCTGTTTACGGGCAAGCTGACGATTCTACGTCTGATCCGCAAGTTCGAACGCCGTGGCGCGCCGCAGGGACAGGCGTTCTGGCGCGCGGCGCTTGACGTGATGGGCATTGACCTGACCACGCCGCAGTCGCAACTGGACCGTATCCCGAAATCCGGCCCGGTGATTGTCGTGGCAAACCATCCGCATGGCATGGTCGATGGGATGATCTTTGCAGATCTGATTGGTCGGGTTCGGCCCGATTACCGCATCCTCACACGCTCATTGTTGACCGCCATTGACGAGGTGGCCGGGTCCTACATGATCCCGGTGCCGTTTCCCCATGACCAGGATGCGCAGCGCAAAGGCGTCGAAATGCGGCCAAGGCCATGAAGCACCTGAAGGACGGGGGCGTGGTCGCCCTGTTCCCATCCGGTTCCGTCGCGGCGTCAGAAACATTCTTCGGTCCGGCTGTTGAGGCAGAATGGAACGTCTTCACGGCCAAGCTGATCCGCCGTTCGGGTGCCACAGTGGTGCCGATGCGGTTTCCCGGTCAAAACTCGCGTGCCTACCAGATTGCCAACAAGCTGTCGCCAATGCTGCGGCAAGGGCTGTTGCTGCATGAAATCGTCTATTCGCTGAACAAGCCGCAAGGCCCCGTTGTCGGGCATCCCCTCAGCCACGACGACGTTGACAAGTGGGCCGACGATCCGCGTGGCTTCATGGCGTGGCTGCGCGAGCACACCTTGTCGCTCAAAGACTGACCCTCAGCGCGTCGGGACCGGTGTTTCGCCACGATAGTCGTAAAACCCACGGTCCGTCTTGCGCCCCAGCCATCCGGCTTCGACGTATTTCGTCAGCAACGGGCAGGGACGGTACTTGGTATCAGCCAGCCCATCATGCAGCACGTTCATGATGGCAAGGCAGGTGTCCAGCCCGATGAAATCGGCCAGTTCCAGCGGACCCATCGGATGGTTCGCACCCAGTTTGAGCGAGCTGTCGATCGACTGCACGCTGCCCACCCCTTCGTACAGGGTGTAAACCGCCTCATTGATCATCGGCATCAAAATGCGGTTCACGATGAAAGCTGGAAAATCCTCGGCGCTGGCGGCGGTTTTGTTCAGGCGGTCCACGACGGCCTTGCACGAATTGAACGTTTCCTCATCCGTCGCGATCCCGCGGATCAACTCGACCAATTGCATCACCGGCACCGGGTTCATGAAATGAAACCCCATGAATTTCTCGGGCCGGTCCGTGCGGCTGGCCAGACGCGTGATCGAGATTGACGACGTGTTGGAGGTCAGAATGGTGTGCGGCTGCAAATGCGGGAGCAGGTCTTCAAAGATCGCCTGCTTGACGGTTTCGCGCTCCGTTGCGGCTTCGATGATCAGGTCGGTTGGGCCCAGGTCCGTCAGCGTCATGCGTGGTCGTGATCCGCTGCCAACGCCTCGGCCTTATCCTCGCCGCTGATCTTTTCCGCGGCTGACCTGACGTTCCAGATTCCGGCGCATCAATCGCCATAGCCGCCTGTCCACGCATCTTCCGGAGATATCGTTGAGCATGACATCATAGCCCGCCAGCGCCATCACATGGGCAATCCCGTTGCCCATCTGTCCCGCGCCCACAATTCCGATGGTCTTGATGTCCATGACGATCCCCTTAATCCGCCGCGCACCATAGGGGTGCGCACGGGGACAGGGGCAAGGGGCCGCAGTCCAGTAAATGTCGTCAAACTGACCCTTTAGCGAATCCGCAAGGCTCCGCTGTCACAGTCTGCGTCGGGTGAGATAAAAATTGAGAGTGGGTATCATGACCTTTGATGCGCTGAGCGCGTGCGCCTTGACTATCTGCCGTGTCGGTATGGGCGATCAAAAGTGCTGTTTCGTGGGCCGCGGCGACGGCTGGACGGCCCGTATGTGGCGTTTCTTGGCGGGACGACGATTTATGGGAAATTCATATCGCGTCGCCGTTTCCGGCATTGTGGAAAGCCGAATTGGGTGCAACCTGCGCAAATTTCGGCCTGTTTGCAACGCCGGTCCAGATTGATGTTTATGCGACGATCCGTTCTTGATCACGGCTGTCCGCAACGGCCGCGTGACGGTTCTGCAGATGACCAGGGCGCAGAATATATCCAACCGGTTCTATACGGTGCATCCGCGCCGCAATGACCGGTTTGTCGAAGCCGTCCGAGTTGCTCAGAACCATTTACCGCGACGTGGACTTCGCCGAATTCCACTTTCACGAGGCACATGCTGCAAGCGCCTGCAGCTGGTGCTCGCCAGACCGGTTTCCAACCGTCCGGGCGGAGTTGCAGGCCGCATGGATGGCGCGGATGAAGATCCTGATCTCAGCCAGATCCAGGGCAAGGTGGTTTTGCTGTGGTGCGGATCACGCGCCGATGCCCAAGACCGCCGGACGACGGCCTCGACCTGTCGAGACCCCGCTGTTCATCACGCCGCGCGATGATTGATCAGGTGGCGTGCCCCGTGTGGACCGCCTGCGTCGAGGTCGTGGCCTCGCCAGAGGCGCTGGCGGCGGGGACGGACGGTATGGTCTTTGCCGAATGGAAGCAGCCAGCGGCCCGGAAATGCTGGGCCCGCGCGTGCACCGCGAAGTGGCGCAGGCGCTGATCGGGTCTTGCACGAAATGACCTGAATGAAAAAAGGCCCGCCAGATCCTGGCGGGCCTTTCATCGTTCGATTTGTCAAAAGATCACAGCTTTTCAAGAAGCTCAGGCACAGCCGTGAACAAGTCGGCCACAAGGCCGTAGTCCGCAACCTGAAAGATCGGTGCTTCCTCGTCCTTGTTGATCGCCACGATGATCTTGGAGTCCTTCATGCCTGCGAGGTGCTGGATCGCGCCGGAAATGCCGACCGCGATGTAAAGCTCGGGTGCCACGACCTTGCCGGTCTGACCGACTTGCCAATCGTTCGGGGCATAGCCGCTGTCGACCGCTGCGCGTGATGCACCAACCGCAGCGCCAAGTTTGTCGGCCAGCTTTTCGATCAACGCAAAATCCTCTTCGGATCCGACGCCGCGCCCACCGGACACAACAACGCCAGCAGACGTAAGCTCGGGGCGGTCGCTCGCGGCCACCTTGTCTTCGACCCATGCAGACAGGCCGGGATCGCCTGCGGCACCGATGTTTTCCACTGACGCGGACCCACCGGTTGGCGCTGCGTCAAACGTGGATCCGCGGAAGGTCACGACCTTCTTGGGGTCCGACGATTTGACCGTCTGCATCGCGTTGCCGGCATAGATCGGACGCTCGAACGTCGCGCCATCCACTACCGCCGTCGCGTCAGAGATCACCATGGTGTCCAACAGGGCCGCAACGCGCGGCATGATGTTTTTTGCGTCGG
Source organism: uncultured Alphaproteobacteria bacterium (assembly GCA_942490645.1). Lineage (GTDB taxonomy): Bacteria > Pseudomonadota > Alphaproteobacteria > Rhodobacterales > Rhodobacteraceae > CALNXN01. The sequence goes on along the minus strand of CALNXN010000006.1, from coordinate 242,827 downwards.
TCGTTGCCGGAGCCACAATGTGTTCGTAATCGCCGGACAGCGAAACGATCAGATCGGCGACCGGTTCGGCCAGACGTTTGCCATAGATCGCGTCTTCGGCGCACAGCACTTTGGCCACGCCAGAGATCGTTGCCGCCTCTGCCGCCGCGGCGGAGCATGTGGCACCCGTGCACAAGACAGTCACGTCGCCCAGAGATTGCGCGGCCGTCACGGCCTTGGCCGTCGCGTCCATCGCAAGTTCACCGTCGTTGACTTCAGCCAGGAGAAGAACAGCCATTACACAGCCCCCACTTCTTTGAGTTTCGCCACCAGTTCGTCCACCGAACCCACCTTGATGCCGGCCTTGCGGGTTTCGGGTTCAACGGTTTTGACGACGCTGAGGCGCGGGGCTGACATCAACGCCGTAATCGGCGGCGGTTTTTTCATCCAGCGGCTTTTTCTTGGCCTTCATGATGTTGGGCAGCGACGCATAGCGCGGCTCGTTCAGGCGCAGGTCAACGGTCATGACCGTGGGCATGTTCACCTTGATCGTTTGCAGACCACCGTCCACCTCGCGGGTCACGACGGCCTTGTCGCCTTCGATCGCGACTTCGGATGCGAATGTCGCCTGGCTCCAGCCCATCAGCGCCGACAGCATTTGGCCGGTGGCGTTCATGTCGTTGTCGATCGCCTGTTTGCCGCACAGCACAAGGCCGGGCTGTTCTTCGTCGATGATCGCCTTTGAGGATCTTCGCAACGGCCAAGGGCTCGATGTCGTTGTGAACATCGTCCGACGCGACAACCAGAATTGCGCGATCCGCGCCCATCGCCAAAGCAGTGCGCAGTGTTTCCTGGCTTTGCTTGACGCCGACAGACACCACGATGACTTCGTCGGCCTGACCTGCTTCTTTGAGGCGGATGGCCTGTTCGACGGAAATCTCGTCAAACGGGTTCATCGACATTTTCACGTTGGCAAGATCAACACCCGATCCGTCCGCTTTGACGCGCACTTTCACGTTGTAGTCGATCACGCGTTTGACAGGTACAAGAACCTTCATCTGCGTCTCTCTCCTTGGTTGCGACTCACCCCCGTGGTGGACGAGCCAAAGTCATCTGAGGGTGGTTTAACGAAGCCGCGCGTTCCAAAACAGTGCAAAATCGTCACGTCTTGGCCCTGCGACGCCGCGTTTCACCCGGATTGCCCGCTTAGGGGCCCTGTTTTGACCGGTCTCAGCGGTTTGCGCCCGGCACCCAAAGTACATCATCCTTGCCGCCGTTGTTGGCCACGCGGGCCGCAACAAAGAACCAGTCGCTCAGCCGGTTCAGATATTTGACCGCCGACGTGTTGATCGCCTCCATCGTGGCCAGTTCAACGCAAAGCCGTTCCGCGCGGCGTGACACAGTACGGCAGACATGCAGATGCGCGGCCAACGCGGTGCCGCCGGGCAGGATGAAACTGCGCAATGGGTCCAGATTGGCGTTCATCGCATCGATTTCCGTTTCCAACCGGGCCACCTGCGCGTCAACCATGCGCAATGGTGGGTATTCGGCCTCCGCATCTTGTTCCATATCCGGGCGGCACAGGTCCGCGCCCAGATCGAACAGGTCGTTCTGAATACGGCTCAGGGCGACGTCCATATCACCCTCTGCCACCAAGCGCGCCACGCCCACAAATGAGTTTAACTCATCCGATGTGCCGTAAGCCGTGACCCGCAGCGCATGTTTCGCAACACGCGCGCCATTGCCCAGTGCTGTTTCCCCGGCGTCTCCGGTTTTTGTGTAAATCTTGTTCAGAACCACCATAGTCTGACCGCCTTCTTGATTATCTGAAAAACACGTAAATTACGATAAGGACGACAGCGATAAACTGTGCTCCGATCCGGTAGCGCATCAGTTTGTTGGAGTTGTCCTTGTTGAATTTCCCGCCACTCGCAAACCCGCCGAGGCCGAGCATCAGGATCACCACGACGGCAAGACAGGCAACGATGATCGCAACAAATAACGGGTCCATGAGGTATCCTTTCGACTGATGGCGTTCATGTAGCCGTCAGCGCCGCAAAAGCGAACCCGAAATACGAAACGCTGCGTCATCAGCCGCGCGACAACACCCGATCCAACGCGCGCGTCGACAAAAGCCTGCGCAAAATGTTCATGATGTAGGTCGGCTTGGTGACAAAATACCGCGGGTGCGGACGGGGCGCTTCAATGGCGTGAACCAGCTTGTCCAGCACCGCCTCGGGCGGCAGTTCGAACCGGTCGGGTGTTTTGGCGCTGTCATAGAGGCGTTTGAGAAGCTGAGTTTCGTATTGTTCCTTGCGGGCCGAAGACTTCCAGTCGATCCAGCGTTCGAACTGCTTGGTGGAATTGGCGCGAAACGCCGAGGTGATCGGGCCGGGTTCAATCAGGATGACGTCGATATCGGTGTCGCGCATTTCCACGCGCAGCGTGTCAGTCAGCCCTTCCAGCGCGTATTTCGTCGCGTTGTAGGCGCCGCGCCACGGGGGCGCGACAAACCCCAGAACCGAAGAACACTGCACAATTCGGCCATGCCCCTGCGCGCGCATCACCGGAATAACCAGCCTGGTCAGCTCGTGCCAGCCAAAGAAATTGCTCTGGAAAATCGCGCGCAATGCTTCGGTGGGAAGGTCTTCAACAGCGCCGGGGATCGCATAGGCACCGTTGTTAAAGAGCGCGTCCAACGTCCCACCTGTGGCCTCCAGCACCTCGGCCAGACCCGATTGTAACGTGCCGGCGTCGTCATAATCCAGCAGCGGGCTGTCAAACCCTTCCGCGCGCAACCTGTCGCAATCTTCGGGTTTGCGGCAGGCGGCAAATACGCGCCAGCCGCGTGCGCGCAGGCCCACCGCACAGGCATATCCTATGCCGCTCGAGCAGCCGGTAATGAGAATGTTTTTTTGCATCTTCGTCTTTCGTGAGGGTCAACCCCTCATGCCGCGATGCGACGGCGCTGACAAGGTCAGCCGTCGGTCAGCAGGAAATCCGCCATCCAACCCACGGGGCCGCCATCCAAGGGGCGCAGCTGGACCCAGCCGTTGCCCGGATCATCCAGCACCTCGACCTGTTGGCCTTCGTTCAACTGGTTCACGACCGCGAAACTGGTGCTCGGGCCGCCGCGCACGTTAACGCTGTTGCGCGCAACGCTGCGGATATCGGCCGACGACGCAATGTTGGCCGAGGCCGCCGCCGTGGTCGAGCCGGAAAAGATAATGCTGGGCAGGATCACCCTCGGTTCGGCCGTCAGTTCATCTTGGGGCAGGATCGGCGCTTGCGGCTCTTGAGCGGGCTCTTCTTTAGGGGCGACGATATCGTCGAACGTCGCAAGGCTTAGCGAGACGCGTGTAACCGCCTCATTCGGCGCGGGCGCACTCTGCACGGGGTCCAATTCAGTGGTCGTAATAGGTTCGGCTTTGGCCATCCGCGCCGCCACGATCTCGGAGCGTGCCTGTTGCGGATCAAACGACGCACCACCGCTCATCTGGAAAAAAACCAGACCCAAAAACCCGAACGTCAGCAGAATGAACGTTTTCATCGTCTCGTCACCTCAACCAAACACGCAGCAATAGTACCACAAATATCCCCTGCGACGTGATCTACCGCACCAAGGCGATTCCCGGCAGGGGGAAATCTGCGACTTTGGTCTCCCCCGATGCGATTGTGTCGTCTGTGACACGACCGTGGGCTGCGGATCGGTCGACCGACAAAACACGGACACAAGCCTTCTTGTTCACGCCGCACGGCCCGGCTACACAGCATGTATGGCGAATGATACCGACACACCCAATATGGACGCGGCCGAGCAATCAGAGCCGCTGCGCCGCGCGCTGGGCGATCGCTATCTGACCTATGCGCTGTCGACGATCATGCACCGCGCCTTGCCGGATGCGCGCGACGGGCTGAAACCCGTTCACCGCCGAATTCTTTATGCCATGCGAGAACTGCGGCTGGCGTCAAACGGAGGCTTTCGCAAGTCGGCCAAGATTTCCGGCGACGTGATGGGCAACTATCACCCGCATGGGGACGCGGCGATTTACGACGCCATGGCCCGGCTGGCGCAGGACTTCAACGTGCGCTACCCGCTGGTCGACGGCCAGGGCAATTTCGGCAACATCGACGGCGATAACCCCGCCGCCAGCCGCTATACCGAAGCGCGCATGACCGCCGTCGCCGAGGCGATGCTGGAAGGTCTGAACGAGAACGCCGTCGATTTCCGCGAAAACTACGATGGCACGCTGACCGAGCCTGTGGTGCTGCCCGCGCAGTTTCCCAACCTCTTGGCGAACGGGTCGTCCGGGATTGCGGTCGGCATGGCCACCAACATCCCGCCGCATAACATCTCGGAATTGTGTGACGCCTGCCTGCACCTGATCAAGACACCCGATGCCCGCGATGACACGCTTCTCAATTACGTGCCGGGTCCGGATTTTCCAACCGGCGGCATCATCGTGGAGCCGCCCGAGAACATCGCGCAGGCCTACCGCACCGGCAAAGGCGGGTTCCGGCTGCGCTGCCGTTGGGAGGTCGAGGATATGGGGCGCGGCCAGTGGCAGATCATTGTCACCGAGATCCCCTATCAGGTTCAGAAATCCAAGCTGATCGAAAAGATTGCGGAGCTGATCCAGACCAAGAAAATACCGATCCTTGCCGACGTGCGCGACGAAAGCGCCGAAGACATCCGCATGGTGCTCGAGCCGCGCTCCAAGAACGTCGACCCTGAGGTCTTGATGGGCATGCTTTACCGCAACTCCGAACTGGAGGTGCGGTTTTCGCTGAACATGAACGTGCTGATCGACGGGCTGACGCCCAAGGTTTGCTCGATGAAAGAGGTGCTGCGGGCGTTTCTGGATCACCGCCAGGATGTGTTGCTGCGCCGCTCGCGTCATCGGATGGCGCGGATCGACAACCGGCTGGAGGTGCTGGCCGGGCTGATCACCGCCTTTGTCAATCTGGACCGGGTGATCGACATCATCCGCTATGACGACGACCCCAAGGTGGCGCTGATGTACGAGGACTGGAGCCACGTGCACCAGTCGACCTTTGCCCGTGCCACATCAGAGGCGGATTACCGATCACCGCTGACTGGCGTGGATGTGAGTGCGCTGCAGCTGATCGTGGATGAGGATGCGGTCGCACCTGCGGGGCTGACCGACGACCCCGAGCGCAAGACCCCACAAAGCTATGCGGGCCGTGAAAACGGGCTGTCTGATGTGCAGGCCGAAGCCATTTTGAACATGCGGTTGCGCTCCCTGCGGCGTCTGGAGGAACAGGCGCTGGTGCGTGAGCAATCCGAGTTGATGGAGGAACGCGCCGAGTTGGAGGACCTGCTCGACAGCGAAGAGTTGCAATGGGCCCGGATCGCCGAACAGTTACGCGAAACGAAAAAACAGTTCGGCAAGGATTATGAGGGCGGTGCGCGGCGCAGCACCTTTGCCGAAGCCGGCGAGGTCGAGGACGTGCCGCTTGAGGCGATGATCGACCGCGAACCGATCACCGTCGTGTGCAGTCAGATGGGCTGGGTGCGGGCGATGACCGGGCATATCGACCTGACCCGCGAATTGAAATTCAAGGATGGCGACGGGCCGCGGTTTATCTTCCACGCTGAAACCACGGACCGGCTTCTGGTCTTTGGGTCCAACGGGCGGTTCTACACTGTGTCGGCGGCGAACCTGCCCGGTGGGCGCGGTATGGGCGAGCCGCTGCGCCTGATGGTGGACCTGCCGAACGAGGCCGAGATCGTCACGATCCTGACCCATCAGGCGGGGCGCAAACTGCTGGTGGCCTCCTCTGCGGGCGACGGTTTTGTGGTGCCGGAAGATGACGTGGTGGCGCAGACCCGCACGGGCAAGCAGGTGTTGAACGTGCGCGGTGAGACACGCGCGGTTGTGTGCAAACCCGTGGACGGCGACAGCGTCGCAGTGGTGGGCGAGAACCGCAAGGTGCTGGTATTTGATCTGGACGAGCTGCCCGAAATGGGCCGCGGCAAGGGCGTGCGTTTGCAGAAATACAAGGACGGCGGGCTGTCCGATGCAACGACGTTTACCTTGGCGGAGGGTCTCAGCTGGCTCGACCCGGCGGGCCGGACCCGCACGGAAACGGAGCTGGCCGAATGGACCGGCAAACGCGCAAGCGCCGGTCGCATGGCCCCGCGCGGCTTTCCAAGGGACAACCGTTTCACCTGACCGAGCGGTGTCTTTCGCACGCGAAAGGGTGAAGTTTTTTCGCGCTCTGGTGCGGGTTGAGTGTGGTTGGTTCGGCTGTAGTGCACTGATTTATAGAGATGTTTTTGCTCACGAATCGACGTCATGCGAGACGGCAGGTTCGAGCAGCTCCAACCAAACGGAAAATTCAGCACCGCACGGTGGGGTGTTCAGGTGGTGCCTTGTGCTTGCAGATGGCATTGAAACGCTGTCGTTGCATATGGCGGATTTGAACCAAATCGCTCCGCATCGCGGCGCAGTGAACGCGCCGCTTCACGTTTCGGCGTAACGGTGCAAACGTTCTTCCAGAGTGCCGCTGTGTAACTCAAACATGTGATTGTCGTAGTCGTAAAAGTAGATTGACTTGGCCTCTCAGCCGTCCTGACGCGCGAGCGGCTATCTTCGGAATACGATCCAGCTTTGCCCGCCAACGATTGAATACGTCCGACTGTCAGTCTTTCGTCGGCCGTGACTCATAGGGGCCTATTTTGGAAAGCGATGTGGTTGCACGGTTTGGTGAGCAACGTCGTTCGCCTTCCATGGTGCGCAACCCAGATGCCCCCTATGTCGAAAAAGCGTTCCTTGGATAGTGAGAACGTCTTGTCGCCACTGTCATAGATTTTCGTCGCATCGAGGACTGTCGTCAGCATTTCTTCTGTTTTGTCGAGATCGCTGACAACAAGTGTGATGTGGCTGAGACCTTCGACCATATTACCACCCTTCTCATTTTGTCGGGGGTCACGGTAGCAGACCTTTGGTCAACGGCAACACAGCCAGAAAATCACCAACCCCCTAAACCGCCTCCGCCGTCAGCCACACACCGCCCTGTGGGCGCAAAGTCAGGATCATCACGGGCTCCGGGTTGCGCCCCGGCACGGGTTTGAAACGGAACCGGCTGAGCAGGGTGGCGAGGATGATCACCGCCTCTTGCAAGGCAAACGATGCGCCGATGCAAATGCGTGGCCCATCCCCAAACGGCAGGTATGCGTAGCGGTCGATCGCCTTGCGGTCGGCAAACCGGTCAGGGCGAAAGGCGTCGGGCTCGTCCCACAACATGTGATGCCGCCCCAGCGCGTAGATCGGGATCATGACGGTATCGCCGGGGCGTATTTCTCGCTCGCAAAGCGTGTCGTTCTTCATGGCGGTGCGCGAGATCACGCCAGCGGGTGGGTACATGCGCAACGCCTCGTCGATGATCTGGCGAATGAACGGCAGGTTCTCGACGTCTGCCCCCGTGGCCGCGCGGCCCTGCAACACCGATTGCGCCTCGGCGCGGGCGCGGTCCTGCACGTCTTGGTCAAACGCCACCAGATACATCGACCACGCCAGCGTCAGCGCCGTTGTCTCGTGACCCGCGACGATAAAGGTCAGCAAGTTGTCGCGCAGTTCGGCCGTGCTCATTTGACGTTTGGTCTTGGGGTCTTCGCCCTCCAGCAACAGATCGAGCAAATCAGGCACGCCCTCGTGACCCCGGCCTGCACGGGCCTCGATCGCCTGATCGGCCATGGATTTCATTTCCTTGAGCGCCTTGCCCGACATGATGCGCCCGGGTCGTGGCACCCAATCGGGCGCACCGAGGATATCAAAGAGCGAGATTTTGCCCGCCTCTGCGATGTAGTGATCAATTGCATGGTGCACCGCATCGCGGTCAAATGTATCGCCGCCCGAAAAGGTGACGTCCGAGATCACGTCGAATGTGGTCGTCACCATCTCATCCAGCATATCCACGGCGCGCGGTCCGGCATCGGCAATGCGCTGGGCTGCGCGTTCAGCGGCGGTCGTCATGATGGGCGCCAGATTGAGCATGTTGCGATGCGAAAACACCGGGGCCGCCGCGCGCCGTTGCCAGCGCCAATGCGCCCCTTCGGCAATAAAGAGCGACTCGCCGATGGCCGGTTTCAGCAGGTTCTTGGTCACCACCGATTTGGGATAGTCATCCACACGGTCCAGCAGCATCTGCCGGATCGCCTTTGGGTCCATCACCATATGCCAGCGTTTGCCGGTCTTGCCCGACACCATGGGTTGGGTCGTTGCAATCTCGGGGATGATCCGCAGCACATTCTGACGCGCCATGTTCAGGCTTTTGAGCAACCCCCACGGTTCATTCACCAAGGGCACACGCACCGGTAACGGTGTGGTCTGGGTCTGCATGGCAATCGTCATGGTGAACTCCTCTAGGGCTGAGGCTTAATATAGGCGCCGCAACGCCCACGACCAATTGGCCAGATTGGCGCAAACGATTGCGCGCCCAAGCGCGCTGCGTTAGGCAAGAGGAACTGCGGTTTGACGGGGTAGGATCTATGGTGCGGATTGTTGGGTTTTTGATGGTGTGTGTGATGCTGGCGGCTTGCGCCAGCACGTCGGATCTCAAAGACCCGCCGGTGCCATTGGGTGATTTCAGCCTCGGTCACAACATCGTTGTGGCACCCAAGGTGCAAAAGCTCGCCATCAGCCGCCCCGCGACGGAGGAGGAACTGACGCAGGCGTTGACCCAAGCCATCGCGGATCGGTTCGATCGCTACGAAAGCCCGCGCACTTATCACTTCGGTGTCAGCGTCGAGGGATACAATCTGGCCACTCCGGGCATACCGCTGGTGCTGGCGCCCAAGTCGGCGATGATCGTGCGCCTGACGGTTTGGGATGATGCCGCAGGCAAGAAACTGAATGAAAAGCCTGAGCAGATCACCGTTTTGGAAAGCTTTGGCAGCGGTGCTTTGATCGGGTCGGGCTATACCCTGACGCGCGAAGAGCAGTTGGTGAACTTGGCCGAAAACGTATCCAAGGCCATCGAACGGTTTCTCGTCAAGCAAAACGCCGAAGCGGGCTGGTTCCAACCGCAGTCCCCAGAAGAGCTTGCTACACCCGTCGCGGTGGAGGCCGAAGACGTCCTTACCCAGACGGAATAGGCTGCGAGCCCACACTCGCGCTTGATTTCCTGTCGCGTTCGCAATACATGCCGCGCCATGTAAGGCAAGCGGGTCGCGTATGACCCCGATAAAGCGAAGGGCGCCAAAATGGCAAAGGCAAAGTTTGAACGGAATAAACCGCACGTAAACATTGGCACGATTGGTCACGTTGACCACGGCAAGACGACGTTGACGGCTGCGATTACGAAGTATTTTGGCGACTTCAAGGCGTATGACCAGATTGACGGCGCGCCTGAAGAGAAAGCGCGTGGGATCACGATCTCGACGGCGCACGTTGAGTATGAGACGGAGAACCGTCACTACGCGCACGTGGATTGCCCCGGTCACGCGGACTACGTCAAGAACATGATCACGGGTGCCGCCCAGATGGACGGCGCGATCCTGGTTGTGAACGCGGCCGACGGCCCGATGCCCCAGACGCGCGAGCACATTCTGCTGGGCCGCCAGGTCGGCATTCCGCACATGGTTGTGTACATGAACAAGGTCGACCAGGTGGATGACGAGGAGCTGCTGGAGCTGGTGGAGATGGAGATCCGCGAGCTGCTGTCCTCCTACGAGTACCCCGGCGACGACATTCCCGTGATCCCCGGTTCCGCTCTGGCGGCGATGGAAGGGCGTGATCCCGAGATCGGCGAAGAGTCGATCCGCAAGCTGATGGCGGCCGTGGACGAGTACATCCCGACGCCTGCGCGCGCCGTGGATCAGCCGTTCCTGATGCCTGTGGAAGACGTGTTCTCGATCTCTGGTCGTGGTACGGTTGTGACCGGTCGGGTCGAGCGTGGCGTGATCAACGTGGGCGACGAGATCGAAATCGTGGGCATCCGCGACACCAAGAAAACGACCTGCACGGGCGTTGAAATGTTCCGCAAGCTGCTGGACCGTGGTGAAGCGGGCGACAACATCGGCGCCTTGCTGCGCGGTGTTGAGCGTGAAGGCGTTGAGCGCGGTCAGGTGCTGTGCAAGCCCGGTTCCGTGACGCCGCACACGAAGTTCGAGGCCGAAGCCTACATTCTGACCAAGGAAGAGGGTGGCCGTCACACGCCGTTCTTTGCCAACTACCGCCCACAGTTCTACTTCCGCACGACGGATGTGACGGGCACGGTTCAGCTGGCCGAGGGCACGGAAATGGTGATGCCGGGCGACAACGTGTCGTTTGGGGTTGAGCTGATCGCGCCGATCGCGATGGAGCAGGGCCTGCGCTTTGCGATCCGCGAAGGCGGCCGCACCGTTGGCGCGGGCGTTGTGTCGAAGATCACCGACTAACGGGGTCCGCCCGCAAGGGCGAACACCGAGTGGACGCCGGGTGGCAACCGTTGCATGGCAACGATGAGACCCCGGTGCAGCACAACGGTAGAATAGACGTTAAAGAAGGCCGCAGCAGAAATGCTGCGGCTTTTTTTGCGTGGGAAGGACGGATTTGCTTACCTCCAAGGTAATTGCGGCACTGATCCTGCGGGCGCTACCCAAGAGCCGGAAATGACCCCCATTCGCCGGAGAGCCATATGACCTGTATTTCGCATTATTCTGATTGGCATGACGCTGATCATCGTCGGCATGACCATCACAGCCATTGCAAACGATGGCCTCAATTTGCTCACGCCGTTCTTTGGTGAAATCGTCGCCCTGTCCTGGCACGGGCAATTCAATGTCGATTTTGCCTGCTATCTGCTGCTTTCGGGTCTTTGGATGGCATGGCGCGGTGGCTTTTCCAGCGGCAGCATCGTCTTGGGCGTTTTGGCGCCACCCTTGGGGATTTTGTTCCTCGCGCCTTACCTGCTCTACCTCGTCCGAAAATGCCACGGCGATCCGCGTAAAATGCTGTTGGGCGTCCATGATCACGCAGCGGCAGAAAAATTTTCGTAATGCTGCGGTTGCGAAGAAAATGCGAAATCTTCAAAGGGAATCAATGAAGGCCGGTTGTGGTGCAACTGCAGCATCGGCGCTTTGTATACCGTCGTATTCTATTAACCCATTAAAAACGCTTGATTTTTTTTGAAATGCCGTCACCCTAAAGTAGAATTCTTGGGAGGGGTCATGGACAAGGTGAACTTTGCGGCTTGGGTGGATCGCACCGAAACCATCGCCGGCATTGTGTCCGAGCAGATGGCGCAGCAGATCCATGCCACGCTGGGTCAAGCCGGGTCCGACGCGCCGCAATTAGGACAGCCTATGCCGCCCCTGTGGCATTGGTACGGGTTTCCCCCGACCGCTCAGATGCGAGAGTTGGGCCGCGACGGGCACCCAAAACTGGGCGGATTTTTGCCCCCTGTGAACCTTGATCGCCGGATGTGGGCGGGGGGCAAATTGACGTTTCACGCACCGCTTCATGTGGGTGAGGCGCTGACCAAAACCAGCCGCATTGCCGCGATCGAGGAAAAGACCGGCGCTGCCGGGCAGATGGTTTTTGTCACGCTCGAACATGAGATCAGCGGTGCCGAGGGCGTTGCCGTCTCGGAGACCCAGAACATCGTCTATTTGGCGATCCCGGACCAGTTTCGCGCGCCTAAGCCGGTGGCTCCGCCGCAGACATTGGACGTTGAAGAGGTGGTCGATGTTTCCGAGGTGCTGTTGTTTCGGTATTCCGCCATCACCTTCAATGCGCACCGCATTCACTACGACCTGAATTACACACAGCAGGTGGAGCATTATCCGGGCCTTGTCGTGCACGGCCCGATGCAGGCGAATATGCTGATGGATCTGGCGCACAGGCATGCCGGGCGCGCGCCGGATGTGTTCGCCTTTCGCGGAATACATCCGATGTTTTGCCCCGGACCGATGCGATTGTGCGCGATTCACGACGGGGCGCATGACTTGAAACTGTGCACCGCCACCCAAGCCCATCAAGGGCTGCAAGCCACTGCAACATGGAAGGAAAGCATACAATGACGAGCATTCTCAAAGGCATGCGTGTTGTAGAGGGTTCCGCGTTTGTAGCGGTTCCATTGGCGGGCATGACGCTGGCGCAGATGGGGGCGGACGTGATCCGCTTTGACCGGATCGAAGGCGGATTGGACGCGGGCCGCTGGCCCTTGGCGCCCACTGGCAAAAGTCTGTTTTGGGCCGGGTTGAACAAGGGCAAACGTTCGATCGCGGTGGATATGAAATCGCCGCAAGGGCGGGAGTTGGTCACACGGATCATCACCGCCCCCGGCGAGGACGCGGGCCTTTTCCTGACCAACCTGCGGGTGCGCGGCTGGATGGATTACGACACGCTGCGCCAGTTTCGCGAAGACCTGATCATGGTGACGCTAATGGGCGACAGACATGGGCGGCCACAGGTGGATTATACGGTCAACCCGGCGCTGGGTATTCCGGATATCACCGGCCCGGTTGGCCACGACGGGCCGGTCGCCAATGCGCTGCCCGCGTGGGATTTGATTGCTGGCAATCTGGTGGTGTCCTCGCTGCTGGCTGCAGAACGGCACAGGCTGCGCAAGGGCGTTGGCCAAGAGGTCGAATTGTCGCTGAAGGATGTGGCGGCGGCAACGCTGGGCCATTTGGGCATGATCGGTGATGCGACGCTGAACACGACCGAGCGGCAAAAATCCGGAAATGCGCTTTATGGGGCCTACGGTCAGGATTTTGTCTGTGCGGATGGCGAACGGTTGATGGTGATTGGGCTGACGGCGCGTCAATGGGCGGGTCTGGTCAAGGTAACCGATTGCGCCGCTGAAGTGACCGCGTTGGCGGCGCGTACAGGGCGTGATCTGATGGATGAAGGCGTGCGCTGGGAGTTGCGCGACGAGATCACAGCTATTCTGACCCCATGGTTCGCCGCGCGCAACTCGGCTGACATCGGCCCGATGTTCGATAAGGCGGGCGTGACATGGTCGCAATTCAGGACCATCAAGCAGGCCGTGGAAAATGACCCGGACATGAGCCCGGACAACCCGATGTTTGAAATGCTGTCGCAGCCCGGGCTTGGGCGGTTCGCCGTGCCGGGTGCCCCGATGACGTTCTCGCAGATGCCGCGCACGCGGCCTGCGCCTGCACCCGCGCTGGGGATGCACACCGAAGAAATTCTGGGCGACGTGGTCGGGATGAGTGATGGCGAAATCTCGCGCCTGTTCGACAAGGGGATCGTGCAAAGCCCGGAGTTTACGCGTCCACGCTCTGCGGCGTGATTTGAAGGGGACCAGCGCGCGGGCGGGGCATTTCCCCTCTTGAACCTGCCGCGAATTCCGACTACGCCGACACCCGGCATAGGGGTTTAGCTCAGTTGGTAGAGCATCGGTCTCCAAAACCGAGGGTCGTGGGTTCGAGTCCCTCAGCCCCTGCCAAACTTCCCTAAGATATGGTTAACAATTTCGCTTAATGCGCGAATTGCCACAGTTTTGACCGTGGTTTGCCCCGGTTTTGCCCCATTCCACACATACCTTCGCCGCAATGGATCACTCGTCCAGACAGTTGTATGGGGATGCGACATGAAGCCGACACATAACGTCACTGGCGGGGACAGTCCCGCAGACACGGATATTGCTGCTGTACGAAACCTGATTGAGCAGGAAAACACGCAAGCACCGACCGATAACGCAAAAGCGCATGTCGCAGAGACGTCGCATGCCGAAGCGGTTGAACCGCCAGCGCAGGAGGCCCCACGCAAAAAGATGTCTGGGCCGAAACCGCGCCATCTCGCCTATCTCGTGTTGCTTGGCATTCTGGTGATGTATCCAATGGTGGTCGCGATCGCGATTGCGCTGGTCTTGACCCCGGTTATTGGGCTGCTGATCTATCTCTGCTTTGTCGGTGTGGACGGGTTTTGGTATCGGACGCGCGCGACATACCTGCGGATCAAATACAAACGCCCTGCCTTGGCCAAGCGTCTCAGAACCGGGTTCTATGCAGGTGCCAGCCAGTGGGATGCGTTGGTGGATCGCCTTCCGGGCACCTTGCCCGAAGCGGCCTATGCGCCTGACTTTCACGCGATTGCGCAGGCCGAGGTGGAGCATGACCGGGCCCTCAAACAGCGGTTTGCACGGTTGCGCGAGGAAATGAGCGCCTGATCGTTGCGAAAGTTGTCTTGAATTCGTGCGGCCACGCGGTTAGATCAAACTCGCTTAGCAATCGGGATCGAAACCATGGCCTCCACCAATCCGCTTCAATTTATCCAGCAGGTGCGTGCTGAGGTCGCCAAGGTTGTGTGGCCAACCCGCCGCGAGGTCATGCTGACCACGGTCATGGTGTTTATCCTTGCGGCCCTGACGGCGCTCTTCTTTGCGCTGGTCGATATTCTGATCCGTGGTGGTTTGCAGGCTGTGCTGGGGATGTTCGGCTGAACACCGGCATTCCTGCGCGAAAAACCACTTAACCCCCTTGAAACATGTGCCCTTGCGGAGTATCCCGCAGGCCTGACCTGAGCAAGGGCGTGCGGCGATTCGTGTTGCGCGCCGCTTTTTGTTTAGGGTCGACGGGCCAAGCGCCTGAGTTATAAGCAGAATTTTGGTGTGCGACGCGCATGCCGCAAGACAGGGACCTGAGTACAGATGGCAAAACGGTGGTATTCGGTGAGCGTCCTGTCGAACTTCGAAAAGAAGATCGCAGAGCAAATCCGCACATCCGTGGCTGAACAGGCCCTCGAAGACCAGATCGACGAAGTGCTGGTGCCGACCGAAGAGGTCATCGAAGTGCGCCGTGGCAAGAAGGTCACGACAGAGCGCCGCTTCATGCCGGGTTACGTGCTGGTGCACATGGAGATGTCGGACAAGGGCTATCACCTGATCAACTCGATCAACCGCGTCACCGGGTTTCTGGGCCCACAAGGCCGCCCGATGCCGATGCGCGATGCCGAAGTGAATGCCATTCTGAACCGCGTTCAGGAAGGCGAAGAAGCGCCGCGCACGCTGATCCACTTTGAAGTGGGCGAAAAAGTTAAAGTGGCCGACGGCCCATTCGAAGACTTCGACGGCATGATCGAAGAGGTCGACGACGACAACCAGCGCCTCAAGGTGTCGGTGTCGATCTTTGGGCGCGAAACGCCGGTCGAATTGGAATTCACGCAGGTCAACAAACAGACCTGACGTGCATAAAGCGTGGGAGGCGAGGGTGCCGCGGCATCCGGACCGGACCACGACAACATAGACGGTTCATCCGTCGATCACCCGACGTGGCGCGCTGCGGAGGGGTTGGAAAAGGAGAAGGCCAGTGGCCAAGAAACTCGTTGGCAGCATGAAGCTGCAGGTGCCCGCCGGGCAAGCGAACCCGTCCCCGCCGGTCGGTCCGGCGCTGGGTCAGCGCGGCATCAACATCATGGAATTCTGCAAGGCGTTCAACGCCAAGACCGCAGATATGGAGCCCGGTGCGCCGTGCCCCACCGTGATCACCTATTATCAGGACAAGTCCTTCACGATGGACATCAAGACGCCGCCTGCGTCCTACTACCTGAAGAAAGCGGCCAAGCTGAAGTCCGGCGCAAAGACACCCAGCCGTGAGGTTGTGGGTCACGTGACCACGAAGCAGGTGCGCGAGATCGCCGAAGCGAAGATGAAAGATCTCAACGCCAATGACGTCGAAGGCGCGATGAAGATCATCCTGGGTTCTGCCCGCTCCATGGGCATTGAGGTGAAGTAAGATGGCAAAGCTTGGAAAACGGACCCGCGCCGCACGCGAAGCCTTTGCAGGCAAGGAAAACCTGACCGTCGAAGAGGCCGTGGCACTGATCAAGGCCAACTCGAACACGAAATTCGACGAGACGATGGAAATCGCTCTGAACCTTGGTGTTGACCCGCGCCACGCAGACCAGATGGTCCGCGGAGTTGTTGGTCTGCCCAATGGCACAGGCAAATCCGTACGCGTTGCGGTGTTTGCACGTGGCCCCAAGGCCGAAGAAGCCGAGAAGGCAGGTGCCGATATCGTTGGTGCAGAAGACCTGATGGAAATCGTGCAGGGCGGCAAGATCGACTTTGATCGCTGCATCGCGACACCGGACATGATGCCGATCGTGGGTCGTCTGGGCAAAGTGCTTGGCCCGCGCAACCTGATGCCGAACCCAAAGGTCGGCACGGTGACAATGGACGTCGAGGCGGCTGTGAAAGCGGCCAAGGGCGGCGAAGTGCAGTTCAAGGCGGAAAAAGGCGGTGTCGTGCACGCAGGTGTTGGCAAACTGTCGTTTGACGAAGCCAAGCTGGTCGAGAACATCCGTGCCTTTGTGGGTGCGGTGTCCAAGGCCAAACCGGCCGGTGCCAAGGGCTCCTACATGCAGAAGATCAACGTCAGCTCCACGATGGGGCCGGGCGTGAGCATTTCGGTCGACAACGCTGTCACTGAATAAAGGATTTGGCGGGGCAACCCGTCAGATAGGCAAAGCCGGACGATTGGCTTTGCTTTCTGTCCGAGACGGAGGGTTCGGGGGCAACCTCGCATAATTCCTTCCTGAGATGGGAAACGAGAAATTCCAGCCTTCGGGTGGTTTTGGCTCGGGACCCTGAATTGGACCCGAAACGGTGCAGAAGACCGCACCTAAACTGAGCTGGTCAGGGGAACCTGACCGTATTTGGAGTGAAACTGTGGATAGAGCACAAAAAGAACAGCTGGTCGATGAACTCGGCCAGATCTTTGAAAGCTCTGGCGTCGTTGTGGTAAGCCACTACGCCGGTCTGACAGTTGCTGAAATGCAGGACCTGCGTGCGCGAGCACGCGACGCGGGTGGGTCTGTGCGTGTTGCCAAAAACAGGCTCGCCAAGATCGCCCTTGAGGGGAAGCCATGTGCAAGCATTGCTGATCTTCTGACGGGTATGACCGTTCTGACCTATTCTGAGGATCCTGTGGCCGCGGCCAAGGTTGCTCAGGACTACGCCAAGGGCAATGACAAATTCGTCATTCTCGGCGGTGCCATGGGTGAGAACGCGTTGGACGTCGCCGGTGTCGAAGCCGTGTCCAAAATGCCTTCGCGCGAGGAGCTTATCTCCACGATCGCGGGCATGCTGGGCGCACCAGGATCGAACATCGCCGGGGCCATTGGCGCACCTGCAAGCAACATCGCATCCATCTTGTCCACAATCGAGGACAAGGCGGCCGCATAAAGCAATCGTCAAATCGGCGTCGGGTTGAAAACACGACGTTGGAACACACATATCGTTAACGGAAAGAGCTAAAACATGGCTGATCTGAAAAAACTGGCAGAAGAGATCGTTGGTCTGACACTGCTTGAAGCACAAGAACTGAAAACAATCCTCAAGGACGAGTACGGCATCGAGCCCGCAGCTGGCGGCGCAGTGATGATGGCTGGTCCTGCGGACGGCGCTGGCGCTGCTGAAGAAGAGAAAACCGAATTCGACGTCGTTCTGAAGAACGCAGGCGCGTCGAAAATCAACGTGATCAAAGAAGTGCGCGGCATCACCGGTCTGGGCCTGAAAGAAGCCAAAGACCTCGTGGAAGCCGGCGGCAAGATCAAAGAAGGCGTCGACAAAGCCGAAGCCGAAGACATCAAAGCCAAGCTGGAAGCAGCTGGCGCAGAAGTCGAGCTGGCCTAAGCGGCCCAAAGGGCATCTGCATCCTGTCTCGGGATGCGGAATGGCGTTGTCGCAAACGCTTTAGCCCGTACTAAATCAGAGGCTGGACCCGGGATTTCCGGGTCCAGCCTAGCCTGTCTTGGAAAGTGCCTTTGGCAAAGGGCTTTTTCCAAGATGCGCTTCAAAGGTCGGGAGGCTTCCGGTGGGACGGTGGCCACGAATGGACCGAAACGTATCGTCTCGTATGGGCGATGTGCCGTGGCCCGACGGCATCCTTGACCGGTGAGAAATTCGAAAGGTGACACCTGACATGGCGCAATCGTTCCTTGGCCAGAAACGTCTTCGTAAATACTACGGCAAAATCCGCGAAGTTCTGGAGATGCCGAACCTCATCGAGGTCCAGAAATCCTCCTATGACCTGTTCCTGAACTCCGGCGACCAGCCCGTGCCGCAAGACGGCGAAGGCATCAAGGGCGTGTTCCAGTCGGTATTCCCGATCAAGGATTTCAACGAAACCTCCGTGCTTGAATACGTCAAGTATGAGCTGGAAAAGCCGAAATACGACGTCGAGGAATGTCAGCAGCGCGACATGACCTACAGCGCACCGCTCAAGGTGACGCTGCGTCTGATCGTGTTCGATATCGACGAAGATACCGGTGCCAAGTCCGTCAAGGACATCAAGGAACAAGACGTGTTCATGGGCGACATGCCCCTGATGACGCCGAACGGCACGTTCATCGTGAACGGCACCGAGCGCGTGATCGTCAGCCAGATGCACCGCTCGCCCGGCGTGTTCTTTGACCACGACAAGGGCAAGACGCATTCCTCGGGCAAGCTGCTGTTCGCCTGCCGCATCATCCCCTACCGCGGCTCCTGGCTGGACTTCGAATTCGACGCCAAGGACATCGTGTTCGCGCGCATCGACCGTCGCCGCAAACTGCCGGTGACCACGCTGCTCTATGCGCTGGGTCTGGATCAAGAAGCGATCATGGACGCCTATTACAACACCGTGAATTACAAGCTGAAGAAGAACAAGGGCTGGGTCGCCCCGTTCTTCCCCGACCGTGTGCGCGGCACCCGTCCGACATATGATCTGGTGGATGCGAAAACCGGTGAAGTGCTGTTCGAAAAGGGCAAGAAAGTCACGCCGCGCGCGGTCAAGAAGCTGATCGACGAAGGCAAGGTCACCGAATTGCTGGTGCCGTTTGAGCATATCGTCGGCAAGTTCGTGGCCAAGGACATCATCAACGAAGAAACCGGCGCGATCTATGTCGAAGCCGGCGACGAGTTGACGCTGGAGTATGACAAGGACGGCACGCTGATCGGCGGCACCGCCAAAGACCTCGTGGACGCGGGCATCACCGACATTCCGGTGCTGGACATCGACAACGTCAATGTCGGCCCCTACATGCGCAACACCATGGCGCAGGACAAGAACATGAACCGCGACACCGCGCTCATGGACATCTACCGCGTTATGCGTCCGGGCGAGCCGCCCACCGTCGAAGCGGCCTCTGCGCTGTTCGACACGCTGTTCTTCGACAGCGAGCGCTATGACCTGTCCGCTGTTGGCCGCGTGAAGATGAACATGCGTCTGGCGCTTGATAAACCTGACACCCAGCGCACGCTGGACCGCGAAGACATCGTGGCCTGCATCAAGGCGCTGGTGGATCTGCGCGACGGCAAGGCGACATCGACGACATCGACCACCTCGGCAACCGTCGTGTGCGCTCTGTTGGCGAGCTGATGGAAAACCAGTACCGCGTGGGTCTGCTGCGCATGGAGCGCGCGATCAAGGAGCGGATGTCCTCCGTCGAGATCGACACGGTGATGCCGCAGGACCTGATCAACGCCAAACCGGCTGCTGCTGCGGTGCGCGAATTCTTCGGCTCCTCGCAGCTGTCGCAGTTCATGGACCAAACCAACCCGCTGTCCGAAGTGACGCACAAGCGTCGCCTGTCGGCGCTTGGGCCGGGCGGTCTGACCCGCGAACGTGCGGGTTTTGAGGTGCGCGACGTGCACCCGACCCACTATGGCCGGATGTGCCCGATTGAAACGCCGGAAGGCCCGAACATCGGTCTGATCAACTCGCTGGCCACCTTTGCCCGCGTGAACAAATACGGCTTCATCGAAACGCCGTACCGCAAGGTCGAGGACCGCAAGGTGACCGACGAAGTGCAGTACATGTCCGCGACCGAGGAAATGCGTCACACCGTGGCGCAGGCCAACGCGAATGTCGACGAGAACGGCAAGTTCGTCAACGATCTGGTCTCCACGCGGAAATCGGGCGAATACACGCTGTCGCCTTCCGAAAACGTCGACCTGATCGACGTGTCGCCCAAGCAGTTGGTGTCCGTTGCCGCCTCGCTGATCCCGTTCCTTGAGAACGACGACGCCAACCGCGCCCTGATGGGCTCGAACATGCAACGTCAGGCGGTGCCGCTGCTGCAAGCGGAAGCCCCGCTCGTCGGCACCGGCATCGAAGAGGTCGTGGCACGCGATTCCGGCGCGGCGATCATGGCCAAGCGCGGCGGTATCATCGACCAGGTCGATGCGCAGCGGATCGTGATCCGGGCCACCGAAGATCTGGAACTGGGCGACGCGGGCGTGGACATCTACCGCATGCGCAAATTCCAGCGCTCGAACCAGAACACCTGTATCAACCAGCGTCCGCTGGTGAAGGTGGGCGACACGGTTGGCAAAGGTCAGGTGATCGCCGATGGTCCGTCCACCGATATGGGGGAACTGGCGCTGGGCAAGAACGTGGTCGTCGCCTTCATGCCGTGGAATGGCTACAACTACGAAGACTCGATCCTGATTTCCGAGCGGATTGCGCGCGATGACGTGTTCACCTCGATCCACATCGAGGAATTCGAAGTCGCCGCCCGTGACACCAAGCTTGGGCCGGAAGAGATCACCCGCGACATTCCGAACGTCGGTGAAGAAGCGCTGCGCAACCTCGACGAGGCGGGCATCGTCTATATCGGCGCCGATGTGGAGCCGGGCGATATTCTGGTGGGCAAGATCACACCAAAGGGCGAAAGCCCGATGACGCCGGAAGAAAAACTCCTGCGCGCCATCTTCGGTGAAAAAGCCAGCGACGTGCGCGACACCTCGTTGCGCGTGAAGCCGGGTGATTTCGGCACGGTCGTCGAAGTGCGCGTCTTCAACCGCCACGGTGTGGAAAAAGACGAGCGTGCGCTGCAGATCGAGCGCGAAGAAGTCGAACGTCTGGCCCGTGACCGGGACGACGAGCTGGCGATCCTGGACCGCAACATCTATGCGCGTCTGAAAGACCTGATCCTTGGCAAGATGGCTGTCAAAGGCCCCAAAGGTGTCAAATCCAATGCTGTGATCGACGAGGATTTGCTGGAAATGCTGACCCGCGGTCAGTGGTGGCAGCTGGCCCTCAAGGATGAGGCGGATGCACAGGTTGTGGAGGCCCTGAACGAGCAATACGAGGCGCAAAAGCGTGCGCTTGATGCCCGTTTCGAGGACAAGGTCGAAAAGGTCCGTCGTGGCGACGATCTGCCTCCGGGCGTGATGAAGATGGTCAAAGTGTTCGTCGCGGTGAAGCGCAAGCTGCAGCCGGGCGACAAGATGGCCGGACGTCACGGCAACAAGGGCGTGATCTCCAAGGTCGTTCCGATGGAGGACATGCCGTTCCTCGCGGACGGGACACCGGTCGATTTCTGTCTGAACCCGCTGGGCGTGCCGTCGCGCATGAACGTCGGTCAGATCCTGGAGACCCACATGGGCTGGGCCGCGCGCGGTCTGGGCGTGAATGTCGACGAGGCGCTGCAGGAATACCGCCGGTCCGGCGATCTGACCCCGGTGCGCGAGGCGATGAGCCTTGCCTATGGTCAGGACGTCTATGACGAAGGCATCGAAGGCATGGACGAGGACACGCTGGTCGAGGCGGCAGGCAACGTCACACGCGGTGTGCCGATTGCGACGCCAGTCTTTGACGGTGCCAAAGAGGCGGACGTGAACGACGCGCTGACCCGTGCCGGGTTCGACACCTCGGGCCAGTCGATTCTGTTTGATGGCCGCACGGGCGAGCAGTTTGCCCGTCCGGTGACCGTGGGTGTCAAATACCTGCTGAAACTGCACCACCTTGTGGACGACAAAATCCACGCGCGGTCCACGGGGCCGTACTCGCTTGTCACCCAGCAGCCGCTGGGCGGTAAGGCGCAGTTCGGTGGTCAGCGCTTCGGGGAGATGGAGGTCTGGGCGCTCGAAGCCTACGGCGCCGCCTACACCCTGCAGGAAATGCTGACCGTGAAGTCGGACGACGTGGCGGGCCGGACCAAGGTCTATGAAAGCATCGTCAAGGGCGAGGACAACTTCGAAGCGGGCGTCCCCGAGAGCTTCAACGTTCTCGTCAAAGAAGTCCGCGGCCTCGGCCTCAACATGGAACTCCTGGATGCGGAGGAAGACGAATAACGGGCGTTTCGTGAGGTGCGCACCCACGCACCTCACGGCCCTCGTCTCCCAACGCTCCCCTTTCAAGGATTTGAAAATGAACCAGGAACTGACAAACAACCCGTTCAACCCGCTGACGCCGCCCAAGGTGTTTGACGAGATCAAGGTCTCGCTGGCCTCGCCCGAGCGCATCCTGAGCTGGTCCTTCGGTGAGATCAAGAAGCCCGAAACCATCAACTACCGGACGTTCAAGCCCGAGCGTGACGGCCTGTTCTGCGCGCGTATCTTTGGCCCGATCAAGGACTACGAATGCCTGTGCGGCAAATACAAGCGGATGAAGTATCGCGGCGTTGTCTGCGAAAAATGCGGTGTGGAAGTCACGCTGCAAAAGGTCCGCCGCGAGCGGATGGGCCACATCGAACTGGCCGCACCCGTTGCGCACATCTGGTTCCTGAAATCGCTGCCGTCCCGCATCGGTCTGATGCTGGACATGACGCTGCGCGATCTGGAGCGGGTTCTGTACTTCGAGAACTACGTGGTGATCGAACCCGGCCTGACGGACCTGCAATACGGTCAGATGATGACCGAAGAAGAGTTCATGGACGCGCAAGACGCCTATGGCATGGACGCGTTCACCGCCAATATCGGTGCCGAAGCGATCCGCGAAATGCTGGCCGCGATCGATCTGGAAGCCGAAGCGGAAACGCTGCGCGCGGACCTCAAAGAGGCCACAGGCGAGTTGAAGCCCAAGAAGATCATCAAGCGCCTGAAGGTCGTTGAATCCTTCCTTGAATCCGGCAACCGCCCGGAGTGGATGGTTCTGACCGTGATCCCCGTGATCCCGCCAGAACTGCGCCCGCTGGTGCCGCTGGATGGCGGCCGTTTCGCGACGTCCGACCTGAACGATCTCTATCGCCGCGTGATCAACCGGAACAACCGTCTCAAGCGTCTGATCGAACTGCGCGCGCCTGACATCATCGTGCGCAACGAAAAGCGGATGTTGCAGGAATCCGTGGATGCGCTGTTTGACAACGGCCGTCGTGGCCGCGTGATCACCGGTGCCAACAAGCGCCCGCTGAAATCGCTGTCCGACATGCTGAAAGGCAAGCAGGGTCGCTTCCGTCAGAACCTTTTGGGCAAGCGCGTCGACTTCTCGGGCCGGTCGGTCATCGTGACCGGTCCGGAACTGAAGCTGCACCAGTGTGGCTTGCCCAAGAAGATGGCGCTGGAGCTGTTCAAGCCGTTCATCTACTCGCGGCTTGAAGCCAAGGGTCTGTCGAGCACCGTCAAGCAGGCCAAGAAGCTGGTCGAAAAAGAACGTCCCGAAGTTTGGGATATCCTCGATGAGGTGATCCGCGAACACCCCGTCATGCTGAACCGTGCGCCGACGCTGCACCGTCTGGGCATTCAGGCGTTCGAACCCGTTCTGATCGAAGGCAAGGCGATCCAGCTGCACCCGCTGGTCTGTTCGGCCTTCAACGCCGACTTTGACGGTGACCAGATGGCCGTGCACGTGCCGCTGAGCCTTGAGGCGCAGCTGGAAGCGCGCGTTCTGATGATGTCCACGAACAACGTTCTGTCGCCTGCCAACGGCGCGCCGATCATCGTGCCGTCGCAGGATATGATCCTGGGTCTCTACTATACGACCCTGGCGCGCGAAGGGCATGAAGGGCGAAGGCATGATCTTTGCCTCCGTCGACGAAGTGCAGCACGCGCTGGATGCGGGCCTTGTGCACCTTCACACCAAGATCACGGCACGCATTCCGCAGATCGACGACGAAGGCAACGAGGTGATGAAGCGGTACGAAACCACGCCGGGCCGCGTGCGCCTTGGCGCGCTTTTGCCGCTGAACGCCAAGGCACCGTTCGAGCTGGTCAACCGTCTGCTGCGCAAGAAAGAAGTGCAGCAGGTCATCGACACCGTCTACCGCTATTGCGGTCAGAAAGAGTCGGTCATCTTCTGTGACCAGATCATGACCATGGGCTTCCGCGAGGCGTTCAAGGCCGGGATTTCCTTCGGCAAGGACGACATGCTGATCCCCGACACCAAATGGCCGATCGTCGAAGAAACGCGCGATCAGGTGAAGGATTTCGAACAGCAGTACATGGACGGTCTGATCACCCAGGGCGAAAAGTACAACAAGGTCGTCGATGCCTGGTCGAAGTGTAACGACAAGGTCACCGACGCGATGATGGGGTCGATCTCGGCCAGCCGCAAAGACGACGGATGGCGCCGAAATGGAACCGAACTCGGTCTACATGATGGCGCACTCCGGTGCGCGTGGTTCGGTCACGCAGATGAAACAGCTGGGCGGGATGCGCGGCCTGATGGCCAAGCCGAACGGCGACATCATCGAGACACCGATCATCTCGAACTTCAAGGAAGGTCTGACCGTTCTTGAGTACTTCAACTCGACCCACGGCGCCCGCAAGGGTCTGTCGGACACCGCTCTGAAAACGGCGAACTCGGGTTACCTGACACGCCGTCTGGTGGACGTGGCGCAGGACTGCATCGTGCGCAAGCTCGATTGCGGGACCGAGGCGTCGATCACGGCTGTTGCTGCGGTCAACGACGGGGAGGTCGTCTCCTCGCTCGCGGAGCGCGTTCTGGGCCGTGTGGTGGCCGAAGATATCATGCGACCCGGCACCGATGAGGTCATGATCGCTGCAGGGCACCATGATCGACGAGCGGATGGCGGACGCGGTCGAAGAGGCGGGCGTTGCCTCGGCTCGGATCCGCAGCCCGCTGACCTGTGAGGCCGAAGAGGGCGTTTGCGCCATGTGCTACGGTCGTGACCTTGCACGCGGCACGATGGTCAACACCGGCGAAGCCGTGGGTATCATCGCGGCGCAGTCCATCGGTGAACCGGGCACGCAGCTGACGATGCGGACCTTCCACATCGGCGGTGTGGCCCAGGGTGGCCAGCAGTCCTTCCTGGAAGCCAGCCAGGAAGGCAAGATCGTGTTCGAGAACGCTCAGACGCTTGAAAACGCGTCGGGCGAGATCATGGTCATGGGCCGGAACATGAAGCTGGCCATCCACGATGACAATGGCGACGAGCGTGCCAGCCACAAGGTCGGCTACGGCACCAAGCTGTTTGTCAAGGAGGGTGACACCGTTGCCCGCGGCGACAAGCTGTTCGAATGGGATCCCTACACGCTGCCGATCATCGCCGAGAAGGGCGGTCAGGTGAAGTTCGTCGACCTGGTCAGCGGCATCTCGGTGCGCGAAGACACCGATGATGCGACCGGCATGACCCAGAAGATCGTGATCGACTGGCGCGCGGCCCCCAAAGGCAACGAGCTGAAGCCGGAGATCATTCTGGTGGGCGAAGACGGCGAGCCGGTCCGCAACGACGCGGGCAACCCGGTGACCTATCCGATGTCGGTGGATGCGGTTCTGTCGATCGAGGACGGCTCAGAGATCAAGGCCGGGTGACGTGGTTGCACGTATCCCGCGCGAAGGCGCCAAGACCAAGGACATCACCGGTGGTCTGCCGCGTGTGGCCGAACTCTTTGAGGCACGTCGCCCCAAGGATCACGCCATCATCGCGGAAATCGACGGCTATGTGCGCTACGGCAAGGACTACAAGAACAAGCGCCGCATCGCCATCGAGTCCTCCGACGATCCCGATCACAAGGTCGAATACATGGTGCCCAAGGGCAAGCACATCCCCGTGGCCGAGGGCGATTTCGTCCAGAAGGGCGACTACATCATGGACGGCAACCCGGCGCCGCATGACATCCTGGCCATCATGGGTGTCGAAGCGCTGGCGGACTACATGATCGACGAAGTGCAGGACGTCTACCGCCTGCAAGGTGTGAAGATCAACGACAAGCACATCGAAGTGATCGTGCGCCAGATGCTGCAGAAGTGGGAAATCCTGGACAGCGGCGACACCACGCTGCTCAAGGGCGAACATGTCGACAAGGCCGAATTCGACCTTGCCAACGAGAAGTCCGAAAAGAAGGGCGGGCGTCCTGCCAAGGGCGAACCGATCCTGCTGGGCATCACCAAGGCGTCGCTGCAAACGCGCTCGTTCATCTCGGCGGCATCGTTCCAGGAAACCACGCGGGTTCTGACCGAAGCATCGGTTCAGGGCAAGAAAGACAAGCTGGTGGGCCTGAAAGAGAACGTCATCGTGGGCCGTCTGATCCCGGCGGGGACGGGTGGCGCGACCAGAAGGTGCGTCGCGTCGCGCAGGACCGCGACAACGTCGTGATCGAAGCGCGCCGCGAAGAGGCCGAAGCAGCGGCGGCACTGGCAGCTCCTGCCGAGGATGTTGTCGGTGGCGATGTCTTTGACGATGTGATCGACGCACCCGAAGAAAGCCGCGAATAAGCGGTTTGCGAACCTGACCAATCAAAAGCCCCCGCATTGCAAAATGCGGGGGCTTTTTTTGTGTCTGGCGTCAGCTTTGAGCCCGGAGTGACATCACTGATGCAACGCAGCGAATGCGTGAAGAATACTCACTGCGTATATGTACTAGTTCACCGGATCGCTTTCATTGCGTCGGACAAATTTTGCAATCTGATCCGACAGCGCGTTGTCCTGCCCAAGCCAGATGTGGCCGCCTGTTGGAAACATCAGGAGCTGCGCTTCGGAGACCCTTTGGGAAATGATGCGTGCGGTTTGCGCTGTTCCGAAACGATCATCCTCAGCTGAAATGATCAGAGTAGGCGTTTCCAGTTGCGAAAAGTCGATGCTCGTTGACTGTCCCGAGTACCTGCCATCATTGGCGATCCCCTTGGCGCGCCGACTGATTGGCATCAGTTCGTTTAGTATAAGGTCAGCCCTTTCGCGCTCCGGATCAGACACAGTATCCAACAGGTTCGGGTCGGTCGCCAGCAGTGTGCCGATCAATTGCTTCGGTGCCGCTTTCAGTGCGGCCCAAAACCACAGATCTGATGATAGGAGTTTTCCAACGAGGTACTCCTGCATTCGGGTGAATTCGACAGGATCACGGTTGGTTAGATTCATCGCAGGAACGATAAGAACCAGATGCGAACATCGCTCCGGGTGTCGAAGGGCAAAGTAAGCAGCAGACAGCGCACCGGCTGAGCCCCCCGCGATCGCAACTTTGGCTATGTTCAATGCGTCCAACAGATCCACAAAGGCGTCCGCTTGGTTTTGGGGTGACGGATCGAGCGGGAAACTACTGCGCAGATATCCGAAGCGTGATGGGGCGATGACCTCAAAGCCGTTGGAAATCAAACCACCCGAAAAGCGCAGACCCTGATCAAAACCGCCTCCTGTTCCATGCACCATCAAGAATGGCTCACCGCGACCTTGGACTGCGTATTCGAGAGCGCCAAAACGAGTTTCGACCAACCTGCTTCTTTGCGCAATTCGCGCATGAGCCGCTGTAACTGTCTCTTGGTAGGATGCAACCGAGTAACCAGCGCCGAAAAGCGCGGCAGCACATATGGCGGTGGACCCGATCATCAAGGCTCGTCTTGAAACAGGCATCACATCAACTCCGAGCACGGTCTCCAATCCGTCAGATCATAGGGGTGATTCACTCACCTGAGTTGATGGTTGTCAAACCGTGCCGTCATGCGACCACACGAACTTTGCGATTAGCCGACATCAAGGCAAACAGGACGAGGGATCGCTTCATCCCGCACCCAGACATCACTCGTCGATCTTATTCACTCAACCGATACCTTATTTCTCCTATGGGCATCATCTCGCGCCCCCTTCCCATTATGTTGACTTGGGTCTAAGCCCGGTGCCATGAGCAGTCCTGCACAAACACCTCCGGCCCTGTCGCCCAACCTCGCGGGTGCGCTATTGATGATGGCGTCGATGGCGTGTTTTACGGTCAATGACGCGTTTATGAAGGCGACGGATGGGGCGGTTCCGCTGTTTCAGCTGTTGTTCCTGCGCGGGTTGATGGCCTCTGCGCTCATCCTTGTGCTGGCACAGGCGCGGCATGCGATCCGGTGGGATTTCACGCCCCGCGACTGGGCGTTGATCGGGCTGCGCAGCCTATCCGAAGTGGGGGCCGCGTTCTTCTTTGTCACGGCCCTTTTGAACATGCCGCTGGCAAACCTGACCGCGCTTTTGCAAGTCTTGCCGCTGACGGTGACACTGGCCTCTGCGCTGGTGTTCCGCGAGGCCGTGGGCTGGCGGCGGATGACTGCGATTTGTGTCGGCTTTTGCGGCATGCTGCTGATCGTGCGACCGGGCGTGGAGGGGTTCACGGTCTATTCGCTTTACGCGCTGATCGCGGTGGCCTGCGTAACGGTGCGCGATCTGACGGTGCGGCGTTTGTCGTCACATGTGCCGTCGCTGATGGTGACGCTGTCGGCGGCGCTGGCCGTGGTCGTGTTCTCCGGGCTTGGATCGTTAAGCATCGAGTGGGCACCGGTGACGCCGCGCCTTTGGGGGCTGATGGTTGCATCGGCTTTGTTTGTCGTGGGCGGGTATTTCTTTTCAGTGCAGGTGATGCGGGCGGGCGACGTCGCCTTTATCGCACCGTTTCGCTACACAGGGCTGATCTGGGCGCTGGTCTTGGGATGGCTGGTGTTTGACCACTGGCCAGCCCCTCTGACGCTGGTCGGGGCGGGCATCATCGTGGCCACAGGGCTATTCACGCTCTACCGGGAGCGGCAGTTGCTCAAGGCGTGAAAAGGCCGCGCGCACTGCACTTGCATCAATGTTGAAGCGCGCTTTGAGATGTTGTTCGGCTTGTGGATCAACTGGCAAAAGCTTGACCGGTTTCGCGGTCGCCTTTTGACGCGAGTCGTTGTGGCTGTTGTGGCTGCGGATGAACATATCCTCGTCTGCGAACCGCACGACTGGCATGGCCTCTTCAAAATTATGGTGGCCAAAGTTCATGATGCTGGCCGGGTTTCCGGGTTTGACCATCAGCCCGAGGCCAGCCGTCATCAATGGCGCCGAACTGGGCAGCGCATGCAAGCCGTGGCTATCGGCGCGTAGGACAAACCCGCGGCAGAAATCTACTCCAACCGAGCCATGCCGCCGCGCCAGCTTGCGCAGATCAGTGGCGGTTTCGCGCAGGCGCGCGACAAAGTTGATGGCCACGGCATCATCGTCATCCATGCGAAATTGCAGGCAATGCTGGTTGGGATATCGGCGCTGTGCGTTTATGGCGGCCTGCATTGCCTTGCGGTGCGGCAAAGGGGGCAGGGCGGTCACCGTGGCCTGAGGCACATCGGCCAGCAGGGCGTCGAGCCGCGCACGATAAGAGGCAGGCAGGCTTTCTCCTACAATCACCAAAAGGGTGAAATCATCGTCCGTCTGGGCACGTAGGGGGGCAAGGGTCAACGTCTCGAACAGGGCAAAACGTTCTTCCATGCGCGCGGGATCATAGAGATACGCCTCGCGCGCGGCCGTGTCCGCGTGATGGACCTGAAACCCACCAATCGCAGGGTAGGAAAAACGGCAGATGCCTATCGCTTGCATGGGGTCTGTGCTACTCGCGGCATGGGCTGGAAAACTATCAGCAGCATCGCAGTGCTGCTGCGCTATGACAAGCACCTGGGGTGGCTGTTGACACCGGCACCGACTCCTTCTATACGCCGCTCATCTCGCCGGCAGGTTTACCCTCGCGCGTCGAAATCAGAACTGAAGTGGTCACGATCCGGTCTAATGCTGACCCGATCCTCTGGAAGCCCACCGCGTCGTTTTCCTCGGTACGGGAACGTTGCGGTCTTTTCGCTTTGCAGACGTGTAAAGTGGTCGAATTTGAAACCGCATGGGGGTCGTCCTCGTGCACACATATGTGAGCTAAACGGGGAAAGAACCGGAATGCCAACGATCCAACAGCTGATCCGCAAACCGCGGCAGCCAAAAATCAAACGTTCAAAGTCCATGCACCTGCAGGAATGCCCGCAGAAGCGTGGCGTTTGTACGCGTGTCTACACCACCACACCGAAGAAGCCGAACTCGGCGATGCGGAAAGTGGCCAAGGTCCGTCTGACCAATGGCTTCGAGGTGATCAGCTATATCCCGGGTGAAAGCCACAACCTTCAGGAGCACTCCGTGGTTCTGATCCGTGGCGGCCGTGTCAAAGACCTTCCCGGTGTGCGTTACCACATCCTGCGCGGTGTTCTGGATACCCAAGGCGTCAAAGACCGCAAGCAGCGCCGTTCGAAATACGGCGCCAAGCGTCCGAAGTAAGAGGAAGAACACATGTCCCGTCGTCACGCCGCTGAAAAACGCGAAGTCCTGCCCGACGCCAAATATGGCGATCTGGTTCTGACAAAATTCATGAACAACCTGATGATCGACGGCAAGAAGTCCGTCGCCGAGCGCATCGTTTACAACGCGCTTGAGCGGGTTGAGACCAAGATCAAACGCGCACCCATCGAGGTGTTCCACGAAGCGCTTGACAACATCCAGCCGTCCGTCGAGGTGCGTTCGCGCCGCGTCGGTGGTGCCACCTATCAGGTGCCCGTCGAGGTCCGCCCCGAGCGTCGTCAGGCGCTGGCGATCCGCTGGTTGATCAAAGCCGCACGTTCGCGCAACGAAAACACCATGGAAGAGCGCCTCGCAGGCGAGCTGATGGACGCTGTGCAATCTCGTGGTACAGCCGTGAAAAAGCGCGAAGACACCCACAAGATGGCCGACGCCAACAAAGCGTTCAGCCACTACCGCTGGTAAGACAACACCGGGCCATTACGGCCCGGAAAACCGTTTGTAGACACACCTAAGGAAGCAGCCCAATGGCACGCGATTATCCGCTCACCCGCTACCGTAACTTCGGCATCATGGCTCACATCGATGCCGGCAAAACCACATGTTCCGAACGTATCTTGTTCTACACGGGCAAGTCCCACAACATCGGCGAGGTGCACGATGGTGCGGCCACGATGGACTGGATGGAGCAGGAGCAGGAGCGCGGGATCACGATCACGTCCGCTGCGACCACAACGTTCTGGCAGCGTCAGGAAGAGCCTACACCAGAGGCGACGTCCGACACGAAATACCGCATGAACATCATCGACACGCCCGGCCACGTTGACTTCACCATTGAAGTCGAGCGTTCCCTGGCCGTTCTTGATGGCGCGGTCGCCGTGCTTGACGCCAACGCAGGGGTTGAGCCACAGACCGAAACCGTCTGGCGTCAGGCCGACCGCTACAAGGTTCCGCGGATCGTGTTCGTCAACAAAATGGACAAGATTGGCGCAGATTTTTTCAACTGCGTGCGCATGATTCAGGACCGGACAGGTGCAACACCCGCGCCGATCCAAATTCCAATCGGTGCCGAGACCGAGCTGGAAGGCATGGTCGATCTGGTGACCATGGAAGAATGGGTCTGGGAAGGTGAAGATCTGGGCGCGTCCTGGGTGAAAAAGCCAATCCGTGACAGCCTCAAGGCGCAAGCCGACGAATGGCGCGCCAAGCTCATCGAGACCGCGGTCGAGATGGACGACGAAGCTATGGAAAACTACCTGATGGACGGCGCTGAGCCGGACGTGGACACGCTGCGCAGCTTGATCCGCAAGGGCACGCTGGCCATCAAGTTCATCCCGGTTCTGTGCGGCTCTGCATTCAAGAACAAAGGCGTGCAGCCTCTGCTCAACGCTGTGATCGACTACCTGCCCAGCCCGCTGGATGTGGTTGATTACATGGGCTTCAAACCCGGTGACGAAACGGAAACCCGCGACATCCCGCGTCGTGCAGATGACGAGATGGCGTTCTCCGGTCTGGCGTTCAAAATCATGAACGACCCCTTCGTCGGCTCGCTGACGTTCACTCGCATCTACTCTGGCCAGATGAAAAAGGGCGACACCCTTTTGAACTCGACCAAAGGCAAGAAAGAGCGCGTGGGTCGGATGATGATGATGCACTCGATCAACCGCGAAGAGATCGACGAAGCCTTTGCCGGTGACATTATCGCTCTGGCGGGTCTGAAAGACACGACAACCGGGGACACGCTCTGCGCGGTCAACGATCCTGTCGTACTGGAAACGATGACTTTCCCTGATCCGGTGATCGAGATCGCGGTCGAGCCGAAAACCAAGGCCGACCAAGAGAAAATGTCGACGGGTCTGGCCCGTCTGGCCGCCGAAGACCCGTCCTTCCGCGTGGAAACTGATCTGGAATCCGGTCAGACCATCATGAAGGGCATGGGCGAATTGCACCTCGACATCCTCGTTGACCGCCTTAAGCGCGAGTTCAAGGTCGAAGCGAACATCGGTGCGCCGCAGGTGGCGTATCGTGAGACGATCTCGAAAGAGGCAGAAATCACCTACACCCACAAGAAACAATCGGGTGGTTCGGGTCAGTTCGCCGAGGTCAAGATGATCCTCACGCCAACAGAGCCGGGCGAAGGCTATTCGTTTGAATCCCGCATCGTTGGCGGCTCCGTGCCCAAGGAATACATTCCGGGTGTTGAAAAAGGCATCAAATCGGTCATGGACAGCGGCCCTCTGGCTGGCTTCCCCGTGATCGACTTCAAGGTTGCCTTGATCGACGGTAAGTTCCACGACGTGGATAGCTCGGTGCTCGCGTTTGAAATCGCAGCCCGCATGGGTATGCGCGACGGCATGAAGAAAGCCGGAGCGAAACTGCTTGAGCCGATCATGAAGGTCGAAGTTGTGACGCCTGAAGAATACACAGGCGGCATCATCGGCGATCTGACATCGCGTCGCGGTCAGGTTCAGGGTCAGGACACCCGCGGCAACGCGATTGCGATCGACGCTTTCGTGCCGCTGGCCAATATGTTCGGCTATATCAACACGTTGCGGTCCATGTCGTCGGGCCGTGCGAACTTCACCATGCAGTTCGACCACTACGAGCCTGTGCCACAAAACATCTCGGACGAGATTCAGGCCAAATTCGCTTAACCCCGGGGGGCCGATTGGCCCCACCGATCCCCCCCGTAGGGTGCGCGCCGCCCGCGCACCGGACACCACTTAGAAGGAGCCACATCATGGCAAAGGCAAAGTTTGAACGGAATAAACCGCACGTAAACATTGGCACGATTGGTCACGTTGACCACGGCAAGACGACGTTGACGGCTGCGATTACGAAGTATTTTGGCGACTTCAAGGCGTATGACCAGATTGACGGCGCGCCTGAGGAGAAAGCGCGTGGGATCACGATCTCGACGGCGCACGTTGAGTATGAGACGGAGAACCGTCACTACGCGCACGTCGACTGCCCCGGCCACGCGGACTACGTCAAGAACATGATCACCGGTGCCGCCCAGATGGACGGCGCGATCCTGGTTGTGAACGCGGCCGACGGCCCGATGCCCCAGACGCGCGAGCACATTCTGCTGGGCCGCCAGGTCGGCATTCCGCACATGGTTGTGTACATGAACAAGGTCGATCAGGTGGATGACGAGGAGCTGCTGGAGCTGGTGGAGATGGAGATCCGCGAGCTGCTGTCCTCCTACGAGTACCCCGGCGACGACATTCCCGTGATCCCCGGTTCCGCTCTGGCGGCGATGGAAGGGCGTGATCCCGAGATCGGCGAAGAGTCGATCCGCAAGCTGATGGCGGCCGTGGACGAGTACATCCCGACGCCTGCGCGCGCGATTGACCAGCCGTTCCTGATGCCGGTGGAGGACGTGTTCTCGATCTCCGGCCGTGGTACGGTTGTGACCGGTCGTGTCGAGCGTGGCGTGATCAACGTGGGCGACGAGATCGAAATCGTGGGCATCCGCGACACCAAGAAAACGACCTGCACGGGCGTTGAAATGTTCCGCAAGCTGCTGGACCGTGGTGAAGCGGGCGACAACATCGGCGCCTTGCTGCGCGGTGTTGACCGTGAAGGCGTTGAGCGCGGTCAGGTGCTGTGCAAGCCCGGTTCCGTGACGCCGCACACGAAGTTCGAGGCCGAAGCCTACATTCTGACCAAGGAAGAGGGTGGCCGTCACACGCCGTTCTTTGCCAACTACCGCCCACAGTTCTACTTCCGCACGACGGATGTGACGGGCACGGTTCAGCTGGCCGAGGGCACGGAAATGGTGATGCCGGGCGACAACGTGTCGTTTGGGGTTGAACTGATCGCACCGATCGCGATGGAGCAGGGCCTGCGCTTTGCGATCCGCGAAGGCGGTCGCACCGTTGGCGCGGGCGTTGTGTCGAAGATCACCGACTAACGGGGTCCGCCCGCAAGGGCGAACACCGAGTGGACGCCGGGTGGCAACCGTTGCATGGCAACGATGAGACCCCGGTGCAGCACAACGGTTCAGTAGACGTTAAAGAAGGCCGCAGCAGAAATGCTGCGGCCTTTTTTGATTTCAAATGATCAACCCCAAGACAACAAGTTCAGTGGCACATCGTAGATCACGGAATTCCCTACCGTCTTGATCCCGCTTTGGAATAGTGTGCTGCCATGAGAGAAGACATAGAACGCCGGTTATCCGCAGTATTTGCCATCGATATGGTGGGATACAGCCGCCTTATGGAAGGTGACGAAACGAGCACTCTTGTCCGGCACAAGGCATATCGCCAGCAACTGATTGCCCCTGAAATTCATCGTAACCGCGGCCAAATCCAGAAAACCACTGGCGATGGTTTGTTGGTGACCTTTGCCAGCGCGACCGACGCGGTTCGAGCCGCCATCAACATCCAAACCGAAATGGCTGGGCACGAAACCGACTTAGATCCAGATGCACAGATCCGGTACCGTATCGGCGTGAACATTGGCGATGTTGTCTTTGATGAGGGTGATATTTTTGGTGATGCTGTAAACGTGGCCGCACGCCTTGAAAGCCTTGCGTGCTCCAGCGGAGTTTGCGTGTCTGAAGCCACCTACCAAATGGTAGAAGGCAGCCTTGCCCACCCATTTCGCGACCTGGGTTTGCAAAAGGTCAAAAACATCTCGCGGCCCATACGGGTTTGGCAGTGGGCACCGGAAAACCGTGCGTCTGCAAAAGCAGAAGTCAAAAAGCCAAACCAGGACGTCAGGTTTTGTATTTCACCAGATGGCGTACAACTGGCGTATGCCAGAACGGGTTCCGGTCCTCCGGTTCTGAAGGCTCCCAATTGGCTCAACCATCTCGAATACGAATGGCGCAGTGCGGTATGGGGTCCTTTCCTTGCCGGTCTGTCAGAAAAGAATGAGCTGATCCGGTTTGACCAAAGAGGCGGTGGCCTTTCGGATTGGGATGTTTCGGATATTTCCGAGGCCGCGATGCTCGCGGATATGGCCACCGTGGTGCAGGCCGCAAAGCTGGAACGTTTTGCCTTGTTGGGTGTCTCTCAGGGGTGTGCGTTTTCCATTCGGTACGCCGTTGAGCACCCGGAGCGCGTTAGCTGTCTGGTCTTGCTGGGTGGGTTTGCCCGGGGCGCATTGAAACGCAATTCGCAGGATCAGGCCGAACTGTTCGAAGCGACGGTGACTATGATCAGAAAGGGATGGGGGTCATCAAATCCCACATACAGGCGATTTTTCACAGCCAGTTTCATTCCGGACGCGACGCCTGATCAGAAAGCTGGGTTCGATGAAATGCAGCGTTTGTCGGTCGGACCCGAAAATCTGGCGCGTATCAGCGAAATGACTGCCAACGTCGACGTCATGGAGCTTGCCAAGCAGATAAAAATCCCAACCCTTGTTCTGCATTGTGATGGGGACAGGCGGGTTCCGCTGGAAGAAGGCCGGCGCATAGCTGCCTTGATCCCGGATGCGCGATTTGTTGCGTTGAAGGGCAATAACCATGCGCTTGTGAGTGGTACGCCGGCGTTTGATGCGTTTTTTGATGAGGTGAATGCGTTTTTGGAACAGCACGCCGTTTGAGCGCGGCCTGATAGCTTGGTGGCCTGCGGCATATCAGCCCTCACACCCAGCAGCAAAAGGAATGCCAGGCCTTGCCTTTCTTCGCGACTCGTCCTAAACGCACCGAATACTTCTGAGGGTGCGGCTCGCCGCGCCCTTTTGGATTTACAAAAGACGCGATGAGGGTGCCGGATGAGCCTGTATCCTCCAATCCGTTGAGATCCCCAAGTTAAGGGATATGCATATGGCCGTTCAAAGCCAAAACATCCGTATTCGCCTAAAGGCGTTTGACTATCGGGTGCTGGATGCCTCCACACAAGAGATCGTCAATACCGCCAAGCGCACAGGCGCTTCTGTTCGTGGCCCCATTCCGCTGCCGAACAAAATCGAAAAATTCACCGTTCTGCGTGGCCCCCACGTTGACAAGAAATCCCGTGACCAGTTCGAAATCCGCACGCACAAGCGTCTGCTGGATATCGTTGATCCGACCCCCCAGACCGTGGACGCGCTGATGAAGCTCGACCTCGCCGCTGGTGTGGACGTCGAGATCAAGCTGCAATCATAAGTCGGAGGGTTTCATTATGTTGCGCTCAGGCGTTATTGCAAAAAAAGTCGGGATGACCCGGCTGTTCATGGAAGACGGCAAGCAGATCCCTGTGACCGTTCTTCAGCTCGACAAGCTTCAGGTTGTGGCTCAGCGCACCATTGAAAAGGATGGCTACACAGCTGTTCAACTCGGTGCCGGCGCGGCCAAGGCCAAGCGGACATCTCAGGCTATGCGCGGCCACTTTGCTGCGGCAAAGGTTGAACCCAAGCGCAAGGTCGCGGAATTCCGCGTTGATGCGGATGCGTTGATCGGTGTTGGCGAGGAGATCATCGCGGACCACTACTTTGAAGGTCAGTTCGTTGATGTGGCGGGCACGTCCATCGGTAAAGGTTTTGCCGGTGCGATGAAGCGTCACAATTTCGGCGGCCTGCGTGCGACACACGGTGTGTCTATCTCTCACCGGTCGCACGGCTCCACTGGTCAGTGTCAGGATCCCGGTAAGGTTTTCAAAGGCAAGAAAATGGCCGGTCACATGGGTGCGGCCCGTGTCACAACGCAGAACCTTCAGGTTGTGCGCACCGACACAGACCGCGGCCTGATCATGGTCAAAGGCGCCGTTCCCGGCTCCAAAGGTGGCTGGGTCACGGTCAAGGATGCGGTCAAGAAGCCGTTCCCCGAGAACGCCATTCTGCCCGCCGCTCTGAAATCCGCATCTGAAGAAGCCGCCAAAGCCGCTGAAGAAGCCGCAGCAGCCGCTGCCGCCGAAGCAGAAGCCGCAGCAGCCGCCGCAGCCGCAGAGGAACAGGCCGCTATGGAAGCTGCCGAAGCCGAAGAGGCAAAAACCGATGTTGTGGCCGAAGCGGAAGCCGCTGAAGCAGACAAGAAAGAAGGTGACGCATGAAACTCGATGTCATCAAGCTCGACGGCAAGAAAGCCGGTTCGGTTGATCTGGACGAGGCCCTGTTTGGTCTTGAGCCACGCGCCGACATCCTGCACCGCGTCGTGCGCTGGCAGCGTAACAACGCGCAAGCTGGCACGCACAAGGTCAAGACACGCTCCGAGGTCAGCTATTCGACCAAGAAGATCTATCGCCAGAAAGGCACCGGCGGCGCACGCCACGGCGCGCGTTCTGCTCCGATCTTCCGCGGTGGTGGTGTCTACAAGGGGCCAAAGGTTCGCAGCCACGGCCACGAGCTGACCAAGAAGTTCCGTAAATTGGGCCTGTGTCATGCACTGAGCGCCAAGATGAAAGCGGGCGAGTTGGTCATCATCGACACGGCTGACAGCGACGGCAAGACCGGCGCCTTGGCCAAGCAGGTAAAGAACCTTGGCTGGAAACGCGCGCTGATCATTGACGGCGCGTCGGTCAACGAAAACTTTGCCCAAGCCGCGCGCAACATCGAAGGTCTGGATATCCTGCCGACGATGGGCGCAAACGTATATGACATCCTCAAGCGTGACACTCTGGTGATCACGAAGGCGGGCGTCGAAGCACTGGAGGCCCGTTTGAAATGAGCACCAAGGCAGAACTCTATGATGTGATCCGCAAGCCGATCATCACCGAAAAAGCCACAATGGCGTCCGAAAATGGCGCAGTGGTCTTTGAAGTGGCGATGGACAGCAACAAACCCCAGATCAAGGAGGCCGTTGAGGCGCTCTTTGGTGTGAAGGTCAAAGCGGTCAATACCACGATCACCAAAGGCAAAGTCAAACGTTTCCGCGGTGCCCTGGGCAAACGCAAGGACGTCAAGAAGGCCTATGTGATGCTGGAAGAAGGCAACACAATCGACGTGACAACCGGCCTCTGAGCCACGTCACAGTCTGAATTGAGAAACCCCGGTCTGGAAACAGGCCGGGGTTTTTGCGTGGTCGCGTGCAAGTGGCAAAAAAGGCGCTTATCCGCCGATATTTCACGCAGGAGTTGCGCAAATCCGCTTTTTCGGCGTTAGTAGAGCGTTGAATTGCGGAGTGGGAAATTTTGTAATTCAAAATGAAGGACTTGCGACTGTTCCGTACCTGGTTCCGCGCTGCGGTTATGTTTCAATTCGTCTGCCGCTACTGAAATTGCGTCTCGATGAGAGGTCAATGTCATGTCGAAGATAGAAGGAAACGGCTTTGCCAAATCCGAACCCGCGCACGGGGTGTCGGCTGGCGTGCATCCGCTGGATGCGGAAGAATGGCAAGAACGGCTGTCGATGGCGCGGGCCAAACGCGAACAGGTGCTATCGGCCAAAGCTGACAGGAATATCGCGTCGATCAAGGCCACACCCAAGACGGCAACAGACGTTCCGGCGCTGGTTGTCGAGGCACCTGCCAAAACGCGCGACAGTAAGGCGGCTGTGGTTTTTGCTGGTGCGGCGGGCCTTGGCCTTGGGCTGGTGCTTGGCGTGGGCTTGCTCTTTGGTCTGGGCAATCCATCCGCCGTTGATGAACCGGCCCGCGTACAAGCACTCCCGCCGGTCGTAGCGGTTCAGACCGCCGCGCTCTCCGCGCCCAGCGAAGCACCGCCCTCGGCCGCACCCATCTTTGAAACCAGCATCGTGATGCCGCAAGAAAAAGCCCCGCAAACCGCCGCCGAAGCAAACATGCCCAATTCTCTGGCCGATGCCATCACAGCGGCCGTGCTTGAGGCTGGACAGATGCCTGGCGCTGACGTGATCCCAGCCGCCTACGCTGTGCCGAACGATGCCACGACACAGTCTGATGCCATCCAACCAGCGCCCGAAATAGCCGTGGAGGCGGAAAAGGCGGCCTATGTCACTGCACCTGCGCCGGTTATGTTCTACATTCACGCGCCGGACGGCGTCCCGGACCAGCGGTTGCAGGGGTACGTGTCCCAGTTGCAAAATGCAGGCGTGGACGTGGCCGAAGTCGGGCGCGAAACCTTCCGTGTGTCCACGACGCACTTGCGATACTACAGCCCCGAAACCGAAACCATCGCGCGCGACGTGGCGCGTGATCTGGGCGTCGAGGCGCGTGATTTCTCTCAGAACACGGTCAATTCCGAACGCATTGAGGTTTGGATCGCTGGGCGCCCCAAAGCGGTGACCGAAAGCTCGGAGGAACGGCGAACTTTCTTTGAGGACCTGCGGACTCTTCGTTGCATGTGAATTAGGCTTCGCAACGACGGCGCTGTGCGTTTGGGATGCGAGGCGAGGCGTTTCCGCAGCCTCGTGGATCAGTCGGCGACGCAACAAAGCTCGATGTGTTTTTTCGAATGCAATACAGCCTAAAGGGGTGGCTGGGCCGAAAGTTACGTCAGCAATCGAATGACGACATCAGGCTGCGAAGGTGGCGCGGATTGAAGGGCAAGGTTCAAGCTAGAGTTTGCAACTGGTAGACGCTTCGGGGCGTGATCTCCCTGCAGGATGATTTTGCAATCCGGCTTGCCGGTTCGAGAAATTACTCGCAAAATCTTGAGTGTTAAATGAAGGCTGCCAAGCTTGGCTGCGAATTTGTCAAAAAGGGATTGCTCAATGGAGACACTCTGCAGCGTCGTGTTCTCAGAACCATGCACGGTTGATAATCTGACATTGGTGGTTTTCGTGTTGGCTTTTGTCGCACTTGTCGGACCGCTGTTGGTTTTCATGCTTGCTCGATCAGCAGGAACGATAAAACTCGGACCGCTTAGCATAGAAAACAAAGGAAAGACGGATGCTGAACTTCAGGTGTCGCAACTCAAGCCTGCAAATCTGTTTTGGTTGGGACATGATCTGCACTGGACCAAATCCGCAATCAAACTCAAGTCTGATCGGGCACTGCTATTGTATGGTCTAGAACAGTCAATTCATCACCTGAAAGACGCATCTGAGGGTGGTGATTTGCTACATGGCGAGGCGGAATTGAACTTGGCTTTAGATTTGCTCCAAAAGAACCAGAGTACAAAAGTGGTCGCCGAACAAATATCCAGTCAACTTGAAGCCGCCTTATACAAGATCGGGGGGCATTTGGCCGGAATGCAAGAGAATTACCAAAACCGACCCAGGAACGCGGAGAAACTCATTCATGCGGACCAATTGCTTTGGCCACGCAGGTCATGGAGTGAGAAATAGCAATCTTACGCCCTCCGATGTCCAAGCCGTTTGTGATTGACCCTTGTGCGGATAGCGATGGTTGCCAGTTTTTGCATGGATCCGGGTATGAACCGCTTGACCCACCCATGTATCTTTAATAGTTGGACCCATCGACCCAGCCCCGGATTCGTCCGGGGCTTCGTTGTTGTCCGCAAGGGCATCTAAATCGGGCACCTACGGGGGCCTTCATACCATAGGCGGGGCAACCTGCCGCACAAGCAAAACGGAAGACAGACAACATGGCACTCAAGTCGTATAAACCGACGACGCCGGGCCAGCGTGGGCTGGTACTGATCGACCGTTCGGAGCTCTGGAAAGGCCGCCCGGTCAAAGCCCTCACTGAAGGCTTGACCAAGAATGGCGGACGGAACAACACCGGACGGATCACGATGCGCCGTAAAGGCGGCGGGGCCAAGCGCCTCTACCGGATCGTTGACTTCAAACGGAACAAATTGGATGTCGCGGCCACGGTCGAACGCATCGAATATGACCCCAACCGGACCGCGTTCATCGCGCTGGTGAAATACGAAGACGGCGAGCAAGCCTATATCCTTGCGCCGCAGCGCCTGGCCGTTGGGGACAGCGTGATCGCCAGCCAGAAGGCAGACATCAAGCCGGGCAACGCGATGCCGTTCTCGGGCATGCCTATCGGTACGATCATCCACAACATCGAGATGAAGCCCGGCAAGGGTGGTCAGATCGCACGCGCCGCGGGCACCTACGCCCAGTTCGTGGGTCGTGATGGTGGCTACGCTCAGATCCGTCTGAGCTCGGGCGAGCTGCGTCTGGTGCGTCAGGAATGCATGGCCACCGTCGGTGCCGTGTCCAACCCCGACAACTCCAACCAGAACTACGGTAAAGCGGGCCGCATGCGTCACAAGGGCATCCGCCCGTCGGTGCGCGGTGTCGTGATGAACCCGATCGACCACCCGCACGGCGGTGGTGAAGGTCGGACCTCTGGTGGCCGTCACCCGGTGACCCCATGGGGCAAGCCCACCAAAGGTGCGCGGACCCGGAACAAGAACAAAGCGTCCAGCAAGCTGATCGTCCGCTCGCGGCACGCCAAGAAGAAGGGGCGCTAAAATATGGCTCGCTCTGTATGGAAAGGTCCTTTTGTCGACTCTTACGTGTTGAAAAAGGCCGAAGCAGCCCGCGAAAGCGGCCGCAACGAAGTGATCAAGATCTGGTCGCGCCGCTCGACGATCCTGCCCCAATTCGTGGGCCTGACGTTTGGCGTGTACAATGGTCAGAAGCACATTCCTGTTAACGTGTCCGAGGACATGATCGGTCAGAAGTTTGGTGAATACTCGCCAACGCGGACCTACTATGGTCATGCCGCCGACAAAAAAGCGAAGCGGAAGTAAGCCATGAGCAAGGATAAAAATCCCCGCCGCGTGGCCGACAACGAAGCAATGGCAAAACTGCGCATGCTTCGCACAAGCCCGCAGAAGCTGAACCTGGTGGCCGCGATGATCCGCGGCAAGAAGGTGGACAAGGCCCTGACGGACCTGACGTTCTCCAAAAAGCGGATCGCGCATGACGTGAAGAAGTGCCTTCAGTCGGCCATCGCGAACGGCGAAAACAACCACAATCTTGATGTGGACGAACTGATCGTGGCCGAAGCCTATGTCGGCAAAAACCTGACCATGAAGCGCGGTCGCCCGCGTGCACGTGGCCGTTTCGGCAAAATCATCAAGCCGTTTTCGGAAATCACGATCGTCGTACGCCAAGTTGAGGAGCAAGCCTAATGGGTAACAAAGTCAATCCGATTGGCATGCGCCTGCAGGTGAACCGCACCTGGGACAGCCGCTGGTATGCCGACACCAAGGATTACGGTGATCTTCTGCTGGAAGACCTCGCGATCCGTGATTTCATCAAGAAAGAATGCCATCAGGCCGGCGTAGCCCGTGTGATCATCGAACGTCCGCACAAGAAGTGCCGCGTCACGATCCACACAGCCCGCCCCGGTGTTATCATCGGCAAGAAGGGTGCAGACATCGAAGGTCTGCGCCAGAAGATTGCCAAGATGACCGACAGCGAGCTGCACCTCAACATCGTTGAAGTGCGCAAGCCCGAGCTGGACGCGGCAT
Organism: uncultured Alphaproteobacteria bacterium; assembly: GCA_942490645.1. GTDB lineage: Bacteria > Pseudomonadota > Alphaproteobacteria > Rhodobacterales > Rhodobacteraceae > CALNXN01. The sequence continues at coordinate 200,422 of CALNXN010000006.1, read as the reverse complement.
TGGTCGGTGAAAGCATTGCACAACAGCTGGAGCGCCGGGTGTCTTTCCGCCGCGCCATGAAACGTGCGGTGCAGAACGCGATGCGCATGGGGGCCCTTGGCATCCGTGTGAACGTTGCGGGTCGTTTGGGCGGCGCGGAGATCGCGCGGACCGAATGGTACCGTGAAGGTCGCGTGCCCTTGCACACACTGCGGGCCGACATCGATTACGCACACGTGGAAGCGACGACTGCCTATGGCATCATCGGGATCAAGACCTGGATCTTCAAAGGTGAGATCATGGAGCACGATCCAGCCGCGCGTGACCGTAAAGCACAGGAACTCCAGGACGGCCCAGCACCTCGCGGTGCAGGCGGTCGGCGCTAAGGGGGACAGATAAATGCTTCAGCCAAAGCGTACGAAATTCCGCAAACAGTTCAAAGGCTCCATCAAGGGTCTGGCGAAGGGCGGGTCTGACCTGAACTTCGGCACCTACGGACTGAAGGCGACCGAGCCTGAGCGTGTGACAGCCCGTCAAATCGAAGCGGCTCGCCGCGCGATGACGCGCCACATGAAACGGCAAGGCCGCGTCTGGATCCGCATCTTCCCTGATGTGCCAGTAACAGCCAAACCGATCGAAGTACGGATGGGTAAGGGTAAAGGCTCCGTTGACCGTTGGGCAGCGAAGGTCAAACCCGGTCGCATCATGTTCGAGATTGATGGCGTTGGTGATGACGTTGCCCGCGAGGCCCTGCGCCTTGCTGCGATGAAACTGCCGATCAAAACACGGGTCGTGGTCCGCGAGGACTGGTAAGCCCGTTGCCCCGAAAGGGGCGATGTGCGCGGCAGTCGTCTTTCGCAGAAAGGCGATGAGAGCGTCACCCGGTAGAATTAAAGAACCCCCGCTGAGCAATCGGCGGGGGTTTTTGCTATGTGAACTCGTGCTATTTTAGTGGGATACAGGTCACCGGACGTGCAATCTGATCCCGGTCGGTCTTGCCAACGCGGGTTTTCCCCTGTTGGTTGGTACAAGCTTGGATCCAGAATCGAGAGGTGCCACAGTGCCCGACATCAGTATAAACAAAGTGGTCCGCGTGGTGTTTCTCGCCCGCGAATATGGACCAGAGAGCCATCAGTTGTTTGATTACGTCTCGGATCTGAATGAGGACGAAGCGGCCAACCTTGTTGCCATCATGTGGGTGGGGCGCGACAGTTTCGAGGCCGACGATTGGGACGAAGCTCTGGCCACAGCAAAGGCCGAAGCGACAGCACCCACTGCCAACTACCTGTCGGGGATGCCAGAACTGCCAGATCATCTGGAGGCCGGGCTGGAAGCCTTGGGCGTTGACGTCACCGATGCCGAGGATCACTTCCGCGATTCCTGATCATTTGAGCGCAAGGTCAATCTGACAGCGGTTTCACAGGTTAGATGACTGGATCATGGCCTGAGGTTGGCGGGAGTTCATGGGGCTAAAGGGTGTCTGGTTTAAGGCCGTTGACGACATTCGCCCAGCCGCGCTCCAAAATGCCGACGTGCCGCAGATTGCTATGAAAGAGTGACCATGCTTCCAGTTGGCCGACCTGACTTTGACCTTCTCCAAGGCACTTGGTCACAGACGTACATAGAAGCAGATGGTATCGTTGAACCGCCTGACGACGAGCATACAGCACCGGGCGCTGTTTGCATCTTCATGGGCAACGAGTTCAAGGTGGTAACGCCTGATAACCGTTTGCTCTTGATGGGGACATTCGAGCTGGATGCAAGCACGACCCCCAAGGCGATCACATGGGTGGATTCGATTGGCGAAGATGCAGGGAAAGAGCTTCCGGCAATTTATGAACTGACTGACGACACGTTTCGATTTATTGCAGCGGATGAAGGCGAACCTCGACCCACGCAATTCAAGACAGTGGTCGGATTGACCATGCGGGAGTTCGCCCGCGTCGAGTGAGGTTTAGGTCACTTCGTCCGCAAACGAGACCTTCAGCCCCACCCGTAATTAAAGCTCACCGACACCCGCTCTTCATCCGCCATGTTGAGCGGGACTTCGTGCCTGAGCCAGCTTTCCCAGAGCAGTACATCACCCACCTCGGGCGCGACGTAGTTGAACGTGCGCAGTTCCGCGCGGGCGTCTTTCATCCGCGCGGGCGCTGCCATCATCATGGCCAGGCGGGGGTCTTCGAATTTGATCGATGCGGACCCGTCGGGCAGGGCGACATAGGTCGTTCCCGAGATGACCGAATGGGGATGAATATGCCCTGTGTGGATGCCGCCGGGCGGAAGGATGTTGATCCAGATGTCTTCGAGCTTGAGTTTGCGGCCATCCAGATTGAACTCCAGATCCTTTGCAAAGGCTTTGACATGCTTGTCCAGGGCTTTGACGAGATCTTTGAAGACCGGGAACCGGTAGGGCAGGTCGGTCAGGGATGCATAAGAGGTGTAGCCCGGATACCCGTTCTCTTCGCACCAGTCCTGACCCGCCTCGTCATCTTCGGCGATGGACCAGCATGAGGCTTCCAGTTCGGACGTATCAACAGGTTTGCCGTGCTCGGAGAGATGCGCACGGTAAAGGCGGGTGACGAAAAGAGATTCTATATTGGCCATATGCCTGTCTTAGCGAAGGTGCCGGGTGGTGTTAAGGGACAGCAAGTGTGCGTTGGCCGACAGCCGCCAGAGTACAGCGGCTTATTTGGTGTTTCTAGAGATCGATTTCACTGTCTAAAACTGTCGCCCGACGCAAAATACGGAGGCGGATCACTGGCTCGTGTCGGGCCGCTTGGACCGCGTAAGTGCCGCTTCGTGCTCTGCGCTGTCTTTGATCGCATAGATCGTGTCGGTGAGTTTCCAGACACCATTCATGCGACGCAGTACTGAAAACGAGGGGTAAGTCGGCTGAGCAAGGAAGGTGCCGCGCAGCATGCGGGTTTCGTGCATGGCCACGATTGTATCCGCGTCTTGGAAATTGGCATTGATGTTGCGCCGCACCATGCGCGTGATCCCCTTGTCTCGCATGTATTTTCGCACGCCGTCAAAAACGGCACGCAGATCATCAGCGGTTTCGATCATCCGGTAGCCGGAAAACGTCTCCATCTTTTGCGGCAGATGAAAACACGACAGGAAGCTGTGAAAATCCCCCGACATGATCGCAGCGCCCGTACGGGCAAGCATGTCTTCGCAAATGTCTTTTACGTCTTCCGGGAATTCATTCATTAACGATTGGCCTATGGCGGGTCGCACGTTCCAGAGTTTCGGAAAACGAAAGAGCTTGTAGAGCGATTTCAGTGAAGGTGCTGATTATTAGAGGATAAATCAAGCATGATCGTTGAAATCGCTTTGTATCAGCAGGTTCTTTAACGATATTGAAGGACGGTCCGGCAAACGCGCGCCTGCTCTTGATACCAGTATTGCGTTCAAAGGCGGGGTGGCGTTTGATTGACGACCACGAGTTTTGGCAAGCATCATCCGTTCCGCAGGTCCGCAATTCGCGCGCAAAGACCCAAAGGCAAAGCGTCGGGGGCCGACCGCAGGACGGTGGCGGATCAATGGTGCTGAAAACCGCTCTTGAGCCGCGCCTTTTGTTGCACACGAAAGGGCTTGCCATAGCAGACCAGCGGGCCTATACGGCCCCTTCATCATGGACTCCACGGGAATCAGGGTGACGCATTTTTTGCGGCCTGCCCGTGATGTTGAAAGGAAAAAGGCGATGAACGCCAAGGAATTGCACGACAAGACCCCTGACCAGCTTCGTGAAGAGCTGGCCAACCTGAAAAAAACATCCTTCAACCTGCGCTTTCAACAAGCGACGGGCCAGTTGGAGAATGCGGCTCAGATCCGCAAGGCACGCCGCGATGCGGCCCGTGTCAAAACCATCCTGAACCAAAAAGCGGCTGCGGCCGCGGCGACAGAATAAGGAGCCTGAGATATGCCTAAACGAATCCTCTCCGGCACCGTGACATCTGATGCCAACGCACAAACAGTAACCGTGTCCGTCGAGCGCCGCTTTACGCACCCGGTTCTGAAAAAGACCATTCGTAAGTCCAAGAAATACCGGGCGCACGATGAGAACAACACATTCAAAGTGGGCGACATGGTCCGCATCATTGAATGTGCACCACGATCCAAAACCAAACGTTGGGAAGTGCTGGAAGCCGCTGAGGCCTAAAGCACCCCTGCTTAATCGAAACCCTAGGGATCAGGCACGCATCGCCCCCTAAAGGTCGGGAGAAACCAAATGATCCAGATGCAGACCAACCTGGATGTTGCTGACAACAGCGGCGCACGCCGTGTTCAGTGCATCAAGGTTCTGGGTGGTTCCAAGCGTAAATACGCGTCCGTCGGCGACATCATTGTCGTGTCGGTCAAGGAAGCCATCCCACGCGGTCGTGTGAAAAAGGGCGACGTCCGTAAGGCCGTTGTTGTTCGCACCGCCAAGGAAGTCCGCCGCGACGACGGCACCGCGATCCGCTTTGATCGCAATGCAGCCGTTATTCTCAACAACAACAACGAGCCGATCGGTACACGTATCTTTGGCCCGGTTGTGCGTGAGTTGCGCGCGAAAAACTTCATGAAAATCATCTCTCTTGCGCCGGAGGTGCTGTAATGGCTGCCAAACTTCGCAAAGGTGACAAGGTCATCGTTCTGGCCGGCAAGGACAAAGGCAAGACGGGCAACATCACGTCCGTCGACCCCAAATCCGGCAAGGCCATCGTGGACGGCGTGAACATCGCCATCCGTGCAACCCGTCAATCCCAAACCGATCAGGGTGGCCGCATCCCCAAGGCGATGCCGGTTGATCTGAGCAATCTGGCGATTGTTGACAAGAACGGCAAAGCAACACGCGTCGGCTTCAAGATCGAAGGCGACAAGAAGGTGCGTTTTGCCAAGACAACAGGGGACGTGATCGATGCTTGATTCCGCAACCTACACACCCCGCCTCAAGACCGTTTATGCCGACACCATTCGCGCTGCGATGAAAGAAGAGTTCGGCTACAAGAACGACATGCAGATCCCGCGTCTGGACAAGATCGTCCTGAACATCGGGTGCGGTGCCGAAGCTGTCCGTGACAGCAAGAAAGCCAAGTCAGCCCAGGAAGACCTGACGCTGATCGCAGGCCAGAAGGCGCTGACCACGATCGCCAAGAAATCCATCGCGGGTTTCCGGGTGCGTGAGGATATGCCGATGGGGGCGAAAGTCACCCTGCGCGGCGACCGCATGTATGAATTTCTCGACCGTCTGATCACGATTGCTTTGCCCCGTGTCCGCGACTTCCGCGGCGTGTCGGGCAAGTCTTTTGATGGGCGTGGCAACTATGCCATGGGCCTCAAAGAGCACCTCGTGTTCCCCGAAATCGATTTCGATAAAATCGATGAAAACTGGGGAATGGACATCGTGATCGCCACAACGGCGCAGACCGACGCTGAAGCAAAGAGCCTGTTGAAAGCCTTCAACATGCCCTTCAATTCATAAGCGCGGGAAGGACAAGATATGGCTAAGAAATCCATGATCGCACGCGAAAAGAAGCGTGAAGCTCTGGTCAAGAAGTACGCCGCAAAGCGCGCGGCACTCAAAGAGATCGTAAGCGATGAAAGCAAGCCGATGGAAGAGCGTTTCCGCGCCTCCCTGAAGCTGGCGAAACTGCCTCGCAACTCCAGCGCTGTGCGTCTGCACAACCGCTGCCAGCTGACAGGCCGTCCGCACGCGTATTATCGCAAACTGAAAATTTCGCGGATCGCGCTGCGGGATCTTGGCTCAAGCGGCCAAATCCCCGGCATGGTCAAGTCGAGCTGGTAAGGAGCGCATGAGATGAACGATCCTATCGCAGATATGCTCACCCGTATCCGGAACAGCCAATTGCGCGGCAAATCCACCGTCGTCACGCCAGCGTCCAAGCTGCGCGCGTGGGTGCTGGATGTGCTGGCCGACGAAGGCTACATCCGCGGGTATGAGAAAATGACCGGTGCCGATGGCCACCCGGCCATTGAGATCAGCCTCAAGTACTATGACGGCGAACCTGTTATTCGTGAGCTCAAGCGGGTCTCCAAGCCCGGTCGCCGCGTCTACATGGGCGTCAGTGACATTCCGGTGGTCCGTCAGGGCCTGGGTGTGTCGATTGTCTCCACCCCAAAGGGTGTGATGTCGGACCAAGCAGCACGTGCAGCCAATGTTGGCGGCGAAGTGCTCTGCACCGTCTTCTAAGGAGGGTTTCATGTCTCGTATTGGTAAAAAACCGGTTGAGCTGCCTTCTGGCGTGACTGCGTCGATGGACGGTCAGACCATTGAAGTGAAGGGCCCCAAGGGCGTTCGCACTTTCAAGGCAACCGACGATGTGACGATCGCGATCGAGGACGGCTCCGTCTCTGTTATTCCGCGTGGCAAGTCAAAGCGTGCGCGTCAACAGTGGGGAATGTCCCGTACAATGGTGGCCAATCTGGTCACCGGGGTCACCGAAGGCTTCAAGAAAGAGCTTGAAATCCAAGGCGTGGGCTACCGGGCGCAGGTGCAGGGCAACACCCTGAAACTGAATCTCGGCCTGAGCCATGATGTCGATTACATGGCCCCTGAGGGTGTGACCGTGACGGCACCAAAGCAAACCGAAATCATTGTGGAAGGCATTGACGAACAGCTTGTTGGTCAGGTTGCCGCGAACATCCGCGCTTGGCGCAAGCCCGAGCCCTACAAGGGCAAAGGCATCCGCTACAAGGGTGAGTTCATCTTCCGCAAAGAAGGCAAGAAGAAGTAAGGACGCAAGACATGGCAAACAGCAAAAGACAACTGTTCTTGAAGCGCCGCCTGCGCGTTCGGAACAAACTTCGCAAGGTGAACGCGGGCCGTATGCGCCTGTCCGTGCACCGCTCCAACAAGAACATCTCCGTTCAGTTGATCGACGATGTGAACGGCAAGACAGTGGCCGCCGCATCGACGCTCGAAAAGGATTTGGGTGTTGTGGGCAAGAACAACATCGAAGCGGCCACCAAGGTCGGTGCTGAAATCGCGAAGCGCGCGAAAAAAGCCGGTGTTGAAGAGGCCTATTTCGATCGCGGTGGCTTCCTGTTCCACGGGAAAGTCAAAGCCGTGGCCGATGCCGCACGCGAGGGCGGTCTGAAGATCTAAGACACTGCGGGTGGCGGTAACGCCACCCCGATGATCCGGGGGTGTCTGTGACGCGTCATGGACCCCACCAGGATCGAGCAAACAGACGCATTGCGCGTCACCTGAGAAAAGGAATGCCACATGGCAGAACGTGAAAATCGTCGGGGCAACCGCCGCGACCGTGATGAAACACCGGAATTTGCGGACCGCCTTGTGGCGATCAACCGTGTGTCCAAGACCGTCAAGGGTGGTAAGCGCTTTGGTTTTGCAGCCCTCGTGGTTGTAGGTGATCAAAAGGGTCGCGTGGGCTTTGGCAAAGGTAAGGCGAAAGAGGTTCCCGAGGCCATTCGCAAAGCCACTGAGCAAGCCAAGCGCCAGATGATCCGCGTGCAACTGCGCGAAGGCCGCACGCTGCACCACGACATGGAAGGCCGTCACGGAGCGGGCAAAGTTGTGATGCGCACCGCCCCCGAGGGAACGGGCATCATCGCTGGTGGTCCGATGCGTGCTGTGTTCGAGATGCTGGGCATCAAGGACGTTGTGTCCAAATCGATCGGCTCGCAGAACCCATACAACATGATCCGCGCCACGATGGACGGGTTGAAGAAAGAATCCAGCCCACGGTCTGTTGCCCAACGTCGCGGCAAGAAAGTGGCTGATATCCTGCCCAAAGCAGACGCGGCCCCAGCGGCCGATGCGCCTGCTGAAGCAGCCGACGCATAAGGAGCGGAGCAATGGCCAAAACAATCGTCATCAAGCAAATCGGCTCTCCCATCCGTCGCCCCGCCAAACAGCGCGCGACACTGATCGGTCTGGGCCTGAACAAGATGCACAAAACGCGCGAGTTGGAAGATACGCCCTCCGTGCGCGGCATGATCAACTCGATTTCGCACATGGTGGAGATCGTCGAAGAAAAGGGCTGAATTGCTCTTTATTCGAGTCAGAAATAGGCGTCGACGCCGCTTTGAACGCCCCCAATGTGGGGCGTTTTTCGTTTTGTGCGGCTTGTTCGACGAACTGGACCTCATGTCGGCATCAAATGGGGGCCGCGCGGAGCAGTCGAGAAGATGCCCAAGTCGGCCAAGCCAGTCTTGTGAGCCCAGTTTTGTCATGCCGAATACGCTTGGCATCATTACCTTCCCCAAAAAAGGCGCTTTTGCCGCTTTGGAGCTGACGTTTTCACGTTTGCTTAAGTCTTTTGCTCAATAAAATTTTCATCAAACTCGCAAGACCGAGGATGACAATGGGTGGGGCAAAGGATGAATTATGTACGCAGATGCAGGCGCTGCACCCCAGACCCGTCAAAACGAAATTCCACTTGAAACCATGCGTGCGTTGGCCGTGGTTTTATTGGTCAGCTTCCACGTCATCGGCCCCAATTCCGACGGTGGTCTCAGGGTTGCCTATCCTGACATGCTGCGGCTTTACGCAGACTTTTTTGTCGATCTTCGGATGCCGCTCTTTGGGTTTATCGCAGGCTACGTCTATGCGCTGCGCCCACCGTCGATGACAGGCTATGCGGGTTTTGTACTGGGAAAACTGCGTCGTCTCTATCTGCCGGGGATCGTGGCGATACTGGCCTTCGTCGTCGTTGCAGCGATCATGGGAAACAGGTTCGCGGTGCCGCTCACCGAGGCTTGGCAGCCACTGTTCTATTCCTATGCGCATTTTTGGTTCTTGCAGTCGATCCTCGTGATCTTCGTGCTCTTTGGTTTTTTGGACGCGCTGTTGGAGGGGCGGTTCACCCTCCTGTTTCTGATCACGTCCTGCGTGCTCTATTTGGCTGGGACGGGGTTTGATACGCGGTTCTTTTCGGTCAACGGCGCACTCTACTTGCTCCCCTACTTCTTGCTGGGCGTTGTGTTCAATCGTCATGCCGGGGCTGTGGCCGAGGTGTCAGAACGGCTGACCCTGGTTTTGGGTGTTCTGGCTGTGGCCTGTGCGCTGTGGAATATCCAGGCGCTTTATGAGACCGGACAGTTTTCGATGGGCAAGCGCGACTATCAAAGCCTGGTCTTTGGTCTGTCGATGTGTAGCCTGATGATGATGTGGAGCCCCAGATTGCCGATTCTGGAGCGTCTGTCACCCTATGCGTTCACCATCTATCTCTACCATGTTTTCGGAACGGTGGCCGCTCGGATGCTGTGCGATATCCTCGGCATCGAGCAGCTTGATCTGCGGTTCGTATGTGGCTTGGTGGGCGGGTTGGCATTGCCGGTCTTGCTGCAGGTAGCCGCGCGCCGCATGCCGGTGGCCAGCGTGGTCGTGCTGGGGCGGTCCTTTAGCCGAGCGGAGAGAAAAACACGCGGTTCAAGGCCTCCCTTGCGCCGTACCTTCCCCGTCGCGCCAATGGACAACATGGTGAAGGAGAAAGCGTGACAGTGCAAAAATCTATGTGGCCCGGTCACCACGGCCGAGCCTGAAGGCGGGGTCATTGCGCAGGATTTGCTGTTGGGACAATCCGCGCGATCCGCCGCCGCTATAGCTGGAAACACGCTCCCACGATGCGCCGTCCGGTCGTTCCAGTACGACTGAATAGCGGGCATTCCTGAGCCGACTTCGACCGGACAGGAAATCGCTGAGGTTCAAACGAAATTCGTCCTGAACGACGGGGTAGGGGAAGCTGCTGTACGTAAAGAAATCGTCGACACAGAACCAAAGCTCATCCGTGTTTTGCATGCACAAGTAGATATCGAACTGCAGACCATCCTGAACCGGCAATCTCATGGCCAGTTCGACCGGATCGTCGAGCAGCTCGATTTCAAGGTCAAAAGCGGCTGCGATGTCGCGAAAGAGCGCTTCGACCTCGTATGGAAACTGCGCTTGAGCCGCGGCGCGCGCGATCTTGTTGGTTTTTCGCTTTCGAAGGGAGTCGCGCATTGACCGGTGGAGTTTCATGAACGCTACTGTCACGCAGGCAACCGATCAAGACAAGTGTTCTGACACCCTTGATCCCTCAACCAACTCCCTCTATACGCCCCCGGTGGCCATCTGTGTGCCACCGAGAATCGAAACGCCGCGTCTGTCCGCTCCCGTCGCTGGGGGGCATGTCCGGCAAAGGAGAAGCGACAATGAAACTGCATGAACTTTCCGACAATGATGGCGCCACCAAAAAACGCAAGCGCGTTGGCCGTGGCCCGGGCTCTGGCACCGGTAAAATGGGTGGCCGGGGTATCAAAGGTCAAAAATCCCGCTCGGGCGTGGCGATCAAAGGTTACGAGGGTGGCCAGATGCCGCTCTATCAACGTCTGCCAAAGCGCGGCTTTACCAAGCCAAACCGCAAGTCTTATGCGGTTGTGAACCTTGGTCTGATCCAGAAGTTCATTGACGCCAAGAAAATCGACGCCAAGAAAGCGATCACCGAAGATGTGCTGATCGAAAGCGGTCTGGTGCGTCGCAAACTGGATGGTATCCGCGTCCTGGCGAAGGGCGAAGTGACGTCCAAACTGGACCTGACCGTCACAGGCGCGTCCAAATCCGCAATCGATGCCGTGGCAAAAGCGGGTGGTTCACTCACAACCGCGGCACCGGCAGAGGCGTAAGCCTGCCTTTGGGCTTGTGGGGGGCGACGCAGCCCCTTACATAGTCCCATGAGATTTTCCGAACGCCGCCCGCCGGAAAACGGTACGGGCGGCGTTGTTCGTTACGAAAGAGAGCCCTCCCATGGTATCTGCCGTCGAGAATATGGCCGCCAACACCAGCTGGTCTTCGCTGGGCAAGGCCACCGACCTGCGCAACCGCATCCTCTTTACGCTCGGTTTGCTGATCGTTTACCGCCTTGGCACGTTCATTCCGGTGCCTGGCATCGACGGTGTGGCGCTGCGCGAGTTCATGGATCAGGCGGGGCAGGGCATCGGCGGTATGGTGTCGATGTTCACGGGTGGCGCCTTGGGCCGCATGGGTATTTTTGCCCTTGGGATCATGCCTTACATCTCGGCCTCGATCATCGTGCAGCTGTTGGGTTCTATGTGGGGCCCGCTTCAGCAGCTCAAGAAAGAGGGTGAACAGGGACGCAAAAAGCTCAACCAGTACACCCGTTACGGTACGGTCGCCTTGGCCACGGTTCAGGCCTACGGGCTTGCTGTGAGCCTTGAAGCCGGCGACATCGTCACCGACCCTGGCATGTTCTTTCGGATGTCGTGTCTGATCACATTGGTTGGCGGTACGATGTTCCTGATGTGGCTGGGTGAACAGATCACCGCGCGCGGCATCGGCAACGGTATTTCCTTGATCATCTTCGTCGGTATCATCGCCGAAGTGCCTGCTGCTTTGGCACAGTTTTTTGCCTCTGGCCGGTCGGGTGCAATCAGCCCTGCTGTGATCATTGGGGTCATAATCATGGTGATCGCCACGATCATGTTCGTGGTTTTCATGGAGCGCGCCCTGCGCAAGATCCACATTCAATACCCGCGCCGTCAGGTTGGCATGAAAGTCTATGACGGCGGCTCCAGCCACCTCCCGGTCAAGGTCAACCCAGCAGGTGTGATCCCGGCGATCTTTGCATCCTCTCTGCTGCTGTTGCCGGTAACGATCAGCACCTTCTCGGGCAATTCCACGAACCCCGTGATGTCTTGGCTCTTGGCCAACTTTGGCCCCGGACAACCGGCGTATCTGGCGTTCTTCGTCGTGATGATCGTGTTCTTTACGTATTTCTATACGTTCAACGTATCGTTCAAACCCGATGAAGTGGCCGACAACCTGAAGAACCAGAATGGCTTTGTGCCCGGTATCCGCCCCGGCAAAAAGACCGAAGAATATCTGGAATATGTCGTGAACCGCATCCTCGTTCTGGGCGCTGGTTATCTGGCGCTGGTGTGTCTGCTGCCGGAAATTCTGCGCGGCCAATTTGCGATACCATTCTACTTCGGCGGTACATCCGTTTTGATTGTTGTGTCGGTGACCATGGACACCATTCAACAGGTGCAGAGCCATCTTCTGGCGCATCAATACGAAGGCCTGCTTGAAAAATCGCAGCTGCGAGGCAAAAGCGGCAAAGGCAAAAAGAAACGGAGCCCAGTGCGTCGATGAATATTATCCTGCTTGGCCCTCCGGGGGCCGGAAAGGGCACGCAAGCGCGGACCCTTGTTGAGAAACGCGGCATGGTTCAACTGAGCACGGGTGACATGCTGCGCGAGGCCAAAGACAGTGGCACGGAAATGGGCAAGATCGTCGCGGACGTCATGGCGACTGGCGCCTTGGTCACCGACGAGATCGTGATCGGTTTGATCCGCGAAAAGCTGGAGACCGTCAAAGCCAACGGGTTTATCTTTGATGGGTTTCCACGGACGCTTGCACAAGCGGATGCATTGGCGGACCTGCTTGAGGCCGAAGGCCAGACGCTCGATAAGGTGATCGAGATGCGTGTTGATGATGAGGCGCTTGTCGCACGGATCACGGCACGTTCAACTTGCTCAGGCTGCGGTGAAGTCTACAACGATCAGACCAAGCCTATCCCTGCCGATGGCGTCTGTACGAACTGTGGCCAGAAGAAAGAGTTCAAACGCCGGGCAGATGATAATGAGGAAAGCCTCAAGACCCGCCTGATGGAATACTACAAGCAAACCTCGCCGCTGATCGGGTATTACTACGCCAAGGGGCTGCTGAACCGGGTGGACGGATTGGCCGCGATTGACGCGGTGCAGGCCGAAATCTCCAGCGTACTGGACAGTTGAAATCAGTTTGGCGCGCGCTGAAGCGCGTCACGTCCAAAGGCCAGCAGCGGCCCAATCGTTTCGGCAAGCTCAACCATCTTTTCCACGATATCCCCGGACGTCCAGACAGCTTTGGGCTGATCGGCGGACACAACGTAACTCTTGAGCCGCAAAGCATCAGCTTGGCTGTGGTTTTCGTGCTGGGCATACCCGCGTGGCATGGTTCTGAGGGTGTTTTCAAAGCGCAGCGGCCAGCCCTTGGCCGTCAGCCCGTCGCGAATTCTGGCAAAAGCGTCCGGATCGGCGATGATTGCATCCCGCATCAACCCCAGATCGGATGTTGAAAGTTTGTAAAAGCCCGCCGCCATCCAGCCGCCTTTTGGGCCCACCTGCGCATAGACCACACCGCCCATTTCAGTTTTCGTGCCGGAAGGCGTGATCATGCCCGACACGGTCGTTTTGTAGAGCGTCTTATCCTTGGAAAACCGCACGTCGCGGTTCTGGCGAAACATTGTCTTCTTGCTACCCGACATCGGATATTTGCTGCCCTCAAGCAACATCGAAACCGTGCGCAGCATCGCCTCGAACGGGGCGCGCGCATGGGTTTGCAACCTGTCTCTGTTGGCGTCGTACCACTCTTTGGAGTTGTTGTCGGACAAGGCTTGCAACACCTCGAAAGTCTGATCTGAAAAGCCGGTCATGCCCTATATCTCCGTTGCTCCGAACCATGATGAAGGGTAAGGCAAAACGCCAGGATGGCAATTGCCGTAATTGCCTGGTTGACGCTCCGGCGAAAAGCCCATAACACGCGCTATCTCGACTGAGAATCAAATTGCCTGAAGGTCGCTCCTGAATGGCAAGATCACCTGATCAGCTGACGCCCGATGCGCCAAAACGCTTCGGGCTTACGTTGTGAAAAAAGGGTCTGGTATTACGGACCCGCAACGAAAAGGACATAACACGTGGCACGTATCGCCGGCGTAAACATCCCGACTGCAAAGCGGGTTCCCATCGCCCTCACATATATCACCGGAATCGGCAACGCCTCCGCCAAGCTTATCTGCGAAGCGGTCGGCATCGACATGGCCCGTCGGGTCAACGAATTGTCTGACGCCGAAATCTTGAAAATCCGTGAACACATTGACGCGAACCTGACTGTCGAAGGTGACCTGCGTCGTGACACGCAGATGAACATCAAGCGCCTGATGGATCTGGGTTGCTACCGTGGCCTGCGCCACCGTCGCAATCTGCCTGTCCGTGGTCAGCGCACCCACACCAACGCTCGCACTCGCAAAGGCCCCGCAAAGGCCATTGCCGGTAAGAAGAAATAAGGGAGGGTCTGATCAATGGCACGTGATAAAGTACGCGTTAAGAAAAAGGCCAGCAAGAACATCGCCGCAGGTGTGGCGCATGTGAACAGCTCCTTCAACAACACCAAAATTCTGATTTCCGACGTTCAGGGCAATGCGATCAGCTGGTCTTCGGCGGGCACAATGGGTTTCAAAGGGTCGCGTAAATCGACACCTTATGCCGCTCAGATGGCCGCAGAAGACGCGGGCCGCAAGGCGCAAGAGCATGGCGTGAAGACATTGGAAGTTGAAGTGCAGGGCCCCGGCTCTGGTCGCGAAAGCGCGCTGCGTGCGCTGGCGGCTGCAGGCTTCAACATCACGTCCATTCGTGACGTGACTCCAATGGCTCACAACGGCTGCCGCCCACCTAAGCGCCGCCGCGTCTGAGACATTCGAACACTTGGGGCTGCGCGAGGTTTCCGCGCGGCCCCAATCCGCTTTTTTGAAACCTCGAGCGTCCGCACCTTCGGGACATGGGGCACGGACAAGGATGGAGGGACAGCATGATCCACAAAAACTGGGCTGAATTGATCAAGCCTCAACAATTGGATGTCAAACCTGGCAACGACCCTGCGCGTCAGGCAACAGTCGTTGCCGAACCGCTTGAGCGCGGTTTTGGTCTGACGATGGGCAACGCGCTGCGCCGCGTTTTGATGAGCTCGCTGCAAGGCGCCGCTATCACATCTGTGCAGATCGACAACGTTTTGCACGAGTTTTCGTCTGTTGCGGGCGTCCGCGAAGACGTTACCGACATCATTCTGAACCTCAAGGGCGTGTCCCTGCGGATGGAAGTGGAAGGGCCCAAGCGCCTGTCCATCTCTGCCAAGGGTCCGGGTGTTGTAACAGCCGGTGATATTTCCGATTCCGCCGGAATCGAAATCCTGAACCGTGAACATGTGATCTGCCACCTTGATGATGGTGCGGACGTCTACATGGAACTGACGGTCAACGTCGGTAAAGGGTATGTTTCGGCCGAAAAGAACAAACCAGAGGACGCACCCATCGGATTGATCCCGATCGACGCGATCTACTCGCCGGTCAAGAAAGTGTCTTATGACGTTCAGCCGACCCGCGAAGGTCAGGTGCTGGACTATGACAAGCTGACGATGAAAGTTGAAACAGACGGCTCCATCACGCCGGATGACGCCGTGGCCTTTGCTGCACGCATCCTGCAGGACCAGTTGGGCATCTTCGTCAACTTCGACGAGCCTGAATCCGCATCGCGTCAGGATGATGACGACGGTCTGGAATTCAACCCGCTGCTGCTCAAGAAAGTGGACGAGCTGGAACTGTCCGTGCGTTCGGCCAACTGCTTGAAAAACGACAATATTGTCTACATTGGCGATTTGATCCAGAAGACCGAAGCAGAAATGCTGCGCACGCCGAACTTTGGCCGTAAGTCCCTGAACGAGATCAAGGAAGTCTTGTCGGGCATGGGTCTGCACCTCGGTATGGACGTCGAAGACTGGCCACCAGACAACATCGAAGATCTGGCCAAGAAATTCGAAGACTCCTTCTAAGGGGTCTTCGCAATGCCCGCGATCGAGGCGGGGACAACACGGGCATCTGCCCCAAGGAGAACCGGGTGACACGCATCATCCGGTCAGACAAAGCAAAAACGCCCGTAGAGGGCACACATTTGGAGAACTGAAATGCGTCACGCACGTGGATACCGCCGCCTGAACCGCACACATGAGCACCGCAAGGCGCTCTGGGCGAACATGGCGGGCTCGCTCATCGAACATGAGCAGATCAAGACGACCCTTCCAAAGGCAAAAGAGCTGCGTCCGATCATCGAAAAGATGATCACGTTAGCCAAACGCGGTGACTTGCATGCACGTCGCCAAGCCGCCTCCAAGTTGAAGCAAGACCAGTATGTCGCGAAGTTGTTCGACGTGCTGGGCCCGCGCTACAAGGATCGCCAAGGCGGTTATGTGCGCGTGCTAAAGGCGGGCTTCCGCTACGGTGACATGGCGCCGATGGCCATCATCGAGTTCGTTGACCGCGACCGCGATGCCAAAGGTGCTGGCGACAAAGCACGCCTTGCCGCCGAAGAGGCTGCCGCGGACGAATAAGACCGCGCAAACTGTTAGAGATTTGGCCCTTGTTCCCTGGCGGAGCGAGGGCTTTTTCTTGTGCAATGGGCTGTCGTGCGATGCCGCCCTGTTGCGCCTTCGCGCACCAAGGCGCATATCTTAACCATGAGATATTTGTTCATCATCATGGCATTCGCCGTCGGTACCGCTGGCCAGGCACAGCAAGTCCCCACGTCTCCAGCGCAAATGCAGTTGAGTTTTGTGCCGCTGGTCAAAGACGCAACGCCGGCAGTGGTCAACATCTACGCCAAGATCATCACTGCTGCGCGTGCCACGCCACTGCGGCGCGACCCGTTTTTCGAGCGGTTCTTCAGCAGCCCGGAAATGGAACGACCACGCGTGCAGAACTCCCTTGGGTCGGGTGTCATCCTGTCGGGTGATGGCATTGTTGTGTCGAACTATCACGTGGTCGGGATGGCTACGGATATCCGCGTGGTGTTGGCTGACCGGCGTGAATACAGCGCGCGGGTGTTGCTGGGGGATGCCGAAAGCGATCTGGCCATTCTACAGTTGGAAGACGCGCAGGACTTGCCGTCGCTTGCCCTGCGCCCCAGTGACACAGTTGAGGTCGGCGAGTTGGCACTGGCCATCGGAAACCCTTTTGGGGTCGGGCAAACGGTGTCTTCGGGCATTGTTTCTGGGCTGGCGCGGTCTGGCGGATCTGCGGGGCAGGGACAAGGATATTTCATCCAGACAGATGCGCCTATCAATCCGGGCAATTCCGGGGGGGCGCTGATCGACATGCATGGGCGGTTGATTGGGATCAACACCTCGATCCTGACCCGGTCTGGCGGCTCCAACGGTATCGGATTCGCGATCCCAGCCGATCTGGTTGCCGCATTCGTTGAGCAGGCGCGGGCAGGCGAAACAGCATTTGGTCGGCCATGGGCGGGAATGAGCGGTCAGGCGTTGGACTCGGATATGGCGCAAGCCTTTGGGCTCGATCGGCCCGAGGGCATCATCGTGTCCGGCGTGCACCGCCAAAGCCCATTTGCGGAGGCCGATGTAAAGGTTGGCGACGTGATCACCGCAGTGAACGGCCAGCCAGTGAACACACCCTCGGAAATGGTCTACAGAATGAGCGTAACCGGATTGGGCAAGCAAGCGCAGGTGACACGGATACGGGGCGGGGTTAGCGAAGATATCGCCGTAGAGTTGATGGCGGCACCTGATGAACCCCCGCGCGATGAAACCGAATTGACCCGGAGCAGCGTTTTGCCCGGATTGCGTGTCTTGCGCGTAAACCCGGCGGTGCTGGCAGAGTACAATCTACCCTTGGAAACCGAAGGCGTTTTGGTGGCCAATAGCGGCCCTGTCGCCCCGCGGGTAGGGCTTCGCACGGGGGATGTAATCGTCGAGATCAACGGGGTGGAAATGAATCACCCAGATGCCGTTGTAGACGCCTTTGCGAGTGGGGCGCGTACCTTTGTAATTACCGTGCAGCGGGGCAACAACCGCGTCGCTTTGCAGTTCAGGATCTGACGCCGTGGCAGACCTGTTTGACAGCGAACCCGCAGCCACCTCAACGGGTCACCGGCCCTTGGCGGACCGATTGCGCCCGACATCTCTGTCGGAGGTGATCGGTCAGGACAAGGTACTGGGTGCTGAGGCGCCGTTGACCGTGATGTTGGCATCCGGAGCGCTGAGTTCGCTGGTGTTCTGGGGCCCACCGGGTGTGGGCAAGACCACAATCGCGCGGCTATTGGCGCATGAGACGGACCTGCATTTTGTGCAGATCAGTGCGATTTTTACGGGTGTACCTGATCTGCGCAAGGTTTTTGAGGCGGCCAAGATCAGGCGGCAAAACGGGCAGGGCACGCTGCTTTTTGTCGACGAAATACACCGTTTCAACAAGGCGCAGCAGGACGGGTTTCTGCCGCATATGGAAGACGGTACGATCCTGTTGGTCGGGGCCACAACGGAGAACCCGTCCTTCGAATTGAACGCCGCTCTACTCAGCCGCGCGCAGGTGCTGGTGCTGGAGCGATTGTCATTGGCTGAGTTGGAGCGGCTTGCGCAACGCGCGGAGCAGGAGTTGGGAGTGGGCTTGCCGCTGGATGGTCCGGCACGCGAGGCGCTGTTGGAAATGGCAGATGGCGACGGGCGGGCTTTACTCAACCTGATCGAACAGGTGGCCGCCTGGAAAGTCGAAGGCAAACTCGACCCAACCGCACTCGGCGCGCGACTGATGCGGCGAGCCGCACAATATGACAAAAGCGGCGATGCTCACTACAACCTGATTTCGGCGCTGCATAAATCCGTGCGCGGATCAGATCCCGACGCCGCACTCTATTGGTTTGCACGGATGCTGGAGGGGGGCGAAGATCCGCGTTATCTGGCGCGGCGGATCACCCGTATGGCCGTCGAAGATATCGGGTTGGCTGACCCGCAGGCGCAATCTGTATGCCTGCAAAGCTGGGAAACATTCGAGAGGTTGGGCAGCCCCGAAGGCGAATTGGCCATCGCGCAGGCGTTGATCTATCTGGCGCTCGCCCCGAAATCCAATGCCACCTACGTCGCTTACAAAGGCGCGCGCAAGGAAGCCAAGCGCACCGGTTCCGAGCCGCCGCCCAAACACATTTTGAACGCGGCAACGTCGATGATGAAGGATCAAGGGTATGGCGCGGGTTATGATTACGATCACGATGCCGAAGATGGTTTTTCAGGCCAGAACTATTTTCCCGAGACAATGGCGCGCCCGGATCTCTATGTACCTGTCGAACGTGGATTTGAACGCGATCTGAAAAAGCGCATGGAGTATTTCGCCAAGCTGCGCGCCAAGCGCGAAACTTGACATCCCGGCGTCAACGCGTGACAGGTCGCGCATGATGACATCGGTCTTATATGTAGCGTTGGGCGGGGCGGTCGGCTCTGTTTTGCGGTTTCTGTCCGGCGTGGCAGTTCTGCGCCTGACAGGCCCGTCGGAGTTTCCTGTGGCGATCATGTTCGTCAACATCGTGGGGTCGTTTCTGATGGGTGTTTTTGTGGTTGCCGCTGCGCAGAAGGGGCTGACCCACCTCAGCCCGCTGGTGATGACGGGCCTTCTGGGCGGGTTCACGACCTTTTCGGCGTTCTCACTGGAAACCGTTACACTGATTGAGCGCGGACAGCTGGGGTCAGCGGCCCTGTATATGGTCTTGTCTGTCGGACTATCGGTGGCAGGGCTGATGCTGGGCCTGCTTTTTGCGCGGGGGGTTTTCGCATGAGCCGAGTGCAAACACTCACCGTGCAGGATGACGATGCGGATCAGCGTTTGGACAGATGGTTCAAGCGGCAGTTCCCGTTGATCAGTCAGGGCCGTCTGGAAAAGATGTGCCGCAAGGGCGAAATTCGTGTGGATGGAGGCCGGGTCAAGGCCGCAACCCGTCTGGAGGCGGGGCAAAAAGTGCGCATTCCACCACTGCCGGACACGGCCGCTCCGGCGCCACCACCGCGGACCCGCGTATCGGAGGCAGACGCCAAGATGATCCGCGCCTGCGTGATCTACCGCGATGACGACGTGATCGCATTGAACAAGCCTGCGGGTTTGGCCGTGCAAGGCGGTTCGGGCCAATCGGACCGCCATGTGGATGCGTTGTCTGAGGCGCTGAAGTTCGATTATGATGAAAAGCCGCGACTTGTGCACAGGCTAGATCGTGACACATCAGGTGTTTTGCTGTTGGCGCGGACACGGCTGGCGGCCAAGGCACTGACCGCGGCCATGCGCCACCGGGAGACGCGCAAGATCTACTGGGCGCTGGTGGCGGGTGTGCCAACGCCGTACCTCGGCGAAATCAAATACGGATTGGTCAAAGCGGGCGGTCGCGGCGCAAGTGGTGAAGGTGAAAAGATGATCGCCGTCCACCCGCGCGACGTCGAAGACACACCGGGCGCCAAGCGCGCGCACACGCTTTATGCCACGCTCTACCGGGTTGGCTCGCGTGCGGCATGGGTGGCCATGGAGCCTGTCACCGGACGTACGCATCAGCTGCGCGCGCATATGGCCGAGATCGGCCATCCGATCATCGGGGATGGCAAATACGGCGGCTCGGGTCAGGAAAACATGGGCGATGGCTGGGGCGCGCAGCTGGGCGGCGTCATCTCCAAAAAGCTGCATTTGCATGCCCGGATGATGCGGTTTGAACACCCGACAACGCGAAAAACCGTGTCCGTGACAGCCGAGATGCCCGAGCATATGGCCCACAGTTGGGACACCTTTGGCTGGACAGAAGATCTGGCTGCAGAAGACCCGTTTGAGGCGCTTTGATGAGCACGGCATTGCGGTTGGTGATTTTTGATGTGGACGGAACGCTGGTCGACAGTCAGGGCGACATCGTTGCGGCGATGACGCTGGCTTTTGATGCCGTGGGTCAGGCTGCCCCGGCGCGCGCCGTTATCCTGAGCATCGTGGGTTTGTCGCTGCACGTCGCGATGGAGCGCTTGGCGCCTGATCTGGAAGCAGCACAGCATCGCCTCATGGTCGAGGCCTACAAAGACAGTTATATGACGCTGCGCGCGCGCACCGGTGCGGCGCAATCATCGCCCCTGTACCCGGGCGCGCTGGACGCTCTTCGCCTGCTGCGGGCTCAGCCTGACACATTGCTGGGCATTGCTACGGGCAAGTCCAAACGCGGATTGGACAAATTGATCGAAGCACATGATCTGCAAGGGCATTTCATCACTCAACAAGTTGCCGACACACATCCTTCCAAGCCGAATCCTTCGATGATCTTCGCCGCGATGCGCGATACAGGCGTGGATACGGAAAACACAGTGATGATCGGTGACACCACTTTTGACATGGAGATGGCGACGGCGGCTGGCGTGCCGTTCATCGGTGTGAGTTGGGGGTATCACCGACCTGAAACGCTGCACGGCGCGGCGCGTCTGATCAAGTCTTTTGAAGACCTTCCCGGATCGCTTGAGCACATCTGGAGGCAAACCGCATGAGCGCTTGGAAATCCAAACGCTTCTGGAAAGAAGCGCGTGTCGTGAAAGAAAGCAGTGGCTTTGGCGTTTCGCTGGACGGTCGCCCTGTCAAGACACCGGCCAAGCGCGGGTTAATCGTGCCGACCGAAGAATTCGCGCAGACGATTGCGGCGGAATGGGACGCACAGCCAGAGGTGATCCAGCCTTTGTCGATGCCTTTCACGCGTTCTGCCAACGCGGCCATCGACAAGGTTGCTATCCAACATGCGGAAGTTGCGGATATGTTGGCGGCTTATGGCGACAGCGATCTGCTGTGCTACCGTGCAGATAGCCCCGAGGCGTTGGTGGCACGTCAGACGGCGTTGTGGGATCCGATTTTGGACTGGGCAGCTACAGCGTTGAATGCCCGTTTGGTGCCGCGCGTCGGTGTTATTCACGCTCCGCAGGATCAGGATACGTTGGACCGCTTGAACGCGATGGTGCATGATCTGGGCAGCTTCCAGTTGACTGCTTTTCACGATCTCGTGAGCCTGTCTGGGTCGCTGATTCTTGGATTTGCATGTGCCCAAAGCTTGCTTGACGCAGCGGAAATATGGGAAATTTCCCGCCTTGATGAGAATTGGCAGGCCGAACAATGGGGCGCCGACGAAGAAGCTGAGAGCACCGCGTTGATTAAAAAAGTGGCATTTATTCATGCCAAACAGGTGTTTGACTTATCGGGTCCAAATTAGCTGCCGACTTAATAAGCGGCTGAGACCTAGGCTTTTGAAGAGCAACGTTTTTGGTGATCAAACCCTTGACGTTTCGCGATGAATCCGAGCAAAATGATGCCCACTGAAGAGGGAAATTCCTTTCAGCATCACCTCCGGTTGTACTCACACCGGTTGAACCGTCCTTAATGTGGCGGAAAATCAGGAAGAGGTAAAAATGAAAAAATCTGTATTTTTGGGCGCGCTGACCATAGCTGGCTTGGCGGCTGGCGCTGCGGCGGCTGGAACGCTCGATGATGTGAAAGCGCGTGGCAAGCTGAATTGCGGCGTGACGACGGGTCTGGTTGGCTTTGCTGCACCAGATGCAAATGGCGAGTGGAAAGGCTTTGACGTCGCAGTATGTCGCGCCGTCGCTGCCGCTGTTCTGGGGGATGCAACAGCAGTTGAATTCGTGCCAACAACTGGCAAAACGCGCTTTACCGCGCTGGCGTCAGGCGAAATCGATATGCTTGCACGTAACACGACATGGACGTTCAGCCGTGACGTTGACCTCAAGTTCAGCTTCGTGGGCATCAACTACTATGACGGCCAAGGCTTCATGGTGCCAAAAGAATTGGGCGTTTCATCGGCCAAGGATCTGGACGGCGCAACCGTCTGCATCCAAACCGGCACAACGACCGAGCTGAACCTGGCGGATTTCTTCCGTGCCAACAGCATCAGCTATGAGCCCGTCCCGATCGAGACAGCCGCAGAAGCCAAGCAGCAGTACCTTGCTGGCGCATGCGACGTCTACACGACAGACGCATCTGGTCTGGCCGCTCAGCGGGCAACCTTTGAAGATCCAAGCGCACACACGCTGCTGCCCGAGATCATCTCCAAAGAGCCCTTGGGCCCACTTGTGCGCCACGGCGACAACGAATGGGGCGACATCGTGCGCTGGACGTTGAACGCGCTGATCACAGCTGAAGAGCTGGGCGTCACATCCGCAAACGTGGCGGACATCGGCTCCTCCACCAACAACCCTGAAGTCGCCCGTCTGGTCGGCACAGAAGGCACGTTGGGCGAGATGCTGGGTCTGGACGCTGAATGGGCCAAGCGTGCCATCGCAGCCGAAGGCAACTACGGCGAAATCTTTGCCAAGAACATCGGCGAAGAGACACCGATCGGTCTGGCCCGCGGCCTGAACGCTCAGTGGACCAACGGCGGCCTGCTCTACTCGCCTCCGTTCCGCTAATATCGACAACGCAAGGGCGCAGGATAAAACCTGCGCCCTTCGCACTTTAGACGACCAATGAAAAGCCGGTCCACCGAGATGCAAAAGCATCCGTTATTTGAACAGGGCCGGAACCACGGGGAACATGACTGATGACGACTTTGACCGACCCTCCACAGGGCTCGTTCCGGCTGTCGATGCTTTTGAACGACACCCGCTACAGATCGCTGACATTCCAAGCCATCGCGCTTTTGGTGCTTATCGTGGCCTTCGCCTATCTCGGCAACAATCTGCTTTATAACCTCGCGGCCGCCGGTTTGAACATTGCTTATGATTTCCTTGGCACGCCTGCCGGGTATGACATCAACCAGACGCTGGTTGAATATGATAGCCAATCCTCGCATGCCCGTGCCGCATTGGTCGGTATCCTCAACACTCTGCTGGTCGCCTTTCTGGCCTGTATTACTGCGACCGTATTTGGCGTCGTAGCCGGCGTTTTAAGACTGTCCAACAACTGGCTGGTCGCCAAGATCATGGCGTTTTACGTGGAGATCTTCCGCAACATTCCCGTTCTGATCTGGATCATCATCATCTTTACGATCATGACCGCCGTCATGCCGGCACCACGCGCCTTCCGGGGCGACGATGCAGAGGCGACAATGGCGCTCGGCATGTTCGCCTTCACCAACCGTGGTATATATATCCCCGCTCCGGTCTGGGGTCCTGGGTCCATGATTGTCGTGGGCACGTTCATTGCATCGGTGATTGGCGCTTTTGCCTACCGGCGTTACGCCACGCGACTGCTGTATTCCACCGGACGTTTGCTGCCAATGGGCTGGCCCAGCCTCGCGATTTTGTTTGTGCCAACCATTTTGATGTTTTTCATCATGGGGCGCCCCATTGGTCTGGATGTGCCGGAACTGGGTGGTTTCAACTTTCGTGGCGGTATTCAAGTGGGGGCTCCGCTGATTGCTCTTTGGTTCGCCCTGTCGATCTATACCGGCGCCTTCATCGCAGAAAACGTGCGCGCGGGCATTCAGGCCGTGTCCAAAGGCCAGACAGAGGCCGCTGGCGCGCTTGGATTGCGTCCGGGTCGGATCATGAACCTAGTGGTTTTGCCGCAGGCGTTGCGTGTGATCATTCCGCCGCTGATTTCGCAGTATCTCAACATCACCAAGAATTCGTCCTTGGCGATTGCCGTGGGCTACGCGGATATCACGGCGACGTTGGGCGGCATCACGCTGAACCAGACAGGGCGCGCCATCGAGTGTGTGCTGTTGCTGATGTTGTTCTATTTGACGATCTCGCTTTCGATCTCGTCGATCATGAACGTCTACAACAAATCCGTAAGCCTGAAGGAGCGCTGAGCCATGTCAGATACACATGCAAATACCGTTGCCTTTGTGCGCGAAACGACGATTCCACCGTCCGATCCTCCGGGGGTGGCCTCTGGCCCCGTCAAATGGCTGCGTGAAAACCTGTTTGCCACACCGGCGAACGCCTTGCTGACCATTGTGGCGGCTTACATCATCTACCTGGCGCTGGCCCCAACGCTGCCTTGGCTGATCAATGGTGTTTGGAACGCCAGCAGCCTTGCAGAGTGCCGCGAGATCCTTGCGGGCAAGTCAGGTGGTTGCTTTGCCGTTCTGACCGAACGCTGGCCGCAGCTGCTCTTTGGATTCAAGTACCCGCCTGATCAGTACTGGCGGCCCTTGTTGGCGTTTTTGCTGATGTTCGTTGCGATCGCTCCGGTGCTGTTCTTCCACCTGCCACGTCAGCTCTTGATCGTGACGGGCCTGTTCCCGTTCGCGGCTTACTGGTTGATCTGGGGCGGTACGATCCTTGTGCCCGTGCTGGCGCTTGCCGGTGTGGTCGTGGGTTACTTTGTCTATCAGCGCTTTGTCACAGGCAGCTTTGCTGCGGGCTTCTTCGGAGGGATCGCCGCAGCGGTTATCGTCTGGAACCTTGGCGGGTTCCTGATCCCCGAAGGCGCATCAGAGAACGCCATGCTAAGCCAGGTGCCCAGTCGTGATCTGGGTGGCTTCATGCTGAACATGATGCTGGGGCTGACCTGCGTATCCTTGTCGATCCCCATTGGGATAGCATTGGCCTTGGGTCGTCAGTCCAGCATGCCGCTGATCAAGATCATCTGCGTGGTGTTCATCGAATTCATCCGTGGTGTGCCGCTGATTACCTTGCTCTTCGTGGCCTCCGTGATGCTGGCGTATTTCTTCCCGCCGGAATCCACGGTAGACCTGTTCCTGCGCGTTGTGATCATGATTACGATGTTCTCGTCAGCCTACATCGCCGAGGTGATACGTGGCGGTCTGGCTGCTTTGCCCAAAGGGCAATACGAGGCCGCAGATTCACTCGGGCTTGATTACGCGCAAGCGATGCGTCTGATCATTCTGCCGCAAGCATTGAAGATCTCGATCCCGGGCATCGTCAATATTGCCGTGGGCCTGTTCAAGGACACAACACTGGTGTCCGTGATTTCGATGTTCGATCTGGTCGGGATGATCCGTGGACCCATTCTGGCGTCCACAGACTGGAACGGCGTCTATTGGGAGCTTCTGGGCTTTGCGGCCTTTTTGTTCTTCATCGTCTGCTACGGCATCTCGCAATACTCACAATGGTTGGAGCGTCAGCTTCAAACCGGCCACCGTTAAGGAAGGGCTATTCAAATGGCTGAACAAGCAAAATCCAAGATGTCCGATCAGGTGGCGGTGTCCATCGAAGGGATGAACAAATGGTACGGCACTTTTCACGTGCTGCGTGACATTGACCTGACGGTGTATCAGGGCGAGCGGATCGTGATCGCGGGGCCGTCCGGCTCTGGCAAATCCACGTTGATCCGTTGCATCAATGCGCTGGAAGAGCACCAGCAAGGCAAGATCACCGTGGACGGCACTGTGCTGTCCTCGGACGTCAAGAACATCGACAAGATCCGTTCGGAAGTCGGTATGTGTTTTCAGCACTTCAACCTGTTTCCGCATCTGACGATCCTCGAAAACTGTACGCTCGCTCCGATCTGGGTGCGTAAAACGCCGAAGAAAGAAGCCGAGGACATTGCGATGCATTTCCTCGAAAAGGTGAAGATCCCCGATCAGGCCGACAAGTATCCGGGTCAGCTTTCGGGTGGTCAGCAGCAACGTGTGGCGATTGCGCGTTCCTTGTGCATGCGTCCGCGCATCATGCTCTTTGATGAACCGACGTCCGCTCTTGACCCGGAAATGATCAAGGAGGTGCTCGATACGATGGTAGAGCTGGCTCAGGAGGGCATGACAATGCTGTGTGTGACACACGAGATGGGCTTTGCCCGTCAGGTCGCAGACCGCGTGATCTTTATGGACGAAGGCCAGATCGTCGAGCAGAACGAGCCTGAAGAGTTCTTCAACAATCCCAAGAGCCCACGGACACAGCTGTTCCTCAGCCAGATCCTCGGGCACTGACCCTTATGCCTCGGGTAACTCCCGGGGGACCACAAACGCGATCGGCTGGCCAGTGTGCCAGCCGATTTCGTTCCAGCCTTTCACGTCGAAATCGACCACCAGAGTGGCCCCGGTGGGATAGTCTAGAAACCGGGGATGGTCGGGCGCGTGTGCCACAATGCTTTGCGCCATATCGGCAATGCCGTGATTGTGAGCAATCATCAGCACGCAGGCGCCGGAAGCGCGTTTCAGCGCCCCCAGCATGTCATCGGCTTCGGCAAGGTACAACGCACGTTGAAACTGCGGAGCGGACGGCAAATCCAACCCAAGCCCGGCCAAAGTTTCGCGTGTTCTAACAGCGGTCGAGCACAACACCTCATCAGGTGCAAACCCTTGCCGTCGCATCCAATCGCCCAGCAGGGTGGCCGACTGACGCCCGCGACTGTTCAACGGGCGATCGTGATCCGACAAGATGGTATTGCCCCAATCAGACTTGGCATGGCGCATCAAAATGAGACGTCGCATTTATTTCCCCTTGAATGACTGCATGTGAAACGCAGATTGCGCCGGGTCACGTTCAAATGCCTGGCTGATCGGGCAGGCGCGCCGTACCTTGCACCCATGGGCCATGCAGTCCTGTCCGTCGGTAGTGTCCAGAAACGTTTTGCAGGCTGGGACGTCGTAGGGCGCAGTTTCGGACAGTGCACCGACGGGGCAGGCGGAGACGCAAGGCCTACCTGCGCATGTATTGCACGGGTTGTGGGCAGGCGGGTCTATCGGCCAGACATCAGGCACGCGGATCGCGGCACGGATTGAGATCATCAAACCCGCCTTTGGATGGACCAACATGCCAGTCGGGCTTTGAAAGAACTGCCGCGTGCCCTGCGCCCAACGAATGAACGGTGCATAAGGCGGCCCGTCTGACGGAAAGATGGCCTCCGCCTCAAATGCGATGGCGATTTTGCCGACAACACGCTTGGACCATCGATCAAGCGGATCTGGGTGCGCGTCGGTGTATTCATCGGACTGCATGAAGATTGGCCAAAGCCCGGCACCTGCCCCAAGCAGCACGAGGGTTTGGCCGGTCTCATGGAGCGCACCCATCGTGAACAATCCAAACGGTTGCAAGGCGCGTTCCAGAGCCTGCTGTGTCATTTGCGGCGAAAGGGCAAGGCCAGCGACCAGCCAAGATGTGCAGGCCGATCGTCTTGCCATTGCAACCCAACCTCCATCGCGTCATGTCCAGCTGCGGGTTGGGCGATATAGGTTCCAAAAAGGCGGTCCCAAATAGACAGAGAAAACCCGTAGTTGCTGTCATGTTCATGTCGATGCACGGAATGGTGCACGCGGTGCATGTCAGGTGTGACCAGAACCCGCCGCAGCATTGCGTCCATCCAAAGCGGTAGACGAATGTTGGCGTGGTTGAACATTGCCGTGCCGTTCAGAATGATTTCGAACAGGATCACCGCAATCGCTGCTGGCCCAAGCAGATAAACCAACCCGATTTTGAGCAGCATCGACAAGCCGATTTCGATCGGGTGGAACCGAATGGCCGTGGTGACGTCCATATCGACATCAGCGTGGTGCACCCGGTGCAGACGCCACAAAAGCGGCACCTTGTGCGTGATGAGGTGCTGTAGCCAGATGGCAAAGTCCAAAATGAGAATGGCGAGGATAACTTCGATCCAAACCGACCAATCCAGCGCATTGAACAGACCCCAGCCCTGATCGGCCGCATCAATGGCGGCACCCACGGCAAGCAGCGGCAACACAAAGGCCAATGCACGCAGGGTCAGCGTGTTCAGGATGGTGATCCCCCAATTGGCGATCCATCGCGTCTGACGGGGCTGTTTGCGGTCGCGGCGGGGGGCGAATGCCTCCACGCCCGCGAACACGCAGAAAAGGCCGAGAAAAACGCCAAACCGAATGAGGGCTTCATATTCCATAAGCTTCAAGTTAGGCGCATCGCGATGGTGCGCAAGCGACCAATGGACACATCTACGTCAGCCTGCACGAATGATGCTGCCCGCTCCGTGCTCTGTGAACAGTTCAAGCAGGCATGCGTTGGGAGCGCGTC
The DNA here is from genome assembly GCA_942490645.1 of uncultured Alphaproteobacteria bacterium. Taxonomy (GTDB): domain Bacteria; phylum Pseudomonadota; class Alphaproteobacteria; order Rhodobacterales; family Rhodobacteraceae; genus CALNXN01. The sequence goes on along the minus strand of CALNXN010000006.1, from coordinate 171,918 downwards.
CGTCCAGAATAACTGCAGCCCGCACGCCGCCCTTAATGGCCTCCAGCGCGGTTTCCGTCTTGGGGATCATGCCGCCCGCAATCACGCCGTCACTCGTCAATTGCCTGATCTGCGTTGCAGTCAGTTGCGTGACGACTTCGCCGGCGGCGTTTTTCACCCCTGAAACATCCGTCAAAAGCAAAAGTCGGTCTGCTTTCAGCGCGGCGGCAATGGCACCTGCCGCAGTATCGCCGTTAATGTTGTAAGTCTGGCCATCTTCGCCCACGCCCAAAGGTGCAATGACGGGGATATACTCCTTGTCCGCCAGATCACGCAAAAGCGTTGGGTTTACCCGGTCGGGGCTGCCCACAAAGCCCAGATCGGGATGCGTTGGTGTGCATGTGATCAGGCCCGCATCCTTGCCAGACAGGCCTACCGCGCGTCCACCCTGCGAATTGATCGCTTCGACAATGCGCTTGTTGACGAGACCACTGAGCACCATTTCCACGACTTCCATGGTCGCCGCATCGGTGACGCGCTTGCCATCGACGAATTCTGACGTGATCGACAGCCGATCCAGCATCGCGTTGATCATTGGCCCGCCGCCGTGGACGATAACTGGGTTGACCCCAACTTGCCGCATCAACACGACGTCGCGCGCGAACTCGTCCATCGCATCGTCGCTGCCCATGGCATGACCGCCCAATTTGATGACAACGGTCGCATCCGCGTACCGCTGCATATACGGCAGCGCTTGGTTTAGCGTCCGAGCTGTGGCGATCCAATCAAGGTTCATGTCCTGTTTCTTCATCCCTGGCCCCAAGTTGTCTGCCACTTATCGGCAAAGGGCGCGCTGCGTGCAAGCGCGCTATTCCAGCGTGGCGATGACGGCGCGCAGTGTTGGGATGCCCCACCCTTTTTCGCTGGATGTGACAATGATCTCTGGAAACGCAGCTGGATGCTTGGCCAAGGCACCGCGCACCTGATCCAATACACGGTCACGTTCGATCTCTTTCACCTTGTCGGCCTTGGTCAGAACAACCTGAAACGTGACCGCGGCACTGTCCAGCAGCGACAGGATTTCGCTGTCCACCTTTTTAACCCCGTGGCGTGCATCAATCAGCACGAACGCCCGTCGCAGCGTTTGGCGACCTGACAAGTATTGCTTGAGCAAGCGCTGCCATTTTTCAACGACGGGCAATGGCGCGTTCGCGAAACCGTAACCAGGCAGGTCGACGAGGTAATGCGTGTCGCCGGCGGTAAAGAAGTTGATCTCTTGCGTACGTCCGGGTGTGTTGGACGCCCGAGCGAGCCCTTTGCGCCCTGTCAGCGCATTGATGAGTGATGATTTCCCGACGTTGGAGCGCCCGGCAAAGCAAACCTCCATCCGATCGGGATCAGGTAGGCCAGACATCGCGACCACGCCTTTGACGAACTCTGTCTCGCCCGCAAAGAGCAGACGTCCGGCTTCAAGATTCTGCGCGTCCGGTTCTTCTGCAACAGGAAAAGGCAAATTCATCGCACGACCTCTAGCGTGTCGCCGATAGAAACGCCGCCATCTTGGATCACCCGCGCGCGAACGCTGAAATCCTGATGTCCCCAGGTGCCCAAGGCGCCCAGTGTATCTGCGTCACGCTCACCTGTATCGGGGTTCGCTGTCGTCGCGGCGCATCGGTCCGTGCGTTCCACCGGGCGCAGTATCGCATTGCCGATGCGAATGTCACGATCCAGCCAGTCGAACTCTTCCCAAGGGGCCGCTCCATCAAACCAGATGTTTCCGCGCCACCTGTGGATGGACAAGGGCCGCCCGATGCGTTGTTCCACAGCACGATGAGATGACATGTTGCACAGGGTGACGGACGGAAAATCACTGTCGGTAAAACCGCGTCCGTCTAGGCGCAAAATCCGGTCAGGCAGTGCGCGATCACTGGGCACCAAGAGGCGCACCCAGTCCAGAAATGTCTCAAGGTCGCGATCCGGGCAAAAGCTGAGATCGGGCCGGTCCGGGTGGCGCAGAATCAGGCGCTCTTCGGTTTCGTCGAGAGTTGCGGTTATGGCCATCAAGGCCGGCGCTTTGGACACGCGGCTGAAATTGACGCAGGGGGCCCAGACGCTACCATCGGCTTTGGAGTGGTCGTGTGCGACCGCCCATACCCTATCCCATGGCATGGGTTGATCGGCACTTAACTGCGCAGAAGCAATGTCTTCCCGTCCATGGCTTTTGAGAGGATGACGCAGCATTCTGGTGACTGTGATCATTCCGCGTCTGGTTTGGGCTTACGCTTGAAACCACCTTTGATGTTGCCGAACACGTCAGGTTTGTACCCTTGGCTGCGCATGATCAGATACTGTTGTGTGAAGGTGATGGTGTTGTTGGCGATCCAATACACCACAAGACCGCTGGCAAAACCGCCCAACATGAACATGAACACCCATGGCATCCATGCAAAGATCATTTGTTGCGTTGGGTCAGTGGGCGCCGGGTTCAGCTTTTGTTGCAACCACATCGAGATGCCCAAGAGCAATGGCAGGATGCCGATGAAGACCAGCGCGAGTATGGATCCCGCTGCTGGGCCGTCGAATGGCAGAAGGCCAAAGAAGTTCATGATCGAGGTTGGATCTGGCGCGCTGAGATCCTGAAACGGGCCGAAGAAGGGGGCATGCCGTAATTCGATCGTGACAAAGATTACCTTGTAGAGTGAGAAGAAGATCGGGATTTGCAAAAGGATCGGCAAACAACCCGCAGCCGGGTTCACCTTTTCCTTCTTATAGAGTTCCATCATGCCTTGCTGCATTTTTTGACGGTCGTCGCCTGCGGCTTCTTTGAGTTGCTCCATTTGCGGCTGCAACTCTTTCATCTTGGCCATGGAGACATAGGACTTATAGGCCAGCGGAAATAGAAGGGCCTTGATGATCAGCGTCAGACCGATGATCGACCACCCCATGTTGCCAATCAACTGGTTCAACTCGTGCAGCAGCCAAAAGATTGGTTTGGTCAAGAAAAAGAACCAACCCCAGTCGATGCTGTCGATGAATTTGGTGACGCCTTGTTCTTGATACTCTCGGATTGCTTCCCATTCTTTGGCGCCTGCAAAAAGCTGCGTCGTGACAGCAATAGTGGCGCCGGGCGCGACAGTCTGCGTCGCAAGCACGGTTTCAACCTGATAGATATCGTTGCGCGGCAGGTATTTTGTCGTCAAGCGTTTCTGGGTGCTTTGATCGGGGATCAGCGCAGACATCCAGAAGTGATCAGTAAATCCGATCCAGCCGTTTGTCGTGTTTTCGATCCGTTCTGCGGGCACGCCTTCGCGTGCATGTACTGCAAAATCGGGGATGTCATCCCAGTCCGTTTCGGTAAGCTCGCCATCAGCCATTGCGACGACGCCTTCATGCAAAATGAAGAAGTTCTTCAAATCAGAAGGTTGCCCGTGACGCGCCAAGATCCCGTAAGGTGCCAAGCTGGCCGGGGCGTCTCCAGTGTTTTCAACGGACTGCATGACTGTGAACATATAATCAGCGTCAACTTCGATCACACGGTTGAAAACCAAACCTGCGCCGCTGTCCCAAGAAAGGGTAATGGGACTGCCAACACTCAGAGTTTGGCCTTCAGTCAATGACCATTGTGTATTTGGCCCGGGCACCAGAGACGGATCAAGTCCAGCGCCTGCGGCCCAACCATAAAGGGCGTAGTACGCATTGGTGCTGCCCACGGGAGACAGCATCGTTACGATCTCGGCGTCATCTTCCTGAGTCACGCGGTAATCATTCAAGGACAGATCATCGATACGGCCACCCAAAAGCGAAACCGAACCGCTCAGACGTTCAGTCGAAATTGGAACGCGGGGCGCGTCATTGAGGGCGGCTTCACGCGTTTCGCTGTCAGTGGCTACATCTGTCGGAGTGCTTACTGGAGCAGCGGGCGTCGTACCAAGGTCTGCGCTTGGCGCAGTTTGTGCAATTTCGCCCGATGTCAGCGGAGTTTCGGGTTCCGGCGGAGGGAACAGCACGAACCAAACGAGGATCACGAGAAAGCTGAGAGCTGTTGCAAGAATAAGGTTCTTGTTCTGATCGTCCATTGGGACTGTCACCTGCTGCATTGGATATCAGCGAGGGTTCAACAGAGTGCAGCCCCAAAGGTCAAGTGGAATCGGGGTGTGGCGAGGATATGACGCGGCGAATGGCCAACTATTTTGAACGATTGCGAAGAATCTTCGGAGCGTCCACCAGTTTAGAGTTGTGTGTGTGAATCCAGTCGATCGTTTCGTCAAAGGGCATTGGCTTGCCAATGCCGAACCCTTGAACATGATCACACCCCAATTGCGCAAGCAAAGCATGCTCTCCAACGCTTTCTACGCCTTCTGCCAGTGTTTCGACGTTCAAACGCTCTGCCATAGTCAGGATCGCGCTGATCATGCGCTGTTGTTCGGGATCGCGATCAGCTTTCATCACAAAGGAGCGGTCAATCTTGATCCGGCTAACAGAGAAGCGTCGAATTGAAGATATCGACGCGTGGCCTGTACCGAAATCATCTAGGTCGATTCTGCAGCCCAGTTTGCCCAATCCATTGATGTTGCGTGTTGTAACGTCATCGGGCGCACCGGCAACCACCGTTTCCAGAACTTCTACCGCGAGACGGTTTGCAGTTAGGTTAAAGCGATCCAGCTCCCATTGTACCTTTTCGATAAGGCGTGGGTTGCTGAGTTCGGGGCCTGCGAAATTCACGCCGACCTGAGGTACGGAAACACCGGAAAGATCCCATGCATTCAATGCGGAGAACGCGTGAAACATCATGACCTCGGCCAACCGCTCAAGCAGTCCCGCCTGTTCGATTGCGGGCAGGAATTCTGCGGGTGAAATCATGCCGCGCGAGGGGTGCTTCCAGCGCGCCAAAGCCTCGAACCCAGTGAGCATACCGGTGTCGGTTGAGATTTGTGGCTGAAACCATGGCTGGATCTGTCCGTTTTCCAAAGCATCAGAGACGCTCTCGCGCAGTTCGGCCTGCGACTTCGTTCGTTTTCGCATTTCATCGGAAAACGCTCGAATTGCCGCAGGGCCACGTTGTTGGGCTTCCCGAAGGGCAATATTGGCCGCGTCAAGCCATTCCAGCGCCATTTTGGACGGTGCGCGCCGATCAAGACAAAAGCCTAAAGATGCAGTAATGTAGACCGCCGTACCATCAACAGACACAGGTTCCTCCAAAGCCGCCTGAATCCGTCCGGCGAGTTGAATGCCCAGTTCCAAATCAAGCTGCCGTACTGGGGCCAAACAGGCCGAAAACCTGTAATCGCCCCGCCGCGCGACGGCATCTGAATCGCGTAGAGTGCTGACAATGCGTTCGCCCAACCGCAACACAACCGCATCCGCAGCAGCTTGCCCATAGCGCGCGACAAGCGTGGGGTAGTCATCGACTTCAATCATGAAGGTTGCGGAATAGAAGCCGTTTTCGGTGCAAGTGCGCATGGCATCGGTTGAAAACGCGTCAAATGCATTTCGCGTATACAAACCCGTATTTGGATCACGATCGGATACCCGCGCCAAGCCTTGAGCATCCGCCCCACCAAGCGCGAGATACACCAAAGGAAGTGTGACAGCCAAAACGATAAGACTTGTTTGGCCGGCCAACCAGTAGGCCGCAAGACAGGCCGCAGGCAGGCAAGCAAGCATAGCTGGACGGATCAACAACGACGCAAGCCAGGCGCGCATGTCGTTCAAACCCATCGCCTTGCCGAACTTCATCGTTGTATTCCTTCCTCGCCAAATCGCATTTGTATCGACGCGGAAGATAAACCCAGTGAGGTGAGCGTCCGGTTAATTCGAAACCACCAACCGGCATGTAATAGATAAAATTATTCTTAGCGCAGCGAGAGGCCTCGAAAATCAAATAGCTCCGGGTCCAATAGATGAGATGGGCGGGCATTCATTAATGCGCGAAACATCACCTGCCGCCGACCGGGGTTGTTTTTCTCCCACTGGTCGAGAATGGCTTTGACCTGTTGCCTTTGCAAGCCGTCCTGACTGCCGCACAGATCACAGGGGATGATCGGGTATTGCATGGATTTGGCAAACTTGTCGCAATCTGCCTCCGCGACATGTGCAAGTGGTCGAAACAGAAACAAGTCACCCTCTTCATTGACAAGCTTGGGCGGCATCGTGGCCAGCCTGCCACCATGAAAAAGGTTCATGAAGAACGTCTCCAGAATGTCGTCGCGGTGATGGCCGAGCACAACAGCGCTGCATCCTTCTTCGCGCGCGATCCTGTAAAGATGCCCCCGCCTTAATCGTGAACATAACGCGCAAAACGTACGACCGGCAGGGATTTTATCCATAACGATCGAGTAAGTGTCTTGGTATTCGATACGGTGCGGAACGCCCATTTTCTCTAGAAATTCCGGCAAGACCGTTGCCGGAAAACCGGGCTGTCCTTGATCCAGATTGCAAGCCAGAATATCCACCGGTAACAGGCCGCGCCACTGCAACTCGTAAAGCGCCGCAAGAAGCGTATAGCTGTCCTTGCCACCCGAAAGGCACACCAGCCATTTTGCGCGCGACGCTCCCTGTTCGGCGCTGGGCTGCACCATGCCGTAAGTGTCGATCGCTTCACGGACGGACCGGATGATACGCTTGCGAAGCTTCTTGAACTCCGTAGTGCGCGGTGCGCCGCGAAACAGCGGATGAATGTCTTCTGGCGTGTCAAGCATTGCAGCAACCTGTGGAACGTGATGGTCTTGTATAGCCACCTGTAAACTGAACCGAAAGACACCGCAGCGCGTAGATTTATCAAAGAAGGATGAGACAATGATCAGATTGATAGGCGCGTTGGTTCTGGCGGTGAGTGTGTCGGCTTGCGTCGGCAAACCTGCCCTCGACGACGCCAAGTTGTCAGATGGGCAGTTAAACCTAGAAGAATTTTTTGACGGACGCGTGCTGGCGACAGGGCAGTTCCAGGATGTCTTCGGAACGGTGCGTCGGCGGTTCGATGTGGTGATCAACGGCACTTGGGATGGTGAAACGCTGACGTTGGTCGAAGACTTTTCCTATGCCGACGGAACGACTGAACAACGGATCTGGACTTTGGTCAAAACTGGGCCGGACACGTGGCGCGGCACCGCCCCTGGGGTCATCGGTGAAGCGACAGGCGAGGAGAGGGGAGACACGTTCAACTGGCAGTACCTGATCGATTTGCCGGTGCCGGATGGCACATTGCGCGTGCGGTTCGATGACTGGATGTGGAAGCTGAGCGAGACTCGCGTGCTCAATCGGGCCTATATGAAAAAATATGGTGTCGATATCGGTGAAGTGATCATTTCGTTCGAAAAGCAGTGATGCTGCTATTTGTCGGTATGGGTTGTGTCGGGCACCGGGTCATAGCCTGACTGACCCCAAGGATGACACCGCAAAATGCGCCGTAACGCCAGCCAACTGCCTTTTATCCCGCCGTGCTTTTGCAACGCCTCCAATGCATAGAGGCTACAGGTCGGCTGATAGCGGCAATTGTGCCCGACCCAAGGGCTGAAAACCAAGCGATAAAAACGCACTGGCAAAGACATCAGGTGTGCGAATAGCGTCATGGACGATGCGCCTTGAGCTTTGACAGCGCGGTCATCAGGTCTGCCTGAAGCTGCGCAAACGGCAAGTTGGCCGTCGCATCACGTCGTCCGATCAAAACGAAATCTGCGTCTTTGACGTTGTGCAGACCAAGGCGGGCGATTTCGCGCAGGCGACGTTTGGCACGGTTGCGCGCAACGGCGTTTCCAACCTTTTTGGAGCAGGTGAAACCGACGCGCGGACCGTAGTCTTCGTCAGGCTTGTGAGGGCGCATCTGCAAGATGAAACCCGGCATCGCAACTTTGGGTGCACGTGCGGCGCGTTGAAAGTCCTTGCGCTCTGTCAGCACGACAAGACGCAAAGACACCGCCGGTGGTTCGCCCACGTCAGCGATATCGCTGCCCATAGGGTCCTCCGACGGTGTCATTGAGTGTCCAATCGTCAAAAGCGCAGCTTACGCGCTCAGAGACTTCCGGCCTTGAGCACGACGCGCGTTGATGATCTTGCGGCCAGCTTTGGTGGCCATGCGCGCGCGAAAACCGTGGCGCCGTTTGCGCACAAGGTTGGAAGGTTGATAGGTGCGTTTCATCGCTCCGTCTCCAGTCTGGGCAGGGGCGCGCACAGATTCGCTGCGGGCCCACATCATTCGAAGACCGTGCTCTAAAGCGACCCCACGCCTAAGTCAAACCCTGAGAGGATGTTTTTGCCGCCCAATTGCAACATTTCCCGCATATGACGCACCGTCGATTGTTTCAACACCGAACGAAAGCTGCGCAAACGAACCTCGGGCGGTCACAGGGCATCAAGCGAACGTGATTGCCCTATCGCCGACGCGGTGAACGGGTCATCTACTCTAGCAATTGCAACATCACTCTGGAAAGGCGACAGTCATGTCCGACATGAGCCAAAATCCGAAACACGCAACAAAATCGCCGCTCTTAAAACATGCGCCGCTGGCCATTATCCTGATTGTGGCCATCGCCGGAACCATTTTGCTACGCGATCACCTGAGTTTCGAGGCTCTGCGCGACAACCGTGAAGTCCTCGTGGCATTTCGCGAAGACAACCTGGCGCTGATGCTTGTGCTCTTCTTGGCAAGCTACATCGCGATCGTGGCATTTTCATTGCCCGGTGCGACAATTGCCACGCTTACAGGTGGCTTTTTGTTTGGCACGGCGTTGGGCACTGGCATCAACGTCCTGGGCGCGACACTTGGGGCTACGCTCCTTTTTCTGGCAGCGCGGCACGGATTTGGCGAGACCCTCAAGGCCAAGATGGACGCATCAGATGGTGTCATAAGAAAGATCAAGGCAGGCATCGATGAAAACCAATGGTCCATGTTGTTTTTCATAAGGCTGGTGCCTGCTGTGCCGTTCTTTGTCGCCAATCTGATCCCGGCCTTTCTGGGGGTACCGTTGCACCGTTTTGTGGTGTCGACGTTTCTGGGCATCATTCCAGGTGGGCTGGTGTTCACGTCAGTCGGTGCAGGGTTGGGCGAAGTGTTTGAAGCTGGCGCAACGCCTGATCTGGGGATCATCTTCGAGCCGCATATCCTGTTGCCGATCCTTGGACTGTGCGCGCTGTCTGTGCTGCCCGTGGTGATAAAAGCCGTGACCGGCAAGAAAGACCTCGTGAAATGAAGAAGATCAAAGCGGATGTTTTGGTGATCGGCGCCGGGTCTGGCGGGCTGTCTGTTGCTGCGGGTGCCTCGCAAATGGGCGCGGATGTTGTGCTGCTGGAAGGGCACAAGATGGGCGGCGATTGCCTGAATTACGGTTGTGTGCCGTCCAAAGCCCTGATCGCAAGCGCCAAGGCGGCGGACGCACAACGCCATTCTGCGCAATACGGCGTGGCAAACGCTGCAGGACAGGCCGATTATGCGGCGGCCAAAGACCATGTAGCCGATGTCATCGCCCAGATCGCTCCGGTGGACAGCCAAGAGCGGTTTGAAGGGTTTGGCGTCACGGTCATCCGCGCATTCGGGCGTTTTATCTCGGCGACCGAAGTACAGGCAGGCGACACGGTGATCACGGCGCGGCGCATCGTGATCGCGACCGGATCTTCGCCCTTGGTCCCTCCTATCCCGGGCCTCGACACAGTGCCTTTTGAAACCAACGAAACGCTTTTTGATCTGCGCAAAAAACCCGATCACCTTTTGATCATAGGGGGTGGCCCGATTGGGATGGAGATGGCGCAGGCGCATATCCGGCTCGGATCCAAAGTCACGGTGATTGAGGGGGACAAGGCGCTTGGCAAGGACGATCCCGAACTAGCAGACGTGGTCTTGAGCACCCTGCGTGATGAGGGCGTGGCAATCGAAGAAGGCGCGATGGCCGAAAAGATCACGGGCAAAACCGGCGCAATCGAGGTGCATGCCAAAGACGGGCGGGTGTTCAAGGGATCGCATTTGTTGATGGCTGTTGGACGGAAGACCAACATTGACAAGTTGAACCTGGACGTTGCGGGCATAACATCGGACCGTTCAGGTGTGAAAGTCGACGCATCACTACGCACTTCGAACCGACGCGTCTATGCAATTGGGGATGCCGCAGGTGGTCTGCAGTTCACACATGTCGCTGGCTACCATGCAGGGGTGATCATTCGATCCATGCTTTTTGGATTGCCCTCCAAGGCCAAGACAAACCACATCCCTTGGGCGACATATACGGATCCCGAATTGGCACAGGTCGGCTTGACCGAGGCGCAGGCCAAGAAAGAACATGGGGCCAGCCTGGAAGTTGTCCGGTTTGACTATGCCCACAACGATCGCGCCATTGCCGAACGCAAGACCAAAGGCTTCATCAAGGTGATGGTCGTCAAGGGGCGCCCCGTTGGCGCCTCCATCGTTGGTTATCAGGCGGGGGAGTTGATCGGTCTTTGGGCGCTCGCGCTCGCCAACAAGATGAAGATGAGCCAGATCGCAGCGATGGTTGCGCCTTACCCGACGATCGGAGAAGTTAACAAAAGAGCGGCGGGTGCATATTTCAGCCCAAGGCTTTTTGACAGTCCGATGGTCAAACGCGTTGTCGGCCTCGTCCAACGATTTGTGCCGTAAAGGGTTCGGGACCGATGATAAACTCCCTGTCAGGCCGCCTGCTCATACTGACCACGATCTTTGTCATGCTTGCAGAGATCCTGATTTTCGTGCCGTCCATCGCGCGGTTTCGCGAAGACTTTCTGATGGATCGGTTGGAACGGGCGCAGATCGCATCGCTGGCGCTTTTGGCCGACGACATGCTCGACAGTGCGCTTGAGGCGGAATTGCTGGAAAATGCGGGTGTCTTCAACGTCGTTCTACGTCGTGACGAAGCGCGCCAGTTGATGCTGGCGAGCGAAATACCACAGCCTGTCAGCGAAACCTATGATCTGCGCGACGCCTCTGCTCTGACGTTGATACGCGATGCCATGGTGCGGCTTGCCCGGCCAGAAACGGAAATCATTCGCATATTGGGTGCTCCCGTGCGCGATGCCGGTCTTCTGATCGAGGTCACGATGGAAACAAGCTTGTTGCGTGCCGCGATGATCGACTATGGGCTGCGCATTCTGGTTCTGTCCGCCGTGATCTCTGTCTTCACGGCGCTTCTGTTGTTCTTGGCCATGCGGATGTTTTTGCTCAAGCCGATCAAGCGGGTCGTCGGGCACATGCAAAACTATGCAGCGGCACCAGAAGACGCCCGCCGGATCATCAACCCATCCGCTGGCGTGACAGAATTGCGAGAGGCAGAAGAGGCGTTGAAAACGCTGCAAACGGAGCTGACGCAGGCGCTGCGTCAGAAAGATCGCTTGGCGCAGCTTGGCAGTGCGGTCAGCAAAATCAGCCACGATCTGCGCAACATATTAACCTCTGCACAGCTTTTCACCGACCGTATCGAAATGTCGGAAGATCCGACGGTAAAACGCATGGCGCCCAAGCTGGTCGGCTCCATCACCCGCGCGGTGCATCTGTGTGAAAGTACACTCGCGTTCGGCAAGGCAGAGGAACCAAGCCCCACGTTAAACATCGTTCCGCTCGCCAGCTTGGTCGAAGACGTCATCGACAGCGAACGTCTGGCTGTGGGAGACTATGATCTGAGCTTCGCGGAAGACATCCCCGTTGGCCTGATGATCCGTGCGGACCCTGAACAGCTCTACCGCGTGCTCGCCAATCTGGTGCGCAACGCGCGACAGGCCATCGTGGCGTCGGGGGATGCAGGGGAGATCTCAGTGGCTGCACACGAAGACGAGGAGGCGTGGTGGATCTTCATATCTGACACCGGGCCAGGGTTGCCGCCCAAAGCGCTCGAGCACTTGTTCACCCCGTTTCAAGGGGGCGCGCGCAAGGGCGGCTCGGGGCTTGGTCTTGCGATCTCCGCGGAATTGATCCGGGGGCACGGTGGCGCCCTGAGATTGGCGGCCTCGGACGCCAACGGAACAAAGTTCGAGATACGTTTGCCCAAAGGTGATGGCACTCTTTGATGTGGCCAGCCTTCAGAAACGAATTTTGATCCAATAGGGCTTGCATAAGCCGCGTGGCCCCACTAAACCCCGGCTTCAGTGGACCGATAGCTCAGCTGGATAGAGTACTTGACTACGAATCAAGGGGTCGGGGGTTCGAATCCTCCTCGGTCCGCCACGCACACCTCTTAAGCATTTGATAATAAGGTGTTTTACAGCTTTATCTCGCTTCGCATCCCCCAGCCCGTCCCCCACCTTAACGTGGACTGAGCCGGGCTTTGTCGGTATTTTTCGGACGCCCCTTGCTACGAAAGCTCAACTGAACCCAACGGGAACGGCCCATAGCGGTCACTCGACTGGGTGTGACATGCTGCTCTTGCAGTCCGCATAGCCGTCATTCTCTGCGCCAGCCAAACCAGGCATCAGTCCAACTCACAGTCCGCGGACTAAGCCGCCGTTGAGTATTTATACTCTTCAGCGATCCAATGTTGTCTGATGATTTACGTATTGGCATATCCCGAAGTTGAACGTCACTCGGCCCGGAGGATTGATCGTTTTCGAGCCAACTACGAGCCGGAACGCGCTCAACTTGTTCCTCCGCACATAACGTTGATGTTTGGAGTGAAACATACAGATCCAAAGTACATTCTCGGGCTATGCGAAAGCTTGTCGGGCAATACACCCGAATTTACCGTCCAGTTTGTGAGCAGCGAAGTCGTCTATGATCAGCATGAAAAGGCACACAAAATCCTTCTGACTTGTGGCAAGGGAAAGGACTTGCTGACTGAGTTGCACAATCAGCTATACAAAGGACTCACCGCGCCGAACTGAATTCCGAGTTTCCATATCGCCCGCATATGACGGTCGCCACCCATGCTGATCGACCGATCATCGAGAACATCACGATGTAGCTGACCTTGGCGCACTCCGATAACTGAAAGATAAGAGTTGGAGTTGGTCGAACTCGTCGCTGACGAGCTAAATGCCCTAAAAACCTTGCCGCTTGGGAAGTAGGTCTGGGCTCGCTGCCGTCATTAGATCGGTCGCAGAAAATCTGGTATATCGTCCTCAGGCTGCGGCAGAATGGACGGCCCAAACCGGACTTTTGATTGGTCGTCGGGCGCTGCGGTGCAGCTTCACGAGACCGGACATTCATTCATTGCGCAGCATTTTCGGCGGGTGAAGGTCGGCTGTGCGGACAACGGTGCATTCTCTGCGGCTGCGCCAGGGTCTGCTTCCACCGATAGACATTGAGAACCCCACGTGTCACTAAAGATGCATGAAAACCTTCGTTCATAACTTTGGTCGTCAGGGCCAAAATCGAATTACCTTCCCGGTCTGAAAACCGGACCGGGCTAACTCGTATTTGAACGTCAACTGCGCGCGCCGCGCTGAACAAGGTTATTCATATGTCCTCGACAACACCAACTCTGCACTTGTTGTGCGGAAAAATTGCTTCTGGAAAATCCACTCTGACTGCCCAACTTAGTCGCACGGCAGGAACTATTGTGATTGCTGAAGATGAGTGGCTGAATGGTCTTTATTCTGAAGAAATGTCGTCGATTTCGGACTACATGCGGTGCATGTCAAAGTTTCGCGAGGTCATAGGGCCACACGTCGTCTCATTGTTAAATGAGGGAAATTCGGTCGTTTTGGACTTCCAAGCAAACACGATTGCTTCGCGTGATTGGATGCGGGGCATCTTGGAACAGACAAAGGCTGCACACAAACTTCACGTTTTAGATGTCCCTGACGAAGTATGTATCGCACGTCTTCATGCACGCAATGCGCAAGGTGATCATCCATTTGCGGCAACAGAAGAGCAATTTCGACAGATTTCAAAACACTTCGTCGCTCCTTCACCTGAGGAAGGATTCAATATGGTGATGCATCATTTTGACACGAAACTCTAAGTTAACCGGACCTTCATTGATGGTGCAGCATTCGGCAAAGTTGGGCGCGGAGCAGCCGTTCGCTGCAACCTGCACGAACGACTGCAACGCGGGACACAGTGAGCTTTCGCTGCGGTTGCGCGGGTAGCTGCTTTGGTTCGCTTTTCGGACCTTTACTTTCGTGTGAACACAGGCTGCTCAGTTTTAATGTTTAAGGCCCGGATCCATCAGGACAGTCTGTTGACTCCTCCATGGGCGAGTTCTGTTGGTAAAAAAGCGCTCATTTGTTCGGAATGGATTTCGGAGGGAAAGGAGGCCTCGTCAAACCTTCTCCAGGTTGGCAATCTAAATCTGCCCGCTGATTACCAACACAGACGACCGTCATTGCGAGTCATCAAACTGAAGGCGAAATTCTGCCAAATCATTCCACCACCACACACAGCTTAAGCCAATTCAATCTGGCGGTGCATCTGCCCAGCCAACACGCTCGACACCATTTGGTGCCACTTGTCTGAAAACGCCTTCTCCAGACATTGACCGGTCACAGGTGCCGCCTGCGATAATCCTATGTGTTCCTGCGCGGTTTTTTCCAGTGCATTTTGCCACGCCTCCACAGAGTTATTTGTGACCACCCGCCCGCCCTGCGGGATATGGTCAGCCAGACCATCGACACCGCTGACAAGAAGGGTACGGCCCGCGGCAAGTGCCTCTATCGCAACCAACCCGTAAGCTTCCCAGTTTGACGGCATGGCCACCAGATCGATAGCACCCATCGCAGCCACTGGATCGTTGCTGAACCCCATGAACCGGATACGTGGGTCATCTCCAGCCAGGTGCCGCAAGGTTTCGCTCTCGGCCCCTTCCCCATGGATGTTCAGGACCAAATCGGGGTGCGTGATACGCCGAAACGCGGTAATCAGCGTGTCGAACCCCTTTTGCCGGTCAAGCCGCCCGATTGCGCCGATGACCCGGACCGGAGACGCCGCAGGTCCAAGGGCGCGAAAGGCCGACAGATCAACGCAGGACGGAATGACGTTCAAGGCAGAGGCGCGCACAGCACCGCTTTGGACCAACCATTGACCCTGTGCCTGACTGACGGCCACGACCTTGTTGAACAGGCGATAAGCCGTGCGCAGCAGTGTTGCGAAGCGCAGTTTGTGGGTGACGTTCGCGGCCACGAAAGCCTTGGTATAGCTGTGTTCCACATGAATTAGCGTCGTCTTAGGGTGCCGGGCACGCAAAACAGTCAGCATTGGCATCGCCCGCCAGTTGATCGCCAGATGCGAGACGATGACATCTGCCTTGATGCCGCCAAGCGACATGCGGCCGCGATCAATGCTGATCAGGCTGTGATCTGCGGTCTGTGCCATCTCTGGCGCGGTCAGGATGTGATCGAGGACCCGCATCACCCCGCCCGCCGTGGTGTCATCCACCAGATGAACAATGCGCGGCAGGCTCATGACATCGCTCCGGCGCGGCGGCGGTTTTGGACAAAGGCCATGGCCTGACGGATCACATTTCCGCCCAGAACAGACAGAACAGATGTCGCTGCAAGTGTTACCAGCGATTTGGTCGGCTCTTCGATCAGAGGGGCCCGAGACTGTGCGACCCAGGCGCGGCTCAGCGCGACGGCGCGCGATGCATCAAGGTCGCTGATCGCGCGGCGGCTGAGATAGCGCAGCTGATAGGCCCGCGCGTCGCCCGTGTTTACCATGAAAAACGCCGGATTCAGCGGCGTCAGCTTGATCACCATCCGCTCCCAGGCCGCCAGTTGCCTGTCCGTCGCGGCAGACAATCCACCAGCGTTGATCCGATACCGCGTCAAGAGGCCCTCGACACCTTCGAACCTCCATTCGGTGGTCAGGGCAATCCGCAACCAGCATTCGATATCTTCCGATTGGCGAAAGGTTTCGTCAAAATACCAGTCGCGCGCCTGCTCATGGTGCGGACGATAGGCGATGGCGTCGAAGCACAGCCCGCCGCAACACCACAGCCGACCCGTTGCCGATGGGATTGCGCTTGAAGATCACCGCCGCGTTCACATTGTGAAGCCTAGGGCGCTGCGCCTGCCCCATGAGATCGCCCGCGTCATTGATCAACGCTGATCCGGAATAACTGATCCCAATAAGTGGATTGGCCTCCAGATGGACAACGTGGGCCGCAAGCTTTTCCGGTTCCCAGACGTCATCCGCGTCACAAAACCCGATGATGTCCCCGCGCGACGCGGCGATCCCGGTGTTGCGTGCACCCGCAAGGCCGCGATTGGCCTGACGGACCACGCGCACCCGTGGATCGCGCGCGAAATCCTGTGCAAGGCGCGGGGTATCGTCGGTGGAGCCGTCATCGACGATGATGATTTCAAAGTCGATGTATGTCTGCACCAGAAGGGCGTTCAGTGTCTCGGATATCGTTGTCTCGACGTTGAAGGCAGGAACGATGATAGAAGCAAGGGTCATGGCAGTTGGTCTTTCTATGGGTTCACGAAAACAGGGATTGGCGTGCGGCGCGCGGCAGTGCGAGCGCGCCACAAGCCCCGGCGAGGGTCAGCGCGCCACGGCGGAAGGGTTTGAAAAATCCGGCCGGGCTATGGCTCAGACCCGTTACGGCATGGCGTAGGGCCAGGGTGCGGGCATCGCCAAGGCGCAGCGCCCGGCGCGCAAGGTAGCGGTGGTGGATGGCATGGCTTTGCGCAGTGGGGCTGATGCCGAACTGTGCTGCGGTTTCAATGGCGCGGGTCCGCCCGGCTAGCATCGCATCCAGATCAGTGGAAAGCCCGCCCACCGACGTGCGGTACATGGTCTGCAATGTCGACAAACCGACAACCCGTGCGCCCGCGCCAACCAGTCGGATCAGCCACTCCAGATCCTCGTTGTGAACCATCGTTGCGTCAAAACCGCCCGTTCGCTCAAAGACCGTCCGGCGCAGCGCGATGTTCGACATGGTGCAGACCGGGTTTTCCCCAAGCAGCACTTCGATGGTCAGATCACCGTCAGGCACCGTCGAAAACACGGTCGCGTCGGAAGGGTCTTGCTGAAAGAAACCGATCTGGCCATACGCGCCGTCGATGTCCGGATCGGCGAAAGCCTTGGCCAGTTCGGCCAGCTTGGTGGGCAGCCAAATGTCATCTGCATCGCAAAAGGCCAAGTCCTCACCCGTTGCGACCAGCGCCCCGAAGTTGCGCGCATGACTGGGGCCTTTGCCCGGATTGGGCCCGATCCGGATGCGAGGATCGCAGGATACGGCATTCAGGACCAGATCGACCGTGGCATCGGTGGATCCGTCATCGACACAGACGCCTCCCAATCCTCAAAGGTCTGGGCGGAAAGGCTTTCCAGCGTTTGACCGGATGGTCGCTTCGGCATTGAAACAAGGGACGATGATTGAAAACGTGGGCATGGGTCAGATCCTTGCGAAAGAGCGGCCAAAGGCCAAAGACAGTACGGGAAGCGATGCGCTGACCATCACCACGGTCGCCACCACGGCATAGCCAGTGGCCACCGCAACAAGGCCGTGAGAGCTGAGCAGAACCGTGTTCGCCATAAGTGCGGCGGTCATTGCAGCGGTCACCCAGAATTCCTGCGCGGCCCGCCCCGTTGCCCGCAGCCACCCAGCGGTGGCCGACCAAAGCGTGCCGGGAATAGCGACAAGGCACAGGATCGACACGATATCCTCCAGTCCCGTCCAGCCGTCGCCCAGCAAAATCGGTACATAATAGGGTGCGAGAAGGGCCTGAAGGACCACAGCCGGTGTGATCAGCGCCATGGCAAGCAGAGTGCCTTGACGCAGGGCCATGGCCTTGTCCTCATGGGCGCACAGGTGTGGGAACAGGACCGTGGAAAAGGCCACCGAAAAGGAATTGGCAAGGCTCAGACCGGCATTGAACGCCATGAAATAGAGCCCCAGCGCCTCGGCCCCCATCAAGGTGCCAACAATCAGTTTGTCGGCCTGCAAGCGCATCGCCTTGACCAACTCGACCCCAAGAACCGCCCAACCAAAGCTGACAAACGGGCGCAGCGGCGCACGGCCCTGGCTGGTATCGATTTTCCATGGATGAAGCCTGCGCATCGCCACAAGCCAGAACGGGGCCGTCAGCAATCGGGGCAGGATCAGCGCCAAGGCAGATGGCCAGAACATTGCAAGTACGGCCGAAAGCAGATTTGCGCCGACATTCTGCGCGCCCGAAATCGCCGCGGTCTGGCGCAGCTTGCCCGCGCGCATGGCCAATGCGGTTTGCACAAGACCTGCGGGCATGAACAAGTACTCGCCCGCCAGCAGCAGAATGAGAAACAGCAACTCAATACTCCCTCCGGCGGCGTAAAGCGCAAATCCAACGGCGGCTTGCGCCAGGAAAAGTCCCACACACCAGATCCAGAAAATGCGGTGTGCGGTGGCGCAGGTCTGTGGCAACGCGTCTTCGGGGGCCGAAATGATCTTTTGGCCCACCCCGTTTTCGGTCAAAGCCTTGAGGATGTCGGCCGCCGCCAGGGCGGCCGCCGCCACGCCGATCTGTGTCAGATCCAGCGACCGCGCCACCACCACGACAACCAGAAGTCGCGATGCCTTGGCTGCCACTTCTGATGCGCCATAGGCAAACAGGTTTTGTGCGATACGCGATGTCTTGAAGGTGGCGGTCATGACGTTTGGTCCAATCTGATCTTCTGGACTGTATGTACAGCACGCCGCCGGACGCCGTCTCGGACGCCACCGGAGAGGCACACGGCTCAACGGAATTGCATCATATCCAAACGGATAGGTGCGCCGATGCCATCGTCCTCTCGACCACGAAGGGCTTATTGCCTATCAATGCGGAAACCGCAGGCCAACAAAAAGCGAGCAGGCATGTCGAAGGCACTTAAATTCGGATCGGTTCTTCTTGCCGTTTTCGCCTTGGGCAACTGTACGGGGTTCGATGTACCTGACAACCTTGAACCTATAGGAACGGGCGACGGGTATCAGGCGCAATACCGCGCGCCAAATGTCAGCCGCAGTAACGCCGAATTTCTGCGCTCTGAAGCCCTGAATGCCAGCAAATGCAGGCCGCCTAGAGGTGGTGCCGGCGGCAAAGGCAGTGGTCTCGCGGCAACTGCCCTACGCGGAGAGCGCCTGTCGCGCAATGACCTTGTCGACATCCGGATCGGAGACGATGAGACGTTCAACGGCGACTATGTCGTGTCGCGCGATGGCACTATCAAACTGCCATTTCTTTCGCCCGTCCGCGCACAGGGCCGCCTGACCAGTGACGTCGAAAATGATATCGCTAGTCAATTGATAGCAGGTGATTTCTTTGCCGAACGCCCACGTATTTCAGTGCGGGTGGCAGATCTCGCCTCTGTGACAGTTGGCGTGGTCGGTGCAGTGTTTGAACCACGTGCCGTTGAGATCGGTGGCGTTCAGGGTGATCAGGTCGACAGCCGACGGCAAGCTGCGCTTGGCGCGTCAAGCGAAGGGCGCAACCTGTCTGCGGCGCTGCGCGCGGCTGGCGGTGTACGGCCGGATGCTGACATTTCGGCTGTGGAAGTCCGGCGCAACGGATCGCTCTACACGCTCGATATGCGCGGCGTGTTCGAAGGGCGCAACGCGGTTGATATCATGCTTTTGACGGGCGACGAGGTATCCGTGCCCAGCAGGCAGTGTTTTCAGGAAGACCTGATGCGCCCCAGCCCGATCAGCCCGCCAGGAGTTTCGATGTTCCTGTCGAACCTTACACAGCCCGCCGCCGGGAACGCCGTCTCTGCCGTCGGGCGTGACGTGCGCGAAGTCCCCTATGGCACGCGCTATCTGCAGGCTGTGATCAACACAAATTGCGTAGGCGGCGCGCGCGCAACCAGCGCAGACCGGTCTGCAGTTCTGTTTTCACGCAACCCCGTAACCGGCGTGTCCGTTGTCATCGAGCGTGACATCGAGGATTTGCTGCGCCGTGCGGATCGCGATGACTATGATCCCTTCCTACTGCCCGGCGACTCCATTGCTTGTTACGACAGTACCATCACCAATGTCGGAGAGGTTGGCCGGGTCCTTGGCATGCTGGGGATAGCCGCAGCGCTCTAAGTGTCAGGCGTGGTCGTTGCCGCACCACGCAGATCTACCCGCATATACGGTCGCGTCACGGCCCAAATACCTGGCAACGCGTCAATTGCGGCTTGTATGGCTTTGACATCCTTGGCTTTCACGGCCCGTTCGACCTCGATCAGCGCCATCCTTAGGTCAACGGCACCCATCGTGGCCGCACTTCCCGCGATACGATGGGCGCGGTCTGCGGTCTTTTGCAGGCCAAGCGTCTCAAAGCCTTTCAGATGCTCCAAAGTCTCGTCGACTTCTGCAACAAAGCGGTCCAACAGTGATTGCGCGGCCTCAACGCCCAAACTGTCCCGCAACTCATCGATATGGTCGGGCATCACCGTGTGAAGATGGCCTTAACAGGTCCGCCGCCTTCTTCTGGATCAGGGGCAATATGCCCGGAAATAACCCGCATCAATGCCTCGCGGGTCAACGGTTTTGTCAGGATTTCGTTCATGCCATCGGACAGAAAAGCCTGCTGTTCTTCTGCCATCGCATTGGCGGTCAGCGCCACAATAGGCGTCTGTGCCGACGCTCCCTGCCCAGCGCGGATTGCCCGCGTCGCGCTGCGGCCATCCATTACCGGCATGCTGATATCCATCAGGATCAGATCGAAGCGCTGCGCCTCGGCCAGGTCCACCGCGATCCGGCCATTTTGAGCCTCGGTCACGGTATGTCCTGCCCCAATCAGCATCTCGCGCGCAACCACACGATTGATCTCGTTGTCCTCGACCAGAAGGATATCGCTAGCGTGCCCGATGTTGCCGCGCGCATGGCGTTTCGCATCGGCTGCGGGCGGCGCAATCGGTTCAATCGGGAACCGGATGTGGAAGGTGCTGCCCTTGCCCTCTTCACTTTCGACCGCGATCGATCCGCCAAGTGCTTTGACAAACCTTTTGGCAATACCCAGACCCAAACCGGTCCCCCCCACATCGCGGTCATAAGAGCTGTCGCCGGTCATGAAATCGTCGAATATCTGGTCTTGCAGCGTGCCATCCATACCAATGCCAGTATCGCTGACGCTGATCGACAGATCAGGCGTTGCACCTTCGCCCTCGATCACTTCGGCGGTCACAGATATGCTGCCGTCTTGGGTAAATTTCACTGCGTTGCCGATCACATTCATCAGGATGTGCTGGATTCGGTCGCGGTCCGCATGGATCCAGTCAGCAGGTGCTCCCACCCAACCCCATTGAAGCGCCGTGCTATTGGCAGAAGCTGCCCCGCTTTGGTTGTCCACGATGTCCTGCAATAGAGTGCTGATGTTCATGGCAACGGGACGCAGACGCAGCTTGCCCGCATCGTATTTGGTGATGTCGAGCACATCCGAGATATGGCTCATCAGCAACTTGCCGGAGGTGTCCATATTCTTGATATAGCGGGCCTGCTTTGCGCTCAGCCGCGTGTCCCGCAAGAGCGCGAGGTTGCCCAGCAACCCATTGAGCGGTGTGCGGATCTCGTGGCTCATTGTAGCAAGGAAGTTCGTTTTCGCTTTTTCTCCGGCAAGGGCGCGATCACGCGCAGCCACCAGGTCTTGTTCCGCCCGCACACGGTGCGAAATATCGCGCAGGAAAGCGATAAAAATCTCTCCTTCGTCGGTTTCGGCGGACTGAATGGCAAGCTCAACCGGGAAGACTTCACCTCCCGCGCGCTTGGCCTCAAGCTTGACCCGGCCTTTGCCAACCACGCGTTTCTCACCACCGGCACGCATCCGTTCCATTCCGGCCTCATGGGCCGCGCGATGGTGGTCGGGAACGATCAGATCGCTCATGCTTTGGCCAATCACATCGCGGGCAGTGTAGCCAAAAATCTGCTCAGCCGCCGCGTTGAAATCCAAAACAAGACCCTTCGCATCACTCACGACAACGGCATCAAGCGCGGTGCCGGTGACGATGTTCATACGCTTGCTGGCCTCGATCGCCTCAGACCGTCGCCGAACGTTCAGATTGTTGAGACGGGTCAAGTAGAGCGCCAGAATTAACAGCGCCAGCAACAGCACGGTCACGCCGACGGCCAACTGGGTGAGGGTCACCGCGACATTTGTCCTGCGCAAATCCGAATCTCGCGCGAAAAAGTTCAGTCCCGAGTTTGACATCGAACGCACATTCGAGCGCACATCCTCGGATAATCGCAAAAGCGCGGGTAAGGCGGCAGTTAGCTCTGCATCGCTGGCATCAATCACGGGAACCGCATTCTCGAGAAACGCCTGCACAAGGCCCAGATTTACCGAAAACCCCGAGACTTCGCGCAGTGACCCATAAAGCGACGATTCCCGCAACGTCTTAATCCGACTGTAGAAAATATCGAACTCTCGCCGGACTATCTTCAAGTCGGGGTCTGTCTCCTGCAAGGCTCGGACAAGGTGCAGCTCGTATTCCAGAAACTCCACCTCGGCCTGCGACAAGGTCCATTGCACATTGTCCGAACTGGCAGAATTCAACAGGCGCAAATCACGCGCCACGTTCACCGACAAGAAGACAATGGCGGCAAGAACGGTGACCGCCAGTAGCAGCCAGGTCATGAGCCGGGCACGAAACGTCGGACCATTGCTTGTCAGCATCGGCATCCTCTCAAGCCTTGCCGCGCCATTATGGACAGGAGTGTCTTTACCAAGGCCTAGTTGACCGCTTCAATGCGGTCGAGCTGCCAAATGCTGCGGGAATAGACCACTTCACTGCGGTAGTCAGCATTGCTGTCGTAGGGGTAAATGACCCACAGTGGGCCTTTGTCGCGCACCGACATGGTGTTCCCGTCCATCTTGTAGGCAACAATTGGTCCACCAACGACGGCATCGGACAACGGGATTTCTACGGCATAGTCATTGATCGCGGTTGCCATCAAGGTTGCACCTTCAATTCCCAACTCTTCGACCAGAACAGACAGAGATACGCCTTGAAATACGTTCTTGCCTTCGGTCCAGATCGTCGACGTTTCGACGATTGTGCTATCTAGTGCCTCGAGCATGTCCAGATCAAACTGCGCGCTTCCTTCGACGTTTGTCACATCTATCAATCCGGTGACGGTCAGGATCACCTCGCCTTCGGGCGCGGCAAGGTCATTGGCCCAAAGTGGCGCGGCGGAAACGGCGACGATCGCCATGGTGTGAGAAAGAGCGCGAAGCATTGAGTATCCTTTTGTTGCTTGGCTCTCTATGGCATGAAAAGGCGCTATTGCCCAACGGGCCAGATGGATAGCACCCTATCCTTTCGGATAGGGTGCAGGTCTCAGGCAACCCGGCGAAGAGGGGCGGTGGCGGCCCGCCGATCAAGAAACGCGTTGAATTCGTCCCGCAGCTCAGGTCGGTCCATCACAAAGGCCGCTGTTGCCTGAACAAAACCTTGAACCGAACCGCAATCAAAACGCTCACCCTCAAAGCGGTAGCCTGTGACCCCAACACTTTCCACATCGGCGCTGATCGCATCCGTCAGTTGAAGTTCGCCGCCTGCCCCTGGCCCCAGATTTGCCAGACGGCCAAAGATCGAAGGCTCCAATATATAGCGGCCAACAATCGCCTGAGTTGACGGCGCATGCTCTGGCTTCGGCTTTTCGACAAGCCCACGGGCATGGGCAAGCCGACCGTGTTCGCTAGATACATCGAGGATACCATAAGATGACGTCTTCGAGCGTGGCACATCCATTGTTGCAACCATGTGGCCACCAATTTCACGGTGGGCTGCCACCATTTGACTTAGTGCGCCACGAGGTGCGCGGATCACGTCGTCTGGCAAAAGCACGGCGAAGGGTTCATCCCCGACCAACCGTTCAGCCAAGCGGACGGCATGGCCAAGGCCAAGCGGTTTGCTTTGGCGCACAAATGACAGGGCGCCTTCAGCCATCCGTGTGCGCTCAAGTGCCGCCAGAGCGTCGGTCTTGCCGCTGGCGCTCAGGCGTTGCTCCAAAGCGGCGGCGGTATCGAAATAGTCCTCCAGCGCGCCCTTGCCGGCGGCGGTGACAAAGATGAACTCCTCGATCCCGGCGGCGCGCGCTTCGTCGACCGCGTATTGGATCAGGGGACGGTCAATCAAGGGCAGCATCTCTTTCGGAATGGATTTTGTCGCGGGCAGAAATCTTGTGCCCATTCCAGCGACGGGGAAGACGGCTTTGCGGATATGTGTCATGGTCTTTTCCTTTCCTAAAATTGGGGAGATCAATACGCGCCGCGACCCGAGGCAACGGCGCCAAAGGTCTTGAGGATCAGGACGAGGTCCATGAGCAACGTACGGGAGGTGGCATAAGAGATGTCCATTTCGACCATCTGATCGAAACTGATATTTGCACGACCGGACACCTGCCAGACACCGGTAATGCCCGGTTTAACGACCAACCGGCCCATGGCGCGTTTTGGGTAAGCGGCGACTTCGCTGGGCAGCGCGGGGCGCGGGCCGACAATGGCCATCTCACCGCGCAGCACGTTTAGAATCTGCGGCAGTTCATCAATCGAGAACCGGCGGATGAAGCGCCCGACCCGCGTGACACGCGGATCGTGGCGGGATTTGAAGCACACCCCCTCCCGGTCCGAGGTGTTGCAAGCAGGTCGGCCCGGCGGGTTTCCGCGTCAGTCGTCATCGAGCGGAACTTGAACATGGTGAAGGTCCTTGCCATCGTGGCCAACACGGGTCTGCCGGAACAGGATCGGCCCACGGCTGTCCAACCAGATCGCCACCGCCGTCAGTCCAAGCAGCGGGGACAAGATAAGCAAGGCGCCCGCCGAAACGGTAATATCCAGAAACCGGCGCTGAACATTCGCGACGGGTGTGCGGGCGATGACGGTCTTGGCCGCATGGGCCAGAAACGCAAGATTGCCTGCCAGATAGCGCTTGGCCAGACGGCGCGGCTCTTGTGCCAGACGCCAGACCCATTCCATTTTAGCGCGACGTACCAATTTTGGCGCGCGCACAACCGTTCCAGCGAGGAAATCAAACAGTGCTCCAACCGCCAGTGTCAGCGATGCATTCAGACGACCCGCGTTTGTGTGCAGCCAGATCTCTTGCATCGGCACGCCAAGCGCGACCAGCACGATGTCAGCCCCACTGTCATTGATGTCCGCAATCACCGCCTCATCATCTGCGGCACCGGCAAATCCGTCGCGGGTTCCTGCGATGCGCAAGTGGGGAATCGCGTGGATCAGACGATTGGCAGCGGCATCCGCTGTGCCCGGCGTGCCACCAAACAGATAAACTGATTTCCCCATCCGGGCTGCGCGCTTCAGCAGCGCCGGAACCAGATCGGTCCCATTCAAGTTCTCAGTGAGTTTCTGGCCAGTCATCTTGGCCGCCAACTCGATCCCGATGCCGTCCGGAAGCAGGACGTCAGCAGCATCGACAGCGCGGCGGTACTCAGGGTTGCGGCGGCGGACATTGCAGCAATGGGCATTCATAAAGAACGCCCGGCGACGTCCGGGCGACAGCAGATGGGTGATTGACTGATCGGTTGAGGCGTCGACCAGGTCAAACCCCAACGCAGGAAGATGAGCAGTGGCAAGACCAGGCATTGCAATGGCATCAGACAGGTCGAACTGGGGCGTGAAGACAGCGTGTTTCATGGTGTAAGTCCTTGAGGTTGCGAAACTTGCCCTCAAGCTGACGAAAACGGCCTCTTCGCTCAACGAAGCGAACGGACAGGCCGCAGGGACTTTGGCGAACGGCGCTTTCCTTGCGGCTTGCCGACCTATCCGAATGAACAGGATCGCGTCCAAAAGTGCCGTCGGACCCGCCATGGATGCGACAGAATTTTGACGTGCAACGGCCTTGGTTACGGTCTAAAAATAGAAAAAAGGAAACAGAGATGCGCGTATTGATTGCCGACGACCACGATTTGCTTCGCGACACACTGGTCCTTTTTCTGCAATCTCAGGGCGACATCGAAACCAGCACCGCCGCCGATCTGGCCGGCGCATGCAAGCTGATCGAGACGGAAGAGCCCTATGACCTGGTTCTGCTCGATCTCAACATGCCGGGGATGAATGGGCTTGATGGTCTGAAACACGCACTGGCGCTGGGCGGTGGACAGCGCGTGGCCCTGCTTTCGGGCGAAGCGACGCGCGATATCGCCGAACAGGCGCTCGAGGCGGGGGCCGCCGGGTTCGTGCCCAAGACACTGCCCGCGAAATCCATGATCAACGCGGTCAAATTCATGGCCATGGGCGAACAATATGCCCCCATCGATTTCATGACAGCAGTGGATGAGACGCCCTCGCATCCGCTGGCCGACAAGCTGACACCGCGCGAGTTGCAGGTGCTCAAGGGGCTGACCGAGGGCAAGTCGAACAAGGAGATCGCCCGCGATCTGGATATCACCGAGCCGACGGTCAAACTCCACATGAAGACACTTTACCGCAAGGTCGGCGCAGGCGAACCGTACCCAAGCCGCTTTGATCGCCCGCGAGGCCGGATTGTTCTGACCTATCCCGAAGGATAGTCGGCGACGCCAATGCCCCTGCGTCCTCCCCGTGCGCGCGCAGGTCAAAGCGCACCTCAAAGTATAGTGTCCCGGGCAAAGGAGATGCCCAATGACACTGCAAGACACCTTTACCGGCCCATCTGAACATGCGCCAAGGAAACGCCGCCTGTCGTTGCGCCGGATCCTGATGGGTGGACGTATCGGCGATCTTGGGCGTTTCCCGCGCTATCTTGCCTTCGCCCTTCTGGGCGGTGCGCTGATCTGGGCGCCGATTACCGGGTATCTGCGCACAGCCCCCCTTTCTTTCACATCAAGCACGTCGCTAATCTTGCCCGGTTCCGGTGCGTCCGCGTCGATGAACCTTAACGGGATCGGTCAGGCGTCGTCATATGCGAATTCGGCCTTTTCCAGCAATTCGGTCAGCCCGACCGAGACCTACAAACGTCTGATCGGCGCCGACCGTATTCTGGAGGCCGCGGCACAGTCGATGGGCCTCAGCCGCAAAGAGTTCGGCAAGCCCCGCATCAACCTCGTGGACCAGACAAGCCTGATCCATCTCGAAATCACCGGCGGAAGCGCAGAAGACGCACAAGCGCGTGGTGATGCCCTGCTGGCCGCCTTTTTTACAGAGCTGGACGCCCTGCGCTCGGACGAACAGACCACCCGAGAAGACAGTGGCCTTGCGGCCATCGCCGACTATCGCACTTCGGTGGCCGCCACCCGGGTAGATATCGCACAGCTGCAGCAGGAAACCGGTCTGATCTCTGCCAGTCAATACGACGCCATCGTGGAGTCGACCCGCCTGCTGGAAAGCCGCGTACCAGGACCTTGCCGCGACGCTCAGCGAGAAAACGCAAAGCGTTGCCGCACTTGAGGCCAGTCTTGGCATTCCGGCAGATGCCGCCGCCGCCACGCTCAAGCTTTTTGCAGATGCCGAATTTAATGCCCTGACCGAAGAGGTCGGCATCCACGCAGCAGCCCTGGCCGAAGCCCGGTCGCAGTTCGGCGAAGGCCATCCCAAGGTTCAGACCGCCCGCGCGGCCCACGGCGCGGCAACCGCTGCAGCGCTGCGTCAGGCGGCATCGGTCACAGGGCTGGACGCGGCGCAGCTCGAAAACCTCGATCTGGCACCTGCTGGCGCGCGCGCTGACCTTCTGGCCCAGCTTGTCCGCATGGAAGCAGAGCGTTCCGGAGCAGCACGTGAATTCGCCACACAGTCGGCCAGGCTGACCGAGGAACAAGCTCGGCAGCAGAACCTTGCTGCAGCCGCTGCCCACCTTCAAGATCTGCAGCGCGACTTTTCGGTCGCCGAGGCTGTATTTGCTACGGCGATCGCGCGTACCCAGTCGACGAAATCCGACGTCTACGCCTCGTATCCGCTGGTCCAGGTGCTGGAAAATCCCTCTTTGCCGGATCGCGCGTCGTCGCCGAACCGCAAGCTTGCCATTGCCGCAGGCGGAGCCGCGACCTTCATGATGCTGCTCGGCCTGCTTCTGGGCTGGATGCGGTCTGCGGTCATCGGACGGTTGCTGAACGCGCCCGTCTCCCCAGAGGCGGGCGATAACCGCAAGGCGTCCGCATGACACCGCGCAACCCAGCCGAGCGCATGGTCTACAAGGCCATGACCCTGACCTGGCCGCTCTATGCGGTAGGCGCGCTTTATGTCGTCGGCCCGGTTCTGGCCTGGGTTCTCGGTGGGCTAGCGGTGCTCTCGCTCTATCTCGGGCCTGCGATACGACACGATCTGCGTGCGACCGGCCCAGTGCCAACGCTTGTCTGGGTCTGGATAATCGGCATGTGCGTGATGCTGGTCGCCCTATGGGTCGGGCATCTGGACTGGGGGCTTGGCCTCAAGCAGACGATCAAGTCCTCGATCGGTTGGGCTAAAGGCTGGGCCCTCTTGGCACTGTTTCCCCTTGTCGGAGCGGTCCTGCCAATCCGGCGGTCTGTCCTGATCCGCGGCCAATGTGTGATCGGTGCGTGGACACTGGCGCTGGCACCGCTCCTGCTTGCCGCGCCCTACATCGGGCTGCCCGAGCGCATCTTCACGTCGCCACTCAAGGCCGTTGGCGGACCTGGGCCGGAATATTTCAGCGTATTTCTGTACACTTTCGACCCCGCCAGTTGGACACCTCGGTGGCAGTTCTACGCCCCTTGGTCGCCCTTTGCCGCGCTTCTGGGCGTCGTCATGGTGCTGTTCGCCCTGGAGGAAAAAGACCGCAAATGGATGCTGGCGGGGCTTGGCGCGGGCATCCTGATGATCCTTGCATCGAAATCCCGCATGGGTTTGGTCGGGCTGGTGGCCTGTACGATCGCCCCGCGCCTGATGCCGCTGATCCTGCGCGGCTGGGCATGGCACGCCACGGCAGCGCTGACCGCGTCGCTGGCGGTTCTGGGCACCGCTCTGATGACTTTGGCGCAGGACGCCGTGTCCGCCTTCAAGGGCGCGCGGGCCGACAGCACCCGCGTGCGTGAAACGCTGCAGCGGATCGCCAGTGAGCGCTGGCAAAATGAAGCCATGTGGTTTGGCCACGGCACGGTCCACCCCGGGTCACATGCCGTGGAATATATGCCGATCGGCAGTCACCACACCTGGTACGGGTTGCTGTTTGTCAAAGGCCTGGTGGGCTTTGCCGCCTTGCTGATCCCGATGCTGTGGCACACTGGTGTGGTGATGATTGACGTCGCCCGGCACCCGCGTGGGCGGCTTCCAATGGGTATCCTGATGACGATCATCCTGTTGTCCTTTGGCGAGAATCTCGAGATCGAGGCATACATGCTTTGGCCAGGCCTGGTACTATTGGGCGTCCACCTGCGAGAGATGGCAACTGACAGTTCGTGGACCTAATCTAGCCTGTGGATCGGCATCTGAGACAACGACGCCAAACTGCGCGAATTTTTAACTGATATTTGTCCCGCGCGCGCCAAGTTCTGGCAAGAGGCGAACAAGAACTATTGGCTGTTGCCCTTGCCCTGAGCCGAACCTGGTCCCTCCATAAATCTGGTTGCCACTCCTCGAACAAGATGGAGGTCGCCCCTTGGGGGTTTTGGGATAATCTGAGTTTTACTCGTTGAAATGGGACGCATTAAGACCAACCCGGTAAACCGACGAACACACGGCAGAGCGCGCTAAACGGCGAATACATCCCACAAAAATGGCGCACACGACGCTACTTAAGCTATTGAACTTACTTATAAAATTGTGAAATCCATCGCCGAGCTAACGGAAAGATCACCTCCAAAGGACCGCTTCTCATCAATTTTCAGACCTTAATGCAGATCGCAGCATCCGGTATTTTTGGCCTGACCTGCCGTTCACTGCGATGAGCTTGAAGGTCCGCTGTCGGGAAACGTAATAACTTTGCAAAGTCCGGTTTCTGCGCTATTGCCGACCTCTGCGTAAATTTTCGCAGCGAAGGTCAGCTCCCCGCCCTTCGCGTAGGAACGCGCATCTATGTGCGGTTTTGCTCCGTGCGCATATGCTGGGCTAAGACGGCCCGTACTTCTGGCGGACTTTTTTCGTGTAGTGCAGCACCATCGCCGGGCTTTGGCCTGTAACCGCTGCGATGAGATCATCGCCGCAGCCCGCCTCTAGAAGCTCACAGGCGGCGTTGTAGCGCCAGCTGTGGATATCGTAGTCCAGAGCGCCAACGCGCTCTCTGACCTTCCTGACGGCGGCTGACGCGCCTCTGTAGGACCAACGGTTGGTCCCGCGCTCGTTTGTCAGGATAAACACCGAATGACGGCTGGCGGCGTCAAATGCCGTTTGCAGTTCGCTTAGGATCGGCACCCAGAGTTCCTTTTTGGTTTTGTTTTGACGGACGAAGAATGCGCCGTCCTGAATATCAGACCAGCGCATTTCAAGAACATCCCCGATCCGCTGGCCTGTGCCAACACACAGCTCCATCACGAGCCGTTCTCTGCTGCCGAGCGGGCATACGTCGCGATAGGCATCCAGAAGCTCATGCGGCCATGGGTCGCGTCTAGTTTTTCTGTTTTAAGCTCTGGAACACCGCGCACCGGATTGGTCTCGCGCCATCCGAGATCGACGCAGTGCTCCATGAGCACGCGCAAGACCCGCAGCGAGTAGTTTGCAAAGTACGCTTTGTCCGCATTCGCGTCCCGAAGCCGGATAACGTCCTTGCGCTGTAACTTGGCGGGGTTTCTGTCGCCCATGATAGAGGCGAAGAAGTCGAGGTGTTTGTCGTAATCCAGCCCCGTGCGCGGCTTGAGGTTCCGATACCTGGGCGACTTGCGATAGCTCTTGATCAGTGCCCTGAAGCTGTGGACGTTATGACCCGCGGCTTGTCCCTTTGTCAGCGAGGATATCGGCGTATTCCTTCCAGAATTCTGGAGTTCCGAAATCATTCTCGAATTTCTGCGACGGCCATCCACGGCGCTGAAAGTAGATACCGTTTTTCTGTTTGTAGACGTGCTTTGGAAGTTCACGTTTTGCCATGGCGCATATCGACCCCGTCAAATTCATCGACTGTTCGTTCGGTGGAGAGGACCAGCTCAATCTTGCGGCCATCTACCAAGACACGGCTAACCGACTTTCCCAGCATTTTCAAATGCCTTGAGCAGGCCAAGTGCCTTCTGTTCGATGCTCGTTGCCGCCATGTGCTCACCAACTAGGCTCGTTTCAATCGCTATGGTCGGCGCACTTGGTCAAATGCCCGAACCAAATATGGCAATCTTCGTCTTGGGAGGAATTCCAGAACCCGCCCGACGACGCGCAAGAATGGTAGATCTGATAGTTCTGCGCTGACTCGCGGAGGTAGTCACTAAGCGGATATACCGCTTTCTACCCTGTTGCGTCTTTCTGATCACACTGCGGACGTTTGCTGACGCCATAGCAGATCCGTTGATATTGAAATGACTGTCTGATGTGCGCCGCAACTGTGGTAAGCGACACATTTGCGCGTCCGAAGATTGGAGGATCGTTCGAAGCTCACTGGATTGGGCCATTCTCAATTTTGCCGTCATAAGACGACGCCCTCTGAGGGAGTTTAAGGATCCCGTCCCCATCTTTGTTCAACATGAAATGTCAGCCACTAAATGGTGCCCCAACAAGAGGGAGGAGAGGGAGTGGAGCGCCGACCCGCGCGCACGATGTGCGCGGCTGGCGGCTTTGAGGCACCTATTCGTTTCGACCATGCTGAACGCAAGAACCCGCGCGCAGAGCGAATGGTGAGCCACGCTAAGGTTCTGGTGCATGGACTAATGAATTGGGGCTACCTGCCGATAAGGCGGTGACTGCTCGCGCAAGCGCGCGCCGCCCGGTGCCTAGATTAGAGGGCGCGGTTCCACCGCTGAACTTGGTAAACCCGAAAAGACCCTTTCCGTTTCACTTGGTTTTCGCTGCGCTGCAACCAGGTGAACGGCCACGGCGCGATAGCTTTCTTTTCTTGAGGTTACGAAGCACGGACGTCCGGACAAAGTGCTTTCGAGCCTTGAAATGAGAACGGAACAAAACAGAATGTTTAGACAATTGTTTAGACGGCGATACGCCGTTTTGCTCAATACCCGTTAAGTCATTGAAAACACTTGGAGGCGAGTACCGGAATCGAACCGGTGTACACGGATTTGCAATCCGCTGCGTCACCACTCCGCCAACTCGCCTCATATGGTGCATCGGCAGTGCTATCCGATCTGATACGGTCCCGCAAGTGCCACAGATCGCCAAAATCGCGAAAGCGACCGTTGCCGCAGACCTTCATATGTGGCACATCGGAAATAACGGGTTCTGAACAGATGAGTTTAGCAATATGACAGACTTCGCGGCGCGGCGCACAATGATGGTGGATACGCAGGTTCGCCCTTCGGATGTGACAAAGTTTCCGATTATCGACGCCATGCTGAACGTGGCGCGTGAAGAATTCGTGCCGGCGACCAAGCGCGAGGCGGCCTACATGGGCGAAAACCTCGAACTGGGGGGCGGCCGCGTGATGCTGGAGCCGCGCACTTTGGCCAAGATGCTGGACGCACTCGATATTTCTGGCGATGAGATGGTGCTCGATGTTGGATGCGCCTATGGCTATTCGTCCGCGGTCATTGCCCGCATGGCAGAAGCTGTCGTCGCGGTCGAAGAAGACGAAACGATGGCCAAAGAGGCGCAAGAGGCGTTTTCTGATACAGGTGTCGACAATGTGATCATCCACGTCGGACCGCTGGTCGAAGGGGCAGCGCAGCATGGCCCCTATGACGTGATGATCGTCGAAGGCGGGATCGCCCAATTTCCTCAAGCGCTGGCAGATCAGATCAAAGACGGCGGTCGGGTTGCATGCCTTTTCATGAACGGCGCGCTGGGCGAGGTGCGGATCGGACATAAATCAGAAGGACGGATTTCGTGGCGCATGTCGTTTAATGCAGGCGCACCATTGATCCAGGGCTTCGAAAAACAAACCGCTTTTCAGTTGTAGGGCGCGGATAAGACCCAGGTTTGAACTGGCGTAATGATACAGGTGGCATGATGGCAGCACGTTTGAAAATCAAGACATGGGTCTGGGCGGCAACCATATTGGTCGCGGCGACAACCGTGGTGCCGCGTGCGCAGGCCGAAACACTGGCCGACGCGCTTGTCGGAGCGTATTCGCACAGCGGTTTGCTGGATCAAAACCGTGCGCTTTTGCGCGCGGCTGATGAGGACGTGGCCACGGCTGCGGCCGCTTTGAAACCGATCCTGAATTATTCCGCCGACATCACGCGCAGCTTTGGTGAACGTCTGCAAACGGGGCCGACGGTGTTCAATCTTGGCGGCACCTCGGCATCGGCCTCGATCATCGCCAGCCTTTTGCTGTATGATTTTGGGGCGTCGTCCAATCGGGTTGAGGCAACAAAAGAGACGGTGTTGGCGACGCGTCAACAGTTGATTAGCATTGAACAGCAGGTTTTGCTTCGTGCCGTTGCGGCCTTCATGTCGGTCCGGTCTGCGAGCGAATTCGTTGCGTTGCGCGAAAACAACCTGCGCCTGTTGATACAAGAATTGCGGGCGGCGCGCGACCGCTTTGAAGTGGGCGAAGTTACCCGCACTGACGTGGCGCTGGCAGAGGCGCGTTTGGCAGAGGCCCGCAGCGGTCTGGCCACCGCGCAGGGCAATTTGCTGCAAGCGATCGAAGAATATCGAAATGTCGTGGGCCGCGCCCCGGGGCGGCTGATCAATCCGCCGCGTCTGCCGCGTATCGAGGCGAATGTGGATACAGCAAAGGCGCTCGCAGTACGGACGCATCCGGATTTGCGTGCGGTTCAGCACCAAGTCGCTGCAGCCGAGTTGAACATCATGGCGGCCAAAGCATCCGTGAACCCTTCGATCTCGGCGACGGGCGCCCTGTCGATCACAGAAAGCTTCGACAGCAGCAATTACACCCGTTCCGGCTCTGTCGGTGTTGAGTTGTCCGGGCCGATCTATCAGGGCGGGGCGATCTCTTCGCAGGTGCGCCGGGCGATTGCGCAGCGTGACGCACAGCGCGGTGCGTTGCACATCGTACGCAACAACGTGGTTGCAAATGTCGGTTCGGCCTATGCTGATCTGGCTGCTCAACGCGCCAGTCTGGAAGCCAGTGAAGGCCGTATCCGCGCCGCACGCATCGCCTTCCGCGGTGTGCGCGAAGAAGCAACTCTTGGTGCGCGGACCACATTGGATGTTCTGGATGCTGAGCAAGAGCTTTTGGATGCCGAGGCGGCCCGCATTTCGGCGCAGGCCAACTTGTATGTCGCGGCCTATCAGGTGCTTCAAACCACGGGCCGCTTGACCGCGCAGGATCTGCGTTTGCCGGTTCAGCAATACGATCCTTCGGCCTATTATAATCTGGTAAAAGATGCCCCAACGGCCCGTTCCGAGCAGGGGCGCAAGCTGGATCGGGTGCTAAAGTCTCTACAAAAAGACTAAGATTTGAAGCGAACCATTGTATGGTAATGTCTGGGGCGTTAAGATTTGCGTCAGGCAAGAGTGGTAAAAAATGTCAGACCCAGTAACCAATGCGGAGGTGGAGGATGTCCTGTCGTCAATCCGTCGCCTCGTGAGTGATGAAAACCGTCCAGGCTCTGCAACCAAAGCAGCCGCGCAGCACGAAAGACTTGTGCTGACTCAGGCGCTGCGTGTCGCCCCGGACGAAAGTGACGACACCTCTTCGACTTTGGACACGTTTGTGCTTCGGGATGCGATTGTTCCGGAAGACCGTGACAACGAGGCGCCAGAAGCAGCCTTTGAGGGCGAAGCTGACCCCATAGTCGCAGATGCAACTGCAAATGAAACGCCTGAGGATGGCGAGGCCGCGTTACAAGAGGACGATCTTGCGCCGCAGCAGGATACATCGACCGAAATGCAAGAGCCGCAGCCCATCGCAGAAGACGCGACCGCGCAACCGACTGCTGCATCAGCGCTGAGCGCAAAGATCGCGGCGCTGGAAACCGCCATTGGCAATATCTCGGGCGAGTGGGAGCCCGACGCCCCCGGAGAAGATGACTATTCAGGCACGCAAGCGCCCGCCATGACGTGGCAAGATGATGTAGAGCTTGACGCGACCGGCCATCCTGTTGCCGGAACCACGTCGCAACACGATGCACCACCCGTTGCGCCGCCGTCGCCTTCACAGTCTGCCGCGCCGCAAGCGACGTCTATCGCGGGCACATCTGCCGCCGAACTGGACGAAGTGGAAGACGGCGACCAGTTCTTGGACGAAGAGGCGTTGCGCGATCTGGTCGCGGAAATTGTGCGGTCCGAATTGCAAGGCGAATTGGGTGCGCGGATCACGCGGAATGTCCGCAAGCTTGTGCGCCGCGAGATCCATCGCGCTCTGGCGGCCAAGGAACTGGAATAGCCTAGCCGCCCGTGGGCGCACTGATATCCCAAAGCAGATCAAGGTTCATGTGACGCTCAAGGTGCTCGGCCAAGGCGTCCAAAGTGGCCTCGATCATTGTGTCATACTGCAGTGTTGCCTGCGCGCCGAGGGTCCGAAGATACGCCGCGCGAAAACCATCCGCCGCAAATAGCCCGTGCAGATAGCACCCCATGACTCGGCCATTGGCGCTGGCGGCACCGGTCGCACCGGCCCCAACGTCAATCCACCCCGCGGTGCAGTCCGCGCCCTCGGTCTGTCCCATGTGGATTTCATAACCTTCCACTGCCGCGCCTGACGCGATGTGCCGGCCCGTGCGCAGGGCGAGCTCTTTGACAGGGGCCAGCGTCGTCTCGACGCGCAAGTGACCGAGCCCTTTCACGGACGTAGCGGGCCCTTCAATGCCCAATGGGTCGCTGATCACATCGCCCAGCATCTGAAACCCACCGCAAATGCCCAGAACATGCCCGCCACGCCGGATGTGCGCTGCCAGATCGATGTCCCAGCCTTCCGCGCGCAAAGCAGCAAGGTCCGCGATGGTGGATTTGCTGCCGGGCAGAATGATCAGGTCCGCGTCCGAGGGCAGGGGGGTGCCGCGCTGGATCATGCGGAGATCAACGTCCTGTTCTGCGGCCAATGGGTCAAGGTCATCGAAATTCGAAATGCGCGGCAGGACCGGGACGGCGACAACGCAGGCCCCGCCCGATGATCGCCGCGCGGGCAGGTCCATGACGTCTTCTGCGGGCAGCCTGTAGGCCTCTTCGAACCAAGGCACGACGCCCAAAGA
This sequence comes from uncultured Alphaproteobacteria bacterium, assembly GCA_942490645.1. Lineage (GTDB taxonomy): Bacteria > Pseudomonadota > Alphaproteobacteria > Rhodobacterales > Rhodobacteraceae > CALNXN01. The sequence continues at coordinate 135,988 of CALNXN010000006.1, read as the reverse complement.
GGGCCACCCCGTGCGCCGGGCAATGTCGTCCCGCCCGTCATCGAACAGGGCCACGTCCCCGCGAAACTTGTTGACCGCAAACCCGCGGATCATCGCGTTGTCAGCTGGGTCCAATACCGCCTGTGTTCCAACGATTTGCGCAATCACACCGCCGCGGTCGATGTCGCCCATCAGGATCACCGGGACATCGGCGGCGGTCGCAAACCCCATGTTGGCGATATCCCGGGCGCGCAGGTTCGTCTCGGCGGGGCTTCCAGCACCTTCCACGAGCACCAGATCGGTATTGCGGGCTAGCCTGTCAAAGCTTTGCATCACCGCAGGCAGCAAGGTCGCTTTGCGCTGTCCAAAGGCCCGCGCGTCCTGATGCCCGGCCAGTTGACCGTGCACGATCACCTGCGCGCCTGTCTCGCTTTGCGGTTTCAGTAGAACAGGGTTCATGTCGGTGTGCGCCGGGACACGAGCCGCCCGTGCCTGCAGGGCCTGCGCGCGGCCGATTTCGCCACCCTCTGGCGTCACAGCGGCGTTGTTGGACATGTTCTGCGGCTTGAAGGGCATCACCGAAACACCGCGTTTGACAAAGGCCCGCGCCAGCCCCGCCACGATCATGGATTTGCCGACGTTGCTGCCGGTGCCTTGTATCATGATGGATCTGGCCATGGGCGTGTCCTGCTGGGCTATAATGGTTATGGCCCGCTTTGCGCGTCTGCAAAACAAAAAAACGCGCCCCCGAAGGCGCGCGCTTTTCGTCCGGATTGTCCGGTATGTCTCAGGCGGCTTCGGCCTGTTGAGCAGCGTTACGACGCTCGCTCTCTTCGCGCGACAGCGCGACAGAGGTGCGAACCCCTTTGCCCACGAATTCCATCAGTCCCAGCACAACGCGTTCGTTCGGGTCGATGCCAGCACAGCTCAGCACTTCGCGCCCGTCACGGGACCGCGCCCAACGTGCGATTTGTTCAGGACCATTGCCATATTTCTTGTCATCAGCGATGGCGTCATCCAGCGCGGCCAGTACAACGGCCGCGAAAAGTTTACGTGCACGGTTGCCTTGTTCATTGTTAAAGGCGGTGCCGTCAACGAAATCTTTCATCCGTCGTCCTTTCAATTATTCTTGCTCTTGTCTTTTCGGCGTGGGGTTCCTTATGACGGAAACCACACGATTCGGATACCCTGTTTTTGCATGGCCTATATGCAAAATTTGCATGGCTCTCTGCACATGCAGCACGAGATATCGTTGTCTTGTCACGCCCCATCCTCCCAGATATAGGGAGCGTCAACTTTTCATCAACCTTTTGTCACGGTTTTGCCTCATGCCTAAAATCAACGGAAACGAGATTCGCCCCGGAAATGTTCTGGAGCACAACGGTGGCCTGTGGGCTGCGGTCAAAGTCGACCATGTCAAACCGGGCAAGGGCGGTGCCTTCGCTCAAGTCGAGATGCGTAACTTGCGCAACGGCTCCAAGCTGAACGAACGGTTCCGGTCTGCCGACAAGGTGGAGCGTGTGCGGCTTGAACAAAAGGACCAGCAATTTCTCTATGAAGACGCGGGCATGTTGATCGTCATGGATATCGAAACCTACGAACAGGTGCAGTTGCCCGCCGAATTGCTGGGCGAACGTCGCCCGTTCTTGCAAGATGGCATGACCATTGTTGTCGAATTCTACGACGACGAAGCATTGAATGCGACATTGCCTCAGAAGGTCACGTGCAAAGTTGTCGAGACGGAGCCAGTGGTCAAAGGGCAAACGGCGGCAAATTCGTTCAAGCCGGCGATCCTGGACAACGGCGTCAAAGTGATGGTGCCGCCCTTCGTCGGGCAGGACGAGGACATCATCGTCAACACCGAAACAATGGAATACACAGAACGCGCCTGATCGCGTCACCTCTGAATTCTGAAAAAGGGCCGTGCAATTCGCGCGGCCTTTTTGGTTTGCGGCACCGGGCTGCTGCGGTAACTCTGTGTGCAAAGGGAGACCGCAATGTCCGACATCACCGTTTTTGCCGCCAAGAAAATCATTACCATGGACCCGAACTGTCCGGTGGCCACCCATGTGGCTGTCAAGGACGGGCGCATTCTTGCGGTAGGCGGGGCCGATTGCGCGGATCCTTGGGGCACGGTCGTGCATGATCACACAATGGCTGACGCAGTGCTGATGCCTGGTCTTGTAGAGGGCCACGCGCATATGATGTCGGGTGCGATGTGGCGCTATGCCTATGTCGGCTATCATGATCGGATCGACCCGCAGGGCAAGATGTGGCACGGGCTGTCTGACGTTGATGCGGTCATTGCCCGGTTGCGTGACTATGCCGAAAAGCTGGAGCCCGATGAGCCGCTTGTTGCATGGGGGTTCGATCCCATTTTCCTGGACGAAGAGCGGCTGAACAAGACCCACTTGGATCAGATCAGCAAAACACGACCCATCGCGATCATCTTTTCCAACTTTCACCTGATGTGCGTGAACTCGGCGTCGCTTGCCTTGGCGGCTTATGACGCGGGCACCAATGCCGAAGGGGTCATGAAAGGGCCGGATGGGACGCCGAACGGCGAGTTGCAGGAAATGGCCGCGATGTTCCCGGTGATGCGCCGCCTCGGGATTGATTTTCGCGGGTTAAGCCAAGACCCATCTTCGATCTGGTCTTATGCGGAGGTCGCCAAACGGGCGGGCGTCACAACGGCGACCGACCTCTATTCGCAGATGCAGGACGAGGATCTTGAGGTCATGCTCACGATCACAGGCGCGCCTGAATATCCGCTGCGCATCGTGCCCGCGATTGGGGCGGATGGTGACCCGGTGGCGGTCGCGGAACGTGCCTTGGCGATGCGGGCGCGCAGCACCGACAAGCTGCGTCTGGGCGCGGTCAAGCTGATGACGGATGGCGCCATTCAAGGCTGGACGGCGCGCGTGAAATGGCCCGGATACGTCGGTGGGCAGCCAAACGGCATATGGAACACCGCGCCTGAACAGATCGCAGCCCTGTGTTTGGAAATGCAACGTCGCGGCGTCCAGATGCACATCCACGTCAACGGCGACGAGGCCGCAGAGGTTACGCTGGACGCGCTGGAGGCCGCCGCGCGCGCGCATCCGTGGTCGGGCCACCGCCATGTCTTGCAGCACTGCCAGATGATGACACCCGCGCTGTATGCCCGCGCTGTGGAATTGGGCGCGTGCTGCAATATCTTTGCCAATCACATCTACTATTTCGGCGACAAGCATGTCGCGATGACGATCGGGCGCGACCGGGCGGAGCGTATGGACGCTGCGCGCAGCGCTTTGGATCTGGGTACGCATATCGCGCTCCATTCGGACGCGCCGGTGACGCCTTTGGGGCCGATCTTTACCGCATGGTGTGCGGTGAACCGCCAAACCATGTCGGGCGAAACGCTGGGTGCCGCGCAATGCATCACCGTGCCAGAGGCGCTCTATGCCATTACGATGGGGGCTGCGTATACCCTCAAGCTTGATGCGGAAATCGGCAGCATCAGCGCTGGAAAGATCGCGGATTTCGCCATTCTGGGCGAGGACCCGACCCAAGTCGAACCGATGGCTCTGAAGGATGTGCCTGTGCTGGGGACAGTCGCCGCAGGCCGTGTGCATCTGGTATGAGGCACCGTCTGCCGCTGACGGTGATCGCGGGCTATCTGGGCGCGGGCAAGACCACTTTGATCAACCGGCTTCTTGGCGAGGATCATGGTCTGAAGCTGATGGTCATGGTGAACGATTTTGGTGCGATCAACATTGATGCAGAGCTTCTTCAAAGCGCCACCGAAGACACGCTGACGCTGACCAACGGGTGCGTCTGTTGCACGATGGGCGCTGATTTGTTCATGGCTGTGGGCGACGTGCTGGACCGCCCAGATCGGCCGGATCATCTGGTGATCGAAGCCTCCGGCATTGCTGATCCTGCGCGCATTGCACAGGTGGCGCGGGCAGAGCCGGACCTGAGCTATGGTGGGATCGTGACGGTCGTGGATGCGGTTGCGTTCCCCGACTTGGCCAATGATCCGCAAATCGGTCCACAAGTGGAAGGGCAGGTGCGCGCCGGCGACGTGATTGCCCTATCCAAACTGGCCGCAACCGATGACGCGCTGATGCTGCGTTTGTCTGTGCTCAGTGGTGCGCAAGTGCTGGATTTGGCAGAACTCGATGCGGTCGCGCCGCTGGTTCTGGGCTCGTCGGAACGGGCGGTGCCAGAGGCGACGGGCACCCATGCGGCCTACAGCAGTTGGCAGCATGACAGCGATATGACGGCGGAGCTTGAGCCGCTGCGCGCACATCTTGATCGCCGACCGGAGGGGTTGTTTCGCCTCAAGGGGTTTGTCGGTCACACGGGCCAGTCAGGCTGGGAAGTGCATGTCGTCGGAACCTCCGTAAACATCAAACCCGTGCCCTTGGCCACACGCACCCGGATGGTTGGCATAGGTCTGGCATCTCGCGTCAGTGCCGATCAGATCGAGGCGTGGTGGCGCGGGTTATAGCCGTCTCACGGTGGCGTCACCGGCCTGCATCTCGCCGTCTGCGCGGTCAAACCGCAAATAGGCCATCGCCTGATCGCCCGCGCGGCTGAGCAGGGTGCCCGCAGGTTTGTCGCCAGATGTGATTTCGGTGCCAGGGTCCGCGTCGCCGTCAACCTGTACATGCGCCAAACCTTTGCGCAATTCGGTCTTGTGCTTCATGCGCGCGGTGACCTCTTGGCCGACGTAGCAGCCTTTGCGGAAATCCACGCCCTTGATCCGCTCAAAACCGACCTCCAGAATGAACGTGTCAGGAGTGAGTTCCACGCCCGTTTCCGGGATCATGTGCGCCACGCGCAGGGCCGTCCAATCGACCGTGTCATCCGTCTGGGCGGTGTCGCGATAGGCGCGCCACCCCAGGGCCGGATGCCTCGGATCCGCGAACCCGTCGGCAGGTGTGTCGCCCAGCCCGCGATGCATGTGCAACCCCGCATCCGTGATCGTGACGTCCGCGCGCAGTTTATACATTGTCAGCCGTTGGGTGAGCATATCCCCCAGCTCTTCGGCCACATCGAGGACCACGCCATCACCTTGTCGTACAAGGAAAAAATCGGCTAGGTATTTGCCCTGAGGCGTGAGCATGGCTGCATATACCATGCCGCCATCAAGCCTTGCCACGTCGTTCGTGATCAGCCCTTGCAAAAAGTCCGTCACATCAGCACCGGTCAGCAACAGAGTGCGGCGTATGGTCATGGGGGGCTCCTCTTTCAGCACTCCATGTCATATAGAGACCTCGGGGAAAAGAAAAAGAGACGACGGAAGATGCGCGCACCAATCTCTGTGATTGTACCAACGTTGAACGCGGAAAAGCGTTTGGGCCAATGCCTTCAAAGCCTGATGCCCGGGCTTGAGGCTGGCTTGATCCGCGAACTCATTGTCAGTGACGGCGGCTCGGATGACGCGACCGTTATGATCGCCAAAGAATGGGGCGCCGAAGTGGTGAGCGGACCTGCGTCGCGTGGTGGCCAACTGCGCCGTGGCTGTGCCGCTGCACAGGGGCAATGGTTTCTGGTGCTGCACGCCGATACCGAGCTTGATCCCAATTGGGTCGGTCCCGTTGTCGCGCATCTGGCGACGCGTCGGGCGGGATGGTTTCGTCTTGCCTTTGCCAAGGGCGGATTGGCCGGTTCGATTGTCGCGGTCTGGGCCAACCTACGCAGCCGTCTGGGGCTACCTTATGGCGATCAGGGAATGCTGATACCTGCGCCGCTTTATGCGTCCGTCGGCGGATACCCCGATCAGCCCTTGATGGAGGACGTGGCAATGGCGCGTGCGCTTAAAGGGCATATGCGCGCGATTGACGCCGTGGCCATCACCAGTGCGGCCAAGTATCACCGCCAAGGCTGGATGCGGCGCGGCGCGCGCAATCTCTGGACGCTTGCGCGCTACTTTGTCGGGGTCTCACCAGATCGTCTGGTCGGGTTCTATCGTCGCTAGCCAAACAGACGCGCGCCAATACGTTGCAGGATGTTAAGGTTTTCCGACTGCGACGGATCGGGATTGCGTTTCTTGGGGGTAATCGCACGATTGTCCGCCACGGTTTTACCCTCCTGAAACTGCAGGCGATAGAGGTCCGCATAGATACCGCCACGTGCCAGCAAGTCTTCGTGCGTGCCTTCATCCACCGCCTGTCCGCGGTCCATGACGACGATCTTGTCGGCGCCTCGGATGGTCGACAATCGGTGCGCGATCACAATGGTTGTGCGCCCCGAGGCGAGCCTGTCCAACGCATCCTGCACCACCTGCTCGGATTGCGCATCCAAGGCGGATGTCGCCTCGTCCAGCAGCAGGATCGGCGTGTCGCGCAACAGCGCCCGCGCGATCACAACCCGCTGACGTTGTCCACCCGACAGGTTTGAACCGCGCGGACCCACGCGTGTCTCCAGACCCAGCGGCAGCTTGTCCAGAAAGTCACTGACAAAGGCCGCGTCCAAAACCGCCTTGAGATCGGCGTCGCTGACGTCCGTGCGCCCCAGAACGATGTTTTCACGCAGGGTTTCGTCGAAGAGCAACGCCTCTTGTGTGACCACGGAAAAAAGGCCGCGCAGGTCCGACATCGCCATCTCTGCCGTACCAATTCCACCAATGGTGACCTGGCCTGCGTTCGGGTCCACCAGTCGCGTCAACAGGTTGAAAATCGTGGACTTACCAGCGCCCGACGCGCCGACGAGGGCCGTTGTCTGGCCCGCTGGAGCTTTTAGCGTCAGCTTGTGTAGCACCTGCGCGTCGCCATACGACAGATCGACATCACTGAGCAGGATTTCGGGCGTCCCGGTGGGCGCGGGCTTGGGATTGGCCGGAGAGGTCAGACGCACAGGCGCGTCCATCAATTCCTTGATCCGTTCAATTGCGGCCGCCGCGATCTGCCACAAGCCGGATATCGCGCCCAGCCTGCGCAACGGGTCAAAGGCGAACCCCATCGCGGTGAAAAACGTCATGAACTGACCGATGGTCTTTTCGCCCGCGATGATCTCGGAGCCGCCATACAGGATCACAGCCATGAACCCCACGCCCGACATTACGTCGATCATGGCCGGGATCGCCGCGGCGCCAAAGGCTGTGCGCACCTGAGTGTGCACAAAGCGCCCCGTCAGATCGCGGTACTGGCGCGACTGGTACTGCTCCATCGCGTTGAGTTTGATCTGCACGATCCCGTGGAACACCTCATCCAGCCGGGTGGACAAATGCGCGCCCAGATCACGCGCCTCGCGCGAACGATCGCGCACAAACCGCGTGGCAAATGCTGCGGGCAGGACCAACAGCGGTATGCCGATACAGGCCAGAAACGCCCAAACCGGATCGACACTGATCGCGACACCGATCAGCACCACCAACCCGATGGCATCACGCCCTGCACCGGTGATGATCGCACGCCAGACGTCGCCCACCGCGTTCACATCCGATTGCACCCGCTGGATCAGAAAGCCCGGCGGGTGGGATTGGTGAAAGGTGCCGTCTTGCTTCATCAACTGATCAAGCAGATCAACTCGCAGCGCCGCCGATGATTTTTCGGCAATCCGTGTCAGCAGTACCTTTTGCATGACGCCCGACACGGCGCGGATCGCAAAAATGCTGATCAAAACGGTGCCGACGACCCAGAGCATGGACTTTTCACCAGCCACGAACACTTGATCGAACATCGGTTGCATCAGATAGGCCAATGCGCCCAGCATCGACCCTTCGAGCACCATGAAGACCACGGCAATCGCCAGCGTCCCGCTGTGTGGGCGCAGATAACGGCCCCACAGCCAGCGGATCAGATGCTTGGATGAATAGCCTTCTTCGCGCATGCACGCACCTTTGATCAGCCTGATCCGGGTCAGGATCCATTCGAACTCTTGGTGTAGGCGCTCGCTTTGGGCTTCGCAAGCGTTGCCGGGAATTGACGCCGCCGCTTCAGTCGCCCATGTTGCAGCAAAACAAAAGGACAGCTTTGATGACCCAAACCGCCAATCTGTCGCATGGGCGCAGCTATCTGGCCATTCCCGGACCCTCGGTGATGCCAGAGGCCGTTTTGACAGCCATGCACCGGGCCGCCCCGAATATTTATGCAGGCGAATTGCCCGATATGATGCCGAAACTGGTCGACGACCTGCGCCGCGTGGCACGTACGACCCACCATGTCGCGATTTACATCGGCAACGGGCACGCTGTTTGGGAGGCGTCTTTGGCCAATGTCGTGGGCCCCGGCGATCAGGTTCTTGTGCCGTCCACAGGGCATTTTGGCATGGGCTGGGCGGATATGGCGCGCGGTCTGGGCGCAGAGGTGCAGGTGATCGATTTCGGCAAGGCCGCACCGATTGATCCAGACCGGGTAGCCGAGGCGCTGCGTGCTGACAAAGCACATAAAATCAAGGCTGTACTGGCCGTTCACGTCGACACCTCAAGCTCGGTGCGCAACGACATTGCCGCGCTGCGCGCCGTTTTGGATGACGTAGGGCACCCCGCATTGCTGATGGCCGATTGCATTGCGTCGCTAGGTTGCGACGTCTTCGAGATGGACGCTTGGGGCGTCGACGTGATGGTCGCGGGCTGTCAAAAGGGGTTGATGGTGCCGCCCGGGGTCGCCTTCGTATTTTTCAACGACAAGGCGGCGGGTGTTCGGGCGCAGATGCCCCGCGTCAGTCGCTATTGGGATTGGGCACCCCGCGCCGACCCCGAGGCGTTCTGGGCCTATTGGAACGGGACCGCGCCGACGCACCACCTTTACGGCTTGCGTGCAGCGCTCGACATGATCCACGCGGAAGGCATCGAGGCGATTTGGGAGCGTCATGCGGTTCTGGCCCGCGCGATCTGGGCGGCTTGCGACGTGTGGGGGCAGGGCGGCAGTCTGGCGTTGAACATTGCCGATCAAGCGCACCGCAGCAACGCCGTGACCAGTCTGCGGCTGGACAGCCCGCAAGCCACGGCGTTGCGAGACTGGACGTCGCAGAATGCAGGTGTGACGCTGGGCATCGGTCTGGGTATGGCACCGCCGGGTGACCCGGCATGGCACGGGTTTTTCCGGCTGGGCCATATGGGGCACGTCAACGGTCAAATGATCATGGGGCTGTTGGGCAGCATCGAAGCAGGATTGACCGCTTTGCAAATACCGCATGGGGCAGGCGCCGTCGACGCCGCCGCGCGGGTTATAGCAGGGCGTTAACGCTGTGGCGGACGGGTGGTCGTCGCCTGAGCGGCGACGCGCTTGCGTTCATCCAGCCAAGCCAGCGCGTGATTGAGCACAAGCCCGGCGAAAACCGCGGCAATCAGGCCATAGATCGCAAACAAGAACAGCAAAACCCAAGCCACGTTGATGCCAAACATCACAATGCACGCGGTTGTAAAATCAGGCGCGCGTCCGAACTTTTGGTTGTCCATGCCTATGCCTTTCGTCTCGTGTCGATCAGAATAATAGCCTTGAAAACGTTAATGTCAGGTTGTTTTCGCGTCCTGTAAAGCCAGCGGCAAGGTTTTTTCCAATAGTGCGAGATCGGATTGAGCACCGCAACTGATCCGGATGCAGCGGTTTTGCGGCGCCGAAAATGGCATGCGCACGAAAATGCCACGCGCCACCAGCGCATCCAGAACCGCCTTGGCAAAAACGCTGTCCCGTCCACAATCGATGGTGACGAAATTGGTGGCTGAGGGCAGCGGCTTCAGCCCATTGTCACGGGCAATTCGGGCAATCGTGTCACGCGAGTCCGCAATCATGCCCTGAACCGCATGCAGCCAATCCTGATCATGCAATGCCGCCAATGCGCCGGCTTGGGCGGCCCGGTTCATGCCGAAATGGTTGCGCACCTTGTGAAAGGCCGTCACGAGCTCCGGTGCGCCCATAGCGTAGCCCACACGCGCGCCTGCCAAGCCGTAAGCCTTTGAAAACGTGCGCATCCGAATAACGCGCGGATCGTCCCACGCGAGCGGCAATGCCGTCCCTTCAGGCGCGCAATCAATATAGGCTTCGTCCAGAACCAGAAGCGTGCCCTCTGGCAAATGATCCAGCGCATGCGCCAAATCATCACCACTGTGCACGCTGCCCATCGGGTTGTCGGGATTGGCAATATAGACCAGTTTGGCATCCACCTCCGCCGCCTTGGCAAAAAGCGCCTGAGGGTCTTCGTGATCGTCCTTGTAGGGTACCTTGTGAAGGACGCCACCAAACCCAGCGACATGGTAGTTGAACGTCGGATAAGCGCCATCCGATGTCACAACCGCATCACCCGGCGCCACCATCAGACGGGCAAGGTATCCCAACAGCCCGTCAATGCCTTCGCCCACCATAATGTGATCAGGGGTCGTGCCATGATGCGTGGCCAAAGCTGCGCGCAGATCGTGGTTTTCTGGGTCACCGTACATCCATTGAGCGGCGTCACACATCGCCGCGATAGCCTTGGGCGAGGGGCCAAAGACGCTCTCATTCGCGCCAAGACGGGCATCAAAAGGCGCGCCGCGCTGGCGTTCCTGCGTCTCAGGGCCGACGAAAGGCACGGTGGCAGGCAAGGATTGGGCGATCGGGGTCAGGCGTACATGTGTCATGCGCCCAGATAACGGTAGCCCGGCGGCAACGGCAAGGGCGGTTTGACCTGACGTTTCACTGGCGTCGTTCCAGGTTTCACGATCCTATGCAGAGAGATCTTACAGGAGAACCAACATGACCCGCGTAACAGTGACTTACCAAGACCACATCGCCCAAGTGCGCCTGACACGCGCGGACAAGATGAACGCGGTGGACCAGCAAATGATAGACGCGATCATCGCGGCAGGGCAGGACGTTGCGGCCTCGGATGCGCGTGTGGTCGTTTTGTCGGGCGAAGGTGAGGCGTTCTGCGCAGGCATTGATATTTCCGGGCTCAGCGCAATGGCCGGCAAAGACCCGGTGGATTTGATGATGCCACGCACCCACGGGGACGGCACCACGAACCAGTGGCAAGAGGTCACGATGGTGTGGCACCGGTTGGACATCCCGGTAATCGCCGCATTGCACGGCGTGGTGTTTGGCGCTGGCCTGCAACTGGCGCTGGGGGCTGATATCCGGTTTGCGTCAGCGGACGTAAAACTCGCCATCATGGAGATGAAGTGGGGCATTGTTCCGGATATGGGCGGTATGGTGATCCTGCCCCGGCTTTTGCGGGCGGATGTCTTGCGCAAACTGACCTACACTGCGGAACCTGTCAGCGCGGCCTACGGTGAAAAGATCGGGCTGATCACAGAAGTGGTCGACGATCCGATAGCCGCGGCCAACGCCTTGGCACAAACGATTGCCGGCAAGGGGCCGAATGCGATCAAAGCAGCCAAAAGGTTGATCAAGCTGGCGGAATCCCCGATCTCTGATGACGAGGTGCTGCTGGCGGAATCGCGCGAGCAAGCGGCGTTGATCGGTGGCGCCGAGCAGATGGAAGTGATCGCCGCGCAGTTTGGCAAGCGTCCGGCTGTCTTCAAATAGCGACGCTTACAGCGTCATTCCATTCCACGCCCTGACGGGCATTGGGCACGTAATGACGAGGCCAGCCTCGTGCGCAATCGGCACGAGGTTTCCCAATGGATCCGGGCATCGGCTCTTCAGCCTGTACCGGTCTATTCCAGCTCGGACAGGCGGTTAAGCGCGTCTTTGATCTGGCGGTCTTCCTCCTCGCGCAGCGCGAGGTTGGCGCGGGTTTCTGCGACCACCTCGGCTGGGGCGCTGTCGGCGAATTTAGGGTTGTTGAGACGCCCGCGCAGGCCTCCCAATTCCTTGGCCAGCTTGTCGAGCGTTTTTTGCAGGCGTGCTTTTTCCTCGGCGATGTCGATGATGCCTGCCAGTGGCAAGCCAAAGACTGCGCCGGGCAGCGGTATTGAGACAGTCCCTTTGGGGAAGCCGCCAATGGTTTCAAGGCTCTCGATGCGGGCGAGGCGTTTGATCATGGCCTCGTTCTGGGACCATGCGGATTGCGCGGCGTCGTCCCACTCGGTGACCAGCATCGGCACGTAAGTACCTGCAGGCACGTGCATTTGTGCCCGTGCAGAGCGGACGGATTCGATGAGCGAGATCACCCAGTTGAGTTCCTGATCTGCGGTTGGGTCGACCAGATCGGCGCTGGTGTAGGTTGGCCAGTCTGCGTGGATCAGCATCTTGGAGCGCGCGCCCGTTGAGGCCCAAAGCTCCTCGGTGATATACGGCATGATCGGGTGCAAAAGCACCAGGCATTGGTCTAGAACCCAGGCCATTGTTGCGCGGGTTTCGGGGGCCAGATCGGCGTTTGCCTCGTCCTGCAAGAGCGGTTTTGACAGCTCCACGTACCAGTCGCAGACCTTGCCCCAGACGAAGGCGTAAAGCGCGTTGGCGGCGTCGTTGTAGCGGAAGTTTTCGAGTGCGGTATCGACCTCTTCGCGGACCTTGGCGGTCTCGCCGATGATCCACTTGTTGACCGCTGCCTGCGGTGTCACATCCGGTGCACCACCTGTGCACCCCTTGTGCACCGACTGCGCGCGGTGCTCGAACACACCGTTCATCTCTGCAAAGCGGCAGGCGTTCCAAAGCTTGGTGCCGAAATTGCGGTATCCGGCGATGCGCTGGGTGGAGAGTTTCAGGTCGCGGCCCATGGCGGCCATCGACGTCAGCGTAAAGCGCACGGCATCGGCGCCGTATTCGTCGATCAACTCCAGCGGGTCGAGGACATTGCCCAGGGATTTGGACATCTTCTTGCCCTTCTCATCGCGCACCAGCGCGTGGACATAGACGGTGTCGAAGGGGCGTTGTCCGACCACGGCGTATTGCATCATCATCATCCGGGCGACCCAGAAGAAGATGATGTCGAACCCGGTGATCAGCACGGAGGTGGGGAAGTATTTTTTCAGCTCGTCCGTGTCCTCGGGCCAGCCGAGGGTGCCGATGGGCCAGAGGCCGGAGGAGAACCAGGTGTCGAGGACGTCGGGGTCGCGCCAGACAGGGTATACCAGACGGGTCGGATCAAGTTCGGCCTCGTATTCGGCCAAGCCCGCAGCAAAGGCGTGAATGGCTTCGGCCTGATCCGCGACTTCGACTATGCGGGCGTGATTGAGCGGCGTCGGCAGCGAGGCCTCGTCGTCCTTGAAACGCGTCACAACGCTTGCAAAATCGGGCGCGCAATGCGCCAGTTCGCCGCCGGGTCGTGTGTTTTGCTGAAGCAGGAAGCGCAGCATCTCGACCTGGTCGATGGCGCCATCGCCTTCGTCGTCGTTGAAGGCCTCACCGCTGAGGTTGAGCCCATACCAAACCGGGATCTGGTGGCCCCACCAAAGCTGGCGCGAGATGCACCATGGCTCGATGTTTTCCAGCCAGTTGAAATAGACCTTCTTGTCCTGCTCGGGCAGGATCTGCACCTCGCCATTGCGCACGGCGTCAATCGCGGGCTGCACGATCTTGGAGGTTTCCACGAACCACTGGTCGGTCAGCATCGGTTCGATGACCACTTTGGAGCGGTCGCCGAAGGGCTGCATGATTTTCTTGGATCCGACGTATGGGGCCAGTTCCTGCACGTCTTCGCCGTCATCGTTCTTGACGGTGATTTCGTGCATCACCGCCAGCCCTTCGGCGGTGATGTCGGCGATCACCTTTTTGCGCGCGTCGAACCGATCAAGGCCGCGGTAGTCTTCGGGGACCAGATTGATCTCTGTCGCGTCTTGCGGTGCCTCTTCGCGGCCCTCGGCAATGGCTTGGGCGCGGGCGGCGGCCTCATCATAGGGCAGGCCGTCGGCGCGCATCGCGCCCTTCGTGTCCATCAGCGCATAGAGCGGGATGCCGTTGCGGGTGGCAACGCCATAGTCGTTGAAGTCATGCGCGCCGGTGATCTTGACCGCACCGGAGCCGAAATCGGGATCGGGATAGTCATCGGTGATGATCGGGATCATCCGGCGGTGCTCTTTCGGGCCAACGGGGATTTCACATAGTTTTCCGATGATTGGCGCGTACCGTTCATCTGATGGGTGAACTGCGACCGCACCGTCGCCCAGCATGGTTTCGGGGCGCGTGGTGGCGATGGAGATATAGTCCCGCGTTTCGCGCAGGGTCACATTTCCGTCTTCGTCCTTTTCGACGTATTCATAGGTTTCGCCACCCGCCAGCGGGTATTTGAAGTGCCACATGTGGCCGTCGACTTCGATGTTTTCGACTTCGAGATCGGAAATGGCGGTCTCGAATTTCGGGTCCCAATTCACCAGACGCTTGCCGCGATAGATCAGACCTTGGTTGTACATCTCAACAAAGACCTTGATGACGGCATCGTGGAAATTGCCCTCTTCGCCCGCAGGGGCGCCGGGCGCGCCGGACATGGTGAAGGCGTTGCGCGACCAGTCGAGGGAGGCCCCAAGGCGCTTGAGCTGATCAATGATCGTGCCACCGGACTTTTGCTTTTGCTCCCAGACCTTTGCGATGAAGTCTTCACGTGAAAAATCGGTGCGGCGCATGTTGGTTGCGGCCAGTTCCCGTTCGACCACCATCTGCGTGGCGATACCGGCGTGGTCCTGACCGGGCTGCCAGAGCGTGTCGAACCCGCGCATCCGGTGCCAGCGCACCAGAATATCCTGCAGCGTGTTGTTGAATGCGTGGCCCATGTGCAGGCTGCCGGTGACGTTGGGCGGCGGGATCATGATGCAGAAGGTGTCATCGCGCGAGGCATTGGCCCCGGCCTTGAAGGCGCCTGCCGCCTCCCACGCTTGGTAAAGCCGCGCTTCGGCTTCGTTTGCGTTGAATGTCTTGTCCAGCGCCATGATCTGCACCCTTTTTTCTGCGTGAGCGTGATCTAGCGGAGGATGGGGCGAAGGGGAAGGTGCGGGGCGTGATTTGTTGGCCGTGGCGGGATTTGCACGACGTGCGGGCTGAGTCGCGAGCGCTAACAGTTCACGGCGGGGTGCTGTAATGCATTGTTATTCATGCGAAATTAGCAGGGTCTGGAATCCCTGACTGACACAACCCCCGGTTATGCGGCATAATTCCCGTATTGAGTGAATAAATTGTGGAGGAAAACATGCCTAAAGTTGATATCGCGGCCGAAACGCAGGCCTTACCGCTGGGATACTATTTGTCGGCGCCTTTGACGGCGGCCATCGAGGCGCAGGCGCTGTCGGCGCATTCGACGGTGGAGTTCATTGATGCGGTGGGAACCGATGAGTTCGGCGCCCTGCGCACCATGCAGTTCAAGTACCTCAAGGGGATCACCGATCCGTCCGATGGCAGTGTCACCAGCGAGGAGGTGACGCTGACCGTGCCGACGCTGGCGATGGTCGAGGCGCCGCATATGGCGATCGAGAACCTGACGGTGGATTTCGAGTTCAAGATCAAGGATGTGATCACCAAGTCGAACCAGCTGAAGCTGAGTTCCAGTGCGAGCACGGAGTTTTCTTCCAGCACGCGGATCAAGGCACAGACAGGGGGGCTGGCGTCGTTTCTCTATGGCAAGGTCGGGGTCGAGAACACCACGACGTTCAAGGCGAACTTCAACGTGTCGGCGGCCTATCAGCGGTCGGCTGCGCAAAATACCGAGCGAGAGGCGACGCTGAAGCTGCATATGGAGGCCAAGCAGCGCGTGCCCGAGGGGTTCAAGCGGGTGCTGGATATCTTTGCCGATGCGATCACCAGCCAGGCTGATACGGATGCCGGAGGCAGCTCGTAATGGATGAAGAAGACTTCGACATCGGAGCGCTGCTGGGTGGCCCTGTGCGGGCCATTCAGGAGGCGCAGATCGCGGCGGAGCGCGAGTATATGGCGTTCCTGCTGGATTACGGGCTGGAGGAGGTCACCCGCAAGCAGGGCAACACCGAGATCAAGAGCCTGCGCCTGCGGGAGCTGGCATTTGGGATGTCCAAATCGATCACCGATCCGTCGACGGGAGAGGTTGCAACCAGAGAGGCAGAGGTACGCGCGCCGCTGATCTCGCTGGTGCAGATGCCCGCCGTGGGGATCAAGGAGGCCACGATCGAGCTGGATCTGGACGTGCAAACGCAGGTCGAGGAGAAGGACCAACCGACACGGTCACCCACCACGGGGCGGTTTTTGCCCGCCACGCGGATCGCCGCGCCGGCCATCAAGGGGACGGTGGCCAATTCCGCCAGCAGCCGGAATTTCCGCACCCATGGCAAGCTGTCGGTCAAGATGACGCTGACGTCGACGCATGATGATGATCTGCACGGGCGGTTGACCCGGATCATTGGCGACGGTGTCTCTGCGCTGGCCGACGTGCCGGAATAACTCAGAAAGGATCACGATTATGGGACGGGAGCCCATCAAGATACCAAAGCTGACGATTGCGACGCCGATCAACGCCGAGGCGCTGAGGAAAGCCACGGTGGTGGCCAAGCCCACGGGCAACAAAAAGCCGCCCGATCCGCGCTTGGCCGAGGTCGTGGCGGCCTTGCGCCGTGAAATGGAGGCGGTTGCGCTGATCGCCTCTTCTGACGACCGCGAGGTGCCGCGATTTCATCTGAGCGAAGTGGAGATGGATTTTTCCTACGCCGTTACGGCCGTCGAGGACGAAGGTGTGCGGGTGATGATCGATGCAAAGGGGTTGGCCGATCTGCCCGCCCAGCAGGTGCACCGATTGAAGATGAAGATCGTGGATGCCGATGTGCTGCAATTGACGCAGGCGGGGTTGAGTAAATCGTGAATTATTAGTGCGTAAGGTGGCATAGGGAGGAATTTTACCGGGCGCAGACCGGTGCAGGCGTTTGGCGCCCTGTGGTGCCTGTTCTGACTGGGCGGCCGCGCTGGGGTTTGTGCGCACGTGTGCCTTGCCGCATCCGAGCACGCCGTTTTGCGGCGCTTGCATGGGTGCAGCTTTGTCCGGCGCTGCGATCTGGCCTTTGGGGTTGGATGACGGGCCGGGTCTCAGCAAAATTTGCTATCTTGCCAAGATGTTTTGCCTTGTATGGTGCCGCTCTTGAAATCACGGTCCACCCCGGACTTTTCCCAAAAATTCGCCTGTATCGAGCCACATTGCCACCAAGTTTGATTGCGATGAAGGCGCATTAGGCGCATCCACGTTCGAGATGTGCGGCAATGTTTTGTAGGCAGGTCATGTTCAAACTTTATCTGATTGCCATGGCGCTTTTTGGAGTGCTGACAGCCCTGTTGGCGATTCCAAGTCTGGCATTGATCGCGACGGTCGTCTCAATGGGTATATTGCTGCCCGTTATGTGGTTGATCGTAAATGGCTTTTTCTATGGATTGTGCATTTTGCCATTCGCCTTCGCTCCAAGTTGGACGACAGGCATCATGTCTGCGGCGCTTGTTGCGGCGCTGTCGCTTGGCCCTTGGTACATGTCCCAATCCAAGCTGTCAGAGGTGATGGCGCGTGTCACAGCGGAAGATAGTGTGCCGAGTGCCGAACAGGTAGCGGTGACGCGTCCGGTCGCGGTGATCGAGCTCAAGCAAATCGGGGAAAGTTACATTGTCGGCCAAGAGCAACTGGTCAAGACCAGGTATGATGGTGGCATTCTCGCGACGGTCTGCCCTGCAATCTGCGAGCATTTGTTGCGCACGGGGCAGGTGCGTTCGGTGAAGATCGTGAACGACACGGTACAGGGGCGGCGGCAACCCGGCGGTGGCACGACGACCTTTGAGATGCGCGACGGGGTTGTGGTGTTTGCCAACGCAGATCCCGGCCCACCGACGATGCGATTTGTCATGCAGGACAATCCCTCTCCGGTGCGTGAAGTCACCGGTCTTGCCTACCGCGAAAGCCGCTGGCTGGAGCCTAAAGCGTTGGGGCAAATCCGTGTGACGCTTGGGTTTGATCAGGAAATCTTGCGCAAAACGATGCTTCAGTATTCCGGGTTGCGCAAGCGCACGATACTAACGCCAGCCTTGAACGGTCTGACCAGCGGTGGCAATTCCGGTGGCATCTCTTTCGCAAGGGTTGACCGTCAGGTGGCGGGCGGATTTTCCATGGCGGAGGTCTTTGAGGCAGTGGGGTTTGACCTCAACGGGATGCCGGAAGAGAGGGCTCCCAACTGGGGCAAGTCCAAAGCGGAACGCAGGGAAATCTCAAAAGCCAACGCTGAAAAAGCCCGCGTGCAGGCTTTGGCACAAGTGCCGGTTATGCTGGAGCGTGACAACCCACGGCCCGTAAGCAACGCAGAGATCGCGGCGGTGGGCATGTGGATGAACGATTTATCCAAGCGCGCGGAGTGGAGTGCGCAAGAGCGATCCCAGTTCGTGCGGTTGCTGGAGACCCGGCCAGACGGGATGGGACAGACCTATGTTTCGCTTATGCGGTCGGCGTCGCCTGCATCGGATATCGTGCTGGACCTGTTTTTCCAGACGCGGGAGGGCAACCTGTCGGTGATGGCCAAAGACGCGCGAGAGCGCATGACGTGGGATTTGCACACCGCAACTCCAACTCAGGCGCAAATGGACCGGTTTGGCCCAAGGCTTGCGGCTGTTTTGGCGCAGGACATGGCGCGCACGCCAATGCTGCCGTCGCCGTTTCTGGTGGCGGCAACAACGGCGTTCGGACTGGACGCGCTCGACGTCCTGAACCGTTGGGAGATACGGCCAACGTTCGCTGATCTGGGGCGGTGGAAGCGGGCTGTGTGTCGGTTGCCGGTTGAAAACCGCGTGGACTATATTCCGGGGCTGATCGCGCGGTTCGAAGCCGTGATTGCCGAGACAGGCGGGCGGCCCAAGGATGGCAATGAGAGCGACATACGCCGCAATACGCTGCGGATGATTTTCGTCTTCGGGGATGAAGCCGATGCCCGCCGATTGGCCGAAGCATCGCAGGTGCGCGAGCGCGATCTGGATCGCATCTTCAGGCCCTTGTCAGAGAACGCCAGATCATTCCCCAACACCCTACGCCGCGAGGGCTGCTAGCGTTTGACCAGTGGTTCGCGCACGCCTGCGCGGATCACTGCCGGGTCATAGGGCGTGCGTGCGAAGACGGCGCGGACGCGGTCGGCGAAATGCGCCAGCGGGAGGGTGTCATAGGCGGGATCAAAGCTGGACTGGTCCCAGCGTTCGCAGAACTGCGCGCAGTCGTCGAAATAGGGGTGGCCCGCGTAGGCCTCGCGTTTGTTGGGGTCAGCGCCGACGTGCTGGCCATAGTAGACCAGTTGAAAATCGCCGTGCTTTTCCACGACCCAGGTGCATTGTTCACGCACGAAGGGGCGCAGGATGGTGGCGGCGTATTCATCGTGGTTGTAGGGGGCAAAGATGTCGCCGATGTCATGCAGCAGGGCCGAGACGATCCAATCCGTGTCCGCGCCATCCCGTTCCGCCCGCGTGGCCGATTGCAGCGAATGACCCAGCCGGGTGATCTGGTAGCCCGAGAGCCCTTCATCCAGTTGCACCAATGCGGTCAACAGCCGGTCTGCGGTGCCTTTGGTGTGTTCGGTTTCGTGCTCCGTGAGGAAGTCGTATTCCTCTTTGGTGCCGTCCTTCATCTGGGTGAATTTGACCTGATCCATCATGCATAAAGCCCTTTGCTGTTGTCGGCACCTGACATCGTTGCCTTGGCCTGTGCGGCGCGGATGACATCATATTGCGCCAGCGATTGCACGGTGAAATTGGCCTCTGGCGCGGGAAAGCTGGTGAAATGGCCGTGCGTGTCCTGACCGCGCGCCAACATGGCGAAATCCTGATCGCTGACGTGTTGTTTCACCTGCGGCGTGCAATAGCGCACCACGGCGGCAATGCGCCGGTCATCTGTTGTATTCGGGCCGGAGCCGTGGATGGTCAGCCCGTGATGAAGCGAGATCTGGCCGGGGTGGATTTCGATGGGCACGCGGTCTTTTGGATCGACGTCGACGCGGACCTCTTGGCCTCGGCTCAGCAGGTTGTCCTCGGCGAAGGTGTCCTCATGCGGCAGGATCGGGTTTTTGTGGGAGCCGCGCACAAAATCCATGCAGCCCGACGCAGGCGTGGCAGGCGAGAGCGACAACCATGCCGTCACCAAGCCCGACGTGGCCCCCAGCCCCCAATACGTCAGATCCTGATGCATGGAGACCTTGTGATGGGTGCGCGGCTCCTTGATGAAAAACTCCACCGAATAGATCATGATGTCGGGCCCCAGAATGCCCTCGACCACGTCAAGGATACGCGGATCAGACCCGATCCGATGCGCCAGCGGCATCACGCAATGGGCATTGACGCGTTTGTAGGTCGAGAGCGGCAGAGGCAGGCCATTGTCGAGCCACGCATCCTCGATCTGCTCCAACTCGGCACGCAGGGCAAGGGCGTCTTCGGCCGGCATGACGGGGATCGGAAAGAGGTATCCGTCGTCCCAGTATTGATCCTGCTGGGCTTGGGTCAGGCGACCACCTGCTAGGGTGAGGGGTGTGGGCATGGGCATTGTCCTTGGGTCATATGCCGACAGAAAATCGCGCTCTTCGCTTGAGGGTCTATCCTGTTTGCGACCAGCTTGCCCGATCACCCGCGATTTTCAGGGGTTGCGTACGTCATGACAAATAGATAATTATCAATATATGCTTGATGATGTTTTAACGACCCTTGCCAATCCACACCGCCGCCAGCTTTTGGCGTGGCTGAAAGCGCCCGCTGATAACTTTCCGCCACCGCTGCAAGAGCATGCCGATCTGCTGGGCGTTTGTGCGTCCTACATCTTTGAGAAATCCACCCTGTCTCAGCCCACCGTGTCGCAATACCTGCGCATGCTGGAGCGGGCCGGGCTGCTGACGCGGTCGCGGCATGGCAAGTGGACGTTCTATGCCCGCGATGAGGCGGGCATCGCGCGGGCGTTGGATGCGATTTCAGGCAGTTTGATCGGAGCGTAATATGGCGCGGATTCTGGTTCTCTTTGAGAGCAACAACAAAGGTTACACGCAGGCGATGGCTGACTTGGTCGCAGCCGGCGCGAAAACTGTCGGGGACGCTGAGGTGCGCTGCCTCAACGTGGCTGAGGCGGGTATCGACGATTTGCGCTGGGCGGATGGGATCGCGGTGGGGTCGCCAACGAACCTGGGCGGCATATCGTGGCGGATGAAACGGTGGTGGGACGAGTTGAGTTTCGACGTTTGGGGCGCGCTGGACGGCAAGTTCGGCTGTGCGTTTTCCTCATCGGGCGCGTGGGGCGGCGGTGGCGAGCATACATGTCAGGCATTGAACACACTGCTGATGAATTTTGGCATTTTGGTCTTTGGCGTCACCGACTATGTCGGGCCGAAAATGGCACCGCATTATGGCGCGATATGCGCAGGTGAGCCGCGCACCGAAGCCGAACAGGAGATGTGTCGCAGGCTTGGGCGGCGGTTGGCGGAATGGTGTGCCCTTTACGTCGATGGACGGGCGGAGTTTCACCCTGCGCGGGCCGCCTATCCACGGGGCATTCTGCACAGCGGCTGAACATTGGACGATTCCTGCAACCGGTGCTCTGGACAACCCGGCCTGCGCCGCTAGTGTCCGTTCCGATACGCAACGCGCCTCGGAGGGATATTCTCATGGACAAGTTTGGAAAATCGCAGTCAGTCAAACGGGTTGAAGACGTCCGCTTTCTGACGGGCGAGGGGCGGTATGTGGATGACATCGCACCGGATGGATCGCTGCGCGCGTTCTTTTTCCGCTCGCCTGTGGCCCATGCGACGATCACCGAATTGGATGTGACGGACGCGCGCGAAGCCGATGGGGTGCACGCCGTCTATACCAGTGCCGAGCTGGAGGCGGCGGGCATGAAGCTGGGCATGAACGGCGCATTGGTGGACAACCGCGATGGCACCAAGGGCGCGGCCCCGCTGCGGCCCATTCTGGCCAAGGGCAAGCTGAACTATGTGGGCGAGCCGGTGGCGATGGTCGTCGCGGATACGATGGAACAGGCACGTGATGCGGCCGAGTTGATCGTGCTGGATTACGACGATCTGCCCGCCAAGATGGACGTGGCCAAAGGCGGCCAGACGATCCATGCGGAGGCCCCCGACAACTGTGCGTTTGACTGGGGCATGGGCGATGAGGACGCGACAGATGCCGCGTTCAAGGCGGCGGCCAGAACCGTCAGCCTTGAGGTCGGCGACAACCGGATCATCGTCAATTCGATGGAGCCGCGCGGCTGCTTTGCCGAGCCTGAAGGCGACCGGCTGCATGTGGCCGTGAACGGGCAGGGCGTCTGGGTTCAGAAAAACCAGCTGGCCCAGGCGCTGGCGGTGGAGCCTGAGATGCTGCGCGTGACCAACCCCGATGTGGGTGGCGGGTTTGGGATGAAGGGTATGTTTTACCCCGAATATCCCGCCATCGCCAATGCGGCGCGGGATCTGCAAAAGCCGGTGCGCTGGATCGGGGAGCGGACGGAATCGATGCTGAGCGACAACGGCGGGCGTGATCTGACGTCGCTGGCGGAGCTGGCCTTTGACGCCGACAACCGCATCACCGCC
Organism: uncultured Alphaproteobacteria bacterium; assembly: GCA_942490645.1. GTDB lineage: Bacteria > Pseudomonadota > Alphaproteobacteria > Rhodobacterales > Rhodobacteraceae > CALNXN01. Next base: position 113,667 of record CALNXN010000006.1, on the reverse strand, counting down.
TACCGGGTGCGCACGAAATGCAACCTTGGGGCTTATAATTCGCAGTTCGGCCAGCCCATTCAAACGACGCTGTTTTCCCGCGTGTTGATGGGCGTTTACGACGTGCAGACCACGTGGTTGCAGGTCGAGGGCTATTACACCAACACCGTGCAGGTCGATGCCTATCGCGGCGCTGGGCGGCCCGAGGCGATATATGTGCTGGAGCGTGTCATGGACCGGGCCGCGCGCGAATTGGGCGTCGACCCGTTCGAGCTGCGCCGGATCAATTTCATCAAGCCAGACCAGTTCCCGTACAAGACCACGACCGGCGAAACCTATGATGTGGGCGACTTTGGCAAATTGGTCGACCGGGTCAAGATCGAGGCGGATGTGGCGGGCTTTGCCGCGCGGCGCGAGGCCGACGCAAAACGCGGTCTGCGGCGCGGTTTGGGCATCTGTTACTATATCGAAAGTATTTTGGGCGATCCTGCGGAGGGTGCGAAAGTCACCTTCAATGAGGATGGAACCGTGTCGATCTATGTGGGCACTCAATCTAACGGTCAGGGCCATGAGACGGTCTATGCGCAATTCCTGTCGGATCAGACGGGGATTCCGGCGGATATGATCACCGTGGTGCAAGGCGACAGCGACCTGATCAAACAGGGCGGCGGCACTGGTGGGTCGCGCTCCGTGACGGTGCAGAACAACGCGACACTGGCGACCGTGGCCAAGATGACCCAGGCGCTGGCGGCGTTCTTGTCCGAGGAAAGCGGCGTCGCGGCCGAAGAAATCACCTTCGACGATGAACGTTTCAACGTGCCGGGATCCAACATGCGCCCCACCATGCTGGAGGTGGCGGAGATGGCCCGCGAAAAGGGCCGCGACGATCTGCTGGTCCACGAAGAACGCGCAACATTGCCTGCCCGGAGTTTTCCAAACGGTTGCCATGTTTCAGAAGTAGTCATTGATCCGGACACCGGGGTGACAAAGGTTGACCGCTATACCGTCGTTGACGATTTTGGCAATCTTATCAACCCGATGCTGGCCATAGGTCAGGTGCATGGCGGCGTCGTGCAGGGCATTGGTCAGGCGATCACGGAGCATGTGGTTTTCGACGAAGACGGCCAGCTGCTCACGGCATCGTTCATGGACTACGCCTTGCCGCGGGCCGACGACGTACCCATGATTGGGTTCACGTCAGAGCCCGTACCGTCGACGGCCAACATCATGGGGATGAAGGGCTGCGGGGAGGCGGGCACAGTTGGCGCATTGGCGGCGGTATCGAATGCCGTGCAGGATGCGCTTTGGGATTTGGGTGTGCGGCAGGCCGATATGCCGTTCACACCGCACAAGGTTTGGGAGTTGATGCAGCGTGAGGCTATCGCGGCGGAATAAGAAGGCACTGGTCTGGCTGCGCCGCACGTTATGGCGCCGCCCGGCCCGTGATTTTGGCCCGCGCCGTGGTCCTGTTACCCATGTTGTTATCCTCGATGGCACGATGTCCTCGCTCGATCCGGGGTGCGAGACGAACGCGGGCCGCGCCTACCGCATGTGCCGCGAAATGGGCAGTCAGCTGTCGATCTACTATGAACCCGGCCTGCAATGGACCGATTGGCGCTCTGCCCGCGATGTGATGATGGGCAAGGGGATCAACCGTCAGATCCGCCGCGCCTATGGCTATCTGGCCTCTCGCTATCGTCCGGGCGACAAGATATTCCTGTTGGGCTATTCGCGCGGCGCTTATGCGGTGCGCAGTCTGGCCGGTGCGATTGACCTGATGGGCCTCTTGAAGGCGGAATGCGCCACCGAGCGGAATATTCGTGATCTCTACCGCCATTACGAGACCGCGCCCGATAGCCCGGCCGCACGCGCCTTTGCACGGGCACGATGCCTGGAGCAGGTGGACATTGAGATGATCGGCGTCTGGGACACGGTCAAATCGCTGGGGCTGAATGTGCCGATCCTCTGGCGGCTGTCTGCGCCAAGGCACGAGTTTCACAACCATGAACTGAGCCATAATGTCAAAAACGGCTTTCACGCACTGGCGCTGGACGAGACGCGCTTGGCGTACAAGCCCGTGCTGTGGCAATGCCCACAAGGATACGCGGGCCGGACTGAACAGGTGTGGTTTGCGGGCACGCATGGTGATGTGGGCGGCCAATTGGGTGGGTTTGAGACGGCGCGCCCGCTGTCCAACATATCGCTGGTGTGGATGATGGAACGGGCGCAAACCTGCGGGCTGCCCCTGCCGCAAGGCTGGTCGGCGCGTTTTCCGCAGGATGCCACCGCCCCGATGCTGGGCACGTTCCGCGGATATGGCAAATACTTCATCACCCGGCGTTCGCGAAAAGTGGGCGAGGACCGATCCGAGCGCATCCACGAAAGTGTTGACGTACGCCAAGCAACGCGGCCCGCGGCGCGGGGGTTGATGAGTTGGGGCAAGACGGTCTGACGCGAGGGGCCTTCGGCGCGAAGATGTTCTGCGCGCAGCGTCTTTTGGCGGACATCCACCAAGCGACTGCGCCGCGTGGAGCTTTCGAGGTCGCCGCACCGCCGTGTCGGAAACACATCAGGTCGTTCAAACACAGAACACGGAGTGCTGCGTTTGACGCGAAAGCCTGCCAATAACGCGATTTTTGATGGAGCCACACCGTCCTGCGCGGCACGGCAATGACTTGATGCATACTCAGACAACAGCGCAAGATCGGCTTTGGCTCACTGCGGCGGGCGACCAGCACCGGCGCAGCACCGCCGTCTATTCCGCAGCTGTTTTAAGCGTCGAGATCAGGTGGTGGAATTTGTCGCCCTGTACCGCGATGTGCTGCCGTGTGACCTCCGCGGCCGCTTCGGGATCGCCATCGGTCAGCGCCTTGAGAATGCTCTCATGTTCGGACATCGACTGCCTGAGCCGCCCGCGCAACCTGAGTTGAAGCCGTCGGAAGGGCTTGAGCCGGCGATGCAGGCGCGCCGCTTCGGCAGCCAGAAAACTATTGCCGGATTCGGCGTAGATAATGTGGTGAAAGCGTTCGTTGGCGAGATAATACTTGTCGGCGTTCTTTTCCTTCAGGGCTTGCTCGCAGTCGTGATTGGCCTCCTGCAACTCCTTCAGAGCCGCGTCTGAAATGCGTTGCGCGGCAAAGCGCGCGCTGGCGGCCTCCAATTCCGCCATGACTTCAAACATCTCGAGCAGTTCGATGGCGCCGGGCTGGCGCACGAAAACACCGCGTCGTGGTATCTGTTCGGCCAGACCAGCATGGATCAGACGCTGCAAAGCCTCGCGTATTGGTGTGCGTGAGACGGAAAACTGTTTGGCCAGTTGCGTTTCGTCCAGCCTATCGTTGTCGCCGAACGTTCCATCAAGGATCATTTCCTCCAAATGATCGGCGATCATGTTGGGATTCATTTTGGTCATTCCACAGCACCTCCGACACGTCTGACGCGTTGGGCAAGAACATAGCACGAAATACATGATTGCAAATATTGTATACAAAAACTTGACTATTGTTCACGCAGCGTCAATTAAATCTCACCGGCGTACCGTCGGCACCACTTAGGGAGGAACACCATGAAAATGAGAATTACCGCGACACTCGCCGCAGCGGCGATGATGGCCGCATCCACAACAGCCCTCTTTGCGCAAGAACTTCGCCTTTCACATCAATGGTCTGACAGTGACATTCGTCACCAGGTCGCCAAGATCGTTGCGGATGAGGTCGCCGCCGCAGATGTCGGGCTTGAGATCCGCATTTTCCCCACGCAGTCGCTTTTCAAAGCACGCGAGCAATACACACCGTTGTCGCGTGGCCAGCTTGATATGACTGTGCTGCCGCTGTCTTATGCGGGCGGCCAGCAACCGGCCTACAACCTGACGCTGATGCCGGGTCTGGTCAAAAACCACGACCACGCCGCGCGGTTGAATGAAAGCCCGTTCATGGAAGCGATCGAAGCGAAAATGGCCGACGATGACGTGATGGTGCTGGTGCACGGCTACCTCGCGGGCGGTTTTGCCGGCAAGGACGAGTGCATTACATCGCCTGACGATATGGGCGGCAAGCAGACCCGTGCCGCAGGCAAGGCATTCGAGCAGATGCTGGCCGGAGCGGGCGCGTCCATCGCCTCCATGTCCTCGTCCGAGATCTACAATGCCATGCAAACCGGCGTTCTGGATGCCGCCAACACGTCGTCATCGTCTTTTGTCAGCTACCGCATTTACGAGCAGGTCGCCTGCTACACGCCTGCGGGTGAATATGCGCTGTGGTTCATGTATCAGCCGCTTTTGATGAACAAATCGACCTTTGACGGTCTGACAGAAGCGCAACAGCAAGCGCTGATGGAGGGTGCCGCCAAGGCCGAAGCCTACTACCTTGAAGAGGCCAAAAAGGAAGACGCCGCCAGCCGCGAAGTCTTTGAAAAGGCCGGTGTGGAGATTGCCGAGATGTCCGAGGCGGACTTCAACGCGTGGCGCGCACTGGCACAAACGACATCCTACAAGGCCTTCGTCGAAGAAACGCCGGGTGGTCAGGAATTGCTTGATCTGGCCCTTTCGGTCGACTGATCTAAAAAACCGGGGCGGCGATTGCGCCGCCCCCTCACGTTTCAGGGGCAGGAGACAATCGTGGCGGGCAACCCAAGTACCACAGTCGCGCAGACGGGCGGCAATCCTTTTCTACGGCTCGTAGCCGCAATATCCACATTGGCCGGATGGATATCCGCCAGCATGATCGTGGCGGCGGTCGCGATCACCTGTCAGATGATTTTCATCCGCTTCGTGATGAACGGATCGACCGTTTGGCAGACTGAAGCCGTCATTTATCTGGTCATCGCCGCGACCCTGTTGGGGCTGCCCTATGTGCAGCATTTGCGCGGGCATGTGAACGTGGATTTGATCCCGATATGGTTGGCCCCCAAGGCCCGTTTCGCGCTGTTCATCGTGACCATGTCGATGTCGATCGCGATTGTTGGCGTGATGCTGTTTTATGGGTATGAATACTGGCATTTCGCATGGGAGCGGGGCTGGCGCTCGGACACCGTCTGGGGCGTGCGCCTGTGGATCCCTTATCTGGCGTTGCCCGTTGGGTTTGCGCTTTTGATGCTGCAACTGATCGCGGATCTGGTGGCTGTGCTCTTGCGGATCGAAGACCCCTTTGGCCTTGGCGCCGGTGACGGTCTCGAAGCCCGTACGACCGGAGGTGTGTGATGGATCCGCTTCTGCTGGGCGCTTTGGTCGCCGTTTTCACCATTCTTGTTCTGTTTTCGGGCATTTCGGTTGCATTGGGCCTTCTGGTCGTCTCGGCGGGCTTTCTGATCGTCTTTGACGGGATGCGGTCGCTGGAATTGATGCCGGAAATTCTCTTTGGCAAGCTCAACAACTTTGCCCTGCTGTCGATCCCGATGTTCATCATCATGGGGTCGTCCATCGCCTCGACGCGCGCCGGTGCGGACCTTTACGAGGCGCTTGAACGCTGGCTGACGCGCGTGCCGGGCGGGCTCGTGATCTCCAACCTGGGGGCCTGTGCGCTGTTTTCGGCGATGTCCGGCTCCAGTCCGGCGACCTGTGCCGCCATCGGCAAAATGGGCATCCCCGAGATGCGCAAGCGCGGCTACCCTGACGGCGTTGCGGCAGGTTCCATCGCGGCGGGCGGCACGCTTGGTATCCTGATCCCGCCGTCCGTGACCATGATCGTCTACGGCATCGCGACCGAAACCTCGATTGGCCGCCTGTTTCTGGCCGGGGTCTTCCCCGGCCTGATGCTGGTGGGCCTCTTCATGGCGTGGTCGCTTTATTCCACGTGGCGGTCGGGCAATATGGATGTGCTCTCGTCCACCACCTACACGTGGCGCGAAAAGTTCGAGATCTTGCCGCGCGTTCTGCCCTTTCTCGCGATCATCATCGGCGTGCTTTACGCGATGTATGGCGGGATCGCGACGCCGTCCGAAACGGCTGCAGTGGGCGCGCTGTTGTGCCTGATCATCGCGATGGTGATTTACCGGCTCTGGAATCCAAAAGACCTTTGGGTCGTTCTGCGCGACAGCACCAAGGAATCGGTGATGATCCTGTTCATCATCGCCGCGGCAGGTGTGTTCAGCTATATGCTGTCTTCGCTCTTTATCACGCAATCCATCGCCGCGTGGATCGGAACGCTGGACGTCAACCCATGGGTGCTGATGGGGGCGGTCAACGTGTTCTTGCTGATTGCCGGGTTCTTTTTGCCACCCGTCGCCGTGATCCTGATGGCGGCCCCGATCCTGTTGCCGATCATCACGACGGCGGGCTTTGACCCGATCTGGTTTGCGGTGGTCCTGACCATCAACATGGAAATTGGCCTGATCTCACCGCCTGTGGGCCTGAACCTGTACGTGATCAACGGCATTGCACCTGACATCAAACTCAAGACGATCCTCCTCGGATCAATGCCTTACGTGGCCTGTATGGTGATCGCGATCATATTGCTGTGCCTCTTTCCGGGTATCGCGACGTGGTTGCCGGATGCGGTCATGGGAGCGGCGGTGTGACCCTGCTCGCGGATCTGCTCTCAACTGTTTTCGAACGGCGATACCGGCTGGGACGGACCGCAGGGCGCGATGATCGGCCGATAGAGGCGCTGGCGGCTGAATTGATCGGCGCATCCGGAGAAGGGTCCGGGCTGACCGTCGCGCGCAATCTTTTGGGGCGCTATGGCGAGCTGGAGGATGACGCCAAGCTTGCGTTCTTTCATCACCTTGCGCGCGACATGAACATCGACGCGGGCAGGGTGGAAACCGCGCTGAAAGCCTTTGCCGCCGCGCAGACCAAATCGACCTACCGCAGCTTCATGCAGGCCGCAGAGCCGCCGCGCCAGGAATTGATCCGGCGGCTCAATCAGGTGCCGGGGGCGACGGCGGCCCTTGTGGCGATGCGCGCCGATCTGCTGCGCCTGAGCGGTGATGATGACGCTTTGCGCGCGCTGGATCTGGACTTTCGCCACTTGTTTGCAAGTTGGTTCAACCGCGGGTTTCTCGTGCTGCGCCCGATCAACTGGGGCAGCCCGGCGTTCATTCTCGACAAGATCATCGCCTATGAAGCCGTGCACCGGATCGACAGTTGGGAAGATCTGCGCCGCAGGCTGGAACCGACGGATCGGCGCTGTTTTGCGTTCTTTCACCCCGCGATGCCCGACGAACCGCTGATCTTTGTCGAGGTGGCGCTGACCAAAGGCGTGCCGGGCTCCATTCAGAATCTGCTGGCCGAATCCCGCGACAAGATCGAGGCGGAAGCGGCGGACACGGCCGTCTTTTATTCGATTTCGAACTGTCAGGAGGGGTTGGCGAACATCTCCTTCGGTAACTCGCTGATCAAGCAGGTCGCCGCGGATCTGTCGGTCGAAACGCCGGCCCTGAAAACATTTGTGACCCTGTCACCGATCCCCGGATTTGGCCGCTGGCTTGCGGATCAAGAGGTGCAAGTCGCCCCGGACGAGACCGAGCGCCTTCGCAGTCTCGCGGCCCATTATCTTCTGGATGTCAAACGATCCGACGGTTTGCCGCGCGATCCTGTCGCACGGTTTCACCTTGGCAATGGCGCGTTGCTGCATCAGGTGCACGCACAGGCCGATGTGTCCGACAAAGGGTTGGAGCAGTCGAGCGGAGCCATGGTGAACTACCTTTACGATTTTGCAAAAGTGGCGCAAAACCTCGAGAGCTTCGCCGTTGACCATGTCGTTGCGGCGTCGCCGGAGGTCCGCGCATTGGCCGCAGCGGCAGAAACGGCATCGGAATAGGAAAAGGGCAGGCGATGGCAAATCCACTTTATGATGAGCTTTTTGGCGTCCATTCGGGCAAAGCAACGCCCTTCCTCTATCTGCCCGATGGGCAGACCATCACCCATGATGCGTTTTTGCAGGGCGCGGCAAGCTTTGCCCATGCGCTGACCGACAGCGGCCTCAAACCCGGTGATCGACTTGCGGCACAGGTGGAAAAATCACCGCAGGCGCTGGCGCTTTATGCGGCCTGCGTGCAAGCGGGGTTGGTGTTTTTGCCGCTGAACACGGCCTATACGGTCGATGAGCTGACCTATTTCATCGAAAACAGTGGCGCGCGGATGGTCGTCTGTGACACCGGGCGCGCGGACGGCTTGCTGCCTATCGCCAAGGGGCTGGACGCGCAGCTCATGACACTCGACGCAGATGGGTCCGGCACGCTGGCGCAGGCCGCCGCAGGGTTGCCAACCGCGTTCGACACAGTGCCGCGCGATGCGGATGATCTGGCGGCGTTTCTGTATACGTCGGGCACGACGGGGCGCTCCAAAGGTGCGATGCTGACCCAGACCAATCTCTTGTCCAACGCGCGCACGCTTGCCGAACAGTGGCGGTTTGACAGCCATGACGTGCTGATCAACGCGTTGCCGATCTTTCACACGCACGGGCTCTTTGTGGCGACGAATGTGACGCTTGTGGCGGGCGGGGCCATGGTGTTCCTGCCCAAATTCGACATCGATACGGTGATCGACAAGATCCCCATGGCGACCACCATGATGGGCGTGCCGACCTTCTACACCCGCCTTTTGGACGACGCCCGTTTCACCCGTGATCTGGTGCGCGACATGCGCCTGTTCATCTCGGGCTCGGCACCGCTTTTGGCGGAAACCCATGTCCAGTTCGAAGGGCGTACCGGGCACCGGATTCTGGAACGCTATGGCATGACCGAGACGAATATGAACACCTCCAACCCCTATGACGGCGAGCGTCGCGCCGGGACAGTCGGGTTCCCGTTGCCGGGAGTGGAGTTGAAGGTTTGTGATCCGAAATCAGGTGCCGCGCTGCCGCAAGGCGAGGTGGGTGTGATCGAGGTGCGGGGCCCCAATGTGTTCAAGGGCTATTGGCAAATGCCTGAAAAGACAGCCGAAGAGTTGCGTGAAGACGGGTTCTTTATCACCGGTGATCTGGGGCGCATCGACGAAGATGGGTATGTCCACATCGTTGGCCGTGACAAGGATTTGATCATTTCAGGGGGCTACAACATCTATCCCAAAGAGATCGAGCTGGTGCTGGACGAGCAACCCGGCGTGCTGGAAAGCGCCGTGATCGGTGTGCCACATGCGGACTTTGGCGAGACGGTCGTGGGTGTTCTGGTGGCAGAACCGGGTGTCACGCCGGATCTGGAGGCCTGCGCAGATGCCGTGCAGGCCAAGCTCGCGCGGTTCAAGCATCCGCGTAAACTGGTGGTCGTTGACGCATTGCCGCGCAACACGATGGGCAAGGTCCAAAAGAACGTGCTGCGTGATCGCTACAGTGGGCTGTTCGCGGCGGCCTAGGTGGGGCCATCGGCGGGAGGCGCGTTACCGGGCGAGCCGTGCCGCGCGGCCACCGCGCCGTTTGGTGATCTGGCCCGTGCGGGTGGGCAATTCGGCCATGACCTCGCGGCGGGCCTCCGGCGTCATTTTCGACCAGCGGGTGATTTCATCAATCGAGCGCAGGCATCCGGTGCACAGGCGGGCTTCGGTGTGGATCACGCAGATTTTGATGCAGGGGCTTTCGACTTCTTGCCGCACCCAGATGTCGTCGCTCATGTCTCAGCCTTGCTTTGCGCTTTTGATCACGCGGATTCGGTCCAGCGCCCCTTGCAAGATATAGCTTGCTGCGACGTGATCAATAACCTCTGCGCGACGTTTTCGGGATGTATCCGCCTCAAGCAATGCACGTTCAGCGGCGACCGTGGACAAACGCTCATCCCAGAAGGTGATGGGCAGGGGCAGCGCCTCCAAGCGGTCAAGGTTGCGCGCAAACGCCCGTGTGGATTGCGCACGCGGCCCCTCGGAGCCGTCCATGTTGCGCGGCAACCCCAAGACCAGCCCGCCGATCTGCCGGTCCTGGCAAATCTGCGCGAGCTGTGCCGCGTCAGTGGTGAATTTCTTGCGTTTGATGGTTTCGAGCGGCGTGGCGACCGACAGGAACGTATCAGACACCGCAACGCCGATGGTCACGGTGCCCAGATCCAGCCCCGCAATGGCGCGCATAGGGGGCAGGGCGGCAATGAACGCCTCGATGTCATCAAAGATCATTCGGCCACATTTGCCCGCTGGCCCGCGCGCAGCAACAGATCAAGCGCACGGGTGTCTCCGGCAAAGACCTCGCTGGCGTTTTCATAGATCGCGCGCGCCTGACCGTATTGGCCCAGTACGCCAAGCGCCGTGATCAACTGCGCCCAATCCTCGACCGGACCACCTTCGGTGGCCAAGCGGTCCGAGAGGCCCGCAACCATGTTGCCGATCATTTCCATCCGCTCGGACGGTGACATGTCCGCGGCGGCATCAATGTCGGATTGGCTGGGGCCACGGGTCGTGCCGGAGCCGATCTCGGGCACCTGATAATTCACGCCTGCGCGCGCGGCCATGTCTTCGATCTGGGCCAGAACGGGGCGGATCCACGGGGCGTCGGGCGGCCCTGCGCGCAAAAGACCATCCCAGGTGCGAAAGGCGATATCGGGGCGACCGGTCTGGGCCATCATCAATCCAAGGTAATACCGCGCGGTGCCGTTTTCGGGGTCGCGCGCCAATGCAGCACGCAAAACGCCTTCGGCCTCGGGCGAGACATACCCACCAGCGGCCAGCACCAGCATATCCGCATAATCCGTAAGATCGTTGACGCTGGCGTCCTCGCCTTTGATGCGCATCACCTGAGACTGCGCGCGTGCGGCCGCGGTGAAATTGCCAAGGTTCGCCTCGTTCTGCGCCAAAAGCACATGGCCTTGCAGATCATCGGGACGGTTCGCGACAGTGGCACGCAGTTGCTCGACAAGGGCCACGTAATCGGGGCTGGCGGTGTTGGGTGTCACCGGCGCAGGCAGGCTGGCTTCGGCGTCTTGCTGGCTGGGGCGATCCTCGCGCAGCATTTCGGCCATTTCCATCCGGTCCTTGAGTGCCAGATCGCCGTATCCCGGCGCACCAAGTTGCAGGTAGACGGCGAAAGAGGCAGCCACAACACCGGTGGCGATCACGGCAGCGGCCACCCATGAGCCCGCGCTGCCCGTATCGGTCGCGGCGTCTTGTGCGGCGGTGTCGGCGGCAAGGATGCGGCGCGAGATTTCGGTCCGCACGCGGGTGGCGTCCGCCTCAGAGACAATGCCCCGGGCCAGATCACGTTCCACCTCTGAAAGCTGGTCGCGATAGACGCGCAGGTCATAGTCCGCAGGTGACAGCGCATCGTCCCTGCGCCCGGCCCGCAACGCCAGTGCGAGTATCAACGCCACCGCCGCGGCCAAGCCACCCGTGATGATCCAAAACGCCATGGTCCCCCCACTTTTTAACTCCTGAACCATGTAGCGATCCTTGGCCCTGCGCAAAAGGGTCAATTCGCCGCGATTTGTGCTGTGTGTCGCGAATTGCGGCGGGTGTCGCAAATCTGTTAGGAAGTGCCGCGCGCAGTATCCTCATTTCTGGCTGATCCAGCAGAACACAGAGTATGTTCGCACCGATGCGAATCCGTCCCGGGGAACCTGATATGAAACGCTATTCTGTTTTTGCCGTGGCGCGTGAAGCGGCCCGCTATCACACCGGGTGGGAACGCGCGTGGCGCAAAGCCGAGCCCAAAAAGAAATACGACGTCATCATCATTGGCGGCGGGGGTCACGGGTTGGCGACGGCCTACCATCTGGGCAAGCGGTTCGGGATCAAGAACGTTGCGATCCTCGAAAAGGGCTGGCTGGGCGGGGGCAACACCGGGCGCAACACGACGATCATCCGCTCCAATTACCTGCAAGACCCGTCCGCCGCGCTCTATGAAAAGTCGCGCAGCCTTTATGAGACGATGTCGCAGGATCTGAACTACAACGTGATGTTTTCCCCGCGCGGTGTGATCATGCTGGCGCAGACCCATCACGAGGTGCGCGGCTATCAGCGGACCGCGCATGCCAACGCGTTGCAGGGCGTCAAGACCGAGTTCATCAACCCCACGCGGGTCAAGGAATTGGTGCCGATCATCAATCTGGCCGGTCCCCGCTATCCGGTGCTGGGTGGGTTGTGGCAGGCGCGTGGCGGCACGGCGCGCCATGACGCGGTGGCTTGGGGCTATGCGCGGGCCTGCTCGGACATGGGCATGGACGTGATCCAGCAATGCGAAGTCACCGCCGTGCGCCGCGAAGCAGGCCGCGTGGTCGGCGTCGACACCAACAAGGGTGCGATTGATTGCGACAAGCTGGGCATCGTGGTGGCGGGCAATTCGGGCCATGTGGCGGGGTTGGCCGGGTTCCGTTTGCCGATCGAATCCGTGGCCCTGCAGGCACTGGTCAGCGAGCCGATCAAACCCTGCATGGACGTGGTTGTGATGGCCAACACGGTGCATGGCTACATGTCTCAGTCCGACAAGGGCGAAATGGTCATCGGCGGCGGTACGGATGGCTACAACAACTACACCCAACGCGGCAGCTTTCATCACATCGAGGAAACCGTGCGCGCGCTGATCGAAACCTTCCCGATGGTGAGCCGGTTGAAAATGCTGCGCCAATGGGGCGGCATCGTGGACATCACCGGGGACCGCTCGCCAATCCTGTCGAAAACCCCGGTCGAGGGCGTGTTCATCAACTGTGGTTGGGGCACCGGCGGCTTCAAAGCCACGCCCGGGTCAGGCTGGGCCATGGCCGAGTTGATCGCCAAGGGGCACGGGCCGCTCACGGATGATTTCGGGCTGAACCGCTTTCAAGAAGGCCGCTTTATCGACGAAAGCGTGGCCGCCGGGGTCGCGCATTGATCCAGGCGCGGACATATGCGCATCAGGTGCGCCCATGACGGCCACGCAGTTCATTCTGCGCCGGTTCGGTCGGCTGGTGGCCTTGTTGGGCCTTCTGGCATGGGCATTGGGGTCCGTTTTGGCGCTGACCTATGGCAACGCCGATATGTTCCACCGGTTCGGCGCGCTGGGCGTCGCGGCCTCGGTGCTGTTTTTCTCGGACCGGCTGCTCAAGATCGAATTGTCGCGCCAACGCTCGGTCGAACGTCTGCTGCATGAATACGGCGTCGAACTGGCCGCGCTGAAAGAGGGCAAAGCCGCCACGGACATTCCGCGCGAAGGCTATGTCGTCGATTTCCTGACCGAAGAGCGCAATTTCGAAGGGCTGCGTCGTCAATCCGACATTTTCAACATCGCCAACGTGGTCCTGATGACGGTCGCAACCCTGCAATGGGGCTTTGGCGACCGGTTCCTGATGTGGCTGCGGGGGGGCATGCTGTGATGTCAGTCCGCGCCGCCTCCATCTCCGGGCCCGCCGCCGATCCCATGTTTGTTGCTGCTTGCGTCCGGCTTGCTGCTGCCACCGCGCCAGATCATCACAACCGCGACGATCAGCAGGGCCAGCAAGCCGACCAAAGAGAAGATATCCGTACCGGTCACGGCTCAGTCGTCACCGGGCACCCGTGTGCGGGGGGCTTTTCCAGCCGCCGACCCAAACGCGATCAGATCGCTGACATCCACCTCGCGTCCGCCGCGCGCAGCCTTGCGGGCCGCCACGCCACGCCGTTCCAGCACCAACATAACCAATGCAACGACAATTATCGCGCCAAACACCAACACCGCGGTCATTTCCTTGCTCATCGCCGATCTCCTTTAGGATGCGTTATTCCAACGTTACTGCAAGCCGCACCAAAGGCCAATCACCAGCCCGCATGGGCGGGACGCAGCCGATCATGTGAGGCGCAAACGGCTGCCGCTCGCCGAAACGCGCCGGGGTTTTCCGCCGATATTGTGTCGTACAATCCCTTGGCCATGATGAAACCCTCAACCAAGGAGGGAACACCATGTCTGACTATTCAACGCATAACGAAGGCGTGGGGGGCAGAGGCATCCTTATCGCTTTGCTCGTCATCGTGGCCTTCATCGTCGGCCTTGCCATGCTGGGCACGGCAAGCGCCCCGCCCGACGGCACAGCCCCTGCGGCTGCCATTGAAACCGCGCCCGCAACGGGCTCTGAAACGGCACCCGTCATCACCGAATAACACCTGTTACCACTCACTGACCGCATCAGGCGGGCGTCTCTGGACGTCCGCCTTTTGTGCGTCTGCCCTCAAGGGAGACCGCCCATGCTGATCCTGACCTGCCCGGTCTGCGGCATCACAGCCGAAGAAACCGAATTTCACGGTGGTGGCGAGGCGCATCTGACACGCTTCGGCCCCGGCGCCTCGGATGACGACTTCGAAGGCTATCTGTTCATGCGCGAAAACCCACGCGGTGTGCATTTCGAACGCTGGCGTCATGCCTACGGCTGCGGCAAGTGGTTCCACGCCGCGCGCTGCACCACCACGCTCGAGGTTTTCGGCACATACCCCGCACAAACACTGCAACCACCCGCCGACATCCTCAAAGCCATCACAAAAAAACGCCCGGGCTGGACATGGAGAGAGCTCAAATGATGCGCGCCCGTTTTCCTTTCGCCCAAAATACCTCCGCCGGAGGCTCCCGCCCATTCCACATCCACGAAGGTCAGATCAGATGAGCTCACGCCTTGCCTCAGGTGGCCGCTTGCTAAACGCGGGCCACAAGGTCTCGTTCACATTCAACGGCAAACCCCTTCAGGGCGTCGCGGGCGACACGCTGGCTTCGGCTTTGCTGGCCAATGATCAGATGCTGGTCGGTCGATCGTTCAAATATCACCGCCCGCGCGGTATCGTCGCCTCCGGCGTCGAAGAGCCCAACGGGTTGGTCAATATGGGCGAGGGTGCAGGCTTTGAGCCCAACCAGCGCGTGACCACGACCGAGCTTTTCGAGGGGCTGACCGCCGCAAGCCAAAACCACTGGCCCAGCCTTGAATTCGATGTGGGTGCGATCAACACGCACCTGAGCCGTTTTCTACCGGCAGGCTTCTACTACAAGATGTTCATCCATCCGCGCCCGTTCTGGAAATACATCTACGAGCCGTTCATTCGTCAGTCTGCCGGGCTGGGCAAGGCCCCCAAAGAGCAGGACCACGATACCTACGAGCATTTCCACGCGTTCTGCGATGTGTTGGTCGTGGGCGGCGGCATCGCGGGCTTGCAGGCCGCCAAACGCGCGGGCGAGGCCGGAGCCAAGGTGCTGATCCTTGAACAAACGCCGCATTGGGGCGGGCGTGCGCCTGTGGATGGCGGCACGGTTGACGGTCAATCTGTGGATAAGTTCGTGGAGCAAACTGTTTCTGAACTGGAGACAATGAGCAATGTCACGATGCGCAACCGCTGCATGGGTGCGGGTGTCTATGACCACGGATATGTGCTGGGATACGAGCAATTGCGCGATCATCGACCGGATGATGCAGGCCCGCGCCACCGGCTGTGGCGCATTCGCGCAGGGCAGGTCATAACGGCCACTGGCGCTATCGAACGCCCTCTTTCCTTTGCTGGAAACGATATTCCGGGCGTGATGCTGGCCTCTGCGGTGCGCGACTATGCGGTGAACTTCGGCGTGGCCATCGGTGACCGAACAGTCATCGTGACCAACAACGATGACGCCTATAAAACCGCCGTAGCGCTAAGTCATGCAGGACTGAACGTGCCTGCTATTATCGACGCTCGCGAAACAATTGACGGAAGTGCCGCGGTTGCACAGGCGCAGGCTTTGGGCATTCGCGTCCTTGCGGGTCATGCCATCGCCAAGGTCAAAGGTGGCAAGCGCGTCGAAGGCGTGGCCATCTGCAAGCAGGCGGGCGACGGTACGGTGATCGAAGAGATCGCCTGTGACGTCGTTGCGATGTCGGGCGGCTGGTCACCGGTTGTGCACCTGTGGTCGCATTGCGGTGGCAAGCTGACGTGGGACACGGATCACGCCTGTTTCCGCCCGGATGTGGATAAAGCGCCGACGGGCGCGACAGGCGAGCCTTTTGTCATCGCGGCGGGCACATCCAATGGGATGATGGATCTGGCCGCGGTTCTGGCGGATGCGGATGCGGCTGGCAAGGCGGCGGCCAAAGCCGTGGGTCATACGCCCAAACGCACCAAGGGCCCCAAGGGCGAAAGCGCACCAGAGGCACCGATGGCGCCTGTCTGGTTGATGCCGCAGGGTGCGGGGATCGAATTGCGGTCCAAAGCGTGGCTCGATTATCAAAACGACGTCAAGGTCAGCGACGTGCAACTGGCCGCTCAGGAAGGTTTTGAAAGCGTTGAGCACGCCAAGCGCTACACCACGCTGGGTATGGCGACGGATCAGGGTAAATTAAGCAATATCAACGGACTGGCGATCCTTTCTGATGCATTGGATCAACCTATTCCGCAGACCGGCACGACGACGTTCCGGCCGCCCTACACTCCGATCTCGATGGGGGCGATTGGCGGCGAGGCGCGTGGCGAGGTGTTTCAACCGCTGCGCCGCACCCCGATGCACGACTGGATCGACGCCAACGGTGCCGACTGGGAACCCGTTGGCCATTGGCGCAGGCCCTATGCCTTTGTGCGTGACGGCGAAACCGTGCAGGATGCGGTGATGCGCGAAACGGTCAATACGCGCGAAAACATGGGGCTACTCGATGCCTCTACGCTGGGCAAGTTGATCGTCAAAGGGCCGGATGCCGCCAAGTTTCTGGACATGCTCTATACCAACATGATGAGCACACTGAAGCCGGGCAAATGTCGCTACGGGTTGATGTGCTCGGAAAACGGATTTCTGATTGATGATGGTGTTGTCGCGCGGATCGATGAGGAGACATTCCTGTGCCACACGACGACCGGCGGGGCAGAGCGCATTCACCAGCACATGGAAGAGTGGCTGCAAACCGAATGGTGGGACTGGACCGTCTATGTGGCCAATGTGACCGAGCAATATGCACAAGTTGCCGTGGTTGGTCCGAACGCGCGCAAGTGTCTGCAAGCGATGGGCGGCATGGATGTCAGCGCCGAGGCGCTGGGGTTCATGGAATGGGCCGATGGCGAAATCGGTGGCTTTAAGGTCCGCGTGTACCGCATTAGTTTTTCAGGGGAATTGTCGTTTGAGATCGCGGTTGATGCCGGGCAGGGTCAGGCGTTCTGGGATGCGCTGATGGCTGCAGGGAGCCCCTTTGGCGTGATGCCCTACGGCACCGAATGCCTGCATATTCTGCGCGCCGAGAAAGGGTTTATCATGATCGGCGACGAGACCGACGGCACGATCATCCCGCAGGACCTGAACCTCAACTGGGCAATCTCCAAGAAGAAAGAGGATTTTCTGGGCAAGCGTGCGCAGGAGCGGGCGCATATGGCGGACCCGAACCGATGGAAACTGGTGGGCTTGGAAACACTATCGGGCGCGAAACTGCCCGATGGCGCCTACGCGATTGCCGAGGGGCACAACGCCAACGGTCAACGCAATGTGCAAGGCCGTGTGACGTCGACCTATCACTCACCGAACCTGAAAAAGGGGATCGCGATGGGTCTGGTGCTGCACGGGACGGAGCGTATGGGCGAAGTGCTCGAATTCCCCGGAACCGAAGGGGCCACATACCGCGCGCGCATCGTCGATCCGGTGTTTTACGACAAGGATGGGGAGAAGCAGAATGTCTGAGGCAGTGACCGCATTGAACGGTGCATTTGACGACACAGGCATCGCCACCATTTCCGAAGTGCCGTTGCAGGGGATGATCACGCTGCGGGGTGATTTGAGTTCAGCCGCGGTGAAAAAGACCGTCAAAGCGGCATGTGGATATGCGGTGCCCAAACCCGGCCATGCGGAGGTTTCCGGTGACACGGGCGTGGCATGGATGAGCCCGGACGAGGTGCTGGTGCTATGCCCATATGCCGACGTGACCGCCACGATCTCCAAGATGCAAACCGCTTTGGGCAGCGCGCACAGCCTTGTGGTCAACGTGTCGGACGCGCGGGCGTCGTTTCGGATCGCGGGCGCCCACCCGCGTGATGTCATGGCCAAACTCTGCCCGGTCGATGTGTCGCGCGATGCGTTCACGCCCGGCATGTTCCGCCGCACCCGCATGGCGCAGGTGCCTGCCGCCTTCTGGATGCCGGATGCGGACGGGTTTCAGGTGATCTGTTTCCGCAGTCAGGCGCGGTATGTATTCGATCTTTTGTGCGTCGCGGCACAACCGGGGTCGGAAACACGGTACTTCTGATCGTGGCGTTTGAGGTGTTGGCGGCGCACCTTTGCGCCTGTTGCGGTCCTGAACATTTGTCGTTTACGGAATGTTTGGACGGACAGACCAAACTGGTTTCCCGTGCCATCTGTGTTAGCGTGCCGTTGAGGGTTGTGTGGTAGAGGAGTTAGAGTTTTGCGGAGAGTGAAGATAGCAGGCGCGGCTCTGCTTGCGGTGCTTTGGGCGAACACGGCGGCGGCGCTTGATCTGGGATGCATCGTCGACAATCCATCCTCTCGTGATTGGGTGCCGGATTTCGTGCTGGTCAAGATCGACGAGAATACGTGGCGCGCCGCGATATTGGACGAATTCACCTTGCAAGCCAATGAAGGCGGTGCACCTGCTGAAGTGAAACGACCGACCCCGAACCGGCTGCAGATCAACTGGACGCTGATAGACGTCAAAGACCGCCAAGACAGACCCCAGAATGTGAATTTCAAGATGACGGTGAACCTGAAAAGACTGTCGTTCAATTATTCCGGTCTGGGAGAGAGCTTTTTTCAGGCCCCCGGAGCAGCGTCAGGTCGTTGTGCTGTGGTGGTAGAATGATGCGGTTCATCTCGGTTATTGTGGCGTTGGTTATTGGCACGGTGGCGTCCGCAGCGCAGCCGACGCTGTATGATTGCGATATCACGAAGCGGGACAAGGACGTGGGATGGATATCGCCCAAGGTGGTCGTCATCATGCAGGCCGACGGCAGCGTTCTGGTCAGTGACAGTGTGATCCTGTGGCATGTCGAAGAGCCGATCCCCGCCCGTGCGCGCACCCGTGGGGATCGTCTGATCGTGCAATGGACCTTGTCCGGAATGGTTGATGCCGCACAGCAGATTGTGCCGAAGTTCAACTATCGCGCCACGATCGACACCGCGGACAACTCGATTGTTCTGCGCGCCAAGCCGGTGGGTTTCCCACAAGGATGGACCGGACGCGGCAGTTGCAAGCTGCGCAACAAATAGTCCGGCGAATTCGCTCTTGATGCGCGGTCTATGTGTCACTGCCCCTTGACCTTGGCGTGAATCGTCCGACATGACAGTGCAAGACTGAAATACACAACAAGGGGGCCACACAATGGCATTCGAACTTCCAGATCTTCCGTACGCCCATGATGCACTGGCATCCAAAGGCATGTCCGCAGAGACAATGGAATACCACCACGACCTGCACCACAACGCCTATGTCACCAACGGCAACAAGGCGATTGAAGGCACGGAATGGGCGGGCAAAACGATGGAAGAGATCATCGTGGGCACCTACGACAAATCCGCCGTGGCGCAGAACGGAATTTTCAACAACATCAGCCAGTTGTGGAATCACAACCAATTCTGGGAAATGATGGGTCCAGGCAGCAGTGCAATGCCGGGCGAGTTGGAAAAGGCACTGACCGAAAGCTTTGGGTCAGTGGACGCATTCAAATCGGAATTCTCCGCTGCGGGCGCGGGTCAGTTCGGGTCTGGCTGGTGCTGGCTGGTCAAGAAATCGGACGGCTCATTGGCGGTGACCAAGACTGAAAACGGTGTGAACCCACTGTGCTTTGGTCAGACTGCTTTGCTGGGTTGCGACGTGTGGGAGCATTCCTACTACATCGATTTCCGCAACAAACGCCCTGCATATCTGGAAAACTTCCTGAACAATCTGGTGAACTGGGAAAACGTCGCCTCGCGCATGTGACCTGACGCACCCTGAAATCGAGAAAACCCCGCGCCAGTCGCGGGGTTTTTTTGTGATCCGTCCAAATTGGGGCTTGTGGCGGAGCAGGCCGCAGCACAGGGTCCATCAGCGATGGCGGACGAACATATGACCTCACCCCTGACTGATCTGGATGCTTTGTGCGATGCGTTGCTGGTCGAAGAAACACGCGTCTGGGAGGCTTTGGTGCGCGGTGACGCGAATGCTGATCACGCCGCACTGGATGCACAGTTTATCGGGGTCTACCCGGATGGCGTCTTTGGCCGCGATGCCCACGCCGATCAACTCAAGGACGGCCCATCGGTGGCTTGTTTCCAACTGCGTGATGTGCGCGCTATGGCGTTGGGTCCGGAGTATGGGCTGTTGACCTATCACGCCACATATCAGCGGGCCGGTCGCACCGAACCTGAGCAGATGTACGTCAGCTCTGTCTGGCGCAAAAATGGGCAGGGGTGGATCAATGTGTTCAGCCAAGACACCCCCGCCACCCCGGTCCGCCCATGACACCTGTTGTGCAGGGCATATTGGCGATGGTTGGCGCCTGCACGGTCTGGGGGTTGTCGCCGCTCTTTTACAAGGAACTGACGCATGTGCCGGCCCTTGAGGTTCTGGCCCATCGCGCGCTCTGGTCGCTGGTGTTCTTTCTGGGCGTACTGGCGGTGCAACGGCGGCTGCGTGAACTGGCGCAGGGGTTTGCCTCGCCCCGCGCGTTTGGAACGGTGGCTTTGGCGGCGCTGATGATCTCGTGCAACTGGTTTTTGTTCATCTGGGCCATTCAGGTCGGGCGCGCCACGGAAAGCTCTCTGGGGTACTATATCTACCCGCTGTTGGCGGTTCTGGTCGGGCGCGTGATCTTTGCCGAGCGGTTAAGCCGCATTCAAGTTATCGCCGTGGCGCTGGCCACTTTGGCGGTGGTGCTTTTGACGCTGGGGTTGGGCACGCCGCCCCTGATCGCGCTGACGCTGGCATCCACCTTTGCGATGTATGGGCTGATCAAAAAACGGCTGGACATGGGGCCGGTGGTGTCGGTGACGTGCGAAGTGGTGCTTTTTGCCCCGTTCGCGGGTCTGCTGTTGTTGCAATCCTATCACAATGGCAATGGCGCGTTCGGCTTGGATGCGCGCACCGATCTGCTGCTGATCCTCGCCGGGCCGATCACTGCGCTGCCATTGATCCTGTTCAGTTTCGCGGCGCGGCGGCTGGCGATGTCGACGGTGGGTCTGCTGCAATACATCAACCCGACGCTGCAATTCGGCTGCGCTGTTTTCGTCTTTGCCGAGCCGTTCGGGCCGTGGCATCTGGTGGCGTTTGCGCTGATCTGGACGGCGCTGGCGCTCTATTCGGTGAGTGCTGTGCGTCAGGACAAGGCGCGGCGCAACGCGGCCACCGCGGCGGGCGTGTCTGGCACCGCCGTGTAGTAATCCAGTAAGGTCGCGTCGGCAAAACCCTGAGCGACCACATGGGTCATCAAGTGGATCAAGGAATCCCAGTAGCCATTTGTATTCACGAGGAAAACCGGCTTTTGATGCAGTCCCAATTGGCGCCATGTCAGCGCCTCGAACAGCTCATCCAGAGAGCCCGCACCCCCCGGTAGAACAACCACCGCATCGCAGTTCATGAACATCACTTTCTTGCGTTCATGCATCGTTTCCGTGACCACGTAGCGGGTCAGGTCGGTCTTGCCGACCTCCCATTCAACGAGGTGTTTGGGGATCACGCCAAAGGTGTCCCCCCCTGCGGTCTGACAGGCGCGCGCCACGGCCCCCATCAGCCCCACATCGCCCGCGCCGTAGACCAACCGCCAATCGTTTTCGGCCAAGGCCGTGCCCAGTGCCGTGGCCTCTGCCATATAGGCGGGGTCCGCGCCGGGCCGAGAGCCACAATAGACACAAACGGAGCCTTGCTGCATGGGGTGTCCTTTCATCTGAGTAAAATGATGACAGCGCGGGCTGTCGGGTTTTGACCGGTGATAGCGTGCTTGCTATGAAGGCTCAATGACCGCCGGGCTGCCACCTTGCGGCGCATGATGGGGAAGCAATCTGGTATGAGCAATTCAAGCGACGCAACAGGGCCGAGCCGGTCAAACCGGGCGATCATTCTGGTTGTGTTGTTGGGTGTGATCGGAGCGGGCGCCTATTGGGGTTTGCGCGGCACGACCACACCGGGCCCGGAAGCGTTGGAGCAGGTTGTTCTGGAAAGCACGACACCGGCTGACCCTGCGCCCGAGGCGGAAACTGAAGAAGCAGTGCTGTCAGATGAAACACCCGCGCCCGCAGCGGACACCACACCGCAAGACACCGCAGAGCAGGCCATCGAACCGACGCCCGTGCCCCCAAGCTTTGATGAAGTCCGTCAGGAAGCCGACGGTTTGACCGTGATCGCGGGACGCGCGGAACCCGGCAGCACGGTCACGGTGCTGGTCGATGGGGTAGAGGCCGCAACAGCGACCGCCGATGCGCGCGGATCATTCGCGGCCGTTGGCATCTTGAATGCTGGAACCAGCGGTAGCGTTGTCACCCTGCGTCAGGACGCGGGCGATACGAGCACTGTATCGGCGGAAGAGATCATTCTTGCCCCGGTGGCCGCACAACCTGATGTTTCCGTGGCTGATGCATCGCAGGATACCGCCACAGAAATTGCATCTGCGCCCGCCGCTTCGCAGGACACCGGCGCGGAAGAGACTGCGGCGCAGGAGGCCCCGACGGCCAATGAGGTTGAAGCAGAGGCCGTGGCCGCACTGACACCGACGCCTGCACCTGCGACACCAAACCAAACCGCGCCACAATCGGAACAGCCGGAAGGGCCAGTCGCGGCCCTTGAGGTCAGCGAGTTGGGCGATGAGCCCACAGTGCAAGACGCACCCAGCGTGCCGCAGGCGACACCCGCGCCGCCAACCCCGGCGCGATCTGCCGTGGCAGTGTTGAAATCGAGCCAAGGCGGGGTGGAACTGTTGCAAGCGCCGCCGGTGATCGAAACGGTGGCGCTGGACACGATCGGATACTCCGACAGCGGCGAGGTGCAGCTTTCGGGTCGTGCGCAGGCGGATGCGGCAGAGGTGCGGGTATATCTCAACAATGATGTGGTGGCGCAGCTGGCCGTGGATGCCGATGGGCGCTGGCGCGGTGATGTTCCCGATGTTGCGCCGGGCATATATACGTTGCGCGTCGATGAGGTGAATGCGGCCGGTGCCGTCACCAGCCGTGTGGAGACGCCGTTCAAGCGCGAAGCACCTGCTGTTCTGGCCGAAGCTGCCGCTGATGTGGACGGCCCCGTGCGCGCCATCACCGTGCAACGCGGTGACACGCTTTGGGCCATTGCGCGCGACCGGTATGGCGAGGGGCCGCTTTACGTGCGGGTGTTTGACGCCAACCGCAGCGCCATTCGCGATCCTGATCTGATCTACCCCGGTCAGGTGTTTGATCTGCCTGATTGAACTGCTTGGTCTGGCAACCGCTGCGGCATCGTTCTATGTAGTGGGTCCGAGACAGAATTGGATCCTTGATGCCTGCCGATACCTCCGCAAATGCTGAAGACACCGCGCTGGAAGATGCGCGTATTGCCGAAGAGGAGCGCCGCTCAGGCTGGCGCACCATTCGCAAAGTGGTGCCCTATCTGTGGCCTGATGATCTGCCCTGGGTAAAGCGGCGGGTGCTATGGGCCATGGCGATGCTGATCGTGGCCAAGCTGGTGTCTGTGGCGACCCCGATATTCTACAAAGGCGCGGTGGATGCGCTGGCCGAAGAAGGCGTGCCGATGCTGGCACTGGGGGCCATCGGGTTGACGGTTGCCTACGGGATGGCACGGTTGATGACCGTTGGGTTTCAACAGCTGCGTGATGCCGTTTTTGCACGTGTGGGCCAACGTGCGTTGCGGATGCTGGCGCTTGAGACGTTCCAGCATATCCACCGTTTGTCGATGCGCTATCACATCACCCGCAAGACCGGCGGACTCAGCCGGATCATCGAGCGCGGCGTCAAGGGCGTCGATTTCCTGCTGCGGTTCATGCTGTTTTCGATCGGGCCATTGGTGCTGGAACTGCTGATGATCGGGGTCATTCTGACGGTTCTGTTTGACGCGTGGTACCTGTTGGTCGTGGCCGTCACCATCGGGCTTTATGTCTGGTTCACGTTTGCGGTGACCGAATGGCGTGTGAAACTGCGCCGCCAGATGAACGATCAGGACACAGACGCCAACCAAAAGGCCATCGACAGCCTGCTCAACTTTGAAACGGTCAAATACTTCGGCGCCGAGGCGCGCGAGGCGGGGCGCTATGACAGCGCGATGGAGAAATACGAAGAAGCCGCGATCAAGACCAACTATTCGCTGGCGTTCCTGAATTTCGGCCAGTCGGTTCTGATCACCGGCGGGTTGATCGCAGTGATGGTGATGGCTGCCATTGGGGTCCAGAATGGTGATTTGACCGTCGGCGATTTCGTGATGGTCAACGCCTACATGGTGCAGATCACGATCCCGCTGAATTTCCTGGGCACGGTTTACCGCGAAATCCGTCAGTCGCTGGTGGATATGGGCGAGATGTTCAACCTTTTGGAACAACCCGCCGAGGTGACGGATGCACCCGACGCCAAACCCTTGGAGGTCACCGGCGGGCGCGTTGAACTGGACGATGTAAAGTTCGGCTATGACAGTGACCGCGCGATCCTCAAGGGGGTCAGCATCACCGCCGAGCCCGGCGAAATGGTGGCGATTGTCGGCTCTACCGGGTCGGGCAAATCCACGATTGGGCGGCTTTTGTTCCGCTTTTACGATGTGGGCGGCGGTGCGCTGCGCATTGACGGGCAGGACGTGCGCCAAGTGACCCAAGAGAGCCTGCATGCGGCCATCGGTGTGGTGCCGCAGGACACGGTGCTGTTCAACGATACAATCCGCTATAACATCGCCTATGGCCGCGCGGGGGCCACGCAGGCCGATGTGGAGGCGGCGGCCAAGGCAGCACAAATTCACGACTTCATCATGCAACTGCCCGATGGATACGACACCACCGTCGGCGAGCGCGGCCTGAAGTTGTCGGGCGGGGAAAAGCAGCGCGTCGGCATTGCGCGCACTCTGCTCAAGGACCCGCCGATCCTGCTGTTGGATGAGGCCACAAGCGCGCTCGACAGTGAGACCGAGCAGGATATCAAGGAGGCGCTGATGCAGGCCGGGCGCGGGCGCACTGTGCTGACGATTGCGCACCGTTTGTCCACCATCGCCGAGGCCGACAGGATCATCGTTCTGGAAAAGGGTGAGGTCGTCGAACAGGGCAGCCATGACGCCCTGCTCGAGCGCAACGGCCGCTACGCCCAGTTGTGGCACCGGCAGCAAGCCGACGAAGCGGCCTGAGCCTGATGGTTGGTGCGGCACCTTGGTTGTCGGCCCTGTCTTCTCTGGGTTTTGCGGCGATCATCGTGGCGGGCATTCTGTGGCCGCGTCTGGGGTGGGGCAGTTTCTGGCCTGCCGGCGACAAGGCGCGCGGTCAGGCGGTGCGCTGGCTCTTTCGGATCGGGGTCGGAAGCCTGCTGGTGCTCAGCATCGTGATGCTGCGCGCCGCGCCCGTGACACCGCCCTACGCGACGCAAGGGGCTATTATGTTTGGTATCGGGTTCGGCATGGCGCTGCGGATTACACGCACTCTGGGCTGGCAGGTGGCCTTTGGCGAAGCGGGTGAACTGGTGACAACGGGGTGGTTTGCCCGGTCACGCAATCCGATCTACCTCGCCACGTGGTTTGGCCTGATCGGCTGGGCGCTCTTGGTGCCTGAGATCGAGGTGCTGGTGCCGTTGACCCTTTGGGCGGTACTTTATGCGCTGGCGGCATTTTGGGAAGAACCGTGGCTGCGCCGCACTTATGGCGCCGCCTATGATGACTACGCCGCACAGGTGCCACGGTTCTTTTGAGGTCTAGCGGCTAGTCGTTGGCGACGGCTTTGCCGGTCAATTTGCCCAACGCGCCTGTCATTTTGGCCAGATACGGCGCATCGGCGGGCAGACCATGGGTTTGCGCCAATGAGGCGGGCGGATGGTAGGCCAGATGAACCTGACCGCGCTCATCCTCATAGACCACCACCCTGAGCGGCAGATCAAGGCCTGCAGATTGCGCGTCCTGCATCGCCGGGGTGCCAAGGGCCGGGTTGCCGAAAATCAAAAGCTGGGTCGGGCGCAGGTTGGCGTCAATCTGTGCCGCTCCCGAGGCGTGGTCGATCCGGGCGAAGACCTTGGCGCCTGCAGCTGTGACGGCTGTTTCCAGTCGATCAAGCGTTTCGTTCACGCTGTGCGGGCTGGGCAGAACAACCAGATCGCTGGCCATCGCCGACATGGCACTGGCCACGCCGAGTGTGGCGCCCAAGGCGAGGTTACGCATCATCTCAGAGCTCCTTTGAATATGTCTGATTGGATCAACCTATCAGACAATGGGGCAGGGTTGCGTTCACGTGCGCGTCAGAGGCATCATTCCGCCGCTTTGAGCGTGCCTTGGGGGGAAACCGGCGGGTTCAGCGCGTCTTCGTCCCAGACAATTTCCTGCGAGCCGACACGCCGCGCATCACGCTGCAACGCCCAGTCTTGGGCTGCCCGGCTGGCGCGCCCCATCGACATGCGGGCCAGCAACCGCGCAATCCAACGGATGTAGGTGGTCGCCCAGACGCGGATGGCCAACATCGAGGGCGTCACCATCAGTGTCAGAACCGTCGCAATCCCAAGCCCGAAAACCACCGCCGTGGCGAGCTGTTTCCACCACAAAGCGGTCGGGCTATCGACGGTATAGCCCCCTTCGGCAAAGTTGAGGCTCAACCCGAACATCATCGGTGCAAGACCTGCCATTGTCGTGATTGTGGTCAACAGCACCGGCCGGATACGCGCCTGCGCGGTGCGGATGATCGCCTCGATCCGGGGCATGTACTGACTGTATTCCTGATAGGTATCGATCAGGATAATGTTGTTGTTCACCACAATCCCCGCGAGCGCCACGATCCCCGTGCCGGTCATGATGATCGAAAAGGGCTGACCCATCACGATCATGCCGATCAACACGCCCGTGGTAGACAGAACAACCGCCAGCAATACGAGTATCGCGTTGTAAAAGCTGTTGAATTGCGCCAGCAGGATGATGAACATCAACCCCAGCGCCGCGGTAAAGGCTGACGACAGGAAGGCTTGGCTTTCGGCCTGCTCTTCTTGGTCGCCGGTCCATTCTGTTTCGATCTGATCGCCAAGCGGTTGTGTGGCCAACCATTCATTGATCACGCCGATCCGTTCGTTGGCGTTGATGGGGACAAGGCGTAGATCGCCCGCATCAAGCGCTGCCTGAAGATCGCGTGACGGGTCTTCGCTGCGCGAGGAAATCTTGTAGGGCGTGCCATCCGGCGCGCGCAGGTCTGCGTCATTGCCGGCAGGGCGCAGAACCGCAACCGACACATCCGCTTCCGCGCCGTCGATGTCACGGGTTTCCACCATTTTCATCAGACCGGGCGCCACATCCGCCTTGACGTCAAAGAACCGTTTTTGGTCGACGCGGTTGATCTCGGCCAGTTTCGGCACAGGCGTCCGGGTGATGAAATTCGACAAGGGCACAAGGCCATCCGCCGTGCGGACCTTGAGCGTATCAAGTGTGCTGAGCAGGCGGTCGCTTTCAGGCAGGCGGACGCGGATCTCGATCTCTTCGTCGGAGGAGGGCACTCGCATCGTATCCAACAGCAAGCCACGCGTCACCAGTTGCACCATTGCGCCCACGGTCTGGACATCCGCGCCATAGCGGCCCGCTTTTTCGACGTCCACGTCGATCTGCCAGTCGATGCCCGGCAGAGGGCGCGTGTCCTCGATCAGCGTCAGACCCGGTGTCGTGTCAAACTGGGCGCGGGCGATGGTCGTCGCTTCGATCAGCGCTTCGAAATTGTCGGATTTCAGTCGCAGGTGAACGGGTTTGCCGGAGGCCGGTCCGCGTGCCTGGGCGAGAATTTCAATGGCGATCCCGGGCAGTTCGGACAGCTGTTCGGTCAGCTCTGCGATGACCAGATCACCGTCAAGCTCGGGGCGGTCAGCGCGCTCTTCCCACGGGATCGTCTCAAGCTGAACCTGACCAATCATGTCCTTGGGTTGCTGTGCGCCTGATGCGTCGGTGTTCAACCCGCCTTCGCCCGCAAAAGAAAACGCATTCTTGACCCCGGGGTGGGCCAGCACGATTTGCTCGGCGCGTTTGACCATCTCGTCCTTTTCCTGCAACGACATGTTGCCGCGCGCCAGAACGTAGACGATGGCTTGCTCGGGTTCGGATTCTACAAAAAATTCAACGCCCTTGTTGTTGTTGGTGAAAAAGATCAGCACGGTGCCGACAAAGACAAAAACCGTACCCGCCAAGACCAGTGGCATGACCGGGTTGCCGGCAATGAATTCGATCACATTGCCGAAGGTTGAACGTTGGTAGCCCGCGCGGATGCGATCCGGTTCCTTGCGAAACAGACGTGACGCGACCCAGCGCCCGCCGCGGCCCATGCGTGTCAGCAACGCAAAAGATGCCAAGAGTGCGATCATGAAGCCGCCAAGGCCTACGGCGAGCGCTGCGGCGGCAGCGACCACATGCAAAAAGACCAACAGGAAAGTCGGTATGACGGAGCCGATCAGGTTCAACCCGTCCATATCCGCGAATTGCGCGCCGATGCCCGCAAAGATCAACGGCATGATCCCGCCCGCCGCGGCCATCATCGCGGCGGCGATGGGAAAGAGCGCGAGGTGCAGATACCAGCGCAAACCGGCGATGGAGGCCATGTTGTCAGACATCCAGCGTTCCAGACGACCGGTGACACCGCCCATGACCGGCAGGTAGATCAACGCCACCACAAGGCTGGCCGAGAGAACAAAGATCAGCGTGACGGGCAACATGCCCATGAATTCGCCCGGCACACCGGGCCAGAAAAGCATCGGCAGGAAGGCACAGAGCGTGGTTGCCGTGGACGAGATGATCGGCCAGAACATGCGCTTGGCCGCTTCGACATAGGCGTGCATCGGGCCTGCGCCCTCTTGCTGGCGCTTGTCGGCGTATTCCACGACCACGATGGCACCATCGACCAGCATCCCGACGGCCAGGATCAAACCGAACATCACGATGTTGGAAATGGAGATGCCCATCAGCGCGAGGAAGGCAAAGCACAACAGGAACGACGTCGGGATCGCAAAACCGACCAGAAGGGCAGCACGGATGCCAAGGGCGGCCAGCACCACGATCATCACCAGCGCGATGGCGGTAAACACAGAACCCAGCAATTGCTGGACCATCGAGTTGACGATGCGGGACTGGTCATTGGAGGTGCCGACCTCGACCGCGACCTGCAAACCTTCGGGCCAGTTCGCGCTTTTCTCGGCGACGACGTCTTTGACCTTGGCGGCGGTGTCGATCAGGTTGAAGCCCTTGCGTTTGACAACCTGAAGTGCCAGCGAATTTTCACCGTTGAAGCGGGCCGTTCCGAGGCGGTCTTCGAATGTCAGATTGATCTCGGCCAGATCCCCGAGCGTGACGACGCGGTCGCCATTTGTCTTGACCGGCAGGTTGTAGACATCGCGTGGCTCGTCAAAGCTGGACGGGATTTTGACCGCGAAAGTGCCTTGCGCGGTTTCCACTTCGCCGGCCGCGATCAGTTGGTTGTTGTTCTGAACGGTGGTGATCAATTCACCGGCCGTGACGTTATAGGCCTCAAGGCGCAGCGGATCGATGATGACTTCCAGCATTTCGTCGCGGTTGCCTGCTATCCCCGCCTCGAGCACCGCGTCCATCGCCTCAAGGTCATCTTGCAAGTCCTTGGCAATGCGCGCCATTGTCCGCTCGGGTACCGGGCCGGTCAGGTTGACGATGATGATCGGGAATTCCGAGAAGTTGATCTCGTTGATCGAATATTGCTCGGCTCCGTCCGGGAAATTCGCTTCGGCCTTGGACATCGCATCGCGGACATCGGCCATGATTTTGGTCTTGTCCCAGCCGAACTCGAACTCCATCACGACGCCCGCATAGTTTTCGGCGGCGGTGCCGGACAGGGTTTTGAGCCCGTCAAGATCGGCAAGCTCGGTCTCCATCGGCTTGACGAGCAGGGTTTCGCTGTCGGCGGCGGAAATGCCGGGGAAGGGCACGGAAACAAACAGCGCCGGAATTTCGATATCAGGCTCGCCTTCTTTGGGCAGGGTCGAATAGGCGTATCCGCCAACCACGAGGCTCAGCAGGATAAAGGCCAGCACCATACGCGCACGGGACGCGGCCCAGTCGACGATACCGGTCATTGGCTAAGCTCCTGAAAGGTGGGCGCAACCTGAACGCCGGCGATCACATATTCCTGACCCACGACAATCACGTTGGCTTTATCGTCAAGGCCCGTCACCCAGACACCCTCCGCGGTGTCGCGCATCAGCTCCACCGGATGGAAGGACACGATAGCATTGTCGTCGATCGCGCGCACGCCCAGCGTGCCCTCGTCATTGAGCGTCAGCGCGGACTGCGGCAGCAGGTGCGCGGTAGCGCCATCCGAGGCGATCAGGATTTCAGCCGTCTGGCCATCGCGGATTGACAGATCAGGGTTGGCCACGTCGATCTCGACGCGGAAGGTGCGGGTGGTCGGATCGGCGGAGCGCGACAGGAATGTGACAAGGCCCTGCACCTGATTGCCGCCTGCTGCCAATCGCGCACCGGCTTGGGCTCCCACGGTGATGCGGTTGACCTCGGTTTCCGGGACAAAAGCCACCAGCTTGATCGGGTCGAGTTGAATGACGGTCGCACACAAATCACCGGGCCGCAGCAGCGCGCCCAATTCGGCGGTGTCGCTCTCCAGAAGCCCTGCGAAGGGCGCGAGTATGGTCAGGCGTTCGATCTCTTTTTCTGCGGAAGCGACCATCGCTTCAGCCGAGGAAATGCCAGCCTTGGCAGCCTGAAGACCCGCGCGTGCGGATTCGACACCCGCCTCCGCCGTGGCCACTGCCGCATCCGCGTTGGCAAGCCGCGTCGTGGATGCAAACCCATCCTCGTTCAGCTTGGCAGATGCATTTTGGTTGATGCGCGCCTCTTCCAATTGCGCCAGCGCCTGATTGAGCCGCGCGGCGGCCTCTGGCTCACGCGATTGTGCCTCTTGGAACTGAGCGCGCGCCTGTGCAAGCGCAGTTCCACGCGTGCCTTCATCCAGCACGCACAACGCTTGTCCGGCCTCAACGGCGGCCCCTTTGCGCAGGGGTTCAGAGACCACAACCGCGCTGGTTTCCGCTTTGACATCGACCTGCCGGGCCGCGTTCGTCTGGCCGCGCAGCACGACAGCGGTGTCGATCTCGCGTGCTTCCGAGCGTTGGACGATGACCTTCACAAGGTTGCGCGCAGGCGCGTCCTCAGCCACCGTTTGGGTCGTTTCAGCCTCGGTTTGAGCTTCATCCGTCGTCGGCGCGCCACCAAAAAACGACACGAGCGCATCGCGTTCTGCAATCGACATGTAAAGAATGACGGCAACGATCACTGCAGCCAGAAAAGAGAAAATTCGCATCAAAGCAGGCCTTTTGGTGGATGTTTGGGTGGTGTGCACCCTCAAGTCCGGTGGATTGCATGTCTTAATTATGTAGTCAATTACGCTAAACTAACCAGTTCAGATTAAATTTTTTCGGTCCCTTTGGCAACGCAGCATTCACGACGCGGCAAATGCCGGGCCTTGGCTTGCACGCAGAGCCACGTTAAGAGGGGCGAAAGGTTCAGTTTGGCGGTGCGGCATGAGCAATTCGGACAGTTTCATTAACGAGGTGACGGAAGAGGTTCGGCGCGATCGCCTGTTCGCTCTTTTCCGCCGATATGGATGGATCGGGGCGCTTGTCGTCGTTCTGCTGGTGGGTGGTGCCGCGTGGTCGGAATATCAAAAGGCACAAGCGCGTGCCGAGGCGGAAGCCTTGGGCGATGCGATGCTCTCTGCACTTGAGCGGGACGATCCGCAAAGCCGCGCGGCGCTGTTGGAGACGACGCAAGCCTCGACACCCGAAGCCAACGCGATCGTCAAGATGATGGCCGCCGCGGAGCATGTATTCGCGGGTGAGACCGAAGCGGCAGTGCAGGCGCTGGATGCTGTGTCCGTCGACGGCGATATCCCGGTCATTTATCGCCAGATCGCAAGCTTCAAAGCGCTGACCATTGAAGGCAACCCGTTGCCGTTGGATGAACGCCGCGCGCGGCTGGAGGGGCTTGCCCAACCGGGGTCGGCGTTGCGCTTGCTGGCCGAAGAGCAACTGGCGTTGATTGACATCGGCACCGGCAATCAGCAATCGGCGATTGAACGCTACCAAAGTATCCTGGTTGACGCTGAAGTGTCCTCAGACTTGCAACAACGCGCCTTACAGGTGATTGTGGCGCTGGGTGGAACCCCGGAGCTTGGGGGTTTGACGGTTCAGGACAATTGATCCGCGAACCGAGTGGGCGGGCGAAGAAAAGACCATGAAAAACGAAGCGAGCAGGGCAATGACAGCACTTTCACGCCAACCGGCTGACCGCGGGCCAAGACTGCGGCTGTGGTTTGCAGGCGGCATCTGCGCCGTTCTGCTGGCAGCTTGCAGCGAGCAGGTGCCCATTCTGCCCGGCGAGCGTGAAAACATCCGCGCGGTGCTGCAAACCGCAGACCCCGCCGATTTCGGGCCCGCACCTGAAAACCGGAGCGCACCGATCAGTTTGCCCGCGCAGTCAAACAATACCGCATGGACGCAAGGTATCGGCACGCCATCCGTGCGTGTGGCGCATCCTGCCGCGTCCACATCGCCGCAGATCATCTGGTCGTCCAACATCGGCGCCGGTGACAGCCGCAAACAACGCATCACTGCAAACCCCGTCGTATCAGGCGGCGTGGTCTATACGCTGGATGCGGGGGCGACCGTGACGGCCACATCAACCAGCGGCGGCACCGTCTGGAGCGCAGACATTCGCCCGGTGCGTGACGGCGAAGGCGAGGCCACAGGCGGCGGGTTGGCGGTTGAGGGCGACACGCTTTACGTCTCTATCGGGTATGGCTCGCTGGTGGCGATGGATGCCGCGTCAGGTGCTGTGAAGTGGCGCCAGCAGCTGGATGCGACCGGCTCGGGCACGCCGACGGTGTTTGGCAATCTGGTCTATGTGACGGGCGGCGATGACACTGGATGGGCGGTCAACAAAGACACAGGGCGCGTGATCTGGCAGATTGGCGCGTCCTCCGACATCAACAACGTTCTGGGTGCGCCTGCGCCTGCGGTTTCCGGTGATCTGGCCATCTTCGGCTTTGGCTCGGGCGAGGTGCAGGCCGTGTTCCGCCGTGGCGGGTTGCGGCGCTGGGATGCGTCAGTGGCCGGTCAACGCTTTGGTCGCGCGCTTGGCAACGTCAGTGATGTCACGGCGGCCCCCGTGGTTTCCGGTGATCGCGTCTATGTCGGCAATCAAGCCGGACGGATCGTGGCGCTGAACCTTGGCTCGGGCGAACGTATCTGGACAGCGCGTGACGGTGCGGTTGGTCCGGTTTTGCCTGTGGGCAACAGCGTGTTTGCCATCTCCGACATCAATGAGTTGTTGCGTCTGGACGCGCAAACCGGGGCGCGTATCTGGGCGATGCCCTTGCCGAAATTCACCAAGGACCGCCCGCGCCGGCAAAGCCAGATCTTTCCGCATCACGGGCCGATCCTTGCAGGCGGCCGGATTTGGGTGGCATCGGGCGATGGTGTGTTGCGCAGCTTCAACCCTGAAGACGGGGCGCTGTTGGGCACGACTGAAATCCCCGGTGGGGCAACAACGGCCCCGGTTGTGGCGGGGGGTACGATTTACCTCGTGTCGAGTGCCGGACAATTGCACGCACTGCGTTGACAGGGCTTTCGGTGAGGGCGCGTTTGCGCTAAAGCGCGCTTCTAGTCCAAGCCCGGAGCGGAATTGATGTCATTCACCCTCGCCATTGTGGGGCGGCCCAATGTGGGCAAATCCACGTTGTTCAACCGTTTGGTCGGCAAGCGTCTGGCTTTGGTTGATGACCAGCCCGGCGTCACGCGCGATCTGCGCGAAGGGGCGGCGCGTCTGGCGGATCTGCGCTTTACCGTGATCGACACAGCCGGTCTGGAAGATGTGACCGATGACAGCCTGCAAGGGCGCATGCGCCGCTTGACCGAACGCGCGGTCGATATGGCCGACATTTGCCTCTTTATGGTGGATGCGCGCGTTGGCATCACGCCGACCGATCTGGTCTTTGCCGAAATTCTGCGCAAACGCGCAGCACACGTCATTCTAGCGGCCAACAAGGCCGAAGGGTCGGCGGCGGATGCGGGTGTGATCGAGGCCTATAGCTTGGGATTGGGAGAGCCGATCCGGCTTTCGGCCGAGCACGGTGAAGGGTTGAACGACCTTTATACCCACCTGATGCCCTTGGCGGATCAATACGCCGAACGGGCGGACAAGGACGCCCCCGAAGTTGATGTGACATTGCACGAAGACGATGGCGACATGGAAGCCGAAGTGCCCATGCCAACGGCGGCCAAGCCGTTGCAGGTGGCCGTTGTCGGACGACCCAACGCGGGCAAATCCACGCTGATCAACCAGATCCTGGGCGAAGACCGCCTGCTCACTGGGCCAGAGGCGGGGATCACGCGAGATGCGATCTCACTGCGCATCGATTGGGCCGGGCCGGATGGCGATGTCGTGCCAATGCGCATTTTTGACACTGCTGGCATGCGCAAAAAGGCCAAGGTTCAGGAAAAGCTGGAAAAACTGAGCGTTGGCGATGGGCTGCGCGCGGTGAAATTCGCCGAAGTGGTTGTGGTGCTTTTGGATGCGGCGATCCCGTTTGAACAACAGGATTTGCGGATTGCTGATCTGGCCGAGCGCGAGGGGCGGGCGGTCGTTGTGGCCGTCAACAAGTGGGACATCGAAGAGAACAAGCAGGCCAAGCTGAAAGACCTGCGCGAAAGCTTTGAGCGGTTGTTGCCGCAGTTGCGCGGGGCACCTTTGGTGACGGTCTCTGCCAAGACGGGCCGGGGGCTGGACCGGCTGCATGCGGCGATCATGAAGGCCTATGAGGTCTGGAACCGCCGCGTGACGACCGCGCAACTCAACCGCTGGCTGGCGGGCATGGTCGAAGCGCATCCGCCACCCGCGCCGCAGGGCAAACGCATCAAGCTGCGCTATATGACGCAAGCCAAAACGCGCCCGCCGGGATTTGTCGTGATGTGCTCACACCCCGACAAGGTGCCCGAAAGCTATAGCCGCTATCTGGTCAACGGGTTGCGTGTCGATTTTGATATGCCGGGCACGCCGATCCGGTTGTGGATGCGCGGGCAGAACGATGCAAACCCTTACAAAGGCCGCAAAAAAGCGCCACCCTCGAAGCTGCGCAAGCATACGGATGGGCGGCGCAAGGACTGAGGCCTTAGCCGCGCAGGGCTTTGAATGTGGGCAGCAGCATTGCGATCGCGCCCCCTGCCGCAAGTGCGGCAACCGTGAAATTTGTCCCGAGGTTGTGTACGACTACAGCCGCCAGCGCCCAGATCACCGCGACCCCGTAGGTTGGCGCGCGCCGCAGTTGCGATTGCACGGCTGACGCAAGCACGAGTGCCAAAAAGACGAACGCCAGTGCCGCCGTCGTCTGATCAAGCCAGCCATAACCCGCCGACAGCAGCCCCAATGACACGCAACTGGCTGCACTCAGCCAGCCCGCGTAAAGCCCAACCGGCAGCGCGGCCCACCAGATGTCATCCCGCGGCGCGCGAAAGAGCGCCACGAGCGCCGAGAGCAGCATCACCCAGATCAACACGCTGGCCCAGACAGGGCTGGCGGTGGCCACGGGCAGCCACACACAGCCAACCGCCAGCGAAACGCACAACGGCGTGCGCATTGCGTGCCATGCGTCATCCGCGCGCCGTTTGATCGCGCCAAAGGCCAAACCGATGACCAACCACAGATAAATCACCCCCCAGATCGCAAAGGCATATCCGGCGGGTTGAACAGGCGGATCATCCTGAGGCACGGGGAACTGATCGGGGTCGAAACCGCCGAATTCCGGAGCCAGAAACGGCGAAATGGCAAAGCCAACGGCCAGCGCAAGGCTTACAAATGCGACAGTGGCTTTCATAGGTGTCCCCTTTGGGTATTCGGATTTACAACGCGGCATCCCACGTTAAGGTTGAATGACGACGCTTTGTTTTAGACGTTTTGGAAGGGAGCGCCAGTGGCACATATCGCGATTTTCTGCGACGGCACATGGAACAGCGCAACGATCAGCCTGCCGACGCATGTGCATGAGTTGTATCAGGCCTGCGCCAAAACGGATGAGCAGCACACGCATTATTTTCCGGGCGTTGGCACGGGCTTGGGCAAATCCACGTGGCTGGGCAAACGCGTCGACAAACTGGCGGGCGGGCTCTTTGGCTGGGGGCTCAACACCAACATCCGCGCCGCCTACAAGTGGCTGTGCGAACATTACACACCCGGCGACAAGATCCTGATTTTCGGGTTTTCGCGTGGGGCCTATACGGCGCGGTCCTTGGCCGGCATGATCCGCAAATGCGGGATCTTGGCCGATCCAAGCGATGAAAACGTGCGCGATGCCTTTCGCCTGTATCGTAAGGCCGGGCCTGAAAACGCACCGGATGAGCCACATATCTGGGCCGAGCGCCGCCGGATTTCACCAAAGTTCGCAACCTCGGCACATGACGTGATGGAGCGTTTGGCGGCCGGCGACGCTGGCGAAAACGAACCCTTTCTGGTGCGTATTTCCTATCTGGGTGTCTGGGATACGGTGGGCGCATTGGGCATTCCCCCCAGCGTTCTGGGTGCCGTGGCCGTCTGGATGAACACGCGGCACGAGTTTCACGACACCAGGTTGACCAGCCTGGTTGAGGCTGCGCGCCATGCGGTGGCGCTGGACGAACGGCGCATCTTTTTTGAACCCGCCCTTTGGGACAACCTCGAAGCCAGTCTGGATCATCCCGGTTTGAACAACGGCGATCGCAGCCCCGATCGGCCTTATCAGCAGGTCTGGTTTGTGGGTGATCACGCCCTTGTTGGCGGTTCGGCCAAGACGCGGGCTCTCACGGAAATCTCGCTGGACTGGATGTGGGAAGGGGCCGCAAACACCGGACTTAAACTGAAAGACGGGCGCAAAATCCCCGATTTTCCGATCCAGCCCGATGTGGACACAACTGAAATCTACGATACGCATTTCTTCTACAAGCTGATGAAAAAACTGGATTGGCGCGCAGGTCCGGGTCACGACATTGATCTGCACCCCAGTGTGCGCGTGCGCTTGGACAAGCTAAAGACTTACCGACCGCGCAGTCTTCGCAACCTGATGCGCGACCTCATTGGGTGATATGCGAGGCGTTTTGCCCTTGTGACCGCGCGCGCGATGGCGATAAGGGGGCCAGTCGGGCAGGGGAGCGCCATGCAAAACGAACCAGATCACAGCGGATCAGACGAAGAAGTGCTGGCCAGGGTGGCCGCCTCACCGGGGCGGCGCTTTCTGGGCGTTACGTCGATAGGGCTGCTGGGGATATTGCTGATCTATGTGGCCTTGGCGCGCCCGCCCGAAGTGGAGTGGCAAGTGTTCTTGCTCGTTTTGGGCGCTGCTGCGCTGTGGTTGGCCAACGCTATGCGGATTGCGACCAGCCTTGTTATCGAGCTGACCGAAACGGAGCTGCGAGAGCAATCCGGCACTCTGATCGCACGGGTCGAAGACATCACATATATTGATCGCGGCTTTTTCGCTTTCAAACCGTCCAACGGCTTTTTGGTGCGCACGAAAATGCCCGGGCCACGTGTGTGGCGGCCCGGGCTGTGGTGGCGCGTGGGGCGCCAGATCGGTATTGGTGGAATGACACCGGGGCGTCAGTCCAAATTGATGTCAGAAATCCTCGCCGTTATGCTGGCGCATCGGGACTTAGACACCTAGGCAATCGGAATCCTGATCGACACGCCAGATCACGCATTTGGTGTAGCGTGGACGGGTGAACGTAAACTGGCTCAACCCCTGTTCTTCCAGACCGATGGCAAAGACAGGTTGGTA
Source organism: uncultured Alphaproteobacteria bacterium (assembly GCA_942490645.1). Taxonomy (GTDB): domain Bacteria; phylum Pseudomonadota; class Alphaproteobacteria; order Rhodobacterales; family Rhodobacteraceae; genus CALNXN01. The sequence continues at coordinate 75,953 of CALNXN010000006.1, read as the reverse complement.
CCCGCTCCATGTTTCGATCACGACAACAGTGGATTCGTCCGCCAGAATTGGCAGCTTCTGGTGCCAATCCTTGACCTCATCGGTTGTCAGAATGGGTCGGCTTCCGCGTGTTTGCGACCACAGAACACTGTATTCGTCTTCGTCCTCATCGTAGGTCACGCTTGTGACGCGCATCGCCGTCGGACGGCTGGAGCGGATCATTTCATCAAAGACCTGCATCGCACCATCCAGGAATGGACCGTCGATTTCAGCCTGACGCGAGATCATGTCGGAGATCGTGTAATTGGCCTTTTGCGTAACGGTCACCTGACGGTAGGCGTCAAAGATCGTGAACATGGTCAGATAGGCCCAGAACATGATCGGCAGGATGATCATCGCTTCGATCATGATGTTGCCGTTCTGGTCGGTGACAAAGCCCTTGAGGCGGGCCCGCAGGGTTGGGGGCGTTGCTTTGGTCATTTTCCTGGCTCCTGAACGAAGGCCGAATAAGCGGTCATGAAGGGCTTATCCGCAGCCTTGCTGAATTCGAACCCCAGTCCAGTGGATGCAAAGATCGGATCGAACACGAGGCACGCGCGGATCAGCATCAAGTCATGGTTGCCACCCGGCTCGAAGTCCCGCGGTGGCGCCAGCGGTTGCTGGCTGTCCACGCAGTCAGGACTTGGATCAAGACCTGCAAAGGCGCGCGGATCGACCTGACGCATCTCGACCTTCAGGGATTGGTCACAGTTGCGGATGAAACCGCCTTGTTCGCAAACCATACGCTTGAACTGTACGTGGCTCGGCGGGTTGTCGGTGTTTAGCCGCACGGAACGCACCGCAATATCCAGTCCACGGTCCAGCCACATCTGTTGCATGGCGTAGATGCCCAATTCCATCGCTGTCAGAAAGATCGTGAACAGCAAGGGTACAAGGATCGCGAATTCAATCAGCAGCTGGCCGTCTTCGTCACGCTTGAAGCGGACCAGATGATTGGCGAGTTTGTTATACCGGATTTTCATTGTGTCAGCCTCAGCTGGGTGATTTCATGTGCGATGGCTGTGAAGGCATCCGCGATTTCCAGACCGTCCACATCGAAGTAATGCGCTTGCGAGCTTGCGCAGTCCTTCAGGACGCTCTGACCACCAGAGGGTGCTTCGAAGCCGATGGTGAAGACGATAACCTCTTCGCCCTTGGCAGCATCACACGCGGCTTTGGTGCGGTTGTTCTTGGTGCCACCGCCGACGGTGTCATACACGCCATAGCGCCAAACGCTCCGAGCGGTGCTGTCATTCCACCAAGGATAGTAGTTCCGTTCGGTGTTTGCCTTGATCGACGTCCAGGCCCACAAGTCCGCATAGGAAAGGTGGTTGGTACCTTCGCCAGTAGACGTCCCATCGCAGACCCAGTTTTCGACTTTCCAGTCGTCTCCCGAGCCATCGTAGTCGCAACCGTACGGACGTTGGTCCCACTGCAGGTCAGAGTGGTCCGAATAGCCAGTGGTCCGGCCAGAGTCGTTGCCATCGGAGTCCAGAAGGTTGTCGTTGTCCGCACGGCGATACCAATACCGATCATCGTTCGGGGAGCTGGTCCCGCGATCATCATACATGGAATAGACTTGATCCCGTGGGTTCCACCACACTTCGGAGAAACCACGACGGTGGTCGTCCTCGACATAGTATTGGCTGGTGTTTTGCCCGTCGGTCATCACCACGATCACTTTCATGGTGTCCTCATCCGCGTAAGGCTTCGGACGGTCAGCGAACACATTCGGGATCACCGCATCATCCACAAGGCTGCGGACGGTGGTGTTCAACGACGGGTCCAGCAAGGCGGTGGCCCATTTGACACCCAGATCAATGGATGTGTTGCCACGAGCGGTCAGCGCTTCGATATAGTTTTTCAGCGTTGTCGCATCGTTCTGGAACAACAGCATTTCACGGCTCGAATCGGCCTCGCAAACGGGGCTCGGCACGAGGTTCGGGCTCGGCATGTCGTCGCGTCCGTCGAAGTTGTTCCACGGGTCGAAATGCATCGTTTGCTCAAGCTCAGCCGTTGTGCTGACGGCAGTGTCGTCAAAGCTGGAGCCGGGGAAGTTCACGCAGCGCGAATAGTCATGCTCGCCCGACAGGTTCAGGTATTGTGTGAACACGGATGGCAAGGACACTTGCGTAGCATAAGGAATGATCGAAATGTGCAGCCGGTCTTCCTGGCTGTTTTCCAGCACCTGATCCACGAAATCCTTGGCCGCGATCTTGAGGTTCGTCAGGCGGCTGTTGGAGTTCATTGACCCCGACACGTCCAGCACCAGCGAAATCTCGACGTTGGAGATGACTTCTTCGGCTTTACCGGTGGTAAAGACAGGCAGGCTGTCGACGCCGGTCATGCGCATATAAGGAGAAGGTGTGCGCGCACGTGCGATCGCCGTCACTGTCCGGAAGTGCGATGTCGGCAGGAATTCACCTGGCGTCACAATCACCGATTCCAGATATTCGGACACGCCGGATTTGGCGAAGTAGTCATGGACCACCGCTTCCGCATCCAGTGTCGAGTCCAGATCTGCCGCCGCGACAATCGCGCGATCAAGCGTGTTCTGGAGCTTCGTGCGCTCGATTTCGTTTCGCATCAAATCAACCGCGATCCCGCAGACCATGAGGATCATGATCAGCATGAAAGTTGCGAAGATGGTGATTAAACCGTCCTCGTCTTTCGAAAAGCGTTTGGCATGCCCCCAGGCTCTTGCAGATAATGCCGTCTGCGTGTTTGGCAGCTCAGATGTCATCACTCATACCACTCATTTGCTGTTGCAAGCCGGATTCATCCCGACGGTTCAAACTCTGTTTTGTACCAGAAATGTGGTCGGAATCAGGCAAAAGAGGGCTTCAAATGACATTTTTCGCCTCTTGTTAAAGAATTCCCAACTTTTTGGCCTTGAATGAGAAACAGTCGTTTTGGTGGCACGGGAATTGTCTCGTGATGCGCAAATAGACGGACCGAAGAGGAGCAGGATTCTTTGCCTAAAAAACTGGCACTTTGCGAATTCGACCCCTACGATCCCTCAATTAACCCCAATCCAACAGCGAATCATTCCGCTCTGAAGGAGAGAAATCTTGAGCCAGCCCATCAACGAACCGAGTTTCAGAGAAAGCGTGGATCAGATGTTCAACAGGGCAGTTGGCCTGATGGATCTGTCGCCCGGCCTTGAGGAGAAAATCCGGGTTTGCAACGCCACCTATACGGTGCGCTTCGGTGTGCGCCTCCGCGGCCAGATACAGACTTTCACCGGTTACCGCTCCGTGCATTCGGAGCATATGGAGCCCGTCAAGGGCGGCATCCGCTTCTCGATGGGGGTAAATCAGGACGAGGTTGAGGCGCTCGCGGCGCTGATGACCTACAAATGCGCGCTGGTCGAAGCCCCGTTTGGGGGATCCAAGGGCGGTTTGTGCATCGATCCGCGTGAATACTCCGAACAGGAGATGGAGCTGATCACGCGCCGCTTTGCCTATGAGTTGATCAAGCGCGATCTCATCAACCCCGCCCAGAACGTGCCTGCGCCCGACATGGGCACGGGCGAGCGCGAGATGGCGTGGATTGCCGATCAGTACAAACGCATGAACACCACGGACATCAACGGTATGGCCTGTGTGACCGGCAAACCAACGCACGCGGGCGGCATTCAGGGCCGCACGGAGGCGACCGGGCGGGGGGTGCAATATGCGCTGCGCGAATTCTTCCGCGACGCGCAAGGCGTCAAGAAGGCAGGCATGACAGGCACTCTTGATGGAAAGATGGTCATTGTTCAGGGGTTGGGCAATGTCGGCTATCATGCGGCAAAGTTTCTGTCTGAGGAAGACGGGTGCACCGTTGTGGGCATCATTGAACATGACGGCGGGCTTTATGATCCCGCAGGTCTCGACGTGGAGCAGGTACGTGCCTGGATCACAAAGCACGGTGGAATTACCGGGTATGCAGATCACAACCTGGTCAAGGACGGTGCCAAGGTCCTGGAGGAACCATGCGATATACTGGTGCCTGCGGCTCTTGAGGGTGTGATCAACCTCAGCAATGCCGAACGCGTCAAGGCGCCTTTGATCATTGAGGCCGCCAATGGCCCGGTGACGGTCGGCGCGGATGAGATCCTGCGCAACAAGGGTACGGTGATCATTCCCGACATGTACGCCAACGCGGGCGGTGTGACGGTGAGCTATTTCGAGTGGGTCAAGAACCTCAGCCATATCCGCTTTGGTCGGATGCAGCGGCGTCAGGAGGAAGGGCGTCACCAATTGCTGATCAATGAATTGGAACGGCTGAGCCGCGACAAGGAACTGAACTGGGAGTTGAGCCCCAACTTCAAGGAGAAATACCTGCGCGGCGCGGATGAGCTGGAATTGGTGCGCTCGGGTCTCGATGACACGATGCGTGCGGCCTACAAGCAGATGTCGGATGTCTGGCACGGGCGTGACGATGTCGATGACCTGCGCACGGCGTCCTATCTGGTGGCTATTGAAAAGGTCGCGGCCAGCTACCGCGCCAAAGGGTTGTAAGGGCAGGGGCCGGGGCGATTGCTCCGGCCTTACTCCTCCGGCAACCCGGCAAGGCGCAGCCCTTCGAAGTAGCGTTTGCCGCCGTCTGATCCGCCGTAACCGTTGACGGTGCGCCAGACCTTAAGGGTGCGCCCGGGTTCAAGTGTTCGGTAGTGTGCCAAAACGGCGTGCGCTTCATCCAGCCGACCAAGGTGCGCGAGGGCCGCACTTTTGGTTGAGTAATAGGTCGGATATGCATCAGATAAGGCCATCCCTTTTTCTACAAAGGCCAAGGCCTCCTCATCCCGACCCAGTTGTACACTTGCCGTTGCGGCCCCGCCAAGCGAAGCCACGTAAAACGGACCAAGCCGACCGAATTCCAGAGACTTTTGAAAGCAATCAAAGGCGTCCTGAGTTTGCCCCGACCATAGATTGGCCCAGCCGCAATAGCTCAGGATGCGTGCATCAAACGGAGCCATTCGTAGCGTTTGCGCCACGGCGTCCTTCAGGGGCAGCGGCTTTTCATCCTGAACGTAGGTCGCAATGGCGATGCCCAGGGTCAGCATCGCATGGCCCGCCGCCAACGGGCGGCCAGCCGCCACCCAATCGTGCATTTTATTCATATACGGTTTGATGGCCGGATTGCCCGTCATGGTGCGCGCCGCCATCAAAACGATCAGCCCTTCGGCATAGGCATCGGCAAGATCGGGTTTGGCCTTGATCGCGCGGTCATGGAATGCGGCAGAGCGTACAAAGCTGTCCAAGCTGAAGTCGCGCCACGTCATGATGCCCATCAACATGCACTGTTCTGCCGTCAGTTCGTCATCCGGGATAGCGGTGATGCGGGCGGTTTCAGCCTCTAGGATCATCCCGATGGCGTGATCGGATATTTCTGCAACGATGCTGTCCTGCCAATCAAACGCATCATCCAGCGTGCTGTCTGATTTGTGGGTCCAGAATGTATCGCCGTTTGGTGAGATCAGTCGGGTTTCGAGCCGCAGCCGGTCGCCACGTGCACGCAACACGGGCCGCAGGCGGTAGCCCTCTGCACTGTCCGATCCGGTGATCCGTGTCTGAAGCCAGTTGATGCTGCCAAAATATGTGCCCAGATCGGCAGTAAGCGCATCCGCGATATCTTGCAGTTCAAAGCGTGGGTCGTTGTTGGCGACGGGGTGTATGTTCAGGACCGTCAGGCTGGATGTTTGGGCCTGGTGGCCGGCGTGCATGGTCCGCGTTTCGCCGGCTGGCGCACGCACCCATGTCATGACCGGGCGCGGGATGTTCTTGAGCGACTGTGCGCCCGCGCTCTCGAAGGAGGGGGACAACGTGCCATCGAGGCTGGAATAGACCGCGTCCGATATCAGGATGCCGCCTTCGGGCGCCAAGCCCTCCAGCCGGGCGGCGATGTTTATGCCATCGCCATAGAGATCATGTTCGTTGCGTGTCACATCGCCGATATGCACACCGATGCGCAGGGCCACGTTCGGATGGTCCCTGAGGCGATCCTGCACCTGCATCGCGGCATTGACCGCCTCAACCGAACTGGCGAATTCGACAAGCCAACCATCGCCCATACTCTTGACGATGGTGCCGCGCTGATCGGCAAAAATAGGGCCGAACACCTCTGCCCGTAGGGTTTGCAACTCGGCCACGGTCGCTGCTTCATCCGCCGCGATCATGCGGGAATATCCGACCACGTCGGCGGCGAGGATCGCGGCAAGTTTGCGCTGCATGAGGGGTCCGATTTGTTTATGTTCCGCGACTTTAGTGTGCAGACGCGGCCGATTCCAGTGCAGATTGAACGGCGTATTCCGGCGCGGGTCGTGCACTGACCAATCCGTGTCGCAAAGAACGCGGGCAGGTCTTCGGACTATTGATAGTCCTGTTTCGGTCGGCTTATGGTCTATGGCGTTCAGACGGGGAGTGTTTCATGCGGTTTTCAGGTTTGCGGGTTCTGCGGGAAGGCTTGACCGGGAACAAAGGCTGGACGCCGCATTGGCGTGACCCCGAACCCAAGTCGGAATATGACGCCGTCATCATCGGCGGTGGCGGGCACGGGTTGTCGACGGCCTACTATCTGGCAAAGAACCACGGCATGACTAATATCGCGGTTCTGGAAAAGGGCTACATCGGGGGCGGCAACGTCGGGCGCAACACCACGATCGTGCGGGCCAACTATTTCTTGCAGGGCAATTCGGAGTTTTACAGCCATTCCCTGAAGCTGTGGGAGGGGCTGGAGGACGATCTGAACTACAACGTGATGCATTCGCAGCGCGGGTTGATCAATCTGTTCCACTCCGACGGGCAACGCGATGCCTTTGTGCGGCGCGGCAATGCCATGGTCAATCAGGGCGATGATGCGGTGCTTCTGGACCGTGAGGGCGTGCGCAAGCATTTGCCGTATCTGGACTTCGATAATGTGCGTTTCCCGATCTACGGCGGCCTGCTGCATCCTCGCGGAGGCACTGCGCGCCATGATGCCGTGGCCTGGGGATATGCGCGCGGGGCAGACCAGCGCGGGGTGGACCTTTTGCAGAACTGCGAAGTCACCGGAATAGATATCGAGAATGGTCAGGTGCGCGGCGTGCAGACCACGCGCGGTGCAATCCGGGCCAAGAAGGTCGGCATTGTCGTTGCGGGACGATCTGGGCAGGTGGCGGCGATGGCGGGGATGCGTCTGCCAATCGAGAGCCATGTCTTGCAGGCTTTTGTGACCGAGGGCCTGAAGCCGTGCATCGACCATGTGGTCAGCTTTGGCATGGGACATTTCTATATCAGCCAATCCGACAAAGGCGGTTTGGTCTTTGGAGGCGATCTGGATTTCTATGCCTCTTATGCGCAGCGCGGCAACTTGCCGATGGCCGAGCATGTGATGGACGCGGGCATGACGTTGATGCCAATGATCGGCAAGGCCAAGGTGCTGCGCAGTTGGGGTGGGATCATGGACATGACGCCCGACGGATCGCCCATTATCGACAAGACGGACACGGACGGTTTGTTCATTGATTGCGGCTGGTGCTACGGCGGTTTCAAGGCTGTACCGGGGTCAGGGTATGCGTTTGCCCACCTGATGGCGACGGGCAACCATCATGCGACTGCGGCCAAGTTCCGGCTCGACCGGTTTCGGACCGGGCGCGGGTTGATGGATGAAGAGGGCACTGGCTCTCAGCACAATCTGCATTGAGGGTGGGTGAGGTCGCTGTGCATATTTTTGGAACAATGAAGGTGAGGCGGGTGCCATGCGGTTGAGCTGTCCGATTTGTGGTGAGCGGGATCGCCGTGAGTTTTACTACCGTGGTGATGCGGTGGCGTTGGTCCGCCCGGAGCCGGATGCGGGAGACGGGCCTTGGGAAGATTATGTGCATCTGCGTGACAATCCGGCCGGAGAGACGCGGGACTTGTGGCAGCATGAGGCGGGGTGTGGTGCGTGGGTTGTGGTGACGCGCAACACGGTCACACATGCCGTAATGCAGGTTGAACTGGCGACCGGGCTGAAGGGAGCCAAGTGATGCGGATTGATGGGAAAGGGCTGATTGATCGCAACACGCCGGTGGCTTTTGAGTTCGACAACATTGGCTACAAAGGGTTTGCCGGTGATACGGTGGCGTCTGCGTTGTTGGCGTCGGGCACGCGCCTGATGGCGCGGTCGTTCAAGTACCATCGCCCGCGCGGCGTTTTGACGGCGGGCAGCGAAGAGCCCAATGCGATGATCACAGTGGGGCGCGGTGCGGGCCAGGACCCCAACGTGCGCGCCACGGTGCAGGAGATCTATGAGGATCTGGACGTCTATAGCCAGAACGCCTGGCCGTCACTGAAGGCGGATGTGATGGCTGTAAACGATGTGGCGTGGCCGTTCTTGGGTGCGGGTTTCTATTACAAGACGTTCATGTGGCCGCGCGCGTTCTGGGAGCGGGTGTATGAGCCGGTGATCCGGCGCGCTGCGGGGTTGGGTGGTCTGAGCGGCAAGCACAATCCCGACACATATGAAAAGGCCTTTGCGTTTTGCGATGTGCTGGTGGTTGGAGCGGGGCCAACGGGCTTGATGGCGGCGCTGACTGCTGCGCGGGCCGGAGCTGACGTCATTCTGGCCGATGAAGACGCAATGATGGGCGGGCGGCTCAATGCGGAGACCTACCTCGTTGATGGCCAGCCGGGTCATGTCTGGGCAGCAGCCGTCATTGAAGAATTGCGCGGTATGGAAAATGTGCGTCTGATGACCAGAACGACCGTAACAGGGGCCTATGATCAAGGCACATATGGCGCTTTGGAGCGGGTCAATCACCACACCGGACGTCGCGGGCATGGGGTGCCGCTGGAGTGTTTCTGGCGGATTGTCGCCAAGCGCACGGTGCTGGCTGCGGGGGCGTTGGAGCGGCCCGTGGCGTTTGAGAACAACGACCGCCCGGGGATCATGACAGCGGGTGCTGTGCGCGCCTATCTGAACCGTTGGGGTGTGGCGCCGGGGCAGCGGATCGCGGTGTTTGGCAACAACGATGACGCGCATAGAACCGCCGCTGATCTGATCGAGGCCGGTGTCGAAGTCGCCGCCCTGATCGACAGTCGGCCGAATGCGACACCTGCAAGCGCAGGGTTTCCGGTCTACACCGGTTCGATGGTCGCGGGCAGCACGGGCCGCCTTGGGCTGAAGGCGATCACGGTGCAAGGCCCAAGCGGGACCCATCAGGTGGAAGCGGATTGTCTTGCCATGTCAGGGGGCTGGAACCCGACGGTGCATATGACCTGCCACATGAACGGCCGCCCCACGTGGCGCGAAGACATTGCTAGTTTCGTGCCAACGCCGGGCTCCGTCCCAGGGATGGTCACGGCGGGGGCCTGTGATGGCACGTTTTCCACGCTTGGGTGTCTGCAGGCCGGAGTAAGTGCGGCCAAATCCGTGCTGAAAGAGCTTGGGATGAAGGTGCCGCGTGTCACTGTGCCCGACGCGGATGACACGGCCTACAAGGTGTCGCCGCTTTGGGCTGTGCCTGGCAAAGGGCGCGCCTGGCTCGACTTTCAGAACGATGTGACGGTTAAGGACATCAAACAGGCCGCGACGGAAAATTTCCGCTCCGTTGAGCATATGAAGCGCTACACGACCCAAGGCATGGCGACCGATCAGGGCAAGAATTCCAACGTCGCCGCGCTTGCCATTCTGGCGGATGCCACAGGGCGTGGCATACCCGAGACGGGCACGACCACCTTCCGTCCGCCTTATAGCCCGGTGTCGATTGCAGCGATGGGCGCTGGAGCGCAGGGCGCCGGGTTTGCGCCGCAACGCTACACCACATCGCATGCGGTCAGCGTCGATATGGGCGCGCCGATGATCGAAGCCGGGTTGTGGTACAGGCCCAGCTATTTTCCACGCGGTGCAGAAACCACATGGCGGCAGGCCTGCGACCGCGAAGTCGGCTATGTGCGCAACACGGTGGGGGTCTGTGACGTCTCGACCTTGGGCAAGATCGACATACAAGGGCCTGATGCCGGTGCGTTTTTGGACTTCGTCTACACCAACATGTTCTCGACCCTCAAAGTGGGGCGGGTGCGCTATGGGCTGATGCTGCGCGAAGACGGAACCGTAATGGACGACGGCACAACGGCGCGCCTTGCAGAGCATCATTTTGTCATGACGACCACCACCGCCGCAGCAGGCGAGGTCATGCGCCACCTTGAGTTTGTGCACCAGTGTCTGCGTCCCGATTGGGACGTGCGGTTTACGTCTGTGACCGAACAATGGGCACAGTTCGCTGTTGCTGGCCCGCAGTCGCGCGCGCTTCTGAATGATCTTTTGGATACGCCCGTCGACAATGACAGCTTTCCGTTCATGGCCTGCGGTTCGGTCTCAGTCGCGGGGGTTGCAGGGCGCTTGTTCCGCATTTCGTTCTCTGGTGAGCATGCCTACGAGGTCGCAGTGCCCGCGCGCTATGGCGAGAGCCTTTTCAAGCTGCTGGTCGCACGTGCCGAAGCGATGCAGGGTGGTGCCTATGGGATGGAAGCCCTCAATGTGCTGCGCATTGAAAAGGGCCACATCACCCATGCCGAAATTCATGGCCGCACGACGGCCTTCGACATTGGGTTCGCGCGGATGGTCAGTGCAAAAAAGGACTGCATCGGCAAAACGATGGCAGCACGCCCCGGCCTGATGGAGCCTGACCGCGAGCAACTCGTGGGCCTCAAGGCGGTCGGCAGCATCAAACAACTCAGCGCGGGCGCGCATGTTTTCAACACCGAAGCCGCCGTGACCCGGGAAAACGACCAAGGATACATCACATCGGTGGCGTTTTCTCCAACACTCGGCCAATCCATCGCGCTGGGCTTTGTCAAACGCGGACCACAACGAATTGGCGAGGTGATACGCGTGGTCGATCACATGCGCGACATCGATACTCAGGTCGAGATCTGCTCGCCCGTCTTCGTGGACCCAGAGGGAGGCAAAACCCGTGGTTGATCTGATCGCAAAATCAGCCTGCGACGGGCTGCTCCCGCTGACAGTGGGACAGGCGTCGCTCACCGAAGTGGACTTGGGCGCGCTGACGAGCATGGCCCCCTACAATGGCAAGCTAAAGGCCGCATCCACGGCGTTGAAAGCCGCACATGGCATCAGCTTCCCCGCTCCCAACAGAGCGACGGGCAAAGGGAACGCCCGCGCCATTTGGTTTGGCCGCGATATGGCGCTGTTGGTCGGCCCGGCTCCAGACCCGGCTTTGCAAGAACACGCGGCCCTCACCGATCAATCCGACGCTTGGGCAACGGTTGAGCTCTCGGGCGACGCCGCTGAGGACGTGCTGGCGCGTTTGGTGCCTGTTGATCTGCGCAACAAAGCATTCGACCGCGGCCATACCGTGCGCAGCCAGCTACTGCACATGAACGCATCCATCACTCGCACAGGGCCGCAAAGCTTTCTCATACTGGTGTTCCGGGCGATGGCTGCGACATTGGTGCATGATCTCAAAGTGGCTATGGAAGGTGTCGCCTCGCGTGGCTAAACTGCACCCAGCGATTTGCGGAGAGACATGATGCGACACCTGATCATTGCGACTGTACTGACGGCTTTGAGCACCCCGGTGCTTGCTCAGACGGAAAAAGAAACAAGCTGCGGCCATCAAGCCGATGTTGTTGCCGCCATTCAACAAGCCCGACTGGACCGTGTCGCAGAACGAAAGCTGCCCGATGCGCTGGCCAGCAACGCCACTTGGCCCGAGAAATACAACAACATCATCCCGCTTCTGGCACCCCATATCTACGAAATCAAACGCAGCGATTTGCGCACACAGGACCTCGCGACCTGGTGGCGCGATCAGTGTCTGGCACAGTAACGCCGCCACTTCATCTTTCCACAGAAACTCTCGCCGAAGGCCGGGCCAGATGATTTCCAACAGAAATCAACTGGTCACAAAATCGCGTGCGGCGCAGCCGCTCCTTTGGTTCACTCAGTCTGGACTTTGCGCCATCCAGACCTGATATAATACGGCATGAGCCTGCCTCCCGGATTCCTTGACGAATTGCGCACCCGCCTGAGCCTCACACAAGTGGTGGGTCGCAAAGTCATGTGGGACGCCCGCAAATCCAATCAGGGCAAGGGCGACATGTGGGCCCCATGCCCCTTCCATCAGGAAAAATCGGCGTCCTTCCACGTCGATGACCGCAAGGGCTTTTACTACTGCTTTGGCTGCCACGCCAAAGGCGACGCGATCTCCTTTGTGCGCGAAACGGAAAACGTGGGCTTTATGGAGGCGGTTCAAATCTTGGCAGGGGAGGCCGGTATGCCCATGCCTGAACGCGATCCGCGCGCGCAGGAAAAATCGGACCGGCGCACGCAGCTGGCCGAGGTGATGGAGATGGCGGTGCAATACTTCCGCCTTCAACTCAAAACCTCCGCCGCCTCAGAGGCGCGCGCCTATCTTGAGCGGCGTGGCTTGACTCCGCAGGCTCAGGAACGATGGGACATCGGGTTCGCCCCCGATGCATGGCAGGGGCTGTGGGACCATCTGAAATCCAAATCAATCGAAGATGATCTGATCCTAGGTGCAGGGTTGGCCAAACCTTCGACCAAGGGCGGCAAACCCTATGACACATTTCGCGGTCGCATCATGTTTCCGATCCGTGACGCGCGCGGACGCTGCGTGGCGTTTGGTGGTCGGGCGATGGACCCCAACGACAATGCCAAGTACCTGAATTCGCCGGAAACGGAGCTTTTTGACAAGGGCCGCACTCTTTACAATCAAGGCCCCGCACGCACTGCCTCCGGCAAGGGGCAACCGCTGATCGTGGCCGAAGGTTACATGGATGTCATCGCGCTGGCCGAACATGGGTTCGAAGCCGCCGTCGCCCCGCTGGGCACGGCCGTAACAGAGCATCAGTTGCAAATGCTTTGGCGCATATCGCCAGAGCCGATTATCGCGCTGGATGGCGACACCGCCGGGTTGCGCGCGGCCATGCGTCTGATCGATCTGGCATTGCCATTGCTGGAAGCGGGTCAGTCCCTGCGCTTTGCGCTGATGCCGGAAGGGCAGGACCCGGATGACCTGCTGCGTACGCAGGGCGCGGGCGCGCTGCAAAACCTGTTGGATCAGGCGATCCCTATGGTCAGGTTGCTGTGGCGTCGCGAAACCGAAGGCAAGGTTTTTGACAGCCCCGAACGCAAAGCGACACTCGACAAGGCGCTGCGTGAAAAGATCAAGCTGATCAAGGACCCCTCCATCCGCAGCCATTACGGTCAGGAAATCAAGGATCTGCGCTGGCAGCTTTTCCGCCCCCAAACACGTGCCTCAGGACCCAAGCGGTCAAGCGGCTGGAAGCAGGCGCCGATGCCACCATTGCCAAGCACCAAGTCGTCGGTTCTGGCAAGCGGCGGTGGTAGCCAGGTTACCCAACATCTGCGCGAGGCGGTGATCCTTGCAGCACTCGCAACCTGTCCGCAGATCATCGAGGAATTTGAAAGCCAGATCGAAGATATGCCCTGTGACCACCCCGACCACGCCGCCTTGCGCCGGGTGATTCTGGCCAGTGTCGGGGCGTCGGCGGAGGTGTTGCGCGAAAATATTTCCGCAGCACTGGGGGGCAACGCTCTTGAAAACCTTATCCGGCAAAACCACGTGGCTATCATGCCTTGCATTCGCAATCCCGGTGATGTGGATATGGCGCGCATGACGGTGGCTGAGGCGTTGGCAAAATTGTCGAGCCGCCGTGGGTTGGAAGCGGAAATTGCCGATGCGGCCGAAGACTTGACGGGCGTGGCGGATGAAGGCGTGACATGGCGGCTTACAGAAGCACGGCGTGCTGCGGATACGGCGTTGCGCAGCGGGCAGGAAGACAAGGCCGAATATGATGTGGGTGAGAACGGAGCACGAATCAGTCGAGACGAACGGTCTGCTCTGGACAACCTCATTGCATCGATTCGGTCACCAAAAGCCGAAGATTAGTGGAATTTAAGGAACATTCTGCGAAAAACTAGGTTAACACGGGTGGTCGAATCACCCAAAGACATTAAATGATTCTCCATAGTGATTCGGTCGAGCGAATCATTCAGCCTCGATAGGAGCAGTGCATGGCCGCGAAAGACACGAACGAAGACGCCAAGTCCGAAGATCAAGACGCCGGCCATTCGCTCGATATGAGCCAAGCCGCCGTCAAGAAGATGATCGGCGAGGCGCGAGAACGCGGCTATATCACCTACGATCAACTCAACACGGTTCTGCCACCCGATCAGGTGTCGTCAGAGCAAATCGAAGATGTCATGTCGATGCTGTCCGAAATGGGCATCAACATCATCGAAGACGAGGACGCCGAAGAGGAAGAAGCCAAAGGCTCCACAGAGATTGCCACGACCGACAGCAACCGCGACGTGGCGCTGTCCTCTGGCACGGCCGAAAAGCTGGATCGCACCGATGATCCCGTGCGCATGTACCTGCGCGAAATGGGCTCTGTCGAACTGCTGAGCCGCGAGGGCGAAATTGCTATCGCCAAGCGGATCGAGGCGGGACGCAATACAATGATTGCAGGGCTGTGCGAAAGCCCGCTGACGTTTCAGGCGATTACGATCTGGCGCGATGAACTTCTGTCCGAAGATATCCTGCTGCGCGATGTGATCGATCTGGAAGCCACGTTCGGCAACCAGATGGACGAAGAGGGCGTGGATGAGCCCGTCGTCGCGGCGGACGGCACCGCTCCAAAGGCCGAAGAGGAAGAGACACAAGAGCTGGACGCGGACGGCAACCCCATCGCCAAAGACGACGACGATGATGAGGATGAACAGGCCAACATGAGCCTTGCCGCGATGGAGGCCGCCCTCAAGCCGCAGGTTCTAGAGGCGCTCGACACCATTGCGGACGACTATGTGAAGCTGTCTGAAATGCAGGACAGCCGGATTTCGGCCACCTTGAATGAAGACGGTTCGTTCAGCACCGGAGACGAGGCGCTTTACCAGAAACTGCGCTCCGAGATCGTATTGCTGGTCAACGACCTGCACCTGCACAACAACCGCATCGAGGCCTTGATCGACCAGCTTTACGGCATCAACCGCCGCATCATGCAGATCGACTCTGCAATGGTTAAACTGGCGGATCAGGCGCGCATCAACCGCAAGGAATTCATCGACGAATACCGCGGGTATGAGCTTGATCCAAACTGGTTGGAGCGGATGGCTGAAAAGTCGGGCCGTGGATGGCAGATGTTCATTGAGCGCTCGACCGGCAAGGTCGAGGAACTGCGCTCGGATATGGCGCAGGTCGGGCAATATGTCGGTCTCGATATCTCCGAATTCCGCCGCATCGTGCAACAGGTTCAAAAGGGCGAAAAAGAAGCCCGTCAGGCCAAGAAGGAAATGGTCGAAGCAAACCTGCGTCTGGTGATTTCGATCGCCAAGAAATACACGAACCGTGGCCTGCAATTCCTTGATCTTATTCAGGAAGGTAACATCGGCCTGATGAAGGCCGTCGACAAGTTCGAATACCGTCGCGGATATAAATTCTCGACCTATGCGACGTGGTGGATCCGGCAGGCAATCACCCGTTCTATTGCCGATCAGGCGCGCACGATCCGTATTCCGGTGCACATGATCGAGACGATCAACAAGTTGGTGCGCACGGGCCGCCAGATGCTGCACGAGATTGGCCGCGAGCCAACGCCGGAAGAGCTGGCCGAGAAGCTGCAAATGCCGCTTGAGAAGGTCCGCAAGGTGATGAAAATCGCCAAGGAACCGATTTCGCTGGAAACGCCGATTGGCGACGAAGAAGACAGCCAGTTGGGCGACTTCATCGAGGACAAGAATGCCGTGCTGCCACTGGACAGTGCCATTCAGGAAAACCTCAAGGAAACCACGACCCGCGTTTTGGCGTCCCTTACGCCGCGCGAAGAACGCGTGCTGCGGATGCGCTTTGGCATCGGAATGAACACCGACCACACGCTCGAAGAGGTGGGCCAGCAGTTCAGCGTGACGCGCGAACGCATCCGCCAGATCGAAGCCAAGGCATTGCGCAAACTCAAGCACCCCAGCCGGTCGCGCAAGTTGCGGTCGTTCCTCGATCAGTAAAGTCTGGCCTGGTTCCATTGCGTAAAATGGGGCAGGGCTGTGCATCTGTGATACGTTAGCGCGCCGTCAGAGGGATGAGTGGTGCAAAGGTGCTGTGACCGGTTCCTTTGCGATTACACCGGGGTGGGATTGACGAACACATGACTGCGGCTGCGAGCTTGTGGCCCGTGTGATCAGGCCATTTGAGTTCTGCAATCGACTCTATTCACGCATCGACAAATGACATTGTGTGGCAAGCCGCGACATATCTTGGTTCATCCACCCCAAGAGTGGGTACATGTATTCGGATACATTGTTATGTCGTATCCGTGATTTGGAAAATGCCGAAACGGGCCCTACCTATGGAGCGGAAAGGGAGTGTGGGTGATGAAACGAATTCTGCTGGTCGCAGTGCTGCTGAGTTGGCCCGGTCTGGTGGGGGCCAACACTTTGTTCTTCAAGCCGGACCTGCCCGTGAACCGCGTGTCCAACACCCAGTTCGAGGTGATTGAAGCGCGGGGCGAAGGGCCCAACGGCATTTGGTGCGCGGCCGCCGACTATGCCGCGCGGCAGTTGGGCAAAACATCTGGAAGGCTCTATATCGCCGTTCCGCGCGGTCCAAGCGTTACGATGCCGGGGCGCACCGGCATTATTTTCTCCACTCAGCCGATTGCCGATGTGCCGGGACGTGCCACCAACAGCATCCGGGAGGTTGGCGCCAATTTGCGGGTCGCCCACGCCCTGCAGTTTTGCCGCGACTACATCATTGAACTGGACGACATCCTCTAACCGCATTGCAAAGGAGCCATGCCATGATCCGAACCATTACCGTGACATCTGCCCTTCTGGGCGTGCTCGCATTGCCGGCCACGGCCCAGTCTTTTCGTGCTGAAAATCGCGTGACGGTTACACCTGTAACCGGCGGGTTCGAGGCCTTTGAGGGCGGTGGCATGGGGGCGCGGAGCCTTTGGTGTGCTGCTGCCGATTACGCCAAGGAGGTACGCGGCGCATCCGGGACGCAACGGCTGTATGTCAAAACCGCGCGTGGCCCAAGTGTGACCCAACCAAACCGCAAAGCGGTAAGCTTTACGCTTGATCCCACCGGGTTAACGCCAAGCACGGTTCTGGTGTTGGGGCCTTCGATACGGACGCCGGGGGCGAACCTGTCGGTGGATCATGCGTATAGTTTTTGTGCCGATCATCGCCTGACAAACTCGCGCTGAGGCGCATTCGCCCTATGTCGAACCAAAACACAGGGAGCAACTCATGAAAAAGACCATTCTGATCAGCGTATTCGCCGGAATTCTGGCCCTGCCATTGCAAGCGGGAACCATGCGTGAAGAATCCAAACTGGTCATCAACCGGATCAATGCGACCGATTTCGAGGTGCTTGAGCCGAATGAAAGCACGCCGCGCGGATTTTGGTGCGGCGCTGCCAATTACATTGAAGCGCGCACGAACCAATCTGAATTGACGCCGATCTACCTCAAATCGCCGCGTGGGCCGAGTGTCACCGCGCCTGGGCGCATTGGTGTGGTGTTTTCCACCTCGAACGCCGGTCTGCCGCAGGTCGGCCAGCAATTGAGCGTGAACGTCACTACACCGGGTCGTATGCTCAAGTCATATCAGGCGCGTGGCTTTTGCCGCGATGCGTTCACCCGCGCGACCAAGTAGGGGCTTGAAGGCTCCGTCCGGCTGGGCCAGCGTGGTGTAATGCAAAACGACATTCACATCGCAACCCACGGCCCTGGGCTTTATGAATTCACCGACCAACTGCGCAGTTGGGTTAGCGGGCGGGGCAGTGGCGTGCTGACGGTGATGGTGCTGCACACCTCTGCCTCGCTGTTGATCCAGGAAAACGCGGACCCCGATGTGCAGGTTGATTTGCGGGCCTTCTTCGACCGATTGGTGCCGCCGTCTGATGATGTCACGATGGATTATCTGCGCCACACGGCCGAAGGCCCGGATGATATGCCCGCTCACATCAAGGCGGCGATGATGCCTGTCAGCCTGCAAATACCGGTGCGCGACGGGGTCTTACGGTTGGGCACATGGCAGGGTGTGTACCTCTTTGAACACCGTGCCCGCCCGCACAACCGCACTGTGGCGGCCGTGTTTCAACCTCTCTGACACTCTACCAGATATGGACCTTAAATTCCCCCCTACCCAAATGGTTGGGGCTGTCCTATAAGTGTGGATAAGTGGGGCGCTGATCCCACAAACTGAGGCAGACACTAGGAAAAGGGACGGCTCATGCGTTGCCCGTTTTGCGGAAATATAGACACCCAAGTCAAAGATAGCCGTCCGGCAGAAGATCACGTTTCCATTCGGCGTCGGCGGTTTTGCCCGGCCTGTGGCGGACGGTTCACGACCTATGAACGGGTTCAACTGCGCGATCTGGTGGTGATCAAATCATCCGGCAAACGCGAGGATTTTGACCGCGGCAAACTGGAGCGCTCGATCCGCATCTCTATGCAGAAGCGCCCGATTGATCCTGAGCGGATTGATCAGATGATTTCCGGGATCGTGCGGCGGCTCGAAAGCATGGGCGAGACCGACATAAACTCCAAACAGATCGGCGAGATCGTGATGGAGGCTTTGGCCCGGATCGACACCGTAGCCTATGTGCGTTTCGCCAGCGTTTACAAGAACTTCCAAGCTGCGGATGACTTTGACAAATTCGTGGCCGAGCTGCGACCCGAGGGTCAGGCCGAGGAGTGAGCACAGCCGCGCGCCACATGGCGCTGGCCCTGACACTAGGGCGGCGCGGACAGGGCGCGGTGTGGCCAAACCCGGCCGTTGGATGTGTCATCGTCAAAGACGGGCGCGTGATCGGGCGGGGGTGGACCCAACCCGGTGGACGCCCCCATGCCGAAACCGTAGCCCTGACCCAAGCGGGTGACGCGGCGCGGGGGGCGGATGTTTTTGTGACGCTTGAACCTTGCGCCCATCACGGCGCCACGCCGCCCTGTGCCGAGGCGTTGATCGCAGCCGGGGTCGCCAAGGTCTGGATGGCCACGGGCGATCCGGACGCGCGGGTGAACGGCAAAGGCGCGCAAATGCTGCGTGACGCAGGGATTGAGGTCGATGTCGGCCTGCTTGAGGATGAGGCGCTGGCGGATCATGCGGGATTTATTGCGCGGGTCACGCTGGACAGGCCATTCCTGACACTCAAACTCGCCAACAGCTTTGACGGACGTATCGCGACAGCCACGGGCGAAAGCCAATGGATCACCGGCGCGCAAGCCCGCCGTGCCGTTCATGCCATGCGCGCACGTCACGATGCGGTGATGGTGGGCGGTGGCACGGCGCGCAAGGATGATCCGTCGTTGACCGTGCGCGATCTGGGTATTCAGCGCCAGCCCGCTCGCGTGGTCGTCAGCCGCCGGCTGGATCTGCCGCTGATGGGCCGCTTGGCGCGCAGTGCGACGGAAATTCCCCTGATCCTGTGTCACGGATCGGACGTGGATCCGACGCTGGCGCAGACATGGGCTGGCTTGGGGGCGACGCTGTTGCCCTGCGCCACAAAGGGCGGACAACTTGATCCGGCCGATATCCTGCGCCAATTGGCCGGGCATGGTCTGACCCGGGTGTTCTGTGAAGGGGGCAGCGCGCTTGCGGCCTCGCTGATCGAGGCCGATCTGGTGGATGAGGTTGCGGGTTTCACAGCCGGAATCATGATCGGCGCCGAAGGGTTGCCCGGTGTGGGTGCTTTGGGTCTGAGCCATCTGGAGGCGGCAACACGCTACCGTTTGATCAGCGCACAGCCCATCGGCGCGGATGTTCTGCACATCTGGCGCCGCTGACACTCACCGCCACAAACCGGCGCGGCTGGCCAACAATCCCTGCAATTTCGACAGCGTGCGGTTGAACGGACCGGGTTGCGGGATCTGCCCTTTTGCAATCCGCTCGACCACGATCTCTACGGGGCAGGGCGCGCCGGTGACGGGGTCAATGTAGCGCGGATAATCGATCAGCGTCGCGTGGACCAAACCTTCGAGTGTCGGCTCGGCACGGCGGCGCGGTGGCGGCGCGCCATGATCGATGGTCAGGCCCCAGCCCGCATAAAACGGAACACCCAGCGTGACCACCGGAACACCGCGCAGCAACGCCTCAAACCCCAAGAGAGAGGTCATTGTCCAGACCGCGTCCACCTTGGGAAAAAGCGGCGCAGGATCGCACCCCTCCAGCACCAGATCCGCCAAGGATCGCGCATCCAGGGCACCGGGTCGCAAACCAGCTTCGACATCGGGGTGGGGTTTGTAGAGGATAACGGCTTCGGGATTGGCCGCGCGCGTGGCTTCCAGCAGCGCGCGATTGGTGCGCACGTCGCCTGTTCCCTTGAGGATAGAGGCATCGTCTTCGACTTGTCCCGGCACCAGAATGCGGTGCCCTGGTGGCAGATCGGGCGGCGCGGCCCCGATATTGTATTTGCTGATCTGCATGTCCTTGAGAACCCGGATCAAGCGACGCGCGCGGGCGTCCTGATCGGGACGCAAGTCGGCACGGCTCGCGATCAACTGCTCCAACCGACTGGGGGCGGAGGCATCATAGTAGATGCCCAGATCGTCCAGAACCAGCGACAGCGGCGGAATCAAACTGGCACCAAGCCCTTTGGAGCGTACGAACCCGTCTTCCACTTGCACCGCATCCCTTTGCCCCACGTCGGACTTGCCCGCCCAGACCATCCACGGGCGGCCTGTCGCGCGGGCCTTGGCGGGGTCGTCTTCAAACACAACCGGAACGTGGCCACCGAACACCTGTTGCAGTGGCTTGCGTTTCCAGAGCCGCATGCCCGATGCGACCCACCCACGATGATCCTCGCGCCAGGCGCGTGTTTGCGCCGCCATCGCCTCTATCGCCGTTTCCAAGTTGCACAACGTGTCGCGGTAGGGGTCGTACCATTTGGGATAGAGGATCATGGCGGCGGCAAAGAGCTGCGCGCGCGTCAGGGTGCGTTGGCGGCGCTGCACGGGAAATTCATCCTGCGTCAGCCCCCATCCTGCGTAAAATGGCTGACCAAACACGCGCGGTCGGTGGCCTGCGTAGATCGCTTCGAACCCAAGCTGCGACGACACGGTGTAGACGGCAATGGCTCCTTCAAACAGCATCCACGGGCTGACCGGATCAGTGACAAACCGGATGTGATCGCTGGCGAGGCTGTCATCGAAATACCCCTCGCGGTGCCCTTGGACCGTTTCGGGGTGCGATTTGATGAGAATTGTTGCGCCGGGGTGTTCATCCTGCGCCACAAAGAGCATCTCGCGAAAACGGTTGAGATCAGCGCCACAAGCCGTGACAGAGGCATCGCCACGCGTCTGATCGATCACCAGCACATAACCGGGCGGGGGTGGCTGCGTGGTGGTCTCAAAGGCGGAATACTTGCTCAGTTCGGCTTCGCGCATACGGGCGGCCGCACCGCGCGCGCGGTTCAAAAGGGCCGTGTCATCCAGCGGGTGATGGGCCAGCAAATCCTCAAGATCGGAAGGCACAGTGGGGTCAAAATGCACACCCTTGGTGTCGATCACCAGACCGATGGGTGGCTCTCCCGCGCGCCCCGGAAACAGCGATCGCAGGGGGGCATCCTCTACCCGTATCACAGGGCTGTCGCGGTGCTCTGCCACAGCTTCGCCACGGTGCGATGTCGGGCTTTGCCCCCAGACGCCAACGGCATCCTCGGGCCCGGGCAATCCAACGCGCACGTCATAGCCCGCAAGGTCCAGAATGCGGCGGATACGGGTCTGGGTCAGAAAACCACCGTTGTAAACGAAAAGCCGCCGGGCGCTGGTGCGTCCGGCGGGCGATGGGTCTGATGGATCAGCCATATGGTCAGTTGTTGCTCAGGCTCGCGATCGACCCTGCGGTGGCCAGCGACCCGGTGACAGCGGAGATGGTTTTGTTCCACTGGGTGAACGGTGCTTCAGTCACATAAAGCGTGTCGCTATCGCGGATCACGAAATCACGGGCGACGAACATGCCGTTGGGCTCGGTCAGGTCCAGCACGTAGACCATGCGCTGTGCACCGACCAAATCCTCGCGGCCCAGAACCTGATTGGCGACCTCTGCGGGTTCATTTCGAAAGATAAAGACACCGGTTGGGTCAGAAGAATTGGATAGCAGTCCACCAACCTGTGCGATAGCTTCGATGGCTGACAGGTTTTGCGATTCAAACGGAACGCGCGCTTGACCGCCCGTGGCGCCAAGCGCGGTGAACGAACGGGTGTCTTCCTCGACCAGAATACGGTCGCCGCCACGCAGGGCGATATCAAGTTGCGGGTGTTCGAACAGATCCTGGAACCACACTTTGCTACGTTCATTGCCGCGGATAACCGTGATCTGGGCAATTTCGGGTTCAATCGTCACACCGCCTGCGCGCGCCAGCATGGTCGAAAGCGTGCGGGTCGGGCGTTCGATCGCGTAGACCCCTTGACCTCCGACAGACCCGATCAGCGACACGGTCGCCCCGTCGCCGGCAAGACGGCGCACCTGAACCTGCGGGTCGGGTGTCTGCTCTTCGAGTTTGGTGGTGATGATGCGCCTGATCGCTTCGGGCGAATTTCCAGCCGCACGGATACGCCCAGCATAGGGCACAAAGATAAATCCGGCACCGTCGACCTGAACTTCTTCCAGAATGGTCGAGTTCTGCGTCTGACCCGCCAGTAGGCCGTTTTCAACGTTTTCCCAGATGGTTAGCCCAAGAACATCGCCCGGATTGATCGTGTCGGATCCAAGCGTTGCGGCATTGCGGAACTGGTCCGAAAACCCAAGCGCGGGCACAACAGCCGTCGCGCGTGTCACGCGATCATTGACAGCGACGACAAAGGCATCGCCGTCCTGTTGCACCGACCCGGAATAAATTTGGCGTTTGTTTGGCCCCACCTGCGGCAATCCGCACGATGCAACGACAGCCAAAGCTGTCACAACAGCGATGGGGCGCGCCCACCGAAAAATTACAGATGTCACTGCTCGGTCTCCTCGACCTATATCTCTGCCTCAAAGCGCCAATTTTTTTGGCTTATTTCGGGTACGTTAACGGAATCCTCGGTCAAAAGCTACCATCGGGGTGGCAGGTCCCTAGTCAATCACGCGCAACTGTTGCCCTTGGGTCGCGGTGTCTGGTTTGGACTTTTCGTAGGGGCTGGTCGGATCAAGCATCAAATCGACCACGTCGCGCAGCGCTTCGCGGCGCCCTTGGGTGGAATAAAATCCGCCTGGAACTTGAGACGTTTGCAGCAGATACTGACGAAATACCTCGTAGATTTGCCCGTCGGGCGCGATCGGCTTGGCAAAAAACCGCTTCAAAGGCTGGTCCGATACGAGCCCCGCCCGGTTGTAGACGGCCGATCCAAAACAGCGCAACGGAATGCCACGCCACAGCGCCTGTTGCCCGGACGTGGAATTGACGGTCACGGCCGTGCGCGCGGGGTCCAGCAGCCGCGCAAGCTTGCCGCCGCCAACGTAGTGCACCCGTTCCGAAACGCCCGCTTTGGCCGCCAGCGCCTTGATCGTGCGCCGCAAAGGCACACGGCCGTCTTCCAAAGGGTGCGCCTTGAAGACCAGATGGTGATGCCGCGGGGCACCTTCGACAAAACCCTTGATCACCAGTTCCAGAAACTCGGTCATGGTCTCAAAGCGCGAATGCGCCTGAAAGGACGCGTCATGCTCCAACTGCAGAAGGGCCAGATGATAGGGAAACCCGCCCCAACGAATGCGTAGTATCGCCAGACGTCGCTGCAACGCGTGAAACGGCATCAGCAGCAATCGGCGCAGGTAGAGCGAAAACTCCTGTGACACAGGTATTTTGCGATGGGGGCGAAAATGGCGGTACTTTGAATTCCAGAAGAGCACGAACCAATGATAGAGCGCGCCATAGAATATGTGCTGCGCGGTGTCGCCCCAGTGCCCCGGCGGCACGCGTGTTGGCATGGGCAGGTTGTGCAATTCGTTTTCCATTTCGACGATATTCTTGGCTAAAATCCTGGAATACCCGTTTGATCCGTCGCGCTCATACGTGATCCAATAGGGCCTCAGATAGCCTTCTTCGAAAACATGAACCCGCAGCCCCTGCGCCTTGGCCGCTGCGATGGCCGTGGCGTGGATTGGACGCGTGTCGCCGTAGAGCACAAGGTCGGTAATCTTCTTGTCACGCAGCAGATGCGCGCAATGCTCCGCCCAGTTCTCCGGCGTATCCCGGTATGGAATATAGCTGTGCCTATCGCGCCAGAATGCGCGGTCGCCCGCGTTGAAGCCTACCCGCCAAACCTGGGCACCCGCGTGGCGCAATCGTTTGGCAAGGCTAGAAAAAAATGGGCCGTGCGGGCCTTGTAGAAACAGAAATACGGGGGCTGCGTCTGCAGTTTTCAAATGGACTAAAGATGTCAAAGGCCCAAGCCTTTCCTGATAATCCACGTCCCACCCTGCTTTTATGCCAGTTTGCCCGCATGCAAGCAAGGCGGCAGGGCTTGTCAGACGGCATTGGCCCCGCTAGGTCACATCAAAGTCACACCTTGGGGGCGTCATGTTTACAGGCATCATCACTGATATCGGCACGATCAAGGCCTTGGATCAGCAGGGCGATTTGCGCGCGCGCATCCAGACGTCTTATGACACGCAGTCCATTGATATGGGGGCCTCCATAGCGTCGGACGGGGTCTGTCTGACGGTCGTGGATCTTGGCCCTGACTGGTATGATGTGCAGATCAGTGCCGAGACCGTCGGCAAAACCAATCTGGCGTCCTGGACAGTGGGTCAGCGCGTCAATCTGGAACGCGCGCTGAAGGTGGGCGATGAATTGGGCGGCCATATCGTATCGGGACACGTGGATGGCGTGGCCGAGGTGATCAAGGTGACTGAGGAAGGCGACAGCACCCGCGTCACCCTGCGTGCCCCTGCCGCATTGGCCCGCTTCATCGCGCCCAAAGGATCTGTTGCGCTGAATGGCACGTCGCTGACCGTGAACGAGGTGGATGGCGTGGATTTCGGGATCAATTTTATTCCGCATACGAAAACTGTCACGACATGGGGCGATGTTGCCGTGGGCGATCAGGTCAATCTGGAGATCGACACGCTGGCCCGATATGTCGCGCGTTTGGCCGAAACGACCTAGCGTCGCCAGTGGCAAAAGCATGGTGACGGCCCGCCTGGGGGCTGGCACTTTGGGCGGGTTGCGATTATGTCCGGCAGCACGCTGCCAAGGAAATCTGCCCATATGACCTTTGAAACCCCAGGACCGATGGAATTGTCGCTGAAACAGGCGATCTCCCCGATTGAGGAGATCATCGAGGAGGCGCGCCAAGGCCGCATGTTCATCCTTGTCGACCATGAGGACCGCGAAAACGAGGGCGATCTGGTGATCCCGGCGCAATTCGCGGACGCAGCGGCAATCAATTTCATGGCGACCCATGGGCGCGGGCTGATTTGCCTGCCCATGACAGAAGAGCGCATTGCAACGCTGGGCCTGCCGATGATGGCGGTGAACAATTCATCGCGTCACGAGACGGCCTTTACCGTGTCGATCGAGGCGCGCGAGGGCGTCAGCACCGGTATTTCAGCGGCCGATCGCGCCCTGACCGTGGCCGTGGCGATCAATGAACAGGCCGGGGCGGCCGATATTGCAACGCCGGGGCACGTCTTTCCACTGCGTGCGCGCAATGGCGGGGTTCTGGTGCGTGCAGGCCATACCGAAGCGTCGGTGGATATTTCGCGTCTGGCCGGGCTGCACCCGTCTGGTGTGATCTGCGAGATCATGAAGGACGACGGAACCATGGCGCGCCTGCCGGATCTCGCGGCCTTTGGGGCCGCGCATGGGTTGAAAATCGGCACGATCAGCGACCTGATCGCTTACCGGCTCAAGCATGATAACCTGCTGCGCGAGCGCGATACGCGCACCGTCACTTCCGCTTTTGGTGGCGAGTGGCAGATGCGCATTTTCTCGGATGAGATCACCGGCACGGATCATGTGATGCTGTCCAAAGGCGATATCACGACGCCTGAACCGGTGCTGGTGCGCACCCATGCGCTGAACGCGCTTGAAGATGTATTGGGCCTCGGGCCGGGTCCAACCGATGAATTACCGCGCGCGATGAAGATCATCGCCGAAGAGGGGCGCGGCGCTGTGTTGCTGTTTCGTGAACCGCACCCGCGTTTGCGTCTGGACGGAGATGACGATGACGGCCCACGCACGATCAAGCGCACCGGTGTGGGCGCTCAAATCATGTCAACTTTGGGCCTCAAGGAATTGATTTTGCTGACAGATAGCCCGCAAACCAAATACCTCGGACTTGATGCCTACAACCTGTCTATCGTGGGCACGCGTCCGATTACAAAGGATTAAACCATGGCTCAATCCGAAGAACACTACGTCATGCCGCGCCCGGAGTTTGAACGCCCGGCCAAGGTGTTGATCGTGGTATCGCCCTATTACAAGGATATCGCCGATAATCTGGTGACCGGTGCCAAGGCCGAGATCGAGGCGGCTGGCGCGTCGTGGGAGTTGGTCGAAATGCCCGGCGCGCTGGAAATCCCGACGGCTATCGGCATTTCGGATCGCCGCAGCAATTTTGATGGGTATGTGGCGTTGGGCTGCGTGATCCGTGGCGAGACAACCCATTACGAAACGGTCTGCAACGACAGCAGCCGCGCCTTGCAACTTCTTGGATTGCAAGGACTTTGCATCGGTAACGGCATCCTGACCGTCGAGACCCGTGAGCAGGCCGTGGTGCGTGCTGATCCGGCAGGGCAAAACAAGGGAGGCGGGGCTGCAGCGGCCGCCTTGCACCTGATTGCATTGGGGCGTAAGTGGGGCGCGCAAACCAAAGGCATCGGTTTCAAACCCTCAAGTTTCACAGGGGATGACACGCTGATCGCCGGTCTGAAAGACGGATCAACCACCTTATGACATCCCCCCACGGCAATTTGTCCGGCAACCAACTGCGAAAAATGAAGTCGGCATCGCGCCTTTATGCGGTTCAGGCGCTCTTTCAGATGGAGCAGTCGGGCCAAACCATTGAGGCGATCCGCCGCGAATTTCTGGAGCATCGTTTCGGCGAGACTTATGAGGGCGCGGAGATGCTCGACGGTGACTTGAACTTATTCGCGCAAGTTATTGAAGACGCAGTAAACCTTCAGGCACCTATTGATCAGATGACCGATCGTGCACTGGTCGCCAAATGGCCGATTGCGCGCATTGACCCGACGCTCCGCGCGCTCTTTCGCGCAGCAGGCGCGGAGTTGCACGACAAGGGCACCCCGCCCAAGGTCGTAATCACAGAATATGTTGATGTGGCGCGTGCTTTCTTTCCCGATGGCAAGGAACCGAAATTCGTTAACGCCGTGCTGGATCATATGGCACGCGAGGCCAAACCAGACGCATTTTGACGCATCCGGTTTGACGCTGGGCGCGCATACATTACGTTGGAAGGCGAGGAAACACAGGATCGTATCATGCCCGAGCTCATCAAACTCTACATCCGCAGTTGCATAATTGGGTTCGGCATTGCCGCGATTTTCGTCGCTGGACTGTTGTATCTCGACGTCGCTCATTTGCGCCATCTGGTGTTCAACTCACAGGGCGGCGCTTTGGCGATTGTTGTTTTGTGGATGCTCAACGGCATCGTCTTTGCAGGTGTCCAATTCGGAATCGCGATCATGCAGTTGGCCGATGACACGCCCAAAGGGGGCGGTTTGAAAGACGGTTTGCGCCGCCTGATGCCTGTGTGGCGCAGTTCGCGCTAACACTGCCTCTTGAAGCGGCGTTGACCCGCCGGAAACTGCCTGGTCACTGAAAATTAGCGATTTGGGCCTAGACTTTGGCAAAATAAATGCCATCTTTAATGTCAGAGGAGCGCAGATATGATCGAAACACTGGTTCGCATTTTCCGTGAAATTTTCGTCGGCCACGAGCCGCAGCGTCAGGCAATCCCCGTGCGTGTCGAGAAAAAACGCACGCCCTTCGGTCGTCGCTGATCGCTTAATTCAACTCATGTTTGATGATGGTGGTTCTGGTGTGACGGGACCACTACATCCGTTTTGGTTCTATATTCCCGAGGACCTGTATGTACAGGTGGGCGCCAGGTAACCAGGCCAGGGCCAGGACAGAGCCAGCTCCCTCGGATTTGCTTAAGGCCACTGGAACGTAACCAGTCACGCGAAGAGCAGAACCCGTCACCCCCCTGATCTATGCCGCCATACCCCGTTCGACAAGGGGCAAGGTGCGTGATGACCATTATTCGCACTAGGCGCAGCCCTCTTGTCAGATGTTCACTGTATGTTCATACTGGTGGAATGGCACATGACGATATGCACAGCTTCCAACCTGGCCAGCTTTTGGCCCGTGGCGTGTCGCGCCATCTGGCGGAACTCGGCTTCACCTCGGTCGAAGAGCTGGTGCCAACCCGTGGGCTGCGTGTGGACGTTATGGCACTGGGCCCCAAGGGCGAGGTTTGGATCATCGAGTGCAAATCAAGCCGGGCTGATTTTCAGTCCGATTGCAAATGGCAGGGCTATCTTGAATGGTGCGATCGCTATTTCTGGGCGGTGGATGCGGATTTCCCAACCGATTTGCTGCCTGACGACAGCGGATTGATCATTGCGGACGCCTATGGCGCCGAGGTGTTGCGTATGGGGCCGGAAGACAAATTACCACCTGCACGCCGCAAAGTGATGGTGCAGAAATTCGCATCCACTGCCGCGCGCCGCTTGCATGGGCTACGCGATCCGGATGCCGGGCTCTATTGGGATTAACGCTTGCCGCCCTGCACGCGTCTTGCCGCCGCCATGATTTCTTCGGCAATCTCGATTGCATCGTCGGGCGTAAAATCCATCGGCACTTCGACCCCGTCAGCCTCCACGAAAATGCGGACCATGCCCTTGTCAGTCGGGCCGATTTGAAGGCTTGCTTCGATGTCACGTTCGGTGTCGATGCCCATGTGTGCGCTCCTTTTCGATGCGCCAGATCGCTACCCCGCATGGGCTTGAAAGGCAAGGATGATTGCGTATTGATGATGCCATGACGGACCTGACCCTGCGCAAATACGCACCCACCGACCGCGATTGGTTGGTTGAGCGTCACCAGACACTTTATACGCGGGCCGAAGGATTTGACGATACTTTTGGTCCGTTGGTGCAAAGCATTTTGGTGGATTTCGAGGCACGGCATGACCCCGCGCGGGAATGCGGCTGGATTGCCATGCGCGGGCAGACGCGTCTTGGCTCAATCTTTTGTGTGCGCCTGACCGATACAACTGCCAAGTTGCGCCTGTTTTTGCTGGTGCCCGAAGCGCGCGGCATGGGATTGGGCAAAACGATGCTGCGGACTTGCATGGGGTTTGCGCGTGACGCGGGCTATGCGGAGATGTCGCTTTGGACGCATGAAAGCCACCGGGCTGCGGGGGCGCTTTATCGCGCGCACGGCTGGACCCTCGACAGCAGCACACCAGTGCACTCGTTTGGGCAAGACCTTGTTGAACAAATGTGGAGCATCCGGCTTTGAAGGGCCTTGCCCCTCTTGCATTCTCAAAACTGCCGCGTTAATCGAAGGTCAGTGCCGCCTTAGCTCAGTTGGTTAGAGCGCCTGATTGTGGATCAGGAGGTCCCTGGTTCGAGACCAGGAGGTGGTACCATCACTCCCCTTCGTTTTCTCCCGGTATCACCAGGATCGTCTGACGCAACTGGCCCGTGACCCGGTCGAAAATCAGGATCTCGTCTGCATCGGTCACAACGGCGTACCAATCCGCCCCACGGGTGAATGCTGTGGCCGTGGCACCACCGGGCAGGGTGATCACATCCGGTAAATCGGGCGGGGCGTCATTGAAGCGGATGACAACCAGCCCAATGATCAGTAGAAGGCCGCCAATCATCACGCTCGTCAACACCGTGACCAACCGCCGCAAAAAGCGCAGGTTCGCGGGTTCCACCGGGGTTTCATCTGGGTCGTCCATGTCGTCAAATACCATCGAATTCACCATAGGCGACGCACCGCCGCCGCGCCTTGATAAGGCGCTTGCCCGCGATGTGCCAGAGCAGGCGGCCTTGTCGCGCACGCGCCTCGCGCGATTGCTGGCGGCAGGGGCTGTGACAATCGACGGCACGCCCGTCACCGACCCCAAGGCGCGCGTGGCGCAGGGGGCGGCGGTGTCAATTACGGTCGAGGCGGCACAAGACAGCCATATCTTGCCCGAGCCCATCGCTTTGGACGTGATCTATGAAGACGCGGACCTGATCGTCATCAACAAACCCGTCGGCATGGTTGTGCACCCCGCACCCGGCACGCCGTCTGGCACATTGGTGAACGCGCTTTTGGCGCATTGCGGCGACGATTTATCCGGTGTGGGCGGGATGAAACGCCCCGGTATCGTGCACCGGATCGACAAGGACACCTCGGGTCTGTTGGTCGTGGCAAAATCCGACACGGCACACCACGGGCTGGCCGCTCAGTTCGAGGCGCATACCGTCACGCGCTACTACCGTGCGCTGGTCTACGGTGTCCCAGACGCCAACGATCCGCGGTTGCGCGGTATCAAGGGCGCATCGTTCGAGCCGGGCAATATTCTCAAACTCACCACGCAACTGGCGCGTCACAAAACCGACCGGCAACGTCAGGCGGTGTTGTTTCAGGGCGGTCGCCACGCGGTCACGCGCGCACGCACGGTGGAGCGGTTCGGAACCCCGCCGGTTCTGGCGCTGATGGAATGCTGGTTGGAAACGGGCCGCACGCATCAGATCAGAGTGCATATGGCACATGCGGGCCACGGGCTGGTGGGCGATACGACCTATGGCGGCAAGCGCAAACTGCCGCTCAAAGCCCTGTCCGAAACAGCCGCCGAAGCGGTGCGCAGCTTTCCCCGCCAAGCGCTGCACGCGGCAATTCTGGGGTTTGATCACCCCGTCACCGGCGACAAAATGCAGTTCGAGGCGCCGCTGCCAGATGATATGACGGCCCTTCTGGCGGCTCTGTCATAACCCGCACATCTTTGTGAAACTGCACGAAACAGCATGAAACCCGCGTGTTCAGCGTGTAAATCCTTTCTTAACGCTAAAATTATATGGGTTTTGTTAACGATAACGGGGCTGGCCACTTGAACAAGAACGTTTGGTCCCTAAATGTATGTTAAGACCTTAAACATCGAAAGGCTCAAACATGGCGAACTATGCAAATCTGCCGGCACCAACACCGGAGGGCGGCCTGAACCGCTACATGCAGGAAATCCGCAAGTTCCCTTTGCTGGAACCGGAAGAAGAATACATGCTGGCCAAGCGTTGGGTGGAGCAGGAAGACACCGAAGCAGCCCACCGCATGGTCACGTCACACCTGCGTCTCGCGGCCAAGATCGCCATGGGCTATCGCGGCTATGGTCTGCCGCAAGCCGAAGTTATTTCAGAGGCCAACGTGGGTCTGATGCAGGCTGTGAAACGGTTTGACCCGGAAAAAGGCTTCCGTCTGGCGACTTATGCGATGTGGTGGATCCGCGCGAGCATTCAGGAATACATTCTGCGTTCGTGGTCGTTGGTCAAGCTGGGCACGACGTCGGGCCAGAAAAAGTTGTTTTTCAACCTGCGCAAAGCCAAGAACAAGATCGGCGCGCTGGAAGAGGGCGACCTGCGCCCTGAAAACGTCACACGCATCGCCACCGATCTGGGCGTGACAGAGGCGGAAGTGATCTCCATGAACCGGCGGATGTCGGGCGGGGATGCGTCGCTGAATGCCACCGTCGGCTCCGAAGGCGAGGGGACAATGCAATGGCAGGACTGGCTGGAAGACGAAGACGCCGATCAGGCCAGCGATTACGAGGCACGCAACGAGTTGGAAAGCCGCCGCGAGTTGCTGCTGGAGGCGATGGGTGTTCTGAACGATCGTGAAAAGGATATCCTGACACAGCGCCGCTTGTCCGATGAAACTGTGACGCTTGAAGACTTGAGTTCGCAGTATGACGTCAGCCGCGAACGCATCCGTCAGATTGAAGTGCGCGCGTTCGAAAAGCTGCAAAAGAAGATGCGCGATCTGGCCAAGGAAAAGGGCATGCTTGCCACCGCTTGATCCGGTCCCGCGCAGGTCATCCCGATAATCACGCCCCTGAGTCCGCTTGGGGGCGTTTTTTATGTGCAGCACCTTGTCATCTGAGCGCCGTTTCTGGTCTGAAATCGCGATTGTTTTGGCTTTTCGCTCCAGTGTCGGTTAAGGATTTTGAGAATAACCGAAAAAATGGGATTGGGATGACATGAAACATATTGCGCGTTTGCTGTGCACATCGGCCTTTGTTGCCTCCGCCGCGGTTTCGGCCCAGGCCGGGGTAATCGGCGTGTCGATCACCGGGGTTCTGGACGGGCCCTTGTCCGGCGGGGTGCCCAAGCTGGTGGAACTTTTTGCACATGAAGACATCGCAGACCTCAGCAGCTATTCGCTGAGCAACTTCAACAATGGCAATACGTCCGCAAATGCAACGTTGACCTTTTCCGGTTCGGTCAGTGCAGGCGATTTCTTCTACGCCGTGAGCGCCACGACCGATGACAGCGAATTGACCAGCTTTTTCGGCAGCTTGCCCAGCATGGTGTTTCGCGGTGGCAATGCGGTCAGCATCAATGGCAACGACGCCTTCCGCGTCACCAAGGGGGCCACGGTTGTCGATAGTTTCGGCGATGTCGGCGTTGATGGGACCGGCGAGCCTTGGGATTATCGTGACGGATGGGCCTACCGCAATGACGCAACCGGCCCCGACGGCGATACGTTTCAGCTGGTGAACTGGAGTTTTTCGGGCCGCAACGCATTGGATGGTTTTGGCAGCAATGCAGCAGCCGGCAGTGCCGCATTCCCAATCGGAACCTATAGCGATGCGGTCGCGGTCGTTCCGCTGCCGGCCAGTGGGCTGTTGCTGGTGGGTGCCTTCGGGGCACTTGCAGTGCGCCGACGGATCGCCAAAAAGGCGGCTTGAACAGCGGCATCCGGACACGGGCTTGAACCGCCCCATTGACGACACATCAGACCCGCCCCATTCTGGGCGGGTCTTTTCATGTGGAGCAATGCAATGGCTGGCGGCTGGGCACGCGATGGCGCGGAGAACGAACAGATGGAAGCCTCCATCCAGGACGAGCTTGCCCGCTTGAAGGCCCGCAAGGCGCCCGTCGGCGAGAGCCTGTCCCACTGCGCGGAATGTGAAGAACCGATTCCGGAGGCGCGCCGCGTGGCGCTACCCGGCGTGAAACTCTGCATCGATTGCATGCAAGAGCGGGACAGCGCGTTCAAAGCACGCGGCGGCATCAATCGGCGCGGATCAAAGGACAGCCAGTTGAAGTGATCAGCGCCCGAACAGTCGCCGCCAGAGCGGCATGATATCAAGCGCGGCCACCGCAACGCCAAGCGGGATCATCCAGAAACCGAGGATCGGCAAGAATCCCAGCGCTCCGCCACCGATCAGCACCAGCCCCAGCACCAGCCGAAGTCCCGCTGGCACGCGGCGGCGGATGATGGCTAGCGCCCGTTTCATCCGCATCCGCCAGCCCAGCCGCGATGTCATACGACGCCCGACATGACAGGCAAAGCCGACATCCCGGTTGCGACGCACAGGCCCGAACCGGGTGCTGCGGCAGGTATCACGTACTCCACGCATGGACGTGAACATCGCGCCCTGAGTGGCCTTTCATGATCTTGACCGCCATGTCCTCGTGTTCCTTGTCACGAACGCGGACCCACAGAAGAATACCCCCGTGTTCGATCTGGTTTGCGTAGTAGTCCTTGTGGTGCTTGCCTACGCGGCGCGCCAGCAGGGTCCCGATCACCGCTGCGGGGCTGCCGCCGATTGCAATGGCGGCGATCGACGTCGCAAGTGCGCTCGCCGGGGTGAGCATCGCGGCCATCGCAATAAACGAGCCAACGAAAAAGAAGCCCCCCGCGATCGCGCCCTCCAACTCACCGATGGCTTCTTCGGACACGAAATGCGCACGCGGCGCCCTTGGGTCATCTTCCAG
This sequence comes from uncultured Alphaproteobacteria bacterium, assembly GCA_942490645.1. Taxonomy (GTDB): domain Bacteria; phylum Pseudomonadota; class Alphaproteobacteria; order Rhodobacterales; family Rhodobacteraceae; genus CALNXN01. The sequence continues at coordinate 41,987 of CALNXN010000006.1, read as the reverse complement.
ATCGGCGGCGTGCCAATATGCCTTACCCAGCTTCTCCTTCAAGGTTTTTTCGTCTCCAAGAAGGCTGATGTCGGAATGGTGGATACCGATCATCCTGAGATCGTAGAAAGCCCTTTGTAAGTCCTGAAAGGTGTCGAACACACCCACTGCTTCGGGAATGTCGATCACCATCGTCTGGCTTTGATCTTTTTCCGGGTCAGACATGAATGCCTCCTGCGTTCAAAATGGCCATTTGCGAAGCAATGAACCACGCCGCCGGCTATGGTGACTTGAGATATGTCAATGCCGTTTCGGCACCAGTCGGTAGTGATAAAACACAGGCCCATACTGCGCCCTCGCCCCAAAAAAGGAGACTGGCACCATGAAAGGTTTTGTTGACGACATCGAAAAGCTGACCGAGCAAAACAATAATTTTCGTCAGGTCATTTACACCGGCAAGAACATCCAGCTGGTCCTGATGACACTCAAGGCAGGTGAAGAGATCGGCGCGGAAATCCACGAAGATCGTGATCAGTTCTTTCGGTTCGAAACGGGCAGCGGCGAGGTCAGGATCGACGATGTGGCCAACAATGTTAAGGCCGATCACGGCGTCATTGTCCCCGCCGGTGCAAAGCACAATGTCGTCAACACGGGAACAGAACCGTTGCGGTTCTATACGATCTACGGACCACCCGAACATATCGACGGAACAATACACAAGACAAAGGCCGAGGCCGACTCGTCACACGAACACTTCGATGGGCGCACCACGGAATAGCCGCGGACCTAGTCAGCTGGCCCTCTCAAGTGTCCAACAAACGCGTGCAACCGGCCCTTTGTGATCTGGCGGGACGCGTTCTCGACGACTTCCACATCAGAGCCTGAAGCCCCTTACTCCTCCATCGCCTCCAATTCGTCGATCATACCGGAAATCATGCTCAGTCCCTTGTCCCAGAACGCGGGGTCGGAGGCGTCCAGACCGAAGGGGGCGAGCAGTTCCTTGTGGTGCTTCGATCCGCCCGCCTTGAGCATGTCGAAGTATTTTTCCTCGAACCCTTCGGCCCCCTCGGCATAGACCGAATAGAGCGCGTTCACCAACCCGTCGCCGAAGGCATAGGCGTAGACGTAAAAGGGCGAATGGACGAAGTGCGGGATATAGGCCCAGAAGGTCTCGTAGCCCTCCATGAATTCAAACGCCGGTCCCAGCGATTCCCCCTGAACGGACATCCACAGCGCGTTGATGTCATCAGGCGTCAATTCACCGCCACGGCGCGCGTCATGCAGTTTGCATTCGAAATCATAAAACGCGATCTGGCGCACGACAGTGTTGATCATGTCCTCAACCTTGCCCGCCAGCATCACCTTGCGTTGCGCGTCGCTGGTGGCCCCGTCGAGCATTTTTCGAAACGTCAACATTTCTCCAAACACACTTGCGGTTTCGGCCAGCGTGAGCGGCGTGGACGACAGCATTTCGCCCTGTTCGGCAGCCAGCACCTGATGCACGCCGTGGCCCAACTCATGCGCCAAGGTCATGACATCACGCGGTTTTCCAAGGTAGTTCAACATCACATAGGGGTGCACATTCGTCACCGTGGGATGTGCGAACGCGCCCGGTGCCTTGCCCGGTTTCACGCCCGCGTCAATCCAGCCCTTGCGGAAAAACGGCTCTGCAATCTCGCCCATGCGGGGGTCAAACGCCTGATAGGCGTCCATCACCATTTTCTCGGCGGTCGGCCAGTCGATGGTGCGTTTGTCTTCCATCGGCAGGGGTGCGTTGCGGTCCCAGACCTGCATCTTGTCCAGCCCCAGCCATTTGCGTTTCAACTCGTAATACCGGTGGCTCAGCTTGGGGTAGGCGGCCACGACCGCATTGCGCAGTGCCTCGACAACTTCGGGCTCCACTTGGTTGCTGAGATGGCGGCCAAGTTGCGGTGTCTCCATGCCGCGCCAGCGGTCGACGATTTCCTTTTCCTTGGCCTGCGTGTTGTGCACACGGGCAAAGATTTTGACGTTCTCGGCAAACACGTCCGCCAATTCGCGTGCGGCGGCTTCACGGGTTTCGCGCACCGGGTCGGTCAGCAGGTTCAGCGTTCCTTCGATGTTGAGCGCCTCGCCATCGACCTCAAACTCAAGCCCGGCGATCGTTTCATCAAAGAGCCGCTCCCAAGCGTCACCAACCACACCCAGATCATGCAGAAATTTCTCCAACTCATCCGAAAGCTGATAAGGCTTCATTGCGCGGATCCGGTCGAAAATCGGTTTGTAGCGAGCAAGATCAGCGTTTTGGGCAAAAAGAGTATCCAGATGCCCATCGTCCAAGCGGTTGATTTCCAGCGTGAAAAACACCAGCGGCGTCGTATAATTGGTGATCTTTTCCTGCAGGTCGGCCATGAATTTCGCGCGGCCCGCGTCCGTGGTCAGTTGGTAGTACCGCAGGCCCGCATAGGACATGATACGCCCGGCGATGTTGTTGATCTTTTCGTTGCGCAGGATGCAATTCAGAAGGCCCGCAGCGTCTAGTGTATCAAGTTTGCCTTCGTAATCCGTCGCAAAACTGGCGCAGGCCTGCTCCAGCCAATCCAGATCGCGCTTGAGTTCCGGCGCATCTTCACCGGCATAAAGGTCGTCCAAGTTCCATTCGGGCAGATCGCCCAAAGGCTCTCCTGCGGCTTGCGCATTTGCATCACGGACAGGGAAGGGAAGCTGGAACATGGGTCATCCTTTTGGCTGGTTCCATGCATACCTAAGCCGCGCCGTGGGCACAGACAAGGTGCGGATCAGAACCGGTAGAGGGCGGCGGGATTGTCGACCAGAATACGCCGGCGCGTCGCATCGTCCGGCACCACGCGGTCGAACGCATCCAAAAGCGCCGATGCATGTGGCATCTCCGCCCCGTTCAGCATGATGTGCGGCCAATCCGACCCCCATAGACATCGCTCGGGGTTGGCGCGGATCAGGGCTGCGACGATGGCGTCCGTTTCGGTGTAGGGCGCGCGCGCCACGCGGTAGAGACCCGACAGTTTCACCCAGACGCGCCCGGTTTCCAACAAGCGGCAGAGCGCTTGCATCCCTGCGCTTTGCGGGTCAAGCGGGCCTGCAGGCCAGCCGATATGATCAAAGACGACATCGACAGGCAGTGCCTCGATATCGGTGACCAACCCTTCCATGTGCTGATCCGCATGCGCCAGCATCTGGATGTGCAACCCGCGATCAGCCAGCGCCGGTGCCATCGCCTTGGCGCCCTCCCAACTCAGCACGCCGCCATGCACGTAGTTGAGGCGCACCGCCGCCATGTTCCACCCGGCAAAGGCATCCAGCTCCGCCGCCGTCGCGCCATCGGGCAGCAGGCCGACACCGCGAAATTGCGAACCCACCCGGCGCAGCGCCTCGACGGTCACGGCATTGTCCGTGCCGTAGAAAATGGAATGCACGATCACCCCGCGCTCAAACCCCAGCGCGTCCAGATGCGCCCGGTAGAGCGTCAGCCATCCATCCAGATCTGGCCCCGGCGCGGGGTTTTCCACGCGCCCCTCCCATAACGGGTAATCGGCACCGGCCAGTATGTGCACATGCGTATCGCAAGCGCCGGAGGGCGCGCGACGTTTGGGGGCCGTGGGGGCGGGCGGCATGGGTGCGTTTGGCTTATCCATATATCCTCAGCATCTCCTTGAGATCATCCAGCGTGTTGGCCTCTTGCAGGGGCTTGTCCTGCCGCCACCGTGACATGCGCGGAAACCGCAGCGCCACCCCCGATTTGTGCCGTGTGCTGGCCTGAATGCCTTCGAATGCGATCTCGAAAACGTGGTGCGGGGTCACCTGACGGACAGGGCCAAACCGTTGCAGCGTGTTCTTGCGCACCCAGGCTGTGATCTCGCGAAATTCGGCATCCGTCAGGCCCGAATAGGCCTTGGTGAAGGGCACCAGATCGTTGCCGTTCCAGACCGCAAAGGTGAAATCGGTGAAGAGGTTGGCGCGCCGCCCATGGCCCGCCTGCGCATAGATCATCACCGCGTCGATGGTCAGCGGGTCCAGCTTCCATTTCCACCAATCGCCCTTTTTGCGACCAGTCAGGTACGGGCTGTGACTGCGTTTCAGCATCAGCCCTTCGGCCTGCGCGTCGCGCGCCGTGTCGCGCAGGTGCGCCAGTTCCGCCCAGTCCGTGAATTTGAGTTGTGGCGACAGCTTGACCGGCGCATCCGGCGGCAGGTCTACGCACAGCGCCTCCAGCAGCTCACGACGGGCAAAGAAGTCCATCTGCCGGATATCCTCGCCCTCGCATTCCAGCACGTCATAGGCGTGCAGCACCACCGGGGCCTCGGCCAGCAGCTTTTTCGGCACGGTCTTGCGCCCGATCCGGGCTTGCAGCGCGTTGAAGCTCTCGGGATGATCGGCGCCGGGCTGCCAGACCAGCAATTCGCCATCCAGCACCGTGCCTGGGGGAATGAAATCCACCGCGCGTGCAAGTTCCGGAAAGCGGTCGGTCATCAGTTCCTCGCCGCGCGACCAGACGAAATGCTGGCCGTCGCGCACGATCAACTGCCCCCGGATGCCGTCCCATTTCCATTCTGCGCGCCAATGCATCGGATCACCCAAGGTGTCGGGCGTGTCCTCCAACCCATAGGCCAGGTAGAACGGATAGGGGCGCGAGGCATCCGCGCCCGCGTCCTCCGCCTCGATCAGATCGTGCCAGCTTGTGTCATCAGGATGCCACGCGCCCATCAGGCGATGCGCCAGTTCCGCCTCGGGTTTGCCCGTGGCCTTGGCCAGCGCACGCGTCATCAGCTTTTGGCTGATGCCGACACGAAACCCGCCGGTGATCAGCTTGTTGAAAACGAACCGCTCCGTGCCTGACAATTGCGCCCAGGCGTCCAGCACAAAGCGGCGGCGTGTCTCGTCATCGGTGGGGGCCACGTCGCGCAGGGCGTTGATCCAATGCGACAGGCCCGCGTCCGACTGCGTCGTGCCCGGTGGCAGAACCAATGCAATGGTTTCGGCCAGATCACCGACGATTCCATAGCTTTCCTCAAAGAGCCACAGCGGCACGCCCGATACCTCCGCCGCCCACTCGCGCAGGCGCGTTGTCGTGACGGCGCGCTTGGGTCTGCGCCCTGAAAAAAGCGCAATGGTCCAAAGCTTGTCCGCCTCGGGGGCGTGGTCAAAAAACGCGGCCAGCGCGGCAACTTTCGTGTTGGTTTTGGTGCTTTGATCCACGGTCTGAAAAAGCTGCGCAAACTCCCTCATTCGGCGGCCTCCGTAGCGTCGAGGGTCTCGCCTTCGAACTCGGTCGGGACCACCTGCGCGGACCAATCGTTTTCATTCAGGTAGCGGGTAAAGATGTCGGTATAGCCGTGCGTGACATAGATGTTTTCCGCGCCCGTCAGTTTGATCGCCTCCAGCAAACCGCCCCAATCGGCATGATCCGAGACGACAAAACCGCGATCCCCCGACCTGCGCCGTCGCACCCCGCGCAGTTGCATCCAACCGCTGGCAAAGCCGCTCTCATGGGGGCCAAACTTGCGTGCCCACGCACTGCCCAAGGCCGAGGGCGGCGCTATGACCATCGCACCGGGGTGCGCCTTGCGGTCGGTCTCGGCCGTTACAGGCACCGTATCGGGCAGCGCGATGCCTTGCGCGCGCATCACGGCGTTGGTTGCCTCCACCGCGCCGTGGGTCAGGATCGGGCCCTGATCTGCGTCCAGCATCCGCATAAGCCGCTGCGCTTTGCCCAAGGCATAAGCGCCCAGGATGGCGGTCTTGCCTGCCGCCTGACAACTGCGCCACCACGCATTCAGATCATCGGCCACCTGCGCCTGCGGTGCCCAGCGAAACACCGGCAGTCCAAATGTGCTTTCGGTGATGAAATGATGGCAGCGCACCGGCTCGAACGGGTCTGACAGGCCGTCGGCTTCGATCTTGTAGTCGCCCGATGCCACCCAGACCTCGCCCGCGACCTCGACCCTGATCTGTGCCGATCCGGGCACATGACCGGCAGGGTGGAACGACACCGTCGCACCGCCAATCTGGCGCGTTTCTCCGTATGCGATCCCCTCCATGACCTGATCGCCAAGGCGGTGGCGCATCACCGGCAATGCCAGATGCGTCGCAAGGTAGCGCCCGTGACCGGGGCGCGCATGATCGGCATGACCGTGGGTGATCAACGCGCGCTCCACTGGCCGCCACGGATCAATGTAGAAATCCCCAGCCGCGCAATAGATCCCGCGTTCGGTAAAGCTCAGAACCTTTGACATGATGGTGAATTTAGCCGGATGCCCGGCGATGGACAGGTTTAACCGGCCTTGGAGCCCAGAAAATGCGACACCAACCCGTCAAAAACCGGTGTGGTGATGGCCGATCCTTCCATCAAGACCTCATGTTCAGCGCTTTCAACCAGCTCCAGCCGACCCTGTTTCCAACCGCTCATCCGGTCATGGATACGCGTCACATGTACGATGCGTTCGTTGGTGCCCAGATAGGTCAGGCAGGGCAGGTTCGGCGCGGGCCTGCTGGCCAGATGCGTCGTTTCGACCAAAGCTTCGCGCAACCACACGAAACTTGGGCCGCCCACTGCCAGTTCCGGGTGTGCCTCAAGCTGATCGCGCATCATGTCAAACATCTCGTGGTCGCTGGTCAGCATGTTGTCTTCAAACGGATTGGCCTGAACGTAGGGCTCGATCCGGGTGCTTGGCGGCAGGCGATGACCCTGGCCCATCATCGGCATCAGATAACCCAAGAGCCACGCAGGCGGGCGCATATGTGGCGCAATCCGAATGCCCCACATCGGGCCGGTGAAGGCCACCGCCTGAACTGCCAGCCCCTCCATCACGGAGCGCAGCCCAATGCAGCCGCCCATCGAATGGCCCAGCAAAAAGTAAGGCCGCGGCAGATTCAACGTGCGCGCGGCACGCACCATCGCAGCCACATCTTTCTGGTAGTCGGTGAAATGTTCGACATGACCCACACGTGGATCGTCCAACATCCGGTCCGCCAACCCCTGTCCGCGCCAGTCAATGGCCAGCGTGGCCAAACCGCGCCGCGCCAGTTCCCCGGCGCTGGGCGCGTATTTCTCAAGATATTCAGTGCGCCCCGGAAACAGCAGGACCGTGCCCTTGGCATCGTCAACGGGCCAGTGACCGACGCGAATGCGACAGCCATCTGACGTCGTCATCCAATAGGCGGCCGCGCCCTCCGGGCCCGGATGCACATCCGTGAAGAGAGGCGCAGGCTCGAGGGTCATCAGGCCAGAACAGCCGCCAGTTTCATGGCTTGGCCCATATCGCCGTCCACTGACAGCTTGCCCGTCATGAACGCGCTGGTGGGGTTGGTGTCGCCGGATAGAATGCCCTCAAAGGTTTCTGCATCCGCACTCAGCGTCACATCGGCCTCTTCATCACCTGCGCGCGCGCCGCCTGCGTCCACAATCACGGCACCTTCGCCCTGAATGTCGAACTTGGCCGAGCCGTCAAAGCCATCGCTGCCCAGTTTTTCGTTCAGTACAGCAACCGCCTTGTTCACAATATCGCTCATTTTCGTACCCTTTTTGCATCTCTTGGCCCGCGCCCTCTGGAATTGCTGCGCACGCCTGTTACATTCACAGGTGTTATGAGCATGAAACGCATCAATCTCAAACCTATCGTTGCGGCACTTGCGGTCACAGTCACGTTTTCCTTACCTTTACAGGCGCAGGAAAATGCGGATGCGCTGTTGGACCAACTGCGCGCAGCGCCCGAATCCGAGGCCTCCCGCATTGAGCGCGAGATTGATCTGATGTGGTCGCGCTCCGGCTCGGCTGCAATGGATTTGTTGCTCAAGCGGGGACGCGACGCGCTCAAAGCCGAAAACGCGCAAGCCGCAATCGAGCATTTGACGGCCCTGACAGATCATGCGCCCGATTTTGCCGAAGGATGGCATGCGCGGGCGACCGCCTATTATACCGCAGGGCTCTACGGTCCGGCGCTGGCGGATTTGCAGCGCGCCCTGACGCTGAACCCCAACAACTTCAATGCGCTCTTCGGTCTGGGCGTGATGTTTCAGGAGTTTGACGACCTGGAACGCGCAGAGCAGGCTTTTCGCCGGGTTCTGGACTTGCATCCGCACCACGAGAACGCCAAAACCGCGCTCGAACAACTCAAACGCAGTGGAATTGGCCGCACGCTCTGACGTGCGCCGCATTTAAGTTAGGCAAGCGCCCGTGGCAGGCAATACCCGCGTCGTCGCCGTTTTGGGGCCGACCAACACCGGCAAAACCACCTACGCCATCGAACGGATGCTGGGCCACCGCACAGGGGTGATCGGCCTGCCGTTGCGCCTTTTGGCGCGCGAGGTCTACGACCGTATCGTGTCGGTGCGCGGCCCTTCTGTCGTGGCACTGGTGACGGGTGAAGAGCGCATCGTGCCACCGCGCACGCAATATTGGGTCTGCACGGTCGAGGCGATGCCCGAAGGGATGGGCTGCGATTTTCTGGCAGTCGACGAAATTCAACTCTGTGCCGATCCGGAGCGCGGGCATGTCTTTACTGACCGCCTGATGCGCAGCCGTGGCCTGCATGAGACGCTTTTCTTGGGCTCCGACACGATGCGTGGCGCGATTTCGGATCTGATCCCGGGCGTGGAATTCATGCGCCGTGAGCGGATGTCCGAATTGACGTATTCTGGTCCGAAAAAGATAAGCCGTATGCGGCCTCGCAGTGCAATAGTCGGCTTTTCGGTTGAAAATGTATATGCCATCGCTGAGCTGATCCGCCGTCAAAAAGGCGGTGCAGCGGTCGTCATGGGGGCGCTCAGCCCCCGCACACGCAACGCGCAGGTGGATATGTACCAAAACGGCGAGGTTGATTATCTCGTGGCCACGGATGCGATCGGCATGGGCCTTAACCTCGACGTGGATCACGTCGCGTTTTCAGCGCTGTCCAAATTTGACGGGCGGCGGATGCGGCCTTTGGCACCTAATGAATTGGCCCAGATCGCGGGCCGGGCCGGGCGCGGCATGAAAAGCGGTACCTTCGGGGTGACGGGCGATGCGGCCCCACTGGATGATCAGGTGGCACGTGCGATCATGGATCATTCGTTTACACCTCAGCGCAAACTCAACTGGCGCAACCCGGCGCTGCAGTTTGGTTCGCTCAACCGCCTGATCTCCACGCTGGAGGCCGCGCCTGACAATGACATCCTCGTCAAAGCGCGCGAATCCGATGATTTGCGCGCGCTGAAAACGCTGGCCTCCGTGGCCGAGATCGAGGCGCGCTGCACCGACGGTCCGTCTGTGCGGCTCTTGTGGGATGTCTGCCGGATCCCGGATTTTCGCGGCATCAGCCACGCCGAACACGCGGGCCTGCTGGAGATCATTTTCAACGATCTGCACGAGCGCGGACGCATCCCCGATGACTGGCTGGCGCGCCAGATCAAGCGCATCGACCGCACCGATGGCGATATCGACGCGCTGTCAAAGCGACTGGCGTTTATCCGCACATGGACATATGTCGCGCAGCGCAAAGGGTGGACGATTGACGAAAGTCATTGGCGCGACGCGACGCGTGTCGTAGAAGACAGGCTGTCGGACGCGCTGCACGAACGTCTGACCCAAAGATTTGTAGACCGGCGCACATCCGTGCTTTTGCGCCGGCTCGGCCAGAAGGAAGCCATGGTGGCAGAGGTATCATCGACCGGCGAAGTGACCGTCGAAGGCGAATATGTGGGCAAGTTGGAAGGTTTCCGCTTCTCACAAGACAAGGGTGCCGGCGTTGCCGAAGCCAAAACGATCAAGACCGCTGCGCTACAGGCGTTGGCGCCGCAGTTTCACCTGCGCGCTGACCGCTTTTACAACGCACCCGACACGGAGATTGATTTCACCGAACAGGGCGGGCTGATGTGGGGCGCGGACGCGGTTGGCAAACTGGTCGCGGGTTCCGATGCGCTCAAGCCGCAGGTCGAGGTTTTCGTCGATGACGTGGCCGGACCCGAGGTTGCGCAAAAGGTGCAGCGCCGCTTGCAGCACTTCATCGACCGTAAGATCGCCGCATTGTTCGAGCCGCTGATGAACCTCAGCCGCGATGAGGCGCTCACCGGTCTGGCACGTGGGTTTGCCTTCCGCATGGTCGAGGCGATGGGCGTGCTGCCGCGTGCTCAGGTCGCCGACGAGGTCAAGGCATTGGATCAGGACGCGCGCGGTGCGCTGCGCAAACACGGGCTGCGGTTCGGTCAGTTCACGATCTTTATGCCGCTGTTGCTGAAGCCCGCGCCCACGCGCCTGCGTCTGGTGTTGTGGTCGCTGACCAAAGGCTTGAGCGAATTTCCCGAATCGCCGCCCCCCGGTTTGGTGACAATCCCGGCTGATGCCGCAGCACCCGAAGGGGCCGACACGATGTCGGGTTACCGCATCGCGGGCGATCGGGCGATCCGGATCGATATGCTGGAACGGCTGGCCGACATGCTGCGCGCGGAAAACTCGCGCAGCGGTTTCGAGGCCAAGGCCGACATGCTGTCAATCACGGGCATGACGTTGGATCAGTTCGCGGACCTGATGCAGGGGTTGGGCTACAAGGCCGAAAAAGGCGAGCGCGCCAAGATAAAGGCGCAAACGCCGAAGGACCCGCCCACGGAAATACCCGACGCGCCCAGCGAAGTGCCGGATGCACCGACCGAGACGCCTCAGCAACCTGACGAGACGCCTGAACCAGTGCCCGAAGTGCCGGACGCGCCTGTCGAGGTGCCCGGTGAGATGCCGCCCGAAATGGCGGTTGAGACAGCCGAGGCCGAACCGGAGATGGAGGTGTTTTACACCTTCACATGGGCCCGTCCCGCACCGGCGGCGCGGCGTGGTGGCGACCGTCCCAAAGGCAAGGGCAAGCCGGGACCCAAAGGTCACAAGGGCGGTCCGCGCGGCGACAAGGGGCAGGGGGCCAAGACCTTTGCCGCCCGTCCGCCCAAGCCCGAGAAAAAGATCGACCCTGACAACCCATTCGCAGCGGCCCTGATGGGGCTCAAGGACAACACCTGAATTGGCGGAAAAGCTGCGCCTCGACAAATGGCTGTGGCATGCGCGGTTTTTCAAGACCCGCTCTCTGGCCGCCGCGCGCGTCGTGGCGGGGGCGGTGCGGGTCAACGGCGACCGGGTTGAAAAACGTGCCACATCCGTTGGTCCGGGCGACGTACTGACCTTTGCGCAGGGCGACGATGTGCGCGTAATCCAGATCGACGCGATCGGGGTGCGCCGTGGCCCGGCACCAGAGGCGCAGGCGCTTTACACGGATCTCGCGCCACCGCAACCGCGCCGCGAAAAACCGCCCCCCGAAAACCCGGCCTATGACGGCAAGGGCCGCCCGACGAAGCGTGATCGTCGCACCTTGGACAATTCGCGCTCCCGATCTCTTGAATGATGGCGCGTGCTGTTCTAGCTAGTGTCAACTAGACCTTACAAAGATGGCGCCATGACCTACATCGTCAACGACAGCTGTATCAACTGCAAATACACAGACTGCGTCGAAGTCTGTCCGGTGGATTGCTTTTACGAAGGCGAGAATATGCTGGTGATTCATCCCGATGAATGCATCGATTGTGGCGTGTGCGAACCCGAATGTCCGGCAGACGCGATCCGCCCCGACACGGAGCCGGACATGGAGAAATGGGTCGAGTTCAATCGCAAATATTCCGAAATGTGGCCCGTCATCATCACCAAGAAAGACCCACTGCCCAACGCCGAAGAACATGATGGTGAGGCAGGAAAGCTGGAGAAGTATTTCTCCGAAGCGCCAGGCGAAGGCGGCTGATACGAATCGCGGGCGGGTTCAGCCGCGCGAATCGCGCATTGTTTTACGTCAATTGCGCCGCTTAACTGCTTGAATCAGAAGTGCTAACCCATACCTTCCCTTAGGTAAGCTTTCTGGATGCCCTTTTTTGTGATATACTTAACTTCGAAATGAAACACGGATGTGTCATGAGCCGAAGAAGACGGGCGCACCGGCTTTAAAATCTGGACAGAAAACGCATGGACGCGGGCAACGGGATAGCCGCGACTACGGCGCTTTTGACTGTGACATACTCGAAAAACGGCCCAAAACGCCAAGGATATACGCATGACAAAATCGAAAAAACTGGACTTCCGCCCGAATGAATTCGTCGTCTACCCGGCGCATGGCGTGGGCCAGATCGTCTCCGTCGAAGAGCAGGAAGTGGCGGGCATCTCGCTGGAACTGTTCGTGATCTCCTTTGAGAAGGACAAGATGACCCTGCGTGTGCCGACGCATAAGGCGACCGAGATCGGGATGCGCGCGCTTAGCTCTCCCGATGTGATCACGCACGCAATGAAAACGCTGCGCGGCAAGGCCAAGGTCAAGCGCGCAATGTGGTCCCGCCGCGCGCAGGAATACGAGCAAAAGATCAACTCCGGTGATCTGATTGCCATCGCCGAGGTCGTGCGCGACCTGCACCGCACCGACGATCAGCGCGAGCAGAGCTATTCCGAGCGCCAGCTTTATGAAGCCGCACTCGAGCGTTTGACACGTGAAGTCGCGGCTGTTGGTGGTGGCGACGAGATTGCCGCAGCCAAGCAGGTCGGCGATGTGCTCGAAAGCCGCGTCGCGGCCTAAGCCAACACATAAGCAAAAAATATGCGCGCGTCCCTGAGGGGCGCGCGTTTTTTTATGCGCCCAGCACGCTTGCCAGTATCACCAGCATCACCAGTTCTGATATTTGCTGTACGGCCCCTAGAATATCGCCGGTATGCCCGCCGATCTTGGCCTGTGCGACATAGCCGATGACCGTCGCCGCTATCAGGCCGAGGCCTGCCAACACAAAGGCCACCGGCCCCGTCAAGACAATGGCCACGACAACAGACACAGCCACCCCAAGCCCGGCCAAAACCGCGCTTGGGCGTCCGACGCTTTGCGCCAATCCGGTGGGGCGGGCATGGGGCAGGGCGGCCATGACCGGCGCCATCATCCCGCGCGAGACCACGCAGCACGCCACCAGCGCTAAAGGCGCCACCGGCAAGAGGGTTGCGAACGTCAGCCAGCGAACACCCGTCACCACGATCAGCGCCAGCACCCCGTAGGTGCCGATCTGGCTGTCGTTCATGATCTCCAACCGCCGCGCCGGGTCGTGCCCGCCCCAAAACCCATCGACGGTATCGGCCAAGCCGTCTTCATGCATGGCGCCGCTCAGCAGCATCAACAAGGCCAGCCCGAGACCCGCCGCCACGCCGCTTGGCACGCCAAGGCCCATCGCGCCCCAGCTCAAAAAAACTGCCACGCCGCCCAGCACAAGGCCCACGACAGGATAGGCCCAGACTGCGCGCGCACCTTGCGCAAAGGCCTGATCCGGCAGGCGCGGCATGGGCAAACGGCTGAGCAGGGCAAAGGCCAGCATCACGTCTTGCAGGGGCTGCACTGTCGGGTCGGCTTTCATCGAGAACGTGCCTCTAAAATGCTTGTGGGTCAGGCCTCTTTGGGTAAACAGGGGCGTCAGCACATGCAATGAAGGATACCCGCGTGCCCCCAGCTTTTTCGGACCTGAACGGGTTTCGCGCTCTGATTGCAGATCAGCCCACACCGGCCACAGAGGCCCGCGCCGCCGCGGAGGCGCGCAATGGCCAGTTGACCAAACCACCCGGCGCGTTGGGCGCATTGGAAGAATTGGCGATCTGGTACGCAAGCTGGCGCGGCACCGATCGCCCGGTGATAAGCGCGCCTCAAATCATTGTGTTTGCAGGTAATCACGGTGTTGCAGCACAAGGTGTATCGGCGTTTCCGCCCGAAGTGACCGCACAAATGGTCGCCAATTTCCGGCACGGCGGGGCCGCGATCAACCAACTGGCCAAGGCATTTGACGCACGGCTCGACGTGCATGCTCTGTCGCTGGACACGCCCACCGCGGATTTCACACAAGGCCCTGCAATGACCGAAGCCGACGTCGTTGCCGCCCTGCACGCTGGCTGGCAGGCGGTTGATGCGCAGGCCGATGTGCTGATCACCGGCGAAATGGGCATTGGCAACACCACCTCAGCGGCGGCACTGGCCACTGCTCTGTTCGGCGGCGACGCGCAGGACTGGACCGGGCGCGGCACCGGCGTGGATGACGCGGGTCTGGCCAACAAGGCGCGCGTCGTGGCCGAAGGCGTGGCGCTGCATGCAGGCAAAGGCGACGGGATGGAAACCCTGCGCCGTCTGGGCGGGCGTGAGTTGGCGGGCATCGTGGGGGCCATCGCGCGGGCCCGCGCGTTGCGCATCCCGGTCATTCTGGATGGGTTCATCTGCTGTGCTGCTGCCGCCTGTCTGGCGCAAACGCAACCGGGCGCGCTGGATCACTGCGTTGCAGGGCACCAAAGTGCGGAAGCGGCGCATCCCCGGTTGCTCGCGGCCCTGAACAAGGCGCCATTGCTGGATCTGGGGCTGCGGCTGGGCGAGGCATCGGGTGCTGCGGCAGCTTTGGGCGTGCTCAAGGCCGCGACGGCCTGTCTGTCAGGCATGGCCACCTTTGCGGAAGCTGGCGTCAGCGACGGTTGAACATCGCCGCGGCACAAATGAACGCTCAGGCGCGTTTGCTTTCGATGTCATCGCGGGCCAGGAAGGCCGTCTCAAGCTCCTTTTGCAACGCCTTGGCGCGCTCCACATAGGCCTTGTTCTGGCTCGGTGGGATATCCGGGTCCCACAGTTGCGCCAGTTGACGCACCGCTTCCCGGTCATGGCTGTAAAAGAACTTTTCGGCTTCGGCGGCCTCATATTCGCTCAACCCCATGTTCTCCAGAACGTAGCGCCCGGCCCGCAGCGAACTGTCGAACATCTCGCGCACGATGTCGTCGGCCCCCGCCCGGTAGAGACGATAGACATGTGTCCGGTCCCGTGCCCGTGCCACAATGTGCAGGTCAGGGCGCTGTGCGCGTGCATAGGTCACCAGTTTGATCGCGGCCTCGGGATCGTCCAGCGACACCACCAACACGCGCGCTTTCAACAGACCTGCCGCGCGCAGGATGTCGGGCCGCGTCGGATCGCCCAAGAACCCTTTGAACCCAAACCGACGCATCACGGCAATGGTTTCCATATCGTTGTCCAGCACCACCGTCTTAAACCCGTTGGCCTGCACCAGACGGTTCACGATCTGCCCAAACCGCCCAATCCCCGCAATGATCACCGGGCCTTCTTCGTCAATCTCATCGGCCTCATGCTGGGTGCCGGCCTCTTCCATGCGACGGCTCAGCAGATCGAAGAGGATGAACAACAAGGGCGTAATCAACATCGACAGGGCGATGACCAGCAACAGGGTTTCGGCCACATCGACCGGGATCACCGATTGCTGCACCGAAAACGACACCAGCACGAAACCGAATTCCCCCGCTTGCGCCAATCCCAGCGCAAAGAGCCACCGATCGCGTCCCTTAAGCTTGAACGCGACGGCCAACCCCCACAGGATCACCCCTTTCACTAGGATCACCAGCAGGGCCATCGACACGATGGCGGGCATGTTTCCAAAGAGCAGCGTAAAGTTGATGCCCGCGCCCACGGTGATGAAAAAGAGCCCCAAAAGCAGCCCCTTGAAGGGTTCAAGGTCGGTCTCCAGCTCGTGGCGGAATTCGGAACTGGCCAGCACCACACCGGCCAGAAACGCGCCCAAGGCGGGCGACAGACCGACCAGCATCATCAGAAACGAAATGCCCACCACGATCAGCAGGGCCAGTGCCGTGTACATTTCGCGCAGGTGTGCGGCGTGGATGAACCGGAACACCGGGCGGGTCAGAAACACGCCCGCAAAGATCACAGCGGCAATCGCGCCTATGGTCACAAGGGTCACGCCCCATGCGGGCAATCCTTCGACCAGCGACAGCGACACATGATGCGCATCCCCGTGGTGCGCGTCCTCAGGCCGGATGATGGACCCATCGGCGGCAATCGACATCGGGATGGTCGTCACCAACAGCGGCAGGAACGCCAGAATGGGGATCACCGCAATATCCTGCGTCAGCAGCACCGAAAAAGTGGAGCGCCCGCCGCTGGTTTGCATCAACCCCTTTTCGGATAGGGTTTGCAGCACGATCGCGGTCGAACTGAGCGACAAGGCCAGACCAATGGCCAGTGCTATGCCCCAGGGTTGGCCGTAGGCCATCGCAATCGCCATCAGCGCCAGCGTGCTCAGCACCACCTGCAATCCGCCCAGACCCAGCAACCTGTGGCGCATGTCCCACAACGCGCGCGGTTCCAATTCCAGCCCGATCAGGAACAGCATCACAACCACGCCAAACTCGGCAAAGTGCTGCAAATCCTGCGTCTCCGAACCCACAAGCCCCAGCACCGGGCCAATCACGATGCCCGCCGCCAGGTACCCCAGCACGGAGCCAAATCCCAGCCGCGCCGCGATCGGCACTGCGATCACAGCGGCGAGGAGGTAGATCGAGGCTTGGTACAGGAAACCTTCCATGGGATGCTTTCTTTTTGTTGCGCCGGGTCAGGTCGGCAAGGGGCCATCGCGTTTGAGCTGGTCCATCACGATCTGGCTGTGCACCCGTGCCACTGCAGGGTGGGGCAGCAAAACCTCGTGAATCAGGGTGTTGAGAGCAGGCAAATCGGTGCAGTAAACACGCAAAAGATAATCCGCATCGCCCGTCATTGTCCATGCGCTGGTAATTTCGGGTCGGGTGTCGAGCAGGCGCGCAAAGCTGGACGAGTGCTCTGGCCCATGCGTGCCCAGATGCACCTGAATAAAACCCTGCACATTCAGCCCCAAACGGGTGGCGTCCAGCCGCGCGGTGTAGCTTTGGATGAACCCTTCGGCCTCCAGCCGTTGACGTCGGCGCCCGGCTTGCGAGGGCGACAGATGCAGCATTTCGCCCAGCTCCTGTGCGGTCAGATGGGCATTTTTTTGCAGCGCGGCAAGCAGGCGCGAGTCGGTCTTATCCAGCATGGTGCGTAACTTTCGCGAATTATGGTGTGATAATGCGAGAAACGCGCGCAAATAGCCACCCTTGGGATCAATTATGCGCAACATATGCACGGTCTTGGCCCTATGCTGCCGCTTAATTCATCACATGCCACGCATTGCCACCCCAACAAGAGGAGCGCCGCTCATGGGTCCTTTTCCACACGATGCCCCCAAATCCAAAATCACCGCAGAGAACCCCGCCGGCACCGACGGGTTCGAGTTTGTCGAATTTGCGCATCCCGACCCGCAGGAATTGCGCGATCTTTTTGCGCGCATGGGCTACACCCATGTGGCCAACCACAAGACCAAGCAGATCGAGCTGTGGCAGCAAGGCGATATCACCTACATCCTGAACGCCGATCCCGAGAGCTTTGCAGCCCGGTTTGTCGACGAACACGGACCCTGCGCCCCGTCCATGGGCTGGCGCGTGGTGGATGCGCAGGTGGCCTTTGATCATGCGGTCGCCAAAGGGGCCACGCCCTACACCGGCGACGGCAAGGCGCTGGATGTACCCGCGATCATGGGGATTGGCGGATCGCTTTTGTATTTCGTGGACCAATATTACGACACCAGCCCTTACAACTGGGAATATGACTGGATCGCCCAGTCCAAGCCCGAGGGTGTGGGGTTCTATTACCTCGATCACCTCACGCACAACGTCCACAAGGGCAACATGGACACATGGTTCCGCTTTTATGGGGACTTGTTCAATTTCAAGGAAATCCGCTTTTTCGACATCGAGGGCAAGTTCACAGGTCTTCTGAGCCGCGCGTTGACCTCGCCGTGCGGGCGCATCCGTATCCCGATCAACGAAGACCGCGGGGAGACTGGCCAGATCGTCGCCTACCTCAAGAAATACAAGGGTGAGGGCATCCAGCACATCGCCGTGGGCAGCAGCGACATCTACGACAGTACCGACGCGATTGCCGCGCGGGGCCTCAAGTTCATGCCCGGCCCGCCCGAAACCTATTACACGCTCAGCAAGACCCGCGTGCAGGGCCATGATGAACCCATCGACCGGATGAAAAAGCACGGTATCCTGATCGACGGCGAAGGCGTGGTGGATGGTGGCGAGACAAGGATCCTCTTGCAGATCTTCTCGAAAACCGTGATCGGCCCGATCTTTTTCGAGTTCATTCAGCGCAAGGGTGACGACGGCTTTGGCGAGGGCAACTTCAAGGCGCTCTTTGAAAGCATCGAACAAGAGCAGATCGACAGCGGCGAGTTGGCCGCCGAATAGAGGGCCAGTCAGCCGCCGTTGCGCGCCTCGGCGCGGGCAACCAGCGTCTTGATCAAAGGCTTGAATGGCAACAAAGCGGCGCGCGCCGTTCCCAAGAGGATGGGGTGCGCCCGATACATCATGCGGCTGGCATAGGCGTCGGCTTCGTCCTCCTGCTCCGCAACCGAGCCGCCTTCAACATGCCCTGACACGTGGTGCCCGACCTCGTGGTAAAAGGTGAACTCCGCGCGCAGCCTTTGATACAACAATCGCAATCTACGCGGTCGATCCGCAGGCCATGTCAGGATGATGCCGGAAAAGAACAGGTTGTAGCGCCCAAGGTAATCCATGTCCGTCTGCCGCGCGATGACATCAATCCGGGTAACTCCATTTAGCGACAGGCCATTGGTCTGGCTCCATTTTTCGATATTGGCGACAACAACGTCTTGTTGCGCAATGTCGGGTGCTACAAAAACCGGGACCGACTCTCGGACAAAGGTCGCAGGCGCATCAAAAGCACGGCGCGCCATCATCTCAACGGTTTTGTGGTGCATCGGATGCAGCTTCGCGCGCTGCAATCGTTCAACCTCCGTCCGAAACGCCGCAGGGTCCAACTCATCCAGAAGCGACAACAAAACACCAAGGTATTGCCCCAGCGGCCCGCGTGGGTTCTCGGCCCATGACGCGCCTGCCAATTTCGACCGCGCAGCTTCTGTCGAGGCGACAGGGTCCAGCAACAGCAGCCGCCACGCGTCCCGCACCGTTTCTACATGGCCCGTGGACACGCCGCGCAGTAACTTGTCAATCGGCGGTCGAAGTTGCGTGTTCATGCGCCGAAACTACATACCAAATGCGGAATTCTTTGGGCGCGCCATGGTCACCACGCAGGTGCATCAGCGCAATAGCAGCAGCCCTCAGCTGTCGGGCATTTTCAGCACGACGTTGCGGCCCGATTTCTGATAGCGCAGTTCCGCGTCGCCAATCGCCGACACGCGCCCCCCGTCGATCCGGTCGCCGACCTGTACCTTCTGATAGCGCCCGTTGGGCAAGCGCACCAAGGCGCGGCGGTCAGACGGTTTGCCATAGACGCCGATCAGGTTCACCCGGCGCAAGTTGATCGCATTGGGCACTGTGGCCGAGCGTGACACCGACGCCGAAGATGGAATGCGCGGGGCCACCGTTTGCGGCGCCACGGCGGCGGTGCGGGTTTCCTGCTCAGGCGCTTGGGTGGCCCGTTCCACGATGGTCGCGAAATTGCTGGGGCGCGCGTCAGGGCGGATCGAGGCGGCGACCGCATTGGCAATGTCTTCGGCCAGCGCATCTTCCGCGTCCGCGGTGTCTTGATCGGTCCCCAAGGTGCCGCCGTCCTGCGGCACGAGGCTGGCCGAGGCGAGGGCGGCTTCCTGCACCGACGTGGGGCGCAGGCGTGGTTTGTAATCGGCCAACTCATCGCGCGTCAGCCCACCCAGCGTCGCGCGTTCGTTGCTTTCGGCCAATCCGGCCGGGCGGGTGCGCGGCCGAAAACCGGCCAGCTGCGGATCGACGGCCTCCGGCAATGCCGCCTGTGGTTCGGTGCGCCGCAGGGTTTGCGGCGGCACCCGTGGGGGCTGTCCCGCAAAGACACGCACGCCGTCGGGGCTCAGCGCGCCGTCCGGCGTGGGTCTGACCAATCCGTCGGCATCCAGATCAAACCGCACATCCGCCGACATCGGCGAGCGGATCTCACCCAAGGTCACATCCGCGCGCGGCAGGGCGGCATCGGGCAGGGCGACCGCATCGAACACAAGGTTGATCGGGTCGATGCTGGTCACATAGAGATCATCGAGGCTGACCAGTTGCGGCGGCGAGGGCACGTCGGGGGCCAAGGGCCAAATGCCGGTGACCGCATATCTGGCAGCCAATGCATCATCGCTCAGATCAAGGACCGGCTGCGCCTCTGGCTCCGGGCGGCGCAGGGCATCCAGCACGGCTGCGTCTTCATCGGTCAACGACGGATCGACAAATGCGGCCTGGGCTTGCGGTTCTGGCGCGTCCTGTGGCGCGGGCACGGACGCTGTCCGTTCATCCGGATCGCTAAAGAGCCCTGCAACCCCATCATCCAGAAAAAGCGTCGCCCAAGCCGCAATAACGGTCAATAACACCAGCAAGACCGCTGTCAGGATCAACCCGAGGAATCGAGGTTTGCCGCCCACGTCTTGCGTATCACGGGTGCCATAAATCGCAAATTTCCGGGCCTCGCTGTCCGGAGGGTCCGTGTTCACACGCGTGTCAGGCGCGGCCTGCGGGACGGACGGCGCCGGTGGAATGGGCGCGGGCGCCGTTGCCGGCGTGCCAATCTGGAACCGACGCTTGGGTGGCGTCAGTTCATCTGCCGCCTCCTCAGCAAACCCCGGTGCGCCCATACGGTCCGCACCTTCCAGATCGGGCGCAGTCCTGCGGCTCGAAAATCCGGGCACCGGCGGTTCCAGCGACGGCACATTGGGGGCAGACACCCCGGCCAGAGGCGGCGTCTGATCACGCGCGGCGTCTGTTTTCATGGCCAGCGCCTTGGCCAACGGGTCGTTCAGGTCGCTCTGGGGGGCTGCGGCTTTGGGTTTGCCCTCGCGGACGGAGGTATCAATCTCACCGATCACCACAACCGCCACACCATCGGGCTCTACCGTCTCTCCGGGTTCCAGCAGGGTGCTGGTGTGCCGCGACGGCCCGAAATAGGGCTCACCCAGAAAGGGCTGATCCCCGGGTGCCGCGACAAAGCTGACCGGGTGAAACCGGTGCTCATGCGCAAAGCCTTCCGCCTCCTCCAGTGTCTCGCAGGCCACGGCGGCAATATGCGTGCGCGCCCCATCGGGTGAAATGTCAAACGCCAGATCATCGACCGCATAGGGCGTCGCACCGTCCAATGCCTCGATCGCGGCATCGCGCCGTGCGGCCGCATCCATGTCTGGTGTCTCAATCGTCAGATATCGGATCTGGTCGTTGGGGATCAGCAATTTGCAACGCACGCCCCCCGGCTCCAAGGCCGCAGCGGTCTTGCGCAGCATGGCCAGTTCGGATTTCAAACCGTCAGCCGTCAGCGGAACCTCGCCCACCATACGCCATCCCCCCGCCGCACGGTGCAGCAGGGCAATCCCGTCAAAGGAAAGCGATAGGGTGAAATTTGGCCTCATGCCTCGCCTTTTTTGCAGCCTGTCAGGTGCGCAGTCGCGTCGCGCCAGCCTTTGAGCGCAATAATACAACACCAGTCCCGCAAGGGAAAGGAAAAGGCCCGCCATTTTTCCCCCGCTTTTCAAAGACAAGGCGCTTCGCTAATCTTCACGCAAAAGGAGACGCGGCATGCGCATTTTTTTGATCGTTCTGGGCCTCTGGCTGACCATGGCTCAATCCACACTGGCCGACACGAACCGGGTGATCTCGGTCAACGGCACAGCGACAATTGACGCGGTCCCCGACATGGCCACCATCACTTTGGGCGTCACTCAGGAGGCGCCACAAGCCAACGTGGCACTTGCGGCAACATCCAAAGCCGTGGCCGAAGTGATCGCGCGCCTTCAATCAGCGGGCGTGGCGGAGCGTGACATGCAAACGCGCGGACTGTCGCTGCAACCGGTTTGGTCGAACCGCCGGAATTCCGACAACGAGCCTCCTAAAATCACAGGCTTCGTTGCCCGCAACGCATTGCTGGTCAGGGTGCGTGATCTGGCAGCACTTGGCATGATCCTCGACCGCTCCGTTCAGGATGGCGCCAACAGCTTTGATGGCCTGCAATTCGGCCTGCAGAATCCTGACCCGCTTCAAGCCGAGGCGCGCAAGGCCGCCGTACGCGATGCAATGGCGCGGGCCGCACAATTGGCCGAAGCGGCAGGTGTCACACTCGGCCCGATCCAATCCATCAGCGAAAGCGGTAGCACATCGCGGCCAATGCAAATGGAAATGGCCTCCGCCCGCATGAGCGCCGACGTCCCCATCGCGGCCGGAGAGGTCGGTATCCAAGCGCAGGTCTCGATGGTCTTCGAAATCCTCGACTGATCCCGGCCCCTTTCATCTTTCCAGATAAACTCCGGGGGAGAAGCCCCGAATGGGGCGGCGGGGGCAGCGCCCCCAACCCAAGCCGTGCAAACCAGAGGTCGTTCAGGCGCCCTTAACTTGTCGCCTTGCTCAACGCCTGATCCAGATCGGCGATCAGATCATCCGCATCCTCGGTCCCGATGGAAATGCGCACCACACCGGGCCCGGCACCTGCCGCTTCCTGTTGCTCGGCGCTCAATTGCCGGTGTGTCGTCGACGCCGAATGGATGATCAGGGACCGCGTGTCGCCCAGGTTGGCCACATGGCTGAAGATCTCCAGCGCATTGACCAGCTTGACGCAGGCGTCATACCCGCCCTTGACCGCAAAGGTAAAAAGCCCGCCCGCGCCCTTGGGGCAGATCTTTTTCACCCGCGGAAAATACGGCGACGATTTCAACCCGGCATAGGTCACATAGTCCACACGCGGATCCTTCTCCAACCAGGCGGCAACCGTCTGGGCGTTCTCCACATGGCGCTGCATCCGCAACGACAGGGTCTCGGTGCCCATCAACGTGTAATGCGCCGCCTGCGGGTTCATCGTCATGCCCAGATCACGAAGCCCGATGGCGATCCCGTGAAAGGTAAAGGCCAGCGGTCCGAAGGTCTCATGGAATTTCAGCCCGTGATAGGCGGGCTCGGGCGCGCTCAGGCTGGGGAATTTGTCATTGGCCGACCAGTCGAACTTGCCTGAATCGACCACGCAACCGCCCGTCACCGTACCGTTTCCGGTCAGGTATTTCGTTGTGGAATGAACCACCAGCGTCGCGCCATGCTCGATGGGGCGGCACAGGTACGGCGTGGCGGAAGTGTTGTCCACGATCAGCGGAATGCCCGCCGCATCGGAGATTTTCGAGATCGCATCCAGATCGGTAATATAGCCGCCCGGATTGGCGATCGCCTCACAGAAGACCGCCCGCGTGTTATCATCAATCGCGGCTTTCACCGCGTCCAGGTCATCAAAATCGACAAAGGTGCAGGACCAGCCAAAGCGTTTGATCGTCTGGCTGAATTGCGTGACTGTCCCGCCATAAAGCCGGGTTGAGGCGACGATGTTTTTGCCCGGACCCATCAGTGGAAAGAGCGCCATGATCTGTGCCGCATGTCCCGACGAACAGCACACGGCCCCCACGCCGCCCTCCAGCGTTGCAATGCGTTCTTGCAGCACGGCCACAGTCGGGTTGGTCAGCCGCGAATAGATGAAACCGACCTCTTGCAAATTGAAGAGCGCCGCCGCGTGATCGGCATCCCGAAATACATAGGCCGTCGTCTGATAAATCGGCGTCTGCCGCGCGCCGGTGGCGGGGTCGGGCCGTGCGCCGGCATGGATTTGCAACGTGTCAAAGCCGTATGTGGGGCCGTCGGTCATGGGGTGTCCTCCTGAAGGAATGCTTTGGCGCTATGGTTAGGCGATTGCCGGGATGGCCACAAGAGAGCGCGCAGGCGGCACCCGTGCTCAGCGCATCCAGAACCCATGCGCCTTGATCCGGTTGCGAATAGCCTGTTCGCGGCGCGGCAAATTGGCCTGATCAAAGAGCGCACGCACCTTGGCACCACGCCCCTGATAGACCGTCCGCTTGATCGGCTCGTATCCCTTGAGCAGCTTCTTGACGCGGTTCGGGCGCGCCACCGTTTCGAGCGCCTCGATCACCGCGTCGCTTTCGCGGGCATAGAGCAGCGGGAACAGACGGTAGTGACAGCTGACCGCCCCGTCGATCCACCCCGGCTCCAGACTGTCACGCCCGCCACCCAAAGCATGAATCACCAAAGGCAGGGCAATCTGATCGAGCCACGGCGTCATCACCTGGGCACAAAGCTCTACCGGCGGGTCATCGCGAATGGTCAGCGCGTACTGCTCAAAAAGCGCCCCGAACGTTCGCGGGCAGGCACCCCAAAATGCGCCCGCGTTGAAATAGAGATAGCGTTTCCAGTACTCATCCGGCTGGCTCAGGTCGAGCGAGCTGTCGAAATCCAGCCCGAACCGATCATAGAGCGATTTCCAGATCCCGGCATATCCGGGGCCATAAAGCTCGGGCTTGGGCCATGTTCCCTCCACCCGCAGTGACGCACCGGGGCGGTCAAAATCAAACGGCACATCGGTCAATTCCCCGGTGATCAGCGTGTCACTGTCAAAAAACACGAAAGGCTCATTCGCGGGCAGGGCGCGCAGCAGCTCAATTTTGTTTCCGTTGGGGTAATTTTGCCCGAAGTGGTTGGCATCAAACGGAATAATCTGCGCTCCAAGCTCGGTCAGCGCGTTGCGGATATCCGGGTTGGTGATGCGCGGGTCTTTGTCCCACAAGCGGCCGGGTTGCGGTTCGGCCACAAAAAACTGGCCTGTGAACGCGGGGCTGAAATGGCGCAGTGAGGCCGCAAAAAGCAGCGCCTCGAAGGACAGCCGCCCGGCTTGCGCGACCACGACCACATTGAAGGTTTGGCGTTTTTCGGGGTCTTGTGCCATGCTCTTGCCTGCGCCTTTGGGGCTTTGGCGAACTATAGTCACAAGCAGGCGCAGACGAAAGACACCAGTTTGGGGAGGCGGAAGATGCTGGAAACGCTTTTGGTTTTATTGACGCTGGGTGCGCAGGCGCAGACCACCGCTCAGGCGCTGGCCGTGCCGCCGACCACCGCGCCGGAGGTACAAGAGCAGCCTCAAGAGGCAGCCCCCGAACCGGTCCAAACGGCTCCGGCGCCGCAAGCCACAGAGCAGCCCACCGGCAAATTTACCACCGCCCAAGAGGTCAAACCGATCCTGACGGCGACAAAACCCAATTGGGTCGGCGTGCGCGACTATGGCGGCAATGACTTGGTCTATGTCACGCAAATCTGGGCCTGGCGCTGCGGGCTGACGGCCATGTCCATCGGGATCAACGACGAGCCGTTGCAAAACTGGCCGCTGCCGCCCTGCCGCGCGGACACAGCGAGCCCCAACGCGATACTGCCCGAAGACGGCGTGCCCTACCTCACCATGCGGGCGGGATCGGTGCAAAAGGTGGTGATCGAGCTGACCTATGACGACATGACCACCGACCGCGCCGAATTTCCGCGTGCGACTGTTTTGATCCCCTAGGGTGTTGCATGCGCTCCGTACGCTCGGCAGCGCGCGGTGGGTCATTTTCCGTTTGGTAGAGCGTTCAGGTTTTTTTCGAATCGCGGCGTGCGCAAATGTTTGAGTTTATATAGCCTAATAACAGTATATTACGGCTCAAAGCTAAAGCCGATTCCCTGAGGCGTGGAGCCAAGAAATTGGCCGATTTCGCACGCGAAACGCACCGTTCGGTGGCTTTGTTTTTCAGCCGCCCGCGCGGGCCATGTCGCGATCAAGGCTGCGGTACCAGCGCACGATCTGCGCGCGCTCCTCAGGTTCCATTGCGGTGATATTGCCCGGCGGCATCGCGTGGCTGACGCCTGCATGCAGGTAAATCGCCCGCGCGTTCAGTGCGATCTCGGCGTCATTGTCCAGCCGCACACCCTTGGGTGGCCACAGCATTCCGTCCCAGACAGGCTCGGCATTGTGGCACATCGAACAGCGCCCCAGCACCACGTCGCGCGCGTCCTCAAAATGCGGAGAGGCGACAACATAGGCAAAGGCCTCCGGCACCTCGACCTCGGCCTCCCAATCGAAATCCGCGTGCATCGGTTTGCTCGACAGCCACATGATCGCGATAAAGATCAGCGTCGTGGCAGCCCACGTCCAATGCGGGTTGCCTTTGCGGGCGTGCATGGAGTTAAAATAATGCCGGATCGTGACCCCCATCAGGAACACGAGGCTGGCAATCACCCAGCTCCATTCCGTTGCAAAAGCCAGCGGGTAATGGTTGCTCAGCATCAGGAAAATCACCGGCAGCGTCAGGTAATTGTTATGCGTGGAGCGCAGCTTGGCAATGCGCCCGTATTTGGCGTCGGGCGTGCGCCCCTCCTGCAGATCCTTCACCACGATCCGCTGGTTGGGCATGATGATCAAAAACACGTTGGCCGTCATGATCGTGGCGGTGAACGCCCCAAGATGCAGCAGCGCGGCCCGGCCCGTGAACACCTGATCATAGCCCCACGCCATCACCACCAAGATCACGAACAGCAGCAGCATTAGCACCGTCGGTTGCGCGCCAAGAGGGCTTTTGCACAACAGGTCATAGAGGATCCAGCCAATGGTGAGCGAGCCTGCAGAAATGGCAATGGCGGCCCATGGGCTCAACTCGATCTTGTCATAATCAATCAGGTAAAGCTCGGCACCTGACCAATAGACCAGCATCAATAGTGCCGCCCCCGACAGCCACGTCGAATAGCTCTCCCATTTGAACCACGTCAGGTGGTCGGGCATGTTTTCAGGCGCCACGTTATATTTCTGGATGTGATAGAACCCGCCGCCATGTACCTGCCATTCCTCGCCCGTGGCCCCGGTGGGCAAGTGCGGCCCCTTGCGTAGCCCCAGATCCAGCGCGATGAAGTAGAACGACGATCCGATCCACGCCATCGCCGTGATCACATGCAGCCAGCGCACCGCAAAGCCCAACCATTCGGAAATGACGGCAAAATCATACATGAGCAGTTCTCCAGATCCTGTGCATCAACGCTATACCCAATGGCGCGCAGATGAAAATCGCTGATTGCACGACGGGCTTTGCAGACGCGTGGCATTGCCACAGATTTGGGCGGGCAGGTGGGCCGTTGTGTTCAACTGCCGCGGTAGGTGCTGTAGCTGAACGGGCTGAGCAAGAGCGGCACGTGGTAGTGATCCGCCTCGTGCATTCCAAAGCGCAGTGGAATCACGTCCAGGAAATCTGCAGATGCGCCGGTGCTGCTGAGGTAATCTCCGGCATAAAAAAGCAGCTCATACGTCCCCATGGCAAAGGCCTCCGGGGGCAGGATCGGGCCGTCGGTGCGCCCGTCCGCGTTGGTCAGCGCCTGCGCGATCTCGAGCCGCTGGTCCCCCTGCAGGCGGTAAAGCCCGATCTTGAGGCCCGCCGCAGGTTTGCCCAAGGCGGTGTCCAGAACATGGGTGGTCAGATAGCCGGGCATACCAGTCTCCGTGCTGGTGGGGGGTGTCGCGGATCACTCAACCACTTTCAGCACGCGTGCGAAAGCCCCGCGTGATCAGGGCTTGCCTAATAATGCATCAAAGCGCGCGCCATGCAGCCTGCCATGTGGTGCCGCCCTGCGCGCGGGCGTCGTGTGATCATTTTTCTGTCCTGACAGGCTCTGACGTGTTTAGCCTGATAGCAATTGGTGCGGCACCAGCACGCGCCAAATAGAAAAAGACCAAAAAACATCGCGAAAGAACAAGGGACGCATCATGGCTGACACATCCATAGGAACACCAGAACAACTCCGAGATCCGAATTACACTCCCGCGCTTTACAAGGCCGTGCCGTTGGGCATCCAGCATGTGCTGGCGATGTTCGTGTCCAACGTCACGCCCGCGATCATCATCGCCGGGGCGGCGGGCTTTGGCTTTGGCTCTGACGCAGGCGCGCAGGGGTTTCCTGACATGACGTACCTGATCCAGATGTCGATGCTCTTTGCGGGCATTGCCACGCTCTTTCAGACGATCGGCTTTGGCCCGGTGGGCGCGCGTCTGCCCATCGTGCAGGGCACCAGCTTTGCCTTCATTCCCATCATGATCCCGCTGGTGGCTGGCAAGGGTGTCGAGGCGATGCCAGCCTTGTTCGGTGGCGTTTTGGTGGGCGGGCTGTTCCACGCGCTTTTGGGCACGGTGATCGGGCGCATTCGTTTTGCCTTACCGCCCTTGGTTACGGGGCTGGTCGTGACAATGATCGGTCTGGCGCTGGTCAAAGTCGGCATTCAATACGCAGCCGGTGGCGTGCCTGCGATCGGCACACCTGAATATGGCAGCCTGCTGAATTGGTCGGCCGCTCTGGTGGTTGTGTTTGTCACGCTGGCGCTGAAGTTTTTCGCGCGCGGTATGCTGTCGGTCTCGGCCGTGGTGATCGGTATATTGGTGGGCTATGTCTACGCCCTTGCGATGGGCATGGTCACGCTGGAGGGCATCTCCACAAGCTGGGGCAGGGCGGCGGTGGTCGCGTTTCCTGAGCCTTTCAAATACGGGTTCGAATTCAGCTTTGCCGCCATTGTCGGCTTTTGCCTGATGGCTTTCGTTTCGGCGGTGGAAACCGTGGGTGACGTGTCCGGCATCACCAAGGGCGGCGCCGGGCGTGAGGCCACGGACACCGAAATTCAGGGTGCTACTTTTGCCGATGGTATAGGCTCTGCCGTGGCCGGGATCTTTGGCGGGTTTCCCAATACCTCGTTCAGCCAGAACGTCGGATTGATCGCCATGACAGGCGTGATGAGCCGCCACGTGGTCACCATCGGGGCGCTGTTTTTGATCCTGTGCGGGCTGATCCCCAAGGTCGGCGCTGTGATCCGAACCATCCCGATCGAAGTGCTGGGTGGCGGCGTGATCGTGATGTTCGGCATGGTGGTCGCGGCGGGTGTGTCGATGCTGTCGGATGTGAATTGGAACCGGCGCAACATGGTGATTTTCGCGATTTCGCTGTCGGTGGGCCTTGGGTTGCAGCTGGAGCCGATGGCGGTGCAATACCTGCCCGACACGATCCGCGTTTTGATGACCAGCGGCCTGTTGCCCGCCGCCGCCATTGCCATTGTGCTCAACCTCGTGCTGCCCGAAGAACTGGCCGCCGAGGCCACAGAAGAAGTCGCGGGCGGTCTGTCGGGGCATGGTGAGGGTCGCGCACCCAAGCCATGACATGCCAACGAAATTGCATGCGCGGTCCCGGTATTCCCTCGGGGCCGTGTGTGCCTTTGAAGTCGACCTGCGTGGTCGTCGTATCCGAACGCTCTCGTTGTTTCGTTGAAACGACTGCCGCTCTGTACTGCTGAAGAGTTGCCAGCCACTTTCCTGCGGAAAGTGCGTGGTGGGCGACCCTGGAATCGAACCAGGCGTGCGTCTCCGCGAGGGAGTTACAGTCCCCTGCCACACCTTGCGGCCTGTCGCCCACTGCGCCCTTGCGCATTGCGCTGGACGTGCAGGCGTGATTACTAGCGGCTCTTACAGGCGTCAAGGCGAAATCGCGTGGTTTTTGAGGGGCGCTGCGACAGGCGGGACAAGGCGATGAAAAAACCCAAATGGGTGGTCAAGAAAGAGCAGGGCAAAAAGTCTGATGCGCGCGAGACGCTGTGGCTGTTTGGGCTGCATGCGGTGCGCGATGCGCTGATGAACCCGACACGTGAAAAGCTTGATCTGGTGGTTACTCTGAATGCGCAAGCCAAGCTGGCAGAGGCAATCGAGGCCTCTGGCGTGACGCCGCGTGTTGTGGACCCGCGCAAGTTCGATGCTCCGCTTGATCCGGGATCGGTTCATCAGGGTGCTGCCCTTGAGGTCAAACCGCTGAATTGGGGCCGGCTCGAGGATGTGTGCATCGGCCCGGCGGCCCCACGGGTCATTCTACTGGACCGGGTGACGGACCCACACAATGTGGGCGCGATCCTGCGGTCAGCGGAAGTCCTGGGCGCCTCTGCCGTGATCGGAACCAAGCACCATTCCGCGCCTGAAACCGGTGCGCTGGCCAAAACCGCAAGCGGCGCGCTGGAGCGTCAGCCCTATCTGCGGCTGACCAATCTGGCCGATGCGATCCGTGCATTGCAGGGCATGGGATATCTGGTGTTGGGGCTGGATGGCGAGGCCGAGCAAACCATCGAAGAGGCCGTTGACGGCAAGCGCGACCGCGCCGTGGCGCTGGTGCTGGGGGCCGAGGGGCCGGGGCTGCGCGCGAAAACGCGCGAAACGGTGGACGCGCTGGTGCGCATTGACGCAGGGGGCGCGTTTGGCTCGCTCAACGTCTCAAATGCTGCTGCAATCGCCCTATATGCCTCCAAGGCACCTGCAAAAGGGTAAAGACCATCGGATACCCGACTAAAATCGCGACCTGCTGCTATTGCGGCACCAAGGCAGCGCTCGTTCTGGGGCGCGGGCGGCATGAGCTGGCTTGTTCGGCCTGTGGCGCGCCTTTGCATGATCTCAAGCGCCTGCCCGAGCACAATCCCGGAAAACGGGAGTTGGTTCAGCGATCTGCTGTACGCAGCGGCGCGGGCAAGCCATCCAAACCGTCCAAAGTTTACAAGCCGAGCAAATCGAAGCCGAAAAAGCGGCGTAAAGGGTTGTTCAAACATCTCGTGGAAGAGGCCTTTGATGCTCTGGAAGATATTTTTGACTGAGGCGGGCATATTGTCGCATTTGGGCGGCTTAGGTTAATATTTCATTCACAGGTTTGCGAGACAGTCTTCTCATGCGCTCGATTGTTCCTAAATCAGATGTGCAGAGCGGCGAGACTGGAACACTTGCCGTCCTCATGAATGTCCCTCGTTCCGTACCTCGTAGCGCCCTTTGCCTTTTGGCATCGGGCGCTCTTTTTTTCGCAGGCACGCGAGAGTAGGGTGCCGGAATGAAGTATTCCGATGATCTGCTCAGAACCGTGTTGAACCGCACCAAACGCGTGGCGGTCGTCGGTGTTTCGATGAACCCTGTGCGGCCCAGCTACTATGTGGCGCGCTATCTCAGCCTGAAGGGGTATGAGGTGGTGCCGGTCAATCCCGGCCATGCGGGCGAGGTTTTGTTCGGGGCCCGTGTCGTTGCGAGTTTGAGCGACATTGAGGGCGGTGTGGACATGGTCGATATTTTTCGCCGCTCCGAGGCTGTGCCGCCCATCGTGGACGAAGCCTTGGAGGTGTTCCCGGACCTGCAAACAATCTGGATGCAGATCGGGGTGGAGCACGCAGAGGCCACAGCCCGCGCCGAAGCGCGTGGCGTGACCGTGATCCAGAACAGATGCCCGAAGATCGAGTATCAGCGGCTTTTTGGCGAGTTGCGCATGGGTGGGTTCGCCACCGGTGTCATTTCAAGCAAGCTTTGAGCCCGGGCGGAGGCGCGTGCCGCGCCGCGCGATGCTTCAGGGGGCTGTCCGCCCCCGTCTGCCCTGAAGGGCAGCCTCCCCCGAAGGTATTTCGGGCGAAAGGAAGGTCAGGGACGGTCTGCTTTTTCCTGAAGGCCTGATTTGGATTGGCGGCGTTCCAGCTCGACCATGACATCTGCAAGGGGCACATTGCGGGCCGCAAGCATCACCAAGAGGTGATAGAGCACATCGGCAGCTTCGCAGGTGAGGGCCGATGTGTCGCCCTTGACGGCTTCGATGATGGCTTCCACAGCCTCTTCACCGAATTTTTCGGCGCATTTTTCCGGGCCATTGGCGAGCAGTTGTGCGGTCCAGCTGCTGCCCGGATCGGCTGATTTTCGAGCCAGGATGGTGGCGTAGAGGTCTTGGAGGGTCATGTCAGCCTCATGGGGATGCCAGCGGCGGCCATATGGGCCTTGGCTTGGGCGATGGTGAAGTCGCCGAAGTGGAAGATGGACGCGGCCAGTACGGCCGAGGCGCCCCCCTTAGTGACGCCTTCGACGAGGTGGTCGAGTGTGCCAACGCCGCCCGATGCAATGACGGGGATGCGCACGGCATCTGATATGGCGCGGGTCAGTGGCAGGTTGAAGCCCGCGCGTGTGCCATCACGGTCCATGGAGGTGAGCAGGATTTCACCGGCCCCTTTGGCAGCAACGGTTTTGGCGAATTCCACCGCGTCGATGCCGGTGGGTTTGCGACCGCCGTGGGTAAAGATTTCCCATTTGCCGGGGCTGACTGTTTTGGCGTCAATGGCGACGACGATGCATTGCGATCCGAATTGATCGGCCGATTGGGCGACCACATCGGGGTCGGCGACGGCGGCGGAGTTGAAGGAGACCTTGTCGGCACCTGCCAAGAGCAGGGCGCGGACATCTGCGGGGGTGCGCACCCCACCGCCAACCGTAAGCGGAATGTAGCAGTGTTCGGCTGTGCGCGTGACGACGTCGAACATGGTGGCGCGGTTTTCATGGGTGGCGGTGATGTCGAGGAAGCAAAGCTCATCCGCGCCGGCGGCGTCATAGGCGATGGCGGCATCGACTGGATCGCCTGCGTCCTTGAGATCGACGAAGTTCACGCCTTTGACGACGCGGCCGTCGGCCACGTCGAGACAGGGGATGATGCGGGTTTTCAACATGTTTTTGGTTTAGGTGGTTGTGGGCATGGGAGCAAGGTGGCGGATCGACCCTCCGGGGGGAGTTTGATTGAAAAGCTGAAGGAGATGGCGGGAATTGGCGCTATCATTGGTGGGTGTTGTGTCCTTGGTGTTGAGATATTGGAACGCCGCCTGCGTGAGTGGCGTATGCTTTATCGGAAGGTTCCACGGCTGCGGTGGGCCCTTCGGGTTATGTGTTCGCCTCCTCAAAAGCAGACAAGCGCAACCAGGCTGACACCCGACGCAGATGTCCCGCCTTAAACTGCAATTGAATGCGTGATTTGGCCTAACAGGCCGGGAAGTTTCCCGCACCGCACAGGGGCTTTGAGGCCTCTTGAGCGCGCTCCAGTGCGCCACATCAGGTAAGAAAGCATGTGGCCCAGCCAGAAAGCAGGACAAATCCTTTTGAGAGGCCAGCGTTTCTGAGTTTTCAGAGTGAGCAGTGTGGTGCGCATGCGAAGAGAATTGCGAAAACAGTTTGGCTCACAACCAGCACACCCCAGGTCAAAGTCGATGAAACGATCAGAATATCGATTTTAGCACTCGGGTTATCCTTGTGGCGCGACCGTCGAGCACGTCGAGACTTGGGATGATGCGGGGTTTCAGCAGGGGGCGCGCGTCTGTTTAGGCGGCCTGGCGGCTTGGGTCGGAGGCCGCGACGCGCATCAGGGCGTTGCGGCAGATGGCGATGTGGAAGGGCATGATCGTTGCCAGATAGGCGCGACCGCCGATATTGTGCGGATGAACCCATGTGGCCAGCGAAACCCTCCCATCCAGCGACATGACAGAGACGCGGAAATCC
This sequence comes from uncultured Alphaproteobacteria bacterium, assembly GCA_942490645.1. Classification (GTDB taxonomy): domain Bacteria; phylum Pseudomonadota; class Alphaproteobacteria; order Rhodobacterales; family Rhodobacteraceae; genus CALNXN01. Next base: position 8,940 of record CALNXN010000006.1, on the reverse strand, counting down.
AGGTGGCGATCGTTGAAGCCTGCGATCAACTCATGTTCGGTTTCCGTCTCAACCGGGAATATACCAACGGAATCAGCTTGTTGCGGGGCTTCGTTGATCAGTCCGAAGGGTTTGGTCAGAATGGTGCGTATGGCCACAAGTCCACGTGCCCAGCCGGGGAATGCGGTGATGATCATGGCCGCATCGCGGGGGGCAAGATCAGAAGCAACGCTGTAGCAATCGAGAAAGTCGCCCGGCCCGAACCGTTCATGCAGTGCGCTTTGCGGTGGTAGGGGAACCGAAGACACGGGCGACGAAAACATGTGCTAGCTCCTGAGGGCACAGAGCGCCTCTGTAAGGTTGATTGCGCCATCATAAAGCGCGCGGCCGGAAATTGCGCCGTTTAAATCTGCGCCACAATCGCGCAGGGCAATCAGATCAGCCAGCGAGGACACGCCGCCGCTGGCGATGACCGGAATGTCAACGGCGCGGGCCAGTGCTGCGGTGGCTTCGATATTCGGGCCCCCCATCGCCCCATCGCGCAGGATGTCGGTGTAGATGATGGCGGCTACGCCTGCATCCTCAAAAGACTTTGCAAGATCAGTGACTTGGACGTCGGTCTCTTCGGCCCAGCCTTTGGTGGCGACATATCCGTTGCGCGCATCGATGCCGACGGCGACATGGCCGGGAAAGGTGTATGCTGCCTCGCGCACCAGATCGGGGTTCTCGACGGCCACTGTGCCGAGGATCACGCGGGTCAGCCCCTTGTCGAGCCAGCGTTCGATTGTGGCCATGTCGCGGATGCCGCCGCCCAGTTGGGTGGGCACGGAACAGGCACGCAAGATCGCCTCTACCGGGGCGGCGTTGACAGGCTCGCCTGCGAACGCGCCGTTGAGATCGACCAGATGTAGCCACTCGCAGCCTGCCTCAACAAAGGCGCGGGCCTGCGCTGCGGGGTCTTCGTTGAAGACGGTCGAGCGCTCCATGTCGCCGTGAATCAGGCGGACGGCTTGCCCGTCTTTGAGGTCGATCGCGGGGTAGAGGATCATAGGTGGTTTCCTGCGTTAAATCGATGCCCGTATCGCGTCGGAGCGATGTGTTCGTTTCATGCAGGAATGGGCCAGCATTTGCAACGCGACGCTTGGTCAGCCTTGTCAGGCTGCGTGTGTGTCGGGCAGGCTGCGCGAAAATGGGAGGATCACTGATGAAGAGAATTTTGGCGACGCTGGCCCTGATGGCGGCCGCAACGACGGTGGCCGCGGACCCGCTTGAGGGTCTGTGGAAAACGCAGGTCGATGACGGCGCCTTTGCCCATGTGCAGATTGCACCTTGTGGGGCTGCGTTTTGCGGCACCATCGCGCGCACGTTCAACGACACGGGCGAATACCAGTCCCCCAATCTGGGCAAAACACTGGTGATCGACATGGCACCGGCGGGCAGCGGCAAATACAATGGCAAGGTCTGGCGGCCAAGCAACGACAAGATCTACATCGGCAAGATCGCTATGAGCGGTGACAGCCTGCGCTTGTCGGGCTGCGTGGCGGGGGGGCTTTTGTGCTCCAAGCAGACATGGAGCCGGGTGCCCTGAACGGCTTGAGCTTTTGCGCATTGGCGACATTGCGCCGATGACCGAAGGCTGGCGCGTCCCGCGCTGCTGTGTCCACTTGCGCGAGCGTTTGGACAATCCACATAACTGATGTGGCTTTTGATCAGTGGGGTGAACTGCAATGCAGACTGCGCGTCGTGTTTTCGGGGTTTGGGTGATCTTGATGTGGATCGGTGTGGGTGCGGCACAAGCTTTGGGTGATGCAGCACGGGTCTTGCACTATGGAACCACGAACCCGAAGGTATGCCTGAGTCGCAAGTCGGTGAAACGTGTACTATGGACATACAAGGCGCGGAATTGCGTGAAGGCTGGCGCTTGATGCGTGCAAGGTGAAGAGGCGTACTTCGATCTTCGCGTCGCGTCCGTCGAACACAATGTCGGACAAGCGCGCATCGCTTTGCGGATTGGAGTCCTTGGGTCTTCGGCCTTTGAGGGACGCTTTGTGCCCCTGTTGAATCGTGCCCGTGCCCGAGCATTTGCAGATACGGGACAGGCCTCACGGTGCAAGGATCCAAGGGACCGGTGGCGATGGGTGGGTGGCGCGTTTTTCGGTGCACGGCAAGAACGCTTTGGCCAGGTGGTCGGACACCTTGTGCGCCAACAGGCATGCACGGGCCGCACGACGAGAACGGCAGCAACAGGGCGTTGCACCATGTCCTGCCAACGGAAGAGTCGATCCGCGAGATTCATCGCTAGTTGGGGGCATCTGAACGGCTGAGTTATATGGGCACGGCCGACTGGGGCGCGACGCCTCTGTGTGGACAACACGTGAGGATGATGCTGGAAGTATCGCACGACACGGCATCGAACGCGCTGATCGCAGCGTTCATGTGCGACCGGCTTCGAGGGTCCTTTGGGACATCTACGGCTGGAATGACGTCTCGTCGGGCGCGCAGGGCCTATCCAGGCGATACGATTGCCCAAGTGACGGCACGCGACAAAGGCCGGCTGGTATGCGCAATCGGGTTGGTCAAATCGCACCGGATGACGGACGAGGGACGACGCAGTGTCGCTGTCAGACGTCTTGGTACGTCCACGGACTTCGCGGCACAGGAGGTGTCGTGGACTGGCTGCGCAAAGCGGCTCTCGCCTGGAAAAGCCGTCGGCAACTTGACCGGCGTTAAGGGCCAGCGTGAGTTGATCAACCGGATTTGTTCGAGAGGTCGCGGGACAATGACTCGCTTGGGCTCAACGGCGTGCTTCACTCGCAGCTATTTGAGGGGCCAACAGCGACTGCGCTTTCGCTGCCGGGGTGCTGACCCAAAATCGACAGCTACAGGATCCCGCTGCGTTGGATAGATGCCGCTTTACGGTTTCGCGGTAAAGACGCCGGACGGCTGGGTTGTCTTGTTGGTGGATCACGTTGCGAACCAGCGCGTGGGGCCGCCTCGCGTGATATTTTTGCCCACATGCCCGCTACTGACCCATTATTTTGCCGACTGACGACGCTGTTCTGGCATTGTGCCGCTTTCTGGAAGAGCTGCTGTCGACTACATCTGCGACGAGGCCGGTGCCGATTGGCTCCAAGGGGCTTGGATGAATCAGTTGAGCGCAGATCACCACTATGGCTGAAGTCGCGTTGCTCAATTTGAAACTGTAGTGAGCTTTCGTTATGAGTGTAACCCATTGTATATACTTATTTGTGTCGGGTTTCACGCTGCAGCCAAATCGGGTCCGCGGACGGATTGGCAACACGTTAGGGAACCTTCACGGTGCTGGACCCAAAGAGGCGCTGGTTTGCGCGCAGGGGCGATCCATTTGAACGGTGACAGTGCTGCGCGTATTGCGCGCAAGCTGGTGCTTGCTTGAGCGTGACTACAAAACTTAAGCAGCTGAATTTACGGTTGTAGATACGATTTGGTTCGTAGTGCGTCTTGATATGTGGACGTAAATCCCTGTGATGGCGTTGGCTCTGCGTTGAACTGGGAATACGCGACTTCTGACCGGCGGTGAAATGGGCACGGATTCAATTTTGTCAAGCGCACGCGCAGCGGTGCCAGTGGTGCCGAACGGGCGAGGCTTTGGTTCGTGGAATTTCGAAGGCGTTGCGGATCTGGTAGGCCAGGGCGTCGGTTGCCGACAACCCCTGATGCAGTCAACATACCTGCGCCGGACGAAGTCAGGCGCGTTCTCGGCAGGTGAGGGCCTTTCTTGAGAAGAGAAGGCTGTGCACGTGGTCCGGACGGTACGCAATCGAAGTTGATGTCGGAAACAAAGAGCAGATCCACTGACATGATGTGATCCACGATGACCGCGTCGGTGCTAGCCGGTGCGCACGCGGGATTCCCGGTGCTGTTTCGCTGCAGCGGTTCTGCGGGGACGGCCGTTTGGCATGGACCGCGCACAGCACTTACGAGACCAAAGGACAAAAACATCTGAGCCAGGCTCTCAAATGCCTGCAAATTTGGATCCAGTACTTGCGTCTGAGATAGCTCAATTCGGAGACCGTCGCACGGCTTCAACGATAGACCCGTGCACAGGCCTGAATGGCTCAGCTTATGGCGTCCAGGCAGGAAGTTGCCGATCATGCGCAGGCCTGCGGACTGACTTTTCTCTGGGTGGAACTGCAGCCCTATCATGGTACCGGTGCCAATCACGGCTGTGACATCCCCGCCATAGTCCGCATGGGCATAGGTATGCGTCAGGGTCGGCAACAACCATGTGATAGCTATGCACAAAATAGGCGTGATCACCCGTGTTGAGCTGCCCTCGAACACCGGATGGTCTGCATCCAGAACCAGGTCATTCAGCCTTATGCGGCACTTTGAGCGTGGGGTCGGTGGGTGTGATCCTGATCACCTTCACCGTTGACCCAATCCAATCCTGCGGCGTGTCCTCGTATTCACGTCCCCATGTCGCCATCCAGCTGCATGCCGACGCAGATGCCCAGGAAAAGGCGCGCCTTACCTCGACCGCCTCGACCATGGCGTCGATACAGCCCCGAGTGGCCTTTGAGTTCGGCCATGCAGGCCGGGAATGCACCGTCGCCCGGCAACACGATCCGGTCGCCTCGCGCGACCATCCGCGTCGCCGGTGACGACCAGATATCGCCCGCCGCCTCGCGCGCCATGCGTTCGAGCCTTTTTGCGGAATGCAGGTTGCCGCTTTCGTAATCGATAATAGCCGTCAGCATGCACGGGGGGTCCGGCCGGGGCGTCACAGCGCGCCCTTGGTCGAGGGGATCGCGTCGGCCTTGCGTGGGTCGACCTCGACCGCGTCCCGCAGCGCACGCGCCACGGACTTGAATACGGCTTCGGCAATGTGGTGGCTGTTGATCCCGTGCAGTTGGTCGACATGCAGGGTGATGCCGCCATGGGTCGACAGCGCCTGAAAGAACTCGCGCACCAGTTCGGTGTCAAACGTGCCAATCTTGGGCGTCGGCAGGTCCACGTTCCAGACCAGAACAGGGCGCCGACAGGTCCAGCGCGCGCGCACAAGTGCGTCATCCATCGGCAGCAGGCAGGCCCCATAGCGGCGAATGCCACGTTTGTCGCCCAGCGCCTGGGACAAGGCCTGACCCAGCGCGATGCCGGTGTCTTCCACCGTGTGGTGATCATCGACGTGCAGGTCGCCGCTGGCCTGGATCGCTCATGTCGATCAGGGAATGCCGTGCCAACTGGTCCAGCATGTGGTCGAAAAAGCCGACGCCGGTCTGGTTGTCATAGGCCCCTGTGCCATCAAGATCGACGGTCACGGTGATGTCCGTCTCGGCGGTGGAGCGGGTGAGGGTGTGGCTGCGCATGGTGTCACGGTCCCTTGGCGAATGGTGCCGCCCTATAGCGCGCGCGACGCATCCGGGGCCAAGTGCACCGATCAGGGATTGCGGGGGGTGTGCCGGATATGTCAGTTTGAAGGCAAGTTGGAAGGACAGTCACATGACCACCTGCGTCTTTATTCAGATACGCTGCAAGCCCGGTAAGACCTATGAAGTCGCTGAAGAAATCGCGCTGCGGAAGATCCACTCGGAGCTCTATTCCACGTCTGGTGATTTTGATCTGCTGATGAAGCTCTATATCTCAAAAGAGGCGGATGTGGGCAAATACATCAATGACCATCTGCTGAACATCAAAGGCACAGAGCGGTCGTTGACCACAATGACATTCAAGGTGTTTTGAAGCCAAGCACGTCCTTGCAGTCCTTGTGCTGGTCTTGGGCAGGGGGTTTCAGGCCCAGACCTACAGGCACAGAGGCAGCGGCCTTCAGTGCACCCATACGATCAGGTCGATAGCCGTGACGATGCGGGATTCGGGTTGATCGAGACTGAGTTGAAAGACGCGCTGATCTTCGGGTCGTCAGTATCCTGACCCAATATGTCAGCGGCACCAAGGCGCGCCAAGGTGGCAGCGATGAAGGTGATGGGCGAGCGGCGCAATCTGGCGCAAAACCATCGGCTGAGGATTTTCGCAAGATCGCCCGCCGCTGCGAACGCAGTTCCCGATAGAGTAAAGAGCGTAAACGACCCTTGAGAACGACCAAGGGCCGCAACCGAAGTTGCAGCCCTTTGGGACCAGTGGTCCAATTGGGTGAGCGAAGACATTCCATACGACCCTAACAACGAAGGTTATGCTCTACCCCTGAGCTACGCCCTTTGTAGGTGAGGTGGGAGATACATATTGGGCGCGGAGGCTGCAAGAGGAAATTGGTAAAACCGGAATTTTTGTGTGTCTCCTCTGACCGAGATAAGACCCATAAAATCGAAATGGCGCTTTGTTACACAGGTCGACGTCGTCTCCGCAGATGAGTGTCTGCAATGCGGGACTTTGCTGCCTTTCATAGCACGCCAGGGCTGTCGCTTCTCAACGAAAATCTCGACCAGCGACAATTTCTACCGGACTATCGCTCATACAGACTGCATTCCTGAGAGCAATTTCACGCCTAAAAAACGCTGCACCGGGAAGGCAGTCAACGAATACTCCTTCTGGCTCGTTTACTTCAAACGTCAGCAAGAAGTCATCGTCAACAATGAGGTTACAGTCAATGTCGGCAGGCGCGAGCCCGACGTTTGGATCAGAAAGCGCGAAAATCATACAGCTTGCCTCCGCAAGCTCTATTGACCGAGATAGTCGTCGCAGGTCAAACCCGCATGGGCCACAAAGCCAAAGACGAAGCCGATACCATGCTATCTTCATTCCTTGTCCTGTGCTGTTGCAGCTAATTGTCGGCGGTGAAACAAATAAAGCCGACATTGATGCACAACGCAGCATCATTCAATCTGGGCTCAGACCGGACTTCGCCGAGATCGCAAAAACATGAAGGCTATTCCAACTCCACCAACAGATTAACTCCGATCTGGCCGCCGGGTTGGTGGACGTGACCACGGCGTCGCGGTCGACGTGGATGCCGGTTTCCATCTTCATCGCCTCGATGGTCAAAAGCAGGTCGCCCGCCTTGATCTTCGATGGCCAGCTGTGGCCGCGACCGAGGCCACGACTCCCGGCATCGGCGCGCCGATGTGGTTTGCGTTGCCCGCTTCGGCCTTGGGGCGCTGGGCGGTGGTGGACTTGACCGGACGGTTGGCACACGCACCACGTTTGGCTGGCCGTTGAGTTCTTACGGACTTCGCCGTCTTCGCCGGTCTCGCCCGCTTGCAGGCCTTTTTTGGAGTTTTCTGCCCCCCGCCGCACCTGCACGCTGCCGCCGCGCCTGCTACCCCGCCACAAAAACTCAGCGTCTTGCCGGGGTCGATCTCGGCGGAGATTTCCTCGCCCGGTTCCATACCATGAAAAACGTCTTGGTCAGCGGGGTGCTGCGGGGCCTGTAGGTGCGGTAGGCGCCCATGCTTAATCAGAAACACCTTGGGATACATCAGATGGCCGACAGATCCTCGTCATCGACCGGCTTGCCCTGCATCACATCAGGCCTCGCGGCGTGCCGCTTCGAAGAAGCGGGGGAACGAAATGCTTGCGGGGCGTTCGGTGTTGGGTTTTCGTCCTTGAGCACCTTTTGCACGATCTTGTCGGGGAACCCGCCAGGCTGTCCCAGGTTGCCGCGCATCGTATCGGTGACATAGGAAGGACACGGTCTTGGCGTCTTCGACGTCGGCGCGGGTGACCTTGGCGGTATCATCGCCATATCGCCCACGACCTTGGAGGGACAGGGTGACCTTGACGATGTCGCAGAACATCGCTGACGTCCTCGCATAGGTGCGCGCCACCTCGGGCCATTTGTCTTCCAGCAGGCCGCCTTGAGGTTGGTGGCTTCATCCACCAGGCCTGCAGATGACCTCGAACTGGGTGCCTGCATGCCGGTTTCAGGCGGCGGCAGGCTGCACCTCTTCCCAATCGGGTTGCGCACGGTATCAACCCGTGCTGGTCAGTTGCGTTTGAGCGCCTCGACGACGGACTTGACGTCGGCACGGTGTTGCCTGACGGTACGTCCGTAGCGCAATCGGTACGGCATCGGCCGCCACCTCGGATGCCGCGAGGTCATCGGCGGCGAACACCGGCTTCATGTCGCTGGGTGTGGTGAATGGGCGGTCACCTCGGATTTGAGCGCGGACCAGTTGCCGGCGCGGGTTTCAGCAGACCCGCCATGTCGCGGGAAGACCTTGCAAGGCGCCCGCGTCGCGCAGATCGCTGCCCATCTGGACGCGCCAGTACTTGAGGTCCATACTTGGCGCGGTGGGGTCGTTGATGTCGCCCGTGTAACGGCCGGCGCCTTCGCCGTCTTGTCGTTTTCGATCACCGCATCCATCGCGACGTAGACTTCGGCCAGGTTGAGGCTGTCAAAGACGCGGAACATCAGCCGGTTGCGGCGACGCGCATTCCTGCACACATTGCTCAGGATGGTGGTATAGCCAGAGGCGTTGAACCACGCAAAGCATCTGTGTCATCGCGTTGGGCATACGCAGCCGCTGCCACGGGCATTCTTGGAGGAACCGATAGGCGTGAACGTCGCGCCCCAGCATTCGACGCTGAACAGCTGCGGCAGGTTGGCGGCGCCGTAGGTCACCTGAATCATGTCGTGGTGCGCATCCGCGTGGCCAGCAGGGATTGGTGCCGTCGCGCATGATGGTGTCGGTGATCAGCAACTGGCGCTGCTGGCCCATCCAATCGGCCACGGCTTGCGGGCCTTTTGCTCCAGCAGGTGCGCGTGCCCATCATCGGCTCGGCCTTTCGCCAGGCGGTTGGGTCAGCACCGACTGGTGAGCTGGTGGTCCTTGGTCTCGGGATGGCCGTTAACGATGATGTCGCGATAGGTCAACGCCTTGTGCCGCGGTCGCGCCGCCGGAGAACTGGAAAAGCTCGGGCGTCTGTCCGTGGTTGGTGTGGTAGGTGTTGCCGAGGAAAGTCGGATGCTTGAGCAGGTTTCTACAAAAGCAATGTTGGTGCTGACACCCGGATAGCAATACGGCG